>CALUJE010000016.1 GCA_944320885.1 uncultured Phocaeicola sp.
GACGGTAGAACGGGAGATGATACATGAACTTGCCGATGATAATGTCCGTCAGGACCGAGGCGCCTGCCATACATTTACTGACTGGGACAAGAGGAAGCGGGTGAATCAGAATCTGCCTTTCCTCGGGATATTTTTCCATATCGGATTTACTTATCACCTTGTGACGGACGGTCTTCAGGATATATACTCTTGCCGGAACACGTTCCAGACGTGAACTCTCTTCCTTTCCGATTTCAATGAAGTCATCCTTAAGCCTGCCTTCCGCATCAGTTGTACCTTCGGGGTAAAGTTCAACAACTTCTACCGGAAGAGAAGATGTATCCAGGGGGTTACGAGCCGGCTTCTCCTTGACTTTTATGGTTCTGGTGATTTCTTCATCGCTTTTGCGTACTTCCTCCTCCATCTGTGATATTTCCATGGAGGACATCTCTTCTTTTGAGAACAGAAGAAGCTGGTTGGGGTCAAGCGGAAGATTCTTCTCACTCATCCGGCCGAAGATTTTCTTTCAGAGCCAATACAGAGACTGCTCCAGTGAAGCAACCCTGCTGATAAGCATCGCTTTATCCTGGCGAAGCGTTTCAATCTCTTCCAATAAGGCTTTTTCCTGTTCTTCTGTAAGCATCCGTATTTCATTGTTTTACAATGTAAATATACTAAAATCCAATGACATACAAAAGCAAAAAGGGTAAAAAGCAGTACTATCTTCGAAGTTTTTGCAGGTTTTCTAGTCTTGTGCGTCGCGAATCGCGGGCTTCCATGATACCTTCCACAATCATGACAAGTTCCCGCCATTCTATATTTGCATAGACCTCATCATCACTGGCAGAATCAGACTTGCCTAAGGTACCGGCTTCCAAAAGTTTGGAATACAGAACCATGCCGCCCGGCTCCCAATGCAGAAGCTTTATGCGATCACGGGCACGGTTTATGAAGATGTATACATTGCCGTTGCAGGGGTCCTGCCCCATGGTGTCGGTGATGATACCGCTGAGAGTATAGCAACTTTTGCGCATATCAGTCGGGCGGTTATACAACAGATAGAGCATACTGTCGTTAAGGCTGAACATGGCTGCAGGCTTGGATGATTGAAAACAGTTCCTTTTCATTTAGCTCACCACAAATGCGTATGGCACTACCGGACGGCGTACGTATTTCTATCTCTTTCAGTCCGATTGGCGTGGTCGGTGTACTTTTCTGTTTACGTCCGGTTGTACCGCCAAATGAAGGAACCGGAACAAAAGATCCACTGTGCGGAAGCTCGATAAACTCACCTTGAGCCGTTTTACCAGATGATTCCTCGACAGCATAACGGGATTTGCTGTCATAAAACCGTCATACAGGGATGTTCAATTCTTCCAGTCTTGACTTATAAGTCACTTTGTGTTCTTTGCAGTAGTTTATTATCTCTGCTACTTCTTCTCGTGTCATCATAACTTTACTTTTTGAGCGTAAAGTTAATGACGGAAGTTGGAGACGAAAATACGTGGTTTACCGAATGCTTACATTTATTCATTCAAAGACTTCTCTGTTTCATGCTCATAAAGAATCTCTTCTTCATTCTGCCTACCCTCAATGAATGCGTTGGTTTGTGTCTTAATTGGCAGATAAAAAGACTCTGCATCCAAATTCACAAAGAACTTTCGAACATCTGCATCAACTATTTCAAGATGTTTCATAATCATGTTGTCACACACGATGATTGTATGTCTTCGTGCTCGACTTGTAGCAACATTAAAAAGCCTTCTCTCGAGAAGCCTATAGTATGACGTGTTGGGAATGACGTAGATAGCAACATCAGTTGTAAGTCCTTGTATTCGGGATACTGTATCTATCAGCAAGTTGTTATGTACGCCAATAGTTTGATATATGGTTTTCTGTAGAGCTTTTGTCGTTTCTATGTAGAAAGTCAATACAGACACATGCAATCTCTCTTTTCGGCCGAGTAAGGCAGAAACAAGTAAAGTCGTCAGCTGCAATGCAAGCACAGGCTTTTTATCTCCTAAAGGTAAATCTGTTTTTATTAAAGTAGGACCTCCATAAGGATGGAAAAAAGCAGCAATTGAATTTTGCAAATCGTCATAGCGAAAAGGCACTTTAGCATCCGACACTGACGTGAGTGTTCCATTATAGAATTGACCTGTAAATTCCGCAGCTCGTTTTGTTAAACGGTAAGTCTCAGATAGTCTATATGATGGAATCTTACTTATCGTATTCAATGACAACAATCCGTTGACATAGAAATGATAATTTCTTCGTGCTATTCTATCTTCATTGATTGCGATTACTGGAGCCAACTGATTGTTATCTCCTACAAAAAGACACTTTCGACCTAACAATTTTACAACTGCACACATCCCCAATAGTGCTTGACTTGCTTCATCCATGATTACATAATCAAACGGAGTCATGAAGTTTTCGTTATTAACTTCGCCACTCGTAATATAAAAGGTCGAAAGCATAATATGTCCAGGTGCAGGGCTGATACTCTTTACATTATCAAGAGCTGGTAATTCTTTGGCTTCATCCACAGAAACTTTTGTTTTATGAATTCTGCCATTATTTAGCATATACGAAAGTTCCTCCTTACTAGCAACTTCCATCAATGCGCGATTGGTGAGAGCTGTTACTAAAACAGAAGCATCTTTTTTACAAAGTTTCTTGCATATAGAAGCAATCTGATAGGTTTTACCAGTACCAGGAGGGCCTTGGAGTATTACATCGTCAGTTAACCCAAGCTGTGCAATGATAAAATCCGATATATTTGTAGCACTATTTAAGGATTGAGGTTCATCTTCGAACTGTTCAACATTACCTTCAAGCAGGTTGTCAATACGAGGATCCGCAACATCTCTAATTACGGATTGTAAATTACTGATATATTGAGTTGGAGGAACGTTCGGACCAAGAATTAAGAAAGCCCCAGTATACCCCTCCAGGTGTTCTGCAAATTCCAGATCGACACCACGGAATCCTACAATACAATGCTTTGGATCATCCTTTAGTGAAGACTGCCAAATGCAAATCAACTCGGTGGCGAATCCCTTTTGCTTAAGGAGTTCGCCATAGGTAATATTTCCCCATTCCTTGAATTGATGCAGATAACTAGGGGTGGTAAAACAATATAGGTATTCGCCTTTGCGGGGTAGTCCTCTGTTCGTACTGAACTTCAAAATCATTTCACCATCCTCTATTTTTACGAATTGAGCAATGAATAATTCTTCACGCTCATTTAACAAGTAAGAGGCTGCTGTATCTAATTTCTGCTTAAACTGGTCGGACTCAGCTCTAAGTTCTTCCTCCAGAAAGAGGTAGTGTTCTTTCCTTGAATATAACATAACTAATCAATTTTTGCTGGTGCTAAATCACTATTATCAGGATTGTTGGCATTAAAGAGGTAATCTTCGAGACGCTCTGCTCTATGTTGGTCTGGATTAAGAGTCGCAACATCAAGATGCACATTGTTAAAATAGCGCATAACCTCCATAATTTTCTCTATTCTATCATCCATTAGCAGGTTAACGGTATCGAATGTAAGAGTCAGTTTGTCTTGATATGTGAACAGCTCATGTGCTTTGATTGGTACAACAACACGATTGCCCAAATGCAGCCATAACATAGAATTAGGTTTAAACAATTCCTTCCATTCTGTTGGATTTAAGAACAATTCGTGATTCCAGTTCTTGCAGCTTTTTACAACAAGTGGATATGAAACACCATCTTTTTTTACGCCTTCAATTACAGACCAATCAGCATCAACATTACTAACGTCAAAGCCTTCTGTTTCAAGCTTTGCTAGGACCAGAGCTTTTGCTTCATTGCTATCTGCAATTTGCGCAGATTTGTCAATGCCACCACCGATCTGTCCACCTACAGAAACAACAGACAATCCCGAAGCTCCTTCTATTGGTGCAGGCGACATTTCTTCCTCGATAGGAGAAACGTCGTACTCCTTGTCCTTTAGGTATTCAACAATACCTGAAAAACTTGACTCCGTCAGTATGACAAACATTTCACACTCTTTGCCACGGATTCCAAGATAAGAACACAATGGTTGAAGAAGTGGCTCTATCTTTGCCGGACGCAGTTCGCCGGTAAAATAAAATTTGCCGTCTTGTGCAAAAGTTATCTTTGAAATTGTATCACCAGAATCATCATAGGCCAAAGCTATACTCTCACATTGATAGAATATGGTATTCTCTATCTTTTTCTGCAGATAAACTTTGCTTTCTTGATATGATTTATCTTGATTGCAGTCTCTTTTAAGAACTGCCAATGCTGGTAACACGGATAACAGTCGATTCGTGATATCAGTATTGGTATCTTTTCCTTCAAATGTTGGATTGACATTATCCTCTGTAATAATCCTTACTCCCATGAGTGATAGAAGTTTCAGTATATTGTCTTTTTCTTTGCACTTGCTGATATAGACTTGGTTCTGAGCTCTGAATCCATCCAATGTAATATGACTAAGTTCAGAGGGGCATACGAATTTACCTTCCTTCGAAAGGATTTTTTTATTTTCAGCCCAAGATTTAATTTGCTCGCGAACAGAAGAGGAACCAATACCAATTTCCACTATTCTTTCATAGATCTTGCAAATACGATCTTTGTTCTCTTCAATATTGGTTTCGTCTTCCGAAATCGAAGTTAACACATCAAGCAAATCTGATATGGTCAGATCTCTTTTCAACTGTAAGGTGTTGTTCCATGATTCGTCAATCTCACAATCTACATCTATGATTGGAAGATACTTTCCAGCAAGACTTTTATTGATTTCCGAATTATAGAGCATTTCTCGGGATAACCTCATGGTACCATCAACTGCAGGTAGTTTCTGGATAGTGTTTAGCATTCCATCTATGAATGGTAGATTTCTATTGCTGTAGGAAGAATAAGACAATGTTCTATTGATAAAACCAGAATTACCTGTAATACTATCACCATCTGCATCAAGTTTGGAAGCAAGAATCGATGTCCAGACAATTTTACAGAGTTGATGATTACTTGTGTGAAAAGTTATAAGAGGAGCATAGTGAACTTTGAAATATCTAGGATAGAAATAGAATCTTCGCCCGTCATAAGAATTCCAATACTCTTTCTCCGTTTGCTTTATTATACTGTTCAAATGCGCTATGCTATTGTACTCGTCACATGGGAATTCGCGCACAGCCAGTTTAAGCGAATAAGATACACCGAATTTACCGAAGAAAACTTTATAAAGGTCTCTTTCGCTCTTGTCTTCAATATATGATTCGCTTATATAGATATCCTCGTCATATACTGGTTCCAAATCTACATCAGGTTTATAGTCAGTTCCCAAATAAGCATGATTTGCATCTATTAGCGCACCCTTCTTTGTGAGGAATTTGATTTTACTTAGCGTATAAGAAGATATTTTGTCAAAGAAATTTTCACGTTTGAACACCTTGAAAAGGAACTTGCCAACTTCAATGGCATTGTCAATTGTAACATAGTTTGAGCGACAAATAACTTGTTCAATAACGCTTATGTCGGAAGCCTCTTTTACTCCAAGTTGCTCCAACCATATATAAATCTCAGAATCTGTACCACCGATATTTTCTAATATCGTATCGTCAAGTACGATAGCATCATCTGAAAAATCATTCCTAAAATCTGATGGAAATTGAGTTTCTTCAGGAGTTCTCAGCGTTCCATTTTTGTCGAGAAGGAACTTTGTTGACGTCAGAATGTCAATCAAAGAGGCCTGCATTGATTTGTTTTCTACAAAATAAGCGTGGAGGAATCTTACAAGCTTCACATCTTCTTCAACAGTAAGATTTTCAAATACATTCTCGTCCTCGAAGAACTCTTTCAAATCCTCCTTTTCGAACGTGGTCACACCATAACCTTTAAGTATTGTAACACCCTTATTTGCAATCAAACTCCTTTCTGTGAAAGTCGTAGCATTTTTACGATTTATATGCCCCAAAAGAATATCAGCTCCAATTTGTGTAGTTAGTCCAATTCTGTCAACAAAAGCTTCTTCTACTTTCAACAAATTGTTATTCTTATGGGCTGGTATAAATGCGATTTTCTTCAGAGCATCGGTTATTGCTTCTGTATAGGCTTTTTCTAAGTCATTGCCATTACCATATGACTTCTTTGGCAATATTTCATAATAGTTGGAATGCAACTTGGATAACGTAGAAATCCAACGAAGATACTCTTCTGGAATTTTCTTGATTAGAACCTTATTCCATTCTGCATCCACATCTAGGTGCTGGCGTCCTTCATCGGTAATGAAGTTCGCATTGACGAGGAACGGAAACCCCTCACCAAAACGGTATGATGTAGGCAAATATGTATAGAAAACTGAATCTTCAGTCTTTTTCAATTTACCGTTTTCAATGGCAATTGCAAATGACAAATCAAACGACGTTGCATTCTTTAATTTATCAGGTGTACTCTTGTGCTTTTCTATACGTCTTCTTTGCTCCTCAGTAAGATTCAATGGAACCTCAGAATTTTGGTAAACCATCCATCGGCTTTCTTCCTGTCCATTTACAGAGAGTACAACTTCTCCATTCTGAGTTTGCTTTTCTATTGAACATTGAGGGTGGCCATTGCATGTGAAAGACATTCTGATATTTTTATCTTTGAGAAAAATCAGGAAACGGCATGAACGCATTAGTCCCATTACATTTCCTGCCAATTTTTCTTCGTCTTCACTATCAATAGCTATGTATGTCGCAACATTAGCATTTCCCTCATCCACATGTACGGGCACCTCAGACTCTATCGGAATAACCTGCCATGGCATTGTGTAATCAGAAACGTTCTTAGGCATAGGACCTAACGTACTATTCCAATTCTTACTCCAATACCCTGTCCAGTAGTCTTTGTCAAAGCGGAAACATAAATATCCCGTATGAATGAACACTTTTGATGAAATTCCAAAAACCGATTTAAATCCAATACCCTTGTAGCCAATCTTCTTTGCATTGGTTACCTTGTCACCCTTTCTGCCGACAAAGCATATACCTTCTATGTCCGCCTCTGTAAATTTATCACCATTATGCATAAAGATTAGATAACCATCCTGTATTCGAATGTCAACGTTCAGGCAATCATCACCACTATGAGCGTCCACAGCATTCTGTAGAAGTTCAAAGACGAAACGCTCACCCTCGGTATAGATACCAGAAGACAGCTTCTCAAGGCTGTTTTCCTGCATTGTGGCTTGATCTGGGTCGTTGTAGTTGCTACGTTTTCTAAATAATTCTTTGATAAAAGACATATTAAAGTTGTTTATTATCTATTTGATAATCAATAAAAAGTATAACACACTATTCGGTTTGAATATATGATTTACTTTGTCGCTTTCAAAAGGTTTCCAATAATTAGCTAATCTGAAATAACTGATTGCTCCAAGTTTATGATAAGCAGCACTCTCATTCTCAAACTCCAACCCTCGTTGTTTAAGCATTAATATTTGGTCTGCTATACTTTGTGGCTGTTTGGTATATGTTAGCATCGTATATAAAATAAAAGTTCCGCCCAGGTACGCATTATAAAGAGGCGTGGCGGAAACTATCGTTACAAATGTATTGCTTTATTCTCTGATAACAAATATTTTCAGGAAAATTTCGCAAAAGTCGTGCATTTTTTCACTTTTGAGGACTACATCTTCATCGAATGTCTCTGTTTCTGCCTTTGGTCATACCTGCCGAGGGCAACATCTTCGACCTCCCGATAGGCTTTGTTGTACTCGCTGTTAGATAGTTCCTCTTTCTTGTCTGCTGTTACAATCAACAGCTGAAATTGAAGAGTCAGTTCAGAAAGATTTGGATTGTTATGTGGGAGAGAATAAAGTTAAATTTAAGTTGTATACTTTAGGATGTGTAGCTGCAATGTACTTTAATAGACATTTGGATTATTCAACAATAGGAGCTAACCCAAAGACAGACATTTACTGTGCTGATAGCTTTATAATTTCAGGTGATGGCTTTCAGGGATTCAGATTACCTTCTCCTCTGCCTCCGATGCCATATATCAGTTTTGTAAATTATAACCTTGACCAGGGAGAATTTATTAAGGCTTACGAGAAGAGTGCTGTTCTGTTGGGAGGAGACAAAATTGACGATGCATGACTGGAGGTAGGAAACAGCTCAATTGTGCTGAGAGTAAAAGTGAAATGACAAAATTAGAGTAGTATGGGAGATCGTTATACCTTATAACTGTCTCCCTTTTTGCATTGTAGCCATAAATCTGAAATTAAATACAGAAAACAAAATATAGAAGGATAAAATTGCTTGTTATTATAAAATCAGAAATGAAGAAACTTGAAGATAAGTGTGATATACAGATTGGGTTATATTTCGTTGAATCTGATATTGATTCTTACTAGAATTACCTTCTTTTCAAGTACTAAATGAAATTATTGTGGTTTATGATGTCTGGAGAAGAAGAAAATTATTTCAGGGTTTGATTAAAAGAATAAATTGTTAATGTATGTTTTGGGCTGATTTTTTTATCTTATAGAAAAGATTATATTTGTGTTAGAATAGAATTTGTACCTGTTATAGTATTAGAATTACAGTAGTTACTTGATATAGGAACATTGTTAATGATTTAGAATCTGCCATTAGTAAGGTTATGCTTTTACGAATGATTAAATATTGCGGGGAACCTATCGGGGAACCTTAATAAAAAAAGAACGACTAAACCACTGATTATCAATAGTCTAGTCGTTCAAAAAGTACTCCCATGGGGAGTCGAACCCCAATCGTCGGAACCGGAATCCGGTATTCTATCCATTGAACTATGGGAGCATGGAAATATCTTTTTTACTGCCCTTCGGCAGAAAACTGCGCAAAAATAACAAATAATACACAACTCACCTAACGATAAACTACTTTTTTCTTGGCATCCGTATTATTTCTATTACACAAATGATATTTATTTGCATAATATTATGTCATAATAAAAACTATTATATATATTTGCAAGCAAAGTGAAACCAAATAGAGATATTTTTAATTAATAAGTAAATACCAAATACAAATATGAGCTATCTGATAATACCAAAAGACTACAAGCCTTTACTCGACCTGAAGCAGACAGAACTGGGTATCAAGAAGGTAAAGGAATTTTTCCAGCAAAACCTGTCGTCTGAACTGCGTCTGCGAAGAGTGACTGCCCCCCTGTTCGTATTAAAAGGGACCGGACTGAACGATGACCTGAACGGTGTGGAACGTGCCGTGACATTCCCGATAAAAGACCTGAATGATGCAAAGGCGGAAGTGGTTCACTCACTGGCTAAATGGAAAAGAGTTACTCTGGCCGACTACAGCATTGCCCCCGGATATGGAATATATACCGATATGAATGCCATACGCGCCGACGAATCACTGGGAAACCTGCACTCGCTCTATGTGGACCAATGGGACTGGGAGCAGGTAATAACAGCCGAACAGCGCAATCTTGCCTTTCTAAAAAGTATCGTAAGGAGGATTTATGCGGCGATGCTGCGCACGGAATATATGGTTTGCGAGAATTATCCGCAGATAGAACCGTTTCTGGCACCGGAAGTATTCTTCATCCATTCGGAAGAACTGCGACGCCTTTATCCCGACAAGACTCCGAAAGAGCGTGAGATGCTGATTACCAAAGAGCACAAGGCGGTATTCATTATGGGTATCGGAGGAAACCTCGAAGACGGAAAGCCGCATGACCTCCGTGCTCCGGACTATGACGACTATTCATCGGCCAATAAAGACGGATATCACGGTCTGAACGGTGACTTGCTGGTATGGGATGATATTCTGGAATGCCCCATAGAACTGTCGTCAATGGGAATCCGTGTGGATAAAGAAGCGCTGCTGCGCCAGCTTGCCCTCTCGGGAAAAGAAGAACGCAAGGAACTGTATTTCCACAAACGCCTGCTTGAAGGCTCACTTCCTCTCAGTATAGGAGGAGGTATCGGACAGTCACGCCTCTGCATGATTTACCTGCGCAAGGCGCATATCGGAGAGATACAGGCCAGCATATGGCCGGAAGAGATGAGACAGACCTGTGCAGCAAACAATATCCCCCTGATTTAAGAGCCATACGTATTTTATATATTACTCCCCCATGCCTGCCCTTGCCGTACTGCTCCCGGACGGTAAAGGCCGCATGGGGATTTTTTTGGCATCTATTGAAGAGAGTTATGAAGATTTATTCACGGAATATTTGTATGTTTGCTGTCAAGATGAACCTTATTAAATATACAACACAATGAACGTACAGATAGAAGACAGCTGGAAAAGGCATCTGGCACCCGAATTCGAAAAGGAGTATTTTATCAACTTGACCGATTTCGTCAGAAAGGAATACCAGCAAACTACCATATATCCTCCCGGAAAACTTATATTCAATGCCTTCAACCTTTGTCCCTTTGACAAGGTAAAGGTGGTAATCATCGGTCAGGACCCGTATCATGGACCGGGACAGGCTCACGGCCTCTGTTTCTCTGTAAACGATGGCATCGCTTTTCCGCCGTCACTGGTAAACATATTCAAGGAAATACAGGCGGATCTGGGTACACCGATACCGTCGAGCGGAGACCTTACCCGCTGGGCTGAACAGGGAGTGCTGCTACTGAACGCTACCCTGACGGTACGTGCCCACATGGCAGGCTCACACCAGCGCAAAGGATGGGAAGAGTTTACCGATGCCGCCATACGCGTACTGGCAGAAGAGCGGGAACACCTGGTATTTATCCTGTGGGGAGCATATGCACAGAAAAAGGGTGCGTTTATCGACCGTAACAAACATCTGGTACTGACCTCGGCTCATCCGTCTCCCCTGTCGGCCTACAACGGTTTCTTCGGCAATCATCATTTCAGCCTGACAAACGATTATCTGAAGGCTCACGGAGAAACACCGATTGAATGGTAACACCCTGTCATGCAAACTACATAAAAATAAATGCGGCCCGTATCTTCAACAGGAACAGATACGGGCCGCATTCATATTCTGAAGCTGCTATTATCAATACCACTCTACGTTGCTGCTATAACTGCTTCGCTTATCCCACTTCAGCGCGTCTTTCAGCATGCTTGCATTGGCACTGATTGAGAAGTTATATGACTGGTAAGCACCAAACACAAGTCCGCAACTCATACTGAAGCAGTGAAGGTCACGGGTAATGTTCACGCTGGTCATTGATATTTTCTTGGCCTCAAAGTCATATCCGCTGGAGAAGTTTACATTCCATCCCTCAGACAGCTTGACGTTACCGCTGAAGTTCATGTTTTGCGTAAACTTGTACGGATAACGCATGGTCTTGATATTGATTTTTGCCGAACGGTCTTCGCTCATGGTGATACCGTATGAAACGGTAAGTGACCACGGCATGTTGAATTTCAGATAACCGTCTTCATCCACTTCGGCGCTGACTTTCTTCTTTTCCTGTCGGGGCTGGTTCTCGTCCAGGTTCTCCTCATCCGCATATTCATCATCTTCGGTTTCTGTATTCGCCGTATCCTTATCATCTTTTGAGAACCATTTCTTCCACGTATTGTTATCGAAGGTATAAGAGAAGTTCTGACTCATTCCCGAGAAACGTCCGAAACGTCCGTATGACCATTCGGTACGGTTACCTTCAACTACCTGACCACGGTCATTGAACTCATATGCATAGGTGGCAAAGCGTGCCGAAAGGTTGAAGGTCTTGCTCTTTGACAACTTAAGTCGCAGTGTCATATCCATATCACTCCATGGCTTTTCTTTCGCCGCCAGGTTATATGACATTCCAATCCGGAACTCATCAATCAGACTCAGCTTCTTCACACCGGTAGAGTCTTTGTCGGACTTGACCTTCATTTCAAGATTGTTCGACAAGGAGAATGTTAAGCTTCCGGTCTTACCCGCACTTGGCGCTCCGTAAAGAGAACCTTCATACAAGGAATATTGCTTGGTATATACTTCGCCGTTTTCATCGGTATATACATAGGTATCATAATAACCGTAACGCGAACTGCTGAAGTCCGGTGACATGCTATAGCTCACACTCGGTGTGATGACATGGCGAATCATCTCTATCTTATCACCGAATATCTGCGGAAGCGGCTTATAGAATCCGTACAGCTTGGTATTGGCCGAGATACTGAAGTTATAATCATATACACGGTTGAACCCGTAAATGGTATCGCGCACCACCTGTTGTGTCTGCGCATCCCACGACTGCTTCACCTTGTTTGTATACCAGCGTTCGGTATAGTTGAACGAAGGCGTTACATTGATATAATTGAACAGGGAGAAGGTAGCCTGAATAGGAATATAATGCTTCATACCGTTACGCCAGTCCTTGGCCAGATTAGACTTCATGATATAATCTTCCTTTGCGGTAATACTGTTACTGAGCTGACCGGTATACTGCAATGAAATTTTCTCATACCAGCGTTCCTTACCCGCCATCTTCTTACGTTTGAACGGATAGATACGGTTAAGGTTGATATTCAGGTCGGGCACGGTAAGTGAAACGATTGAATCCTGGGTGTTCTGAGACACGTTGAACGTGCTTGAAAGCGTAAGTCCTATATCAGGGAACGTACGCGAGTAACTGATACTTGACGCCTTGGTACTTTGTGAATACAGATTCGGGTCGTACAAACTGTTCAGGTTGTTCTTGTCATAGCTTGTAGAAGAATAGTTCACACTGGCCGAGAAGTTTGTATTGGGATTTGCCTTCGCATCCTGACGGTGTGTCCATTGCAGACGGAAGCTCTGTGTCTCCGTATAGTCGGGCATTCCCTTATCTCCGGTTTTGATATCCTGATAGTTAAAGCTGAAGTTACCCGAATACTTATAACGCTTGTTATAGGTAGAAGCTGCATTCAGCTCCCACGAGCCTTTGGTATAGATACCTCCGGTAAGTCGCAAGTCAATGTTGTCATTAATGGCAAAATAGTATCCTCCGTCACGCAGATAGAAACCACGTGTAGACTCGTCACCGTAACTCGGCATCAGGAATCCAGACGAATAGCTGCTGCTGAAAGGAAAGAATCCGAACGGAATGGCTATGGGAAGCGGAACGTCGGCGATAACCAGCCAGGCCGGACCGAAAACGACATTTTTCTTGGGACGAACCTTTGCACGGCTCAATGCCAGATAGAAGTGCGGATGCTCGTGGTCGTCGCACGTAGTATAGCGTCCGTGCTCCATGTAATACTCTTCGTTACTGCCTTTCTTGGCATTCTGACTGGTGATAAATCCTTCACCCTGCTCTGTAGTAATGTTGCTGATGAAACCTTTCTTCGACTTGAAGTTGTAGCTCATCTTTTCCGATTCGTACGGAGTTTCACCGTCTTTAAATACCGGCTTTCCGCTCAATACTCCTGCCGTATCGGCCACACCGTTGGCATGAACGATGCTGCTGTCGAGATTCATGGCGATAACGGCTGCCGTAAGCTCTATGTTCTGATAATTGACTTTCGCATTACCATACATACGGGCAAATCCGTCAAAAGAAGTCATCACGATAGAATCGGAAGAAGAAAAAGTTACAGGGGCATCCAATGCGTCTTTTTTCTCCTGAGCCGTATCGGCCTGCAAGGTATCGGCCATCAGAGAATCACGGAACAGAGAGTCGCGAAACAAAGAATCGACTGGTCTCAAAGAGTCGGCAGTCAGTGTATCGGCTGCTTTTTTTTGCCTTGCCTTGCGGCGCTGGGCATCCATTCCCTGCGGAATTATGACCAATGCCAGCAAAAATATAAATGGTATGTATAGACAGTTTCTTAACGATTTCATCAAACACTATTTACAGTTAGTCGGCAAAATTACATAATATCTGTAATTACAGGAAAGTTATCTTCTAATTTTATTGATTTTTAGGTGTTAAAGAAACATCTCGCACCATTTTTTGAATCGTTCTACCCCTTCTTCACCGTAACGTTCTATGCTGGCCAAAGCCTTCTCTACCGTTTTTTCCTTGTCAAGTTTGGTCTTGGAATAAAATTTGTCGGCAAAACAGATTACCTGCTCTTCCATACTTACCGGCACCAGTTCACGATGAGGTATCGGAAGATTCTGTTCCTGAATCTGCTTCAGCGAAATGCCTGCGCCGGTATGACGCTCGCAGACCAAAGCATGTCGGGGATAGCCTTCTTCACGGAGCAGTGCAGCCCCCAACGTTCCGTGACAGATATAAGGCTTGTCACCAAAACAGAAGATACCGGGAGCATCGGTCATGAAGATTCCTATATCGTGCAGCAATGATGCTTCTTCCAGAAAAGCACAGTCTAACGACAGCTCCGGATGACGGCGGGCTATCTGCAGCGCCTTATCGGCAACCGAACGGCTATGTACCAACAAGATATGTTTCAATTCATTCTCTTCGGGATAGTATTTATCAATTATCGCCAATGCGTCCATAATATTCTTCTTTTTCTTATTTATAAAAACAATAAATCAACTACTTTTGCCTGCAAAATAACTAAAAAATATCCATAGCAGGTCTCTATTTCATGGGTTATAAACATGAGAGAGGACTTTTTATAAGAAATTGTCATGAACAGGTTACTTGCCAAAAGAATGGCTGCCGGAATTATTCTGCTGATTCTGGCTGCAATGTTCACCCTTTATGCATGCCGGCAATACGTGCTGCACAGAATTGCCGACCGGCGCATTGCCGAAATGGAACAGCGCTTCCAGCTGAAAGTGGGTTACGAATCGCTGAAACTGGAAGGATGCAACGTGGTTTGTCTCAGAGGACTGTCGGTAATTCCGGAAAACAGAGATACCATCGTCACCCTCAAGCACCTTGACATACGCCTTGACCTCTGGAAGATGCTGACAGGAAACATACAGATAAAAGAGGTCAACATGGACTATCTGCACATCAACCTGCAGAAAGACAGCACGGTGGCCAACTATGACTTTCTGTTCAGAAGTTCGGGAAAAGCAAGCGAGACCAGTGCCGAAGCCAGTGAAGCGAACTATGCCCAAAGAGCACACAGGATACTCAACTGGATATACGAGCGCATCCCCGACAACGGTTCGATAACCAAGTTACTGCTCACCGAAAGACATGACAGCCATACGGTTCAATTCCGGCTTCCCGAACTGAACATTAAAGACAACCGTTTCGAAACTTTGCTGCATGTTACGGAAGATTCTCTGAACAGGCAGTCATGGAACATAACCGGACTTCTTTCGCCATCAGAACGGAATCTGCACGTGAAAATACATTCCACACAAGACTGTCCGGTAAAACTGCCATATCTGCAAAGACGTTTCAACACGGACATCCGTTTTGACACACTGACATGCAGCCTGACCGAGATTCCGGACGGCAGGAATCAAACGTCTGTAAAGGGACTGGCTGAACTGTCTGGCCTGAACCTGTTCCAACCGGCCATCTCGCCCGATACCATACAGCTTGACAAGGGCGCACTGGAGTACCGGCTGAACATATCGGCCAACGCTGTGGAACTGGACAGCACCAGTTGCATAAAATTCAACCAGCTCACATTCCATCCGTACATCAGGCTTGAAAATACACATTCAAAGAGTGACAAGCCTCTGGGCAACTGGCATTTCACAGCCCAAATCAACGAGCCGTGGTTCCCGGCACAGCAATTGTTCGGCTCACTGCCTCAGGGATTGTTCGACTCCCTATACGGGCTGAAAACTGAAGGGGAACTTTCTTATCACGGTCTGCTGGATGTGGACTTCAATTTGCTGGACAGCCTGAAACTGGAATCGGAACTGAAAAAAAGAAATTTCCGGATTGTACACATGGGACAGGCCACCCTGTGCAAGATGAACGATGAGTTTGAATATACGGCTTATGAAGACGGAGTTCCCGTACGAAACTTCCCGGTAGGACCTTCATGGGAACATTTCACGCCGCTCGACAGCATCTCTCCCCTGCTGCAGATGGCTGTAATGCAAAGTGAAGACGGAGCGTTCTTCTATCACAACGGTTTTCTGATAGACGCCATGCGCGAAGCCATTATCAAAGACCTTGAAGTAAGAAAGTTCGCACGCGGAGGAAGTACCATCAGTATGCAGCTGGTAAAGAATGTATTTCTGAACCGCAAGAAAAACATTGCAAGGAAAATAGAAGAAGCACTCATTGTATGGCTGATAGAGAACCAGCGTCTGAGCACCAAAGAACGCATGTTTGAAGTATATATGAATATTATAGAATGGGGTCCGCTGGTTTATGGTGCACGCGAGGCTTCGGAATTCTATTTCAACAAACGCCCGTCGCAACTGACTGCCGAAGAGGCTATCTACATGGCTTCAATCATTCCCAAGCCCAAACGTTTCAAATCATCGTTTGATGAGAACGGGCAGCTGCGCGAAAGCCTCGAAGGATACTATCGTCTCATAGCACATAAACTGGCCCAGAAAGGCCTCATCAGCGAGAGTAAGGCAGAAAGCATCCGCCCTGTCATTCATGTCACTGGCCCTGCCAAAGCCTATCTTTCAACTGACACGCTGAATATATCGAACCGGTAACAGCCCTTAACGATAACAATAAAGGCCGAACCTGCAAGCGCAAGTCCGGCCTTTTATTATGGATTTGTTATTTACTCAAAGAGTATTACTCACGACGGCTCATGTAAATCATGATATAATATACCAGGGTAGCCAGTGATGACAAAGCGGCAACCACATAAGTATATGCAGCCGATTTTAAAGCTTCAGTAGCCTTATCGTGTGTATTTACATTGGTTACACCGGCTGTATTCAACCATACCAACGCTCTGCGGCTGGCATCAATCTCTACAGGAAGCGTGATGAAACTGAACAGTGTAGTCACGGCAAAAAGCAATATTCCCAAAAAGAGCAGTCCGGAAAAAGTATTCATCAACAACATACCGGCCAACAATACCCACGATACAATGCTCGAAGAGAACTGCACGATAGGAACCAATGCAGAACGCATGCGAAGCGGAGCATAGGCACGGGCATGCTGCACTGCGTGTCCGCACTCGTGAGCAGCGACGGCAGCCGCAGCAATGCTGCACTCACCATACACACCTTCACTCAAATTTACCGTTTTGTTCATCGGATTATAGTGGTCGGTAAGCATTCCCGGTGTGCTTATCACCTGTACATCGTATATACCGTTGTCATGAAGCATCTTTATGGCTACATCACGCCCCGTCATGCCATTCGGCAACGGAATCTTTGAAAAACGTTCGAACTTGCTTTTTAAGTTAGCTTGTACCAGATAGCTTATCAGAGCTACCGCAATAAAAAGGATCCAATATCCACCAGTCATAATATCAATTCTATGTTTTTAATTAGTTTCTGTTTAATATTTTACAAACAATATGCCAAATATAGCAATAGATGCAGTTACTCTGAACATAACGAGCCTTTTTTTTATTTGTTTTAGTAAAATAATGTTATATCCGATGTAAACATCTTTACCAGACAGGAAGTATTTAAAAAAGATGGATATAAATCTGAAAATGATAACGATGTTTTCTGTCAGGCATAACTTATAAAAATAAAAAAGATGGATATGAATTTAAAAATGCCCAGTTATAAAAAATAAAAAGACAACGGACGATTTTTATCCTGACGGGATAAAACCATCCATTGCCTTTAATGTATATCAAAAACGACAGTTATCGGTTATTCTTCGGTATAGCGGACAATAGTCTGCTCACGGTCCGGACCTACGGAAACAATCTTGATAGGAGTCTGAAGCTCTTCTTCAAGGAATGAAACGTAAGCGTTGAATTCTTCAGGGAACTCGTCTTCACTGGTCATCTTGGTCATGTCAGTATTCCATCCCGGGAATTCTACATATACAGGTTCTACACCTTCGGTAATGTCATAGGGGAAGTAATCAATTTCCTCACCGTTTACCTTGTAAGCCACACATGCCTTGATGGTATCAAATCCATCGAGCACGTCGCTCTTCATCATGATAAGCTGTGTTACGCCGTTTACCATGATAGCATACTTCAGCGCAACGAGGTCAATCCATCCGCAACGACGTTCACGACCGGTTACAGCTCCGTATTCATGACCGATAGCACGTATCTTGCTTCCTGTCTCGTCGAACAGTTCTGTCGGGAACGGACCGCTACCTACACGGGTACAGTATGCCTTGATGATACCAAATACTTCGCCAATCTTATTGGGGGCAACACCCAGACCGGTACATGCACCGGCACAAACCGTATTTGAAGAAGTTACAAACGGATAAGAACCGAAATCAACGTCAAGCATGGTACCCTGTGCACCTTCGCAAAGTACAGACTTTCCTTCTTTCAACAGATTGTTGATTTCATGTTCGCTATCAACAAGGTGGAATTTCTTCAGATATTCAATGCCTTCCATCCAGTCTTTCTCCAACTGAGTAATATCATACTCATAGTTCAGACTCTTCAGAATCTGCTCATGGCGAGCTTTGGCTGCTGCATATTTTTCTTCAAAGTTGAGCAGGATATCTCCTACACGCAAACCGTTACGGCTTACCTTATCGGTATAAGTAGGACCGATTCCCTTACCGGTTGTTCCTACCTTTGATGCTCCTTTTGCAGCCTCGTATGCCGCATCAAGAATACGGTGAGTAGGAAGAATCAGGTGTGCTTTCTTTGAAATATGCAGACGTTCTTTCAAATCATGTCCGGAAGCTTCGAGCGCTTCAGCTTCTGCCTTGAACAAAGCCGGGTCCAGAACGACACCGTTACCTATAATGTTCACTTTATCGCCTTGGAAAATACCTGAAGGTATGGAACGAAGCACATATTTCTGTCCTTCAAACTCAAGAGTATGGCCGGCATTCGGTCCACCTTGAAAACGGGCAATCACATCATAATTGGGAGTCAATACATCGACAACCTTACCTTTGCCCTCATCACCCCATTGGAGTCCTAACAAGACATCTACTTTCATATTCTTTTCTTTTTAAATATAGTTACTTTTTCTTTTCTTCTTTCTTTTTCTTTCTGCGCAATGCCGCACATCTTCCGCATGTACCGTAAATATACAGTGAGTAATGTGACATCTGGAACTTTTTCAGGTCTGTCTCGGCAATATCTTTCTGCAGTTCCTCATTCTGAAATTCGGAAACCTTTCCACAGGTAGTGCATACCAAATGATGATGTGTTTCTATGTTGAATGATTTTTCATATTGCGCCGTATTGTTGGAAAAAACATGCTTGATAAGCAGTTTGGCATCAAGCAACAATACAATTGTATTATAAAGAGTGGCTCTGCTGACACGGAAATTCTCTTTCTCCACCATCAGGCCATACAGTGTTTCAATATCAAAATGACCGTCGATAGAATAGATAGCATCCAATATAGCAAATCTTTCAGGCGTCTTACGATGCTTGTTAATTCGCAAATATTCAGTAAATATCTGTTTTACTCTATCTTTTACATTATCCACGTCAAAAAACAAATAGGGGTTGTTAACGCGAACAAAAGTACGTCTTTTTACTGAATCAGAAAAGAATAACATTAAAAAAAGAACTCCAATCAGATTTTTTCTTGTCTGAAAATTCAAATCTGACCGGAGTTCTTTCCATAAGAAATATGAGAATTTATTCCCACTCTGTCTCTAACTTTATCTGCTCATAAATGAGCCGTATGCCTTCATCGGCCGAATCTTTCAGGGGCAAGAGCGCCTTCAGGGCCTTCGCACCTTCGGCCTTTCCCAACTGTACGTATTTAATAATGGATGCATAGGCGCACCGGCGTACAAACGACGGTTCCGACTGCAGTGCTGCCGCAACCTGATCAAGGTATTCGTTGGCCGAACGTTCGTTCAAGGTCTGTCCTTTGGCAAACAAACGGGCCAATATCAGATATCCGCATGCCGCAAAATATTCGCGTTCGTCAGCAATCCATTCAAAAGCTTTCTCCGAAGCATAGGGCAAATGCTGAAACAGATTCTGACAAGTCTGCTCGGCTATTTCGGGATAATGCATATCCTCCACCCAAATGTCGGCAATTTCCGGATAGAAACTGTCTACCGGCTGCAACATTCCGGCCAGAATCTTCGCTTCACGGATATTCTCTTTCCATAAAGCCTGCGCCAGCTGATGGTCTTTGGGATATTGCGCCGCAATTTCTTTCAGGCGGGGGATTTCAACTCCAAAATTAAGCTTGTAGTCGAGTCCCTTATCGCGCATACTTTTAGACACAGCTCCGTTCATGCCCAAACGGAACTGTGTCTTTATATTCTTCAAGGTTTCCTGTAAATCCATACGAAATTATTCGTTACGATAAGGCAGGTTAGCATATTCTTTACTGTAACGAAGCATCTGTTCTGCATAACCTTCGTTGTATGAAACGGTCACATCGGTAATATTTCCGTCTTTATCGGTTACAAGCTCGTATACCGGATTGACAAATCCCTTATAAGGAGCCAGATGCAGTTTCTCGTAACGTGCAAGCACTTCCTTATGCAATTCGGGATCAACCTTCACAGCATAAGTTTCTACCAGATTACGTGCCGCATTGAAATCGCCTTCTGACTTGATGCGTTGAATCTCGGCAAGAAGTTTACCGAACAGGCCACGAAGTTTTTCATAATCGTTAATCTTCACATAGGTCTTTCCGTCTTTCTTCACCATTTCCACTACATTTTCAGCTTTTCCATTTTCAAATGCCCAGCGTGCAATCAGCTGACGGTTACGCATATGTGCTTCTTCTACATTGTTTCCGGGCTCAATACGCACGAGCTGTGTCATCAGTCCGTTCATCATGTATGAATAATATTCACCCTTATAGGCTTCAGCATCCGGAGTAAGTCCCAACTCAACCATTTTTGCATCTGGCAGGTAATACAATCCGAACAGGTCGGCACGGGCTTCTTCGATGGTTGAACCATATGCTCTCAACGCATCCTGGTCAACTCCCGGCAACAACTGTCCTGAACCATGCCCCAGACACTCATGCAAATCGGTATGCAAGTCTCCGGTCAAATCACCGTATTTATCCAAAAGTGCACGTTCTGTGTCACTGTATACAAATTCTTCATTGAAGCCGTTTCCGTGAGCAGCCTTATTGTAAGCATCGGTCAGGTTGGCAATGGTTACAGATTTTGAACCGTGTCCGCTGCGAATCCAGTTGGAGTTCGGCAAGTTGATACCAATGGCTGTCGACGGATAAAGGTCACCACCCAGAATGGCAGCGGTAATGACTTTAGCCGAAACACCTTTTACGGTTTCCTTCTTGAATCGTTTGTCTACCGGAGAATTATCTTCAAACCACTGTGCATTGGCACTCAGTGTAGCAGCACGTTGGGTTGCCTCTTCATCTTTGAAGTTAACAATGGATTCCCAGCTTGCCTTCAATCCGAGCGGGTCGCCATAGCTTTCAGTAAATCCGTTTACAAAGTCTACTTTTGAATCCTGGTCTTTTACCCACAGAATGGCATAGTCATCAAAAGTCTTCAAATCACCGGTTGTATAGAACTCAACCAGCTTGTTGATTACGGCTTTCTGCTGGTCATTCTCAGCAACACCTTCAGCTTTCTTCAGCCAATAGATAATCTTTTCAATAGCTTTTCCATACAAGCCGTCTACCTTCCATACCTTTTCAAAGATTTTTCCGTTTTCCTTTACCAGGCGGCTGTTCATACCAAACATGACAGGCATGGTATCATTCGGATTCTTCATGCTGTTGTAGAACTTCTCTGCCTCAGCCTGAGTTACGCCTTCATAGTAATTGGAAGCAGAAGTCAGAATCAAATCTTCACCATCGGCCTGATTAACCCGCTTTTTCATTATTTCCGGATTGAATATTACCGGGAAGACCTCTTCACACAACTGATCCAAGGTTTCACCTTCGGCCAACGGGAGTTTTTTCTGGTCTACACTTTGTAAAGCAGCTTTGAAAAATTCAGGAGTAAATCCCGGCACAAACTTATCGGCAGCATAATGATGATGAATTCCATTGGAGAACCATACTCTCTTCAGATACACTTCCATATTGACGAAGTTTGAGTCGGTTCTATCTCCCTGATAGTCTGTATATACAGTTTCCAGCATCTGACGAATAATCAGATTGTACTTACCGTTCTGGTCAAATAAGATATCGCGTCCTTCCAACGCAGCCTGTGAAAGATAATAAACCAGCTCTTTCT
Organism: uncultured Phocaeicola sp.; assembly: GCA_944320885.1. GTDB lineage: Bacteria > Bacteroidota > Bacteroidia > Bacteroidales > Bacteroidaceae > Phocaeicola_A. The sequence goes on from CALUJE010000016.1 coordinate 22,079, forward strand.
GTTTCAGAGTCAATTTATCAAAATCCTTCACTTTGTAACGTAAAATCTGCAAGTCGGCAAACTGTTCTACCGTATAATTAAAATCGTCGGTAGGCACCGCTTCTTTTTTTGAAGTGCCGCAAGCAGTCAATAACATAGTTGCTACAGCCATTTGCATTACTGTTTTTTTCATACATTCATATATTTAAAATATCACAAAAGAAAAAGGTTGTTTCAAAAGTCTGAATTCATAATGCACCTTCAACTATTATTTAAGCACTCAATAGCAAAGCCTGCATAGAAACACAAACGTTTCAAACAACCTTCTTTAAAAATTAAACACTGTCGTTTATTTCGCTTTCTCTAAATGTCTGCGTCTGTAATTTCGGGGAGTCTCTCCCTTAATTTTATAAAAAGCCGCATAGAAAGACTGGCGATTGGCAAATCCAACCATTGTGCTAATCTCTTCTACGTTCTTATCCAGATATCGACGGTCAACCAAGAGATGTGCAGCTTCACGAATACGGTATTCGTTTACCAAACATGAATAATTCATCCCGAAACGAGAATTGATTACCGCTGACAGATAACGTGTGTTTGTCTTCAAGTCAGAGGCTAATTCCTTTGCCGAGTAATCAGGATCCTTGTACTTCTTCTGAGCTACAATGATATTCACAATCTTATCATACAATTCATCCGCAAGTTCTGCACGGATCAAGGAGCGATAAGCAGCATCCTTTTCTTTTTTTTCTCTGATATTGTAGGGGCGTCTCACCTCACCTCCCTCAACATCTTTCGGTGTCTTAGTCATAAGTTCTTGTAGTGATTTTTACGTTAATGCTCTTTTCCTTTGTATTTATACAAAGAACATATTTTTTTTTCTTTGCACAATACAAAGTTAATCTTTTTTTTCAAAAAGATTATTAACAGAGGGATTTATTTATACATAAAAAACAAAATATACACATCTTTCAATTTCACTCTACAAATTTCATATGAAACTATCATCTTTTCAAATATGGCAGTCCAAAACCATGTAATAACAAGAAACTGAATAAGATAATCTGGTTTTTCGCAAAACTTTCGTTTTTTCACAAATGAAAGCTATTCTTTTCTATAAGAAATCAGAAATGAAACTTCAATTTTCATTATAGACTTTTACATAAACATTTATTTTTATGCATTACAGTTACGAGTATTGCATATTTTTTCATTCTGACAGCGAAATTAAATTTACAAATTATCAATTTATAATATATAATGTACAATATCATTTTAGTCAAAAAAAATTCGCCCTGTAAAAAGGCCTTTCTTTCAATAACTATAAATTCCATCCATACAATCCATACCGGTTGAAGCCGAATTTTAGTGTATCTTTGCAAGACAAACATATAAAACAAGCTCATTCATATGCTACATACGCTTAAGACCTACTTTGGTTATGATACATTCCGTCCTCTCCAACAGGAAATTATCAACAATATATTAGCGCACAAAGACACACTGGTTTTAATGCCTACCGGTGGAGGAAAATCCATATGCTACCAACTGCCCGCACTGATGATGGAAGGCATCACGGTAGTAATATCCCCACTTATATCATTAATGAAAGACCAGGTTGAAAGTTTAAAGGCAAACGGAATAAAGGCAGCAGCATTCAACAGCAGCAATACGGATACCGAAAATATGGATATACGCAGGGAATGCCTGAAAGGGAACATCAAACTGTTATATATATCTCCCGAACGACTGCTTACCGAAGTCAATTTTCTGCTAAAAGATATTCAAATTGCATTGTTTGCCATCGATGAAGCCCATTGCATATCACAATGGGGGCATGATTTCCGTCCGGAATACACACAACTTAAAATATTAAGGAAAGAGTTTCCAGGGATTCCCATGATAGCGCTGACCGCTACGGCCGACAAGATTACCCGAACAGACATCATAGAACAACTGCAATTAAAAAATCCGGGCATTTTCATTTCCTCGTTCGACCGTCCCAATCTGAGTCTTGATGTAAGAAGAGGATACCGACAAAAGGAAAAGATAAAAAACATCCTTGAATTTATCAACAAACATAAAAACCAAAGCGGCATCATTTATTGCATGAGCCGCAACAAGACCGAAGTTGTGGCGGCAACCTTACAAAGACACGGAATATCTGCTACCATCTATCATGCAGGCCTCAGTCCGCAGGCACGTGACAGGGCACAGGAAGATTTTATCAATGACCGTGTACAGGTGGTTTGCGCTACCATCGCTTTCGGTATGGGAATAGACAAGTCAAATGTCAGATGGGTGATTCATTACAATCTGCCCAAAAGTATTGAAAACTTTTATCAGGAAATAGGTCGGGCCGGACGTGACGGACTTGAAAGCGACACGTTATTATTCTATTCAATGAGCGACATCATACTGCTGTCAAAGTTTGCCAGCGAAAGCGCACAGCAGGAAATAAACCTGGACAAGCTGCACCGCATGCAGCAATACGCCGAAGCCGACATCTGCCGCCGCCGCATACTGCTCAACTATTTTGGTGAAAGCCGTGAATACGATTGCGGCCATTGCGATGTCTGCAAGAATCCGCCACAACGTTTTGACGGAAGCATTCTTGTACAAAAAGCATTGAGTGCCATTATAAGAGCCGATCAGAAAATCAGCACTCACCTGCTTGTTGACGTACTCAGAGGAAACTATACCCAGGAAATAACCGAAAACGGATTTGACAAGCTGAAGACCTTCGGTGCAGGAAGAGACGTACCGGCACGTGACTGGCAAGACTATCTTCTGCAAATGCTTCAGTTAGGATACTTCGAGATAGCATACAATGAAAACAATCATCTGAAAATAACAGAAAGCGGAAAGAAAGTTTTGTTCGGTGAATCAAAAGCCATGCTGGTCGTTATCAAACATGAGCAAACCACCGTATCCAAAGTTACAAAGACATCGTCTGCAAGCAAACAGTCCCAACCCTTGCCAGCCTCAACAAACAGTTCGGATGAAGCTCTGTTTGATATTCTCAGAGAGCATCGCAAGAAGCTGGCCGATGAGCAGGGATATCCGGCCTACATTGTTCTTAGTGACAAAGTACTTCATCTGATATGCAGCATCAAGCCTACTACCATCGATGAATTCGGAATGATCAGCGGCGTGGGAGAATTCAAGAAAGAAAAATACGGAAAAGATTTTGTTACCCTTATCCGGCGTTATCTGAAACTATAAGAAAGGCTCCGGCAATATGGGAATATCCCTTCTCGCCGGAGCCTATACCTTATTATATATAGCTCTATTTCCGGTAAAACCGGTAATTGCAGGAGTTAAAGCTGAACTTTCAAGATTTAAGTATATAACCTTATCTTATCGGTTGCAACAGGAATGTGAACGAATAATCACCCATCGGTATTCTGTATTCCTTACGTGGAACAGCTCCCCAACTGGTAACACATCCCAATCCAAGCTGTACCTTGTCAATGCACCAGTTTGTCAGATTCTCCGGAACGAGCAACTCGGAATGACGATTGTTCTTCTCCTTACCATCATCCAATTGGCCGATAGAATAATGCAAAGCCGAAACAGACAACGGTCCCTCACCTTCGAGTTTCAGTCCGTATCCACCTTTACGCATCAGTTTCCACCAACGCACATCACATTTGTTTCCATTCTCCTGCGGACGGATGTATGAATAGAACTGCTCTGTCACCGTCTGTTTGTAAATACCCAAATCGGCAGCAGACTTACGGTCGGAATAATTCTCTACCGGTCCGCGTCCGTAATATTCGATATATTCCATAGCAGCAGGAACCTGCATCTGCATACCGAAGCGGAACATGTCCGGCCCTTTTCCGGTTTTCTTCATGGTCTGATTTACCTTCACCGCACCTTCTTTATATAAGGTATAAGTCAACGTCAGTTCGGCTGCAACCTTCTCAAGTTGATATTTAGCCGTAACCACAACATATCCGTTTTCATTTTTTGCATCAAGAGCCATCAGTTTATACCCCGGATTATTCCATGCGGCCATCTTCTTATGCAAGTTGGCTCCCATATCATTATCCGTCGGCGCACGCCAGAAGTTCGGTGTAAGCTTTCCTCCTTCGGCCAGCTGTTCTGCTCCATTCACCACATAGCTGCAAAGGAATCCGTCATTCTTGCCAAAAATCCACTCACATCCATTGCCCTCTACTACCAATCCTTTCTCATTTGCTGTGTCAATAGTCAGCTCCTTCAACGGATATACGGTTACATTCTTATCAGGAACCAGTTCTCCCTGCTTTCCTTCACGAACAACCAACTGATTTTTTGCTATTGTGAAACCAGCCTCAAGCAATGGCTCGGCCTTCTTCAACCGGAATTCTGTATTTAAAAGGACTTCTGCCTGCGGACATATATTATATAAGGTATAAGGCAAAGTTACTTCCATACGTTCGCCCGGTGCCACATTCAGCTCATTCACGGTTCCGCTCTGCACGGGTTTACCATCAGCCAGCAATGTCCATACCATATAATAATTATCAAGATTACGGAAGGCATACTCATTATACACATTCAGCTTTCCGGCATTCAGATCTTTCGGCTCTGTCCATACAGACTGGTAAATGCGTTGTACCTCGTATGCATGCGGATTCCATGTACGGTCAGGAGCAATCAGTCCGTTATTGCAGAAATTCTGGTCTCCCTTACTGTCATAATCATTCCAGTCACCGGTATATCCATAGAAAGTCTTTCCATCTTCTCTATGCACCAGCAATGACTGGTCTACGAAATCCCATATAAAACCACCCTGATATTTCGGATATTTGCGAACCAAATCCCAATATTCCTTGAAACCACCCTGTGAATTACCCATGGCATGTGCATATTCACACTGAATCAGCGGACGCGGATCATTTCCCTTAGCATATTTCTCGCTACCCTCATATCCCAAGTACATCGGGCAGTAAATATCCGTAAATTCATTTTTCTCGGCACGTTCATACATTACCGGACGTGACGGATCTTCTTTCTTCGTCCATCGGTAACACTCTTCGAAGTTCGGTCCGAAACCAGCTTCATTACCCATTGACCAGATAATGACCGAAGGATGATTGAAATTGCGTTGCACATTACGCTTGTCTCTCTGCAAATGAGCCAGACGATAATCTTCACGTTTTGCCAAAGTCTTGTCACCATATCCCATTCCGTGCGATTCTATATTCGCTTCGGCCACCATATAAATACCGTACTTGTCACACAATTCATACCAGTAGGCATCGTCCGGATAATGGCAGGTACGCACGGCATTGATATTCATCTCCTTCATAATACGGATATCTTGCAACATACGCTCACGTGAAACCACATATCCGCTGTTCGGGTCCATCTCATGACGGTTTGCACCTTTTATCAATACCGGCTGTCCGTTTACACAAAGCTGTCCGTTCTTGATTTCCACCTTGCGGAATCCCACCTTGACAGGAATTACTTCCTTTACTTCTTTTCCGCTCACATATTCAGCAAGCAGAGTATACAGATAAGGAGTTTCCGCGGTCCATTTCTTCGGATTCTGCACGGCAATTCCGGTCTTCAATATACCTTTTCCACTTACCGACGTGCTTGCTATTTCTTTTCCTTCAGCATCGAGCAGACGAAGATTTACCTGTCCTTTCCCCTGCAAATCAAGCTGCACGGCCAGTTGTGCATCCCGATAAGCCTCATCCAGTTCCGGAGTTATTCGGATATCCTGTATACGCTTTTTCTCACGGGCATAAAGATAACAGTCGCGTCCTACTCCTGAAAGGCGGAAGAAATCCTGATCCTCAAGATATGTACCGTCACACCAGCGGAATGTCTGGAATGCTATCAGATTCTCCCCTTTCTTCAGATACGGCGTAACATCAAATTCCGCCTCGAGCTTGCTGTCTTCACTGTATCCCACAAAGCGGCCATTTACCCACAAATAAACATTTGATGTAACCGAACCTAAATGAATGAACACCTGCTTACCTTTCCATGTATCGGGCACAACAACCGTTCTGCGGTATGAACCCACATGATTTTCCTTTACCGGCACTTCTGGAGGATTATTCTTGAAATGCTCACGCCAGGCATACCCCACATTAATATATATAGGGTCACCATATCCGTTCAGTTCCCACAATCCGGGTACGGGCATTGTTCCCCATTTACTGTCATCAAAGTCTTTTTGATAGAAATCGGTCGGACGCATATCAGCATCCTTTACCCAATTGAATTTCCAGAGTCCATTAAGTGACAGATAATTCTCCTGTTGAGTCTTATCTCCCATCAACGCTTCCTTCTCATTTCCGAATGCAAAATAACTGGTATGCATCGGAGCACGGTTCACCTCATTTACCTCCGGGTCACGCCATTCGTTGAAAGTCTGTGCCATTGTCTGTGCCACACACCCCACAAACAATAACGGAAGCAATCTTTTTACCTTCATACAATCAATAATGTTTTATAGTTTAATAAATTGGTTAAGTATTAAATGCAATGCAAGATAGTTATTTTTTAAGAATAGAGTATGTATACAATAGATTTTTATAAACTTACACCTCTTCATATGACAAAAAACCGCTACAGTTCATGCAAGATGAACTTATAGCGGTTTCTGATAAAAGGAGAGAGAAGAGATTAAGTTATTTCACCAAAGAACTTAAAATATCCTTTATTTCCGGATCGGAAGGACGTGGCGCATTGGCTTTCAGAATACGCCCCTCTGTATCCAACAATATAAAACGGGGGATACCGTTTATGATATATTTTTGAATCTTTAGATCCCATATACAATTGAATGCCTTTCAATTTATTATAAAATAAAAGGTCATAAGAATTACTATAATAAACAGAACATCCTAATTAAAAAGTTCTTCAATAAAAGTCTGTAACTTTTCACCCCGTAATCCTCGGGCAATGATTTTTCCATTCGGATCAATTACCCATATTGCCGGAATAGCTTGTACACCATATAAGTCACTCACTTGTTGTTTTAAATCACCAACCAAAATGCCATGGTGCCACAACATATTGTCTTGTTTGACTGCCTCCCTCCACTTTTGCTCATCCTGATCTAACGATACTGAAAATACTTCTAAACCTCTTCTATTAAACCGTTGATATAATGCTTTGACAAATTTCGTTTCAGCCCGACATGGGAAACACCAAGAAGCCCAAAAGTCCAAAATCACATACTTTCCCCGAAATGAAGACAAAGAGATGGAATCTCCATCTAAAGATACAACCGTAAACAATGGGGCTTCTGCTCCCGGAGCTGTACGCCGCAACACATCCCTGCGGACTTGCATAGCTTGATAATAAGTATTATCCTTCATTTCCGGCTGAAATTGTCCAAGGATACCGTCTATTTGCTCTGCTGTATCAGCAATCAATGTGTTCCAAGCAACATACAAAGCAACTAATGAACGCCCGTCACTATTCAAGGAGTCCAAATAAGCGTCCATACGCTGATCATATTCTGCCATAACTTCTTTCCGTTTCTGTTTTTGACCAGCCTCATCCAAAGCCTTCATTTTTGAAGAAAAAAGTTGTTGTTCACGCCAATGTCCCAACTGTTCTCTGTACAAACAATACTGTCGCCATTCTTCATTAGCCCTTGTGCCCGAAGGACGGGAGAAGAACAGAGAATCGGCATGTCCCTCAATGCTTACACTACCCGGCTCGGCAAAAAATATAGGACGTGCAGGATTATTGCCAAACTGCAATTCATAAGCTTCGCCACATGCGGGCACTGTAATCGTAAAGTTTCCATCCACAGATTTTCCACTCTGCAAAGTCTTTATGGTCCGGCCTTTCTGAGCTTGGATAACTTGTACGGGAACTTCCCCCTGCATACCACGAATATACCCTTTAACTTGACACATTCGAGAATCTTTACTTTGAGCTTGTGCTTGCAAAGCAAAGCACAAGCCTATCAAACCCACCAATAATATACACTTCTTCATAACATCATTTTTTTAATATTTCATCTACCAGTCTCTTCATTCCTGCATATTTCTCGGTAATAAAGAGCAAGTAACGAACATCCAAACAAATAACCCGATGTAAATTTTGGTCATAATTGAAATCACGCGTCATAGATTCCCAATTGCAATCAAAAACCAAACCTATCAACTCACCTTGGGCATTCAACATCGGACTTCCTGAATTTCCTCCTGTCACATCGCCATTGGTAATAAAATCAACAGGAACATCTCCATTAATCGCATAGGTCCCAAAGTCTTTCTGCTGCCACAACGATTTCAATTTCGATGGTAAACGAAATTCAGGATTATCAGGCTGTTCTTTAGCCATCACTCCACTCAGCATTGTCTGGAAAGGTTTCTCCGTTCCATCTGGCAACAACAAATCACAAACTGTACCATAGGATAAACGTATCGTTTTATCTGCATTGGGATAATAATCACCGGCACGAAAATCCGGCAACATCCGAGCATATTCAATAAGCGCCTGACTGGACTTTTCTTTTTTCTCATTAATTTGATTGAACAGCATCTTACGTTTTTCTTCCATCTGTTCCATAACCCGATAAGCCATGTCCTCCTTAATGTTATACTGCTTATCCATTACCGCTTTCAACAAACGTTCCTGAGTAGAAAATACAGACTTCTCGTACATTTCATTTACAAACAGATCTATATCTCCTCCATAATCACTTTCAATCTTCTGAAAGAAATCAGGCAACAAATCTTGACAAACATTCTCCTTCAACACCCGAAAAAGTTCCTTGGTAACAGTACGATCTACTTGCTCATCATAATCCTTATAGTGCATCTTGATGTTGGTTATAAAATTCTTCTTCATAGCATCATCCTTCTGTTGCACTTGGGGAATAATGCTTCCAAAACCATTGATAAAATTCAGCATATCACAACCATTATTAAATACTTCACTATAATATGTCAGAGCCGAATTGTAGGGAGCAGCTTCATGAATACCTGTTTCAATGGTTTTCAACATCTGTGAATAACGGCTTTTCTGTTCAATCGTCATCCCCGAAGCAATAAATGCTTGTTCTGATGCCTTTTTCTTTTGGCAAATATCCAATCGGTCAATCCACTCGTTCATACCAACGGCATTTTTACAGTAATTGGCCGAAGCCGCAAACTTTGCTGCATACTTGATACGGATAGCCTCATTTTGAGCCATGAACGATTTCAAAATCTTCTGCCGGGCTGTACGAACCTTTATCATTGCCGGATTCAAGACATTACGTTTTTCCCAAATCTCAGCAGAAGTAGCATTCCTATCCGTGTAACCGGGAAAACCTATTGACATGGCAAAACTACCCTTCTCAAAACCTTTATCCGATACTTTCAGATAGACATCCGGGTGATAGACTACATTCTTCGGATGATAAGGACGCCCTTTTCCATCTGGCGAAACATAAACACGCAAATAAGCAAAGTCACATCCATGTCGGGGCCAAGTCCAGTTGTCTGTCTCTCCACCAAACTTAGCAATTTCGTAAGGTGGCGCACCCACCAACCGTACATCTTCAAAAATCTGCATAACATACAGGACATGCAAAGTGTTATTTCGATAGCTCCGAATACTGACTTTTAATCCTGGAAATTCTCGTTGATAACGGTCTGCAAACTCTTGTACCAATTGATAAGTATTCTTTTTAGTACCACGCTTTGCTTGCAAATAAGTATTAACATCTTTGGATACCTCTCGGATCTTCCGATTAATAATCAAACGACAACCCTTCAATGGAATTTCTTTATCTCTCGAAGAAGCCCAAAAACCATCACGCAGATAATTATGTTCTTCTGAACTGTTCTGTTGCAAACCATCATAAGCACAATGATAATTGGTCAGAACTAAACCATCTGCTGAAATAAAAGAAGCTGTACCATTGCCATTGAACGAAATAATCGCTTGGCTCAAATCATCGACAATCTGCTCTGCAGAAAGTTGTAAGCCCAGTTTTTTCATACGAGCTTCATTGTTTTGCTTCAGTCCGGGAAGTAGCCACATACCCTCATCGGCTAGAACTGCTGATGAGGACATGCACAACAACATACATCCGACTAACCATTTTTTAGTAAACATAGCTGTCATTTTTTAGTAAACAATTCTTCACAAAAGGCTACTACGCGATCTCCCTTAGTTTCTTGACACAAGATTTTTCCATCCGGATCTATTACCCAAAACGCTGGAATACCATCTATTCCATAGAGTTGAGCTACGGGCGTAAATTTACCACCTTTCAGCAATTGACAACCTTGCTTCCACTCCATACCGTCATCTTTAATAGCCTTCAACCAAGCATCCTTATCATCATCTAATGACACTGAAAATACCTCCAAACCTTGTGCATTATATTTTTTGTAAATACCCTTTATACATTCTGTAGCAGCACGACAAGGAGCACACCAAGAAGCCCAAAAATCTAAAATCACATACTTCCCTCGGAATGAAGATAATGAGATTTCTCCACCATCAACTGTTTTTACTTTAAAATCAGGCGCAATGGCACCTGGAGCAATCTTACGCAAAACATCTGCCTTTACCTTCATCTCCTTATAATAACGATTTTCTTTTAAATCTGGGAATTTGGCCAAAATACCATCCATCTCATTATACTTCCATTTCCACATTTTATTATAATAAAGGTATAGACCAAATACGGACTTTGGATCAGAATTGGCCACAGAGTCTTCATAATGTATACGTTTGGCCTCCAATTCCTGAAATAAACTTATATTCTTTACCCTCTTGACACTGTCAGGAAGTTGCTCAGCATTCAATGCGGCCCGAAGGCGATTACCTTCTTGAGCCAACTCAGCATTAAACCGTTGGTAAGCAGCCCACTTATCATTATCCGGTGTTCCTTTTACCTCTGCCTGATACAGAGAGTCTACGTTTCCTGTAATTTCAATATTTCCTTGCTCTGCAAAGAAAGAAAGAGAAAAACGTTGATTACCAATTTTCAGCTCATATTTTTCACCCCACAAATCCTGAGGTAATTCAAAATTGAAATGACCATTATCTATTTGTGCCTGCATAACAGTATCTCGCGTGAATTCCCCGGTACTGCGCAATACATAAATAGAATCTTGACCTTCCATTCCGCGTATAGTTCCATCAATACGACAAACATTCTCACTAGAACATGCAGCCAATATACATATTCCCAAAAAACCTGCAAAACTGCTTAACTTTTTCATAATCTTTTTATTGCTTTTATTTTATATTTGGCAGAAACATTCGCCAGTTCTTATAACAACAAATTCTCTTATTACTGATTTTTGTAAGACAAATGGGTAATCTTCTTGAAACCGTCATACGTCTTGATTTGATCTACCATGATTTCACCATCAGTAATTATAATGGGGCATTCTAACAACTTACCTTCTCCGGTTGTCGGATTGTAAATGCCAACATATAGATTCTTTCCAAAATTGTCACCATCTACATCATAGAGATATAACAAATTTATCTTATAACCTTCCTGAAGCAAATTATCCGGTAAGGTATAGCGTACGATTGAAGTGTTCTGTGTCTTAAAGTTACACATTCTGATTTCTGTATCCAAAGCGTAATAGAGCAAATAATTATGCTTACCGAAAGCAAATGCATTTGCTTCCTCAATAGCGAAACAATCACTGATATCATACTTTCCAACCCCACAATTTCCATCGTCTGCATTCTTCAAATTACATTCATAAACCGAATACTTCTCTTGGTTTTCGGGATTATGCATGACGCATAACCATTTATTTTCAAAGCCACGATCAGCAAACAACATGTCTTCACCCACATGATTCATGTCGAAAATAGCTGAAGCGCCTGCTTCCTTAAACTTAGCGACGACACCTGTATAGTGACAATACAAAAATCGTTTCTGTAACCTGTCATAGAAAACTCCCCCATAATTACCATGCGTTTCTGTGGCTATATAAGGCTCTGCATAATAGGGTTCACCAAATACCGGTACTCCAAAGCTGACAAATGAAGATTCATTAGTTGCTCGATAAATCACGCCGTCATTAATCATCCAAATGGATGAACCTTTCGAGATACAGGCTTGAAAATCTATATCCTCATGATTTAATACTGGGTCGAACATTTCGGCATAACTACGGGCATAGCCCAAGTTACTAGCCTTTGCCAAACAGCCGCCTTCAGATCCATGTGTACAAACATAGATACTGGGGCCTCCCCAAGTGAAACGAACCATACCCGGAGCACCAGCTATCCTATGCCCGTTCGTTTGAGAGAATATGTTATGTTGTACCTTATCCTTTGTTGCATCCGGCACTATACGATTATTGACCAATATGCTTACATCTGTCGAATCAGCATCACCATGCATCACCATCAATCCTACGGGGGCAAACGACTCAATTGTCAAATCACGTAGAATTGTCTCGAACACTCCATTTTGTTTGTCAAATACCTTCAAACTAAGCTTATAGTTTCCAACAGGTGTCTGCACCTTGTAATTCAATCTGCGTTCTGTTCCGACTACATCATTGACAACCCTTCCTATTTCTGGGTTGGGTAAAGGATTGCTTTGGAAGATTCTCCATTCATATGTCAGATTCGAGTCGTCTTTTCCCTGCTTTACGGCAGGATCTATCACTAAATAATCAAATTGAGTCACCCGATAAGAGTCCAAAATCTCTGTTGAATCAATCTCTATAGGATTTAAATCCGAGTAAACATAATTACCCTCATCATCCAAGCAAGAACCAAACAAAAAGATTCCTATAAATAATATCCATAGCTTTGTTTTCATAACTTATTCTTTTTTCATTATACATTTTCAGGAAATGAAACGAGTCCCAATTCATCACTCAAAGGCTCCTCATGCGTTTGATTATATTCATACAAGGCCGCACGAACCTTCCTATTGTATTCCTTGAATGTAAGATAATCGCCCAACGGAGGCAACTCGTCAAATCCTAGTGATTGCAAGATAAATACATAACGTGTTTCTGTATATTCTCCAAAATAACGAAAATAACTATCAAAACCTGTATACCAATTATCTGGCATAATCATCGTATCCCCCCATAAAAAGATACCTTTATCCACATCAGAAAAACCTATTCCAAAATACTGATTAGGCTCAATATTCAATTCCAATCGTACGATGGTATCTTTCAAACCGGCCCGATAAACGACCAAAGGGACATCAACTTTAAAACTATCTGCCGGAATGTAACAAGACTCCAATTTATAATTTTCAGCTTTTGCCGTTGTACCTTCGGCGTTGACTCTGAACGTAACTTCACGGTCAAAAGGCGCTGACCGTCCAATGACACGCATCTTGAACCACAGAGTATCCTCCGTGCAATCATCTCCTTTCAATGGGAATGATAAAATCAACGAATCTCTCGGCGTATTATCACGACCAGATGTAGGCATTTCAAACACCAAATAAGCATCTTCCCCATATAGTTCTACTTCATTCTTTTCACAGGAAGAAAACAAAAAAGTCAGTAGCACCACCGGCAACAGTCTTTCTATATAATAATTCATAATCCATTCTTTTAACATGATTGCATTTATTTTTCTACGTTATAATAGTCTCCAAACTCTAATTCTGAATCCGGTATCGGCAACATATAGACACCATCAGGTAACGTTTGGTAGTAACATGGGAACTTAGGCAAGTTAAGACGCTTGCAGTAATAGAATATCTGTCCTTCCATAAAGAATTCCTTAGCATATTCCTTAGTCAACTCTTCCCGTAATAGATTGACATCAGTCAAATCGGAAACAATACCACGATGACGGCGTACCTCATTCAAATATTCCATAGCTTGGACATCATCTTCTCCCATCCAACACTCAGCCATAATATAGTACATTTCGGACAGACGAATTAATGGAATTCTTTCGGCATAATCGACCAAGTACTTCTCCGGCTGATAATACTTGTACAACTTATAGTCTCCACCTGTTTTTTCGTCTTTCATCTGGTAGAGTTTCCGATAATCCACTCCACCAACATTATTACCTTGACCCACTTCGTAACGTTCCTCAATGGAACTTTTCTGGGCGTAAAGCAATGTATTATTGTCGGCCATGAACCAATATTCTGACAAATCTCTCAAATTTCTCACATTCAAGGCAAAAATATGTTCTGTCGCATACGTATAATCCCGCTTAGCTTCATCTGTTGAAGAAGCTGCTTCCAAAGTCACCCAAGGAAATATGGCATCAGCCACAGCTAGAACATCACCTGCAGCTGCCTTTGCCGTTTCCTTGTCACCTCCCCAAAGAGCCACACGAGCTTGAAGTGCTTTTACAGCAAAATAATTGAAATGCATCTGGCGGTTATTCAGAAAATCATCATTGTCCTGCTCTTTCAAAATACCTTCACGAATGGGATCCTTCTCCAAACATTGCAACGCCTGATTAAGGTCTTCTGACAAAAAGTCCAAGATTTCCCGGCTAGTGTATACCTTCGGCACTTCTATCTGCAACGTTTTCACATAAGGGATAGCCTCCTTATCCAAATTAGTAGCCGAAGCGAACAAGCGTAACAGGTCGAAGTGTAGATAAGCTCGCAAACCTAAAGCCTCACCTTTGATAATATTGTAGTTATCGCCAGTAAACACATCCTTATGACTGTCAATGTTATCCAACAAATTGTTCACATTGGCCAAAGTGTTGTACATCTTGCTCCAAATGTTATCGACTAACGGACGTACAGTCAGGTCCGTATAATTCCATTTCGCTGCGTTAGCATACGTACTGTTATAGCCATAACCATTTGTCAGCACCTCCACAAAACCAAACGTCATTTCCCGTCCATACAGAGGCTCAGACTTCATCAAAGTGTAAACCCCCACAAGCGCATCCTTGAAACCGGCTTCCGTCTCAAACAAATCATCGGACTTGATTTTGGTCCGAGGCTGTACGTCCAACCACGACTCACAACCGGTCAACAATATAACAGTTCCAACCAATAAACGATATAGTATCTTTTTCATTGTACAAAGTCTTTAAAAATTAACATTCAATGTAAACGAACAATAACGGGCAAAAGGATAAGAAGTTCCCCGTTCGATTTCGACAGAAGAAAGCTGAGCAAAGTCATTCATGTTGAACTGTAATTGCAAGCGTTCTAGTCCCCATTTCTTGACAAAGCCAAACCGATAGAAATCATATCCGATGGACAGAGAAGAGAAATCAAATTCATTCAGTTTCTGCACAAAGCGCGAAGTGGCTTGCGTGGGGTGCTGCCAATCTCCAATATTCTTGAATTGAGACAAGTCGCCTTCTTTCAGCCAAGCATTGTAATAAGCCCGCTTATCGACATTGTAATTCAACTGGGCATTCTCCACTTTATCAACCAAAGTTGTATTATACATCTCGGCTCCCAACTGATACAACCCTGTAAACGATAACGACAATCCCTTATATTCCACTGAAAAACCTAAATTTCCTCTCAACTTAGGTTCTGTATCTCCACAGACTACCTGATCCTCGGCTCTCCATTCATCGGTTAGCGTTCCATCTGGACGAACAAATACCTCTTTACCTGTGGATGGATCAATACCTAACGAACGAACTGCCCAAATAGCATTCAAAGATTGTCCTTCCACAAAACGCACAAAAGGTTTATTTGAATCCGCAGCCTCTTTATCCATCTCTTCGGTTAACGATGTAAGAGAATTAGAAATCTCCTTAATTTTGTTCTTGTTCGACACGCCGCTTACGAACACATTCACCGAAGCTCTGTCCTCTGGACGGGAATACAACTGCCAATTGACACGAAACTCATAGCCTTCGTTCACAATCTTACCCAAGTTATCCTTATAACTGCTGAAACCCAAGGATGGGGGTGTGGTAATGTCGGTTAACAAGTTATCGGTAGTCGAACGATAATAATCAAACTTCACATTAACACGATTCCACAGATTAAGGTCCAAGCCGTAGTTCACATCAAATTTCTGTTGCCACTTCAGCTTGCTATTGGCCAAGCCTTCCAAATAAGTTCCGATAGCCCCCAAGTAGGAGTCATCCGTGAAATAATTGTACAATAACATGGCTTGATAGGAGTTGAAATTCTGCGAACCGGTATAACCCATAGAAGCACGCAAACGAAATTGTTTCACGACATCTGAGCCTTTTATGAACGCTTCATTATGCAAATTCCATCCCAAACCTACCGACCAAAACGTACCCCAACGGTTGTCTGCTCCGAACTGTGACGAAGCATTGGTACGTAGGGAGAAATCGGCCAAATAGCGGTCGTCATACGAGTAGTTGGCTGCCATCAGGAATCCCACCTCACGGTCTATCGACTCACTGCCTGTCGGCTTGGAATCCTTAGCATACTGCTTGGCAAAAATGATGTTGTCCATCTTGTCATTCGGGAATCCCACAGCCTTATGGACGTAATCTTCAGAGTTGCTACTGCGAATATTCGCTCCAGCATTGGCAAACAAAACATGTTTTTTCCAAGAGTGTGAATAATTCACCGTAAGGTCCGAACTTACCGTAAAAGATTTTCCATATCCCTGTGTATAGCTTCCGCGTTCATAGAATTCCGTATTTGCCACATCCTGAAAACTCAAATGACTACCCGGCAGAAAATCTTCAGAATTGCTAGTACGTGAAGACACACTGACACGTCCGATTAGCTTCAAATTGGGCTGTACGGTATATTCTAAATAGGAATTGTTGGTGAAGTCCATGTAGTCATCCTTGTAGGTCGTGTTGATGGTCGCATTGTACAAAGGATTATATACTTTCTCGGAAAAAATAGGTCCTTGACCCAAATACTTCCGCAAACTGCCATCTTCATTGTAGGGACGCCAATAGGGGTTCAGTTTAACATAGTCTGAGAACTCTCCGTAAGGGGAATCTTCCGAATTCATGGATGTAAAGGAAAATTGGTTGCGGAACAAAATCCTCTTTCGTTGGTAAATTATGTTCAGTCCGGCACCAATCGTGTTACGTCGCGAACCTTTCATGACACCTTCTATATTATTATAGGAGAGGTCGACACCGACCCTCAATTCTCGATTACCTACTTCCATATTGACAGAATGTTTGTTGCCTACTCCATTGCGCAAGGGCATAGACATCCAGTCGGTATTTACACCTCGCTCTACTTCTTTCAGGTATTGGTTGTAGAGCAGTTTCTTATCATAATCGGCGTTCGGAAGATCATTATCATAAGCACCCAACTTATATTCTAAGTCCAACTTCTCACGGGCATTACACATGTTGTAGCTACTCAGGTCTGGAAGCTCCAAGTTCAATGAACCAGTATAGTTCACACGCAGTTCGCCTGTTTTCACGCGCACAGTCTCGATAACCATCACACCATTGGCCGCTTTGGAACCGTAAATAGCCTTGGCTGCAGCATCCTTAAGCAGCGTCACACTCTCAATACGGTTAATATCCAAGTCCATCACCTTCTCGAGCGTCGTTTCAAATCCATCCAGGATGAACAAAGGCAAGTTCGGATTGGAAGCATACTGTCCACGAATGTCCGGAAAGGACGATGAGCCACGCAGTTCCATCTCAGGCAGACTGTTCGGGTCTGAACCCATGGAAAAGTTTTCGACTATGTTCAAAGAAGGATCCAAGTTCTTCAGACTTTGAATCAGATTTAAGTTTCCACGGCTCAGCAAATCTTTGCGAGTTAGTGTTGTAGCAGAACCTGTAAAACTTTCAGCCTTTCGTTGAAAAATTCCAGTCACCACAACTTCCTCCAAATTCTCGACATTCGACTTCATAACAACATTTAATAAATTAGTATCCCTTACCAATTTTTCCAAAGTTTCCATACCGACAAAACTGAAAACCAATGTCACACCGTCATCTATTCTATCAATAGGAATACTAAATTTACCATCTATATCAGTTACAACTCCAGAAGATTGCCCTTTAACCTTTACACTTACTCCTGGTAAAGCAAGCCCTTGATCATCAGTCACTACACCATGCAAAAGTATCTTTTTCTCTTGTAGAGGATTACTTTTAAGTTTCTCATTTGAATAAATTAGCACATGCCCATTTGAGAATTCGTAAGTAAGTCCAGTTTCAGCACACAATTTATCAAGCGCTTCTGTTAATGAAGCTCCATTTAAATCCAAATCTACCTTCAAACCTTTTACGGCTTCTTCACGATACATTAGAAATACCCCACTCTGTTCCTTAAGTAAATCCAAAGCTTCCTTTACCGATATGCCTTTCTTGTTTATCGATATAGATATATCCGTATCATTTTGTCCATAAGCATACATACCCATCGGACTACATGCCAGGACACAAGCCAACAAAGGTATTACAGCCTTTTGTCGTCTGAAAGTAAGTAACATTGTCTTTCTCTCATTCTTTCTCATAAAATTAGCTATTGATTAAACATATATAAATTATTTCTTCTCTATTAAAACCCGTTCATTGCGTTTAGAAAAACGTACATCAGAAATCTTCTGAATCATTTCCAGCGCATAACCTAAAGATTCATTTTTCAAGATAGATCCCGTAAAACGAATATCCTTCAAATCTTCAGTAGCATAATCTACCTCTACATTATACCAACGTTCTAACTGACACATAATATCTTTTAAAGAAGCATTATTGAACTCAAAGACACCTTTGGTCCAGGCACTATAAAGCTTGGCATTGACGGGAATTACTTCATAAGTCTTTGCTTCTGATGGCTGATTTAATTGATTATTGGGAACAAGAATCTCAGTATCAATACCATTACTTATCTGTACCTTACCTTCCAATAAGGTTACCTGATAAGGCTGCTCCTTATAGGCTCGTACATTAAATTTGGTTCCCAATACACGAAGCGTGTTTTCTTCGGTTTTTACTTCAAATGGTTTTGCCGCATTGTGCGCAACCTCAAAATAAGCCTCACCATCAAGATAGACGGTGCGAAGTGAGTCGAAAGGATAGGAAAAGCGGAGGGCTGACCGAGCATTAAGCCAGACTTTAGTACCGTCGGCCAATACAAGTGAATATTCACCGCCACGAGGCACATAGACCTCATTCATATTCTTCACATGAGTGAAGTTCTTATACTGAAAACGGTTAAGTTCCTGCATCTGTCCTGACTGAACGGAAGTATCGAGCCATGTAAACAAGGAGTCTGACTGAGACAGCATGGCACCATCATCCGATACCAGCAAGGCCTGCTTGGAACCATGATTCGGAAAGAGTTCAGCCAAACTTTTCTCTGTAGTGTCTACATAAGTAACATAATGATAGCCTATCCAAGTACAGCCTATCAGCAATGCAGCCACTGCTGTTCTTAAAGCCCAACGACGAACATGCAGGAAGCAACGTTTCTGAGCATGACGGTTCCAAGCCTCATCGGCATCGAGCTGCTTCAATGCTTCATACTGCAGATTACGTTTACGGATAGCCAAAAACTGCTCAAAAGTTTGCCGGTTTTCGTCTGAAGCAGAAAGCCACGCTTTCAACTCTTCATATTCGGAAGAAGAAAGTTTGTCAATCTGATATTTTATGAATAGTGTATAAATTCGTGTTTCGTCCATAGGAGTTCTGTAATTATCATTTTACCCCTAAGACAACACGAATATTAAAATGGGTGACACCTAAAACAAGAAAAATTTCAAAAAATAAATGAAAACGGAAAGAATTAACAATTGGGTCCGTAAAAAACGCATTCCACGTGCCAGATAGGTCTTGACAGTATTGACCGAAACACCCATCTCCTGAGCTACCTCCTTATAAGTTTTTCCCTGAAGGACTATGCATCGAAGCACTTTTGCTTCTTGAGGTGACAAACGCTGGAACGCAGCATGCAGATGATGATAGCTTTCTTTTACGTCTTCTTCCGTACAGTCTTCTTCCTGCAAGTAAACACGTTCTTCCAGCTCTTCAAATACATAAGTACGATGCTTCTTCAGATAATTCAAGGACAAGTTACGAACGGCATTAAACAGATAGGACTTCAGATTGGAATCTACCTCACGATAAAAACCTTTCTCCCAAAAACGAAGAAATAAGTCTTGAACCAAATCTTCTGAATCTTCTATGGATTCGGTTATTTGCACAGAATACAGACATAATGGTACATAATATGACTGAAACAGACTCTGAAACGCGTCTTCATCTCCCGATTTCAGCTTTGCCAAATCAACCTTATCCAGATAATCCTTATTCATAGTATATCAGTACCGTTAATACATTGACTGCAAATATAGTAAAAGGTGAGTGCAATGGCAAATGAAAACACAGTTTTCAGATTTGACTTTGCCGAACCGCATCCTATATTATCTAAATATAGTGAAAGGTGAGTGCAATGACAAATGAAAACACAGTTTTCAGATTTGATTTTGCCGAACCGCATCCTATATTATCCAAATATACGAAAAGGTGAACGCAATGGCAAATGAAAATTAGAATTTTCAATATGCCCATGTAGAAGCATTCTATAATTCATAAAGAGACCTCCCACAAAAACTCTCAATAACAATTCTTTCAAACAAAGTACTTGCAGTTTCACGGTTTTATAACTTACTTTGCACAATACATATAGAAAAAACACCAAGCCAATGCTGAAGAATTTCAACTATTCCCAAGTTCCAAACGGATATGCACATTGTTTTAATGACAAATGCAAAAAGGCTGAAGAATGCCTCAGGCATCAGATAACCTATCATATACCAGAAGACATCCGGACTATAATTGTACTTAATCCCGCAATCACTTCCCCCAAAGGAGATTGCAAGGAGTATATACCATGTGCTCCACAGAAAAATGCAGTAGGAATTACTCATCTGCTTGATAACCTCCCCTACAGTACGGCCAGAGATATCAAAAACGAACTGATTGCACATTACGGAAAGACGCATTACTACCGCCTTAAACGGAAAGAAAGGTTCTTTACCCCTCAAGAACAGAACTATGTAAAAAGCGTACTGAACCGTCATGGTATAACCGGTAAACCAGAATTTGATTCATACGAAGAGATTTACGATTGGAATACGAAATAAAAAGACATACCCGTTTTGTTACATTTTAGTTTCAGTTAAGAAATACTTTGTTTTGCCGTAAACTTAAAATATTTACCGACACTCCTTATACAACTCACTCAGAGAAGCGCGCGACACACCCAGTTCTACAGCTTTATCCAAATCATTGCGAGCCAGTTTTTTCTTTTTCAGTTTCAGATAAATACCGGCACGAACTATGTAGTACTGCGCATCATCAGGCTTAAGACGAATGGCTTCTTCCATATCGAGCATGGCCATATCATAAGCTCCCTGATCTTTTTCAACATCGGCACGTGAAGCGTAAAGCGAAGCATCACCGGGATTGGCGATAATAAGAGTAGACAGCTGGTCGTAAGCCTCTTTCAGACGACCTTCCTTCTGGTTCAGTATAGCAAGTCCCATACGGGCCTTATCATGATTCGGTTCGAGCAACAACAAGCGTTCGTAATCAATGCGTGCCGCCTTAAAGTCACGCTTTTCCATATTCAGATAAGCACGGAAGAAAAGAGCTTCGCGGTTATCCTTGTCGAGGTCGAGCACATCGCAGTAATCGGTATATGCACGGCGGTCATCACCCGTCTCCATATAAATACCGGCACGCGACAGAAGAACGGGAACAGATTTGGGACGGAGGTTCAGCGACAGGGAATAATTTTCCAAAGCCGCTTTCAAATCATCCTTCCGGCGGTAAATCTCTCCCAATGCCGCAAACAGTTCGGCATTGAAAGCATTGGCCGGTTCCATCTTCAATGCTTCGCGGAAAAGAACGGTGGCCTGCTCCAGACTGTCGGCCTCAACACAATGAAAAGCCTTCTCGGCTACCTCTTTATAGGTCTGTGCATACAGACATAGCGAAGGCACAGACAAGCATAACAGCATAAACAGTTTCTTCATGCAACTATCATTATTCAAATTATGGAAGCAAAGATACGGAATATGCGTGAAGATGCTAAGTATGGAACAGATAAAGCAACATATTTCAGGCTATTTAATTACCTTTGCGAAAAAGATACAGATTGTATGATGGAAATCAGGCCCATGAACATGACGGATGCCGAAGCCATAGCCGGCATCTATTCCTACTATACCGAACATACGGTCATTACTTTTGACACTGAAAAATATGACAGGACCGCTATGCAGAAAAAACTTGCGCCCATAGTTGAAAAATATCCGGCTTTCGTTTGTCTGGAAGGAGATAACATTGTGGGATACTGCTACGCGCATGAGTGGAAAGAAAAACCGGCCTACAGACATACGGCCGAAGTAACCATCTATCTACACCCGGCACATACAAGGCAGGGATACGGCGCTCATCTGATGCAGCATCTTATCAAGGCTTGCCGCGCACAGGGATTGCACAACCTGATAGCCTGCATAACCTGGCCCAACGAGAACAGCACGGCATTTCATGAGAAGATGGGGTTCCGACAGGTATCGCACTTTAAGGGAGTGGGCTTCAAGTTCGGCCGAAGACTTGATGTGGCCGACTATGAACTGACATTACAATAACCAATCAATCTATAATACAGCAATATTATGAATCACATTGAACGCTTTTACGCTACCATCGAACGCCGACCGACAGACCGTCCGGCATCTTGGCTCGGAATACCCGACCTGCACGCACTGCCCCAACTCTACAAACATTTTGGAGCAAGCGGCATGAAAGAGCTGAAGGCATGTATCGACGATGATATCTATCCGGTAGAAATGCCTTACCATTCTCCTACCAGCAATGCCATTTATGCCGCTTTCGACTTTGCCAAGCGGAAGACTGACGGCTCGAACGAAGAACGTACCCTCACCGCCCCCGGTTTCTTTGAAGACTATACCGACGCCTCGGCCGTAGACCTGTTCGACTGGCCCGAACCCGAAAAATACATTGACCCGGAAGAATGTCGCCGGGTAGTAGACGATGTACCCGAAGGATATGCCGTGCTGGGAGTTGTCTGGTCGGCTCATTTTCAGGATGCCTGTGCGGCTTTCGGCATGGAAGACGCTCTGATGAAAATGTTTCTGGCGCCCGAACTGTTCAAGGCTGTGATTGACCGCATTACGGATTTCTACCTGCGTGCCAACGAGATTTTCTATAAGGCAACACAAGGCAAGCTGCACGCCGTACTGATAGGAAATGACTTCGGAAGCCAGCAGGGACTGATGGTAGGACCCGAACAGCTGCGCGAATTTGTCTTTGAGGGAACGCGGAAACTGGTACAACAAGCTAAATCATACGGTCTGAAGGTAATTCATCACTCATGCGGCTCCATATACGACGTTATCCCCGACCTGATTGAAATGGGAGTAGACGCCATTCATCCCATACAGGCACTGGCTGCCAAAATGGAACCCGAACGTCTGAAAAAGGATTTTGGTGACAAAGTATCATTCTGCGGTGGAGTAGACGCACAGCATCTGATGGTAAACGGCTCACCCGAAGAAGTGACAGCCAAAGTAAAGGAACTGAAAGAACTGTTCCCTACCGGACTGATTATCTCGCCAAGCCATGAGGCCATACTCACTGACACGAAACCCGAAAACGTAGAAGCGCTGTTCAAAGCCGTGAAATAACAGCTCCAGACAGTGACAGACGCATAAATGCAAAAGACGTACCTGGCAGAAAATAATCTGCACCGGTACGTCTCTTGCATATCAATAATTAAAAAAACGGTTTATTCAATCACTTCGCCTTGTTCGTTGAACATAACAACGGTTTCATTGCCGTCGGCATCGGTCAAGGTCACTTGATAAGTGCTTGTTTCGTCTTCATTTACCTGAACAGCTGCCTCTTTCACTGTAAAGTCTTTATACTTCTCGGCCAAAACGTCTTGAACAGCCTGTGGCAAGTCTTTTACTTCAATCGGAGTGAAATCGTTTACAGTTGACACTACCGATACCTCAACCGGTGCATTGTTTTCAGCGAAAGCTACTGTAGTTCCTAATCCCATTACGAATGCTACTGCAAAAACTAACTTTTTCATAAGTATAAATTTTAATTGTTTGACTTCGAGTTTCAATCTCTGTCTAATCAAGTGCAAAGCAAATGCCATTGAACAGAAAAAGTCTTATTTTACTGACATTCAACGATATAAATGTTTTAGTCTCTTTATGCCAAAGCCGCATTTGGGCAAACATTACACAGAACATGTAGAAAAACAACTGTAAAAATCACATAATATCCACAGAATGCAAAGCACAAGCCACAAGGACCATACAATTTGCTATAAAAAAGTAAAATACAGAAACTTATTATAATAATAGCATTATTTATAACAACAAGGCTTATCACTTACCTGATTCAGCTTCCAGACCGGTTACTCCCAAACGGGAAACAGCTTTCACACTATAAAGTGCTTTCTGCTTTTTCACAATCTTACAACTGTTATGGTACGCTACTGTCATAAAACGTCCGTTGCAATATACCAGATAGGCCACAGCGTCCTTGACAGCTCCCCACGTAAGGGTTTCTCCCTGAATCTTTACATATGCCGGAGCATCCAGCTTGACACAGAACTTCTGATAGTCAAAGTTTTTTTCGGGATGAAGCTTGGTAAATACATACTCCGGAGTGAAACGCAAGGCGTCTTCTTCCGATAACTGACGGCTCCACTCCGCACGGCCAGACAAATCTGCCGGTTTACCCTGAGGAGTAAGGCTTCCCCACTCGGCCATATCGGCTGTAGCTTCTGTCCCGTTCCACTCTTTCCAGCCACGGGCATTGATATGTGTACCCAACGTGCAGTTGATAAAGTATGAAGCCGCATCTTTTTTCCACGGACGTCCCAGATAATAGCTTCCATCTTTCACATCGGGATTGGCTGTCAGGTTGCACCGGTTAAAAACATATCCATAGTGGAGCATCTTTCCGTCTGTTCCCGGTTCTGTTGCCGAACATTCGGCAGGAGCGGTAACATATCCGCCTCCGTTCACACTATTAATTGTGCAACGGTCATAATATATCAGTCCGTCACCATAGATGAAGTCAACCGCTCCCTCTATGAAACAGTCCCGCAAATAGGCACGTGCACCTCCATTGGTGCGCTGGGTATCCTGAAAACCGGTAAACTTGCAGTTTCTGTATACCTGGCGGTCACCGGCTATGTAATGCGCTTCGGCCTGTCCTACGTCACCTGCCGTATTGGCAACAGTCAGATTCTCCATGTAAAAGTCATCGCCGTTGCAAAGCATGGTAGTAATATCTCTGAAATTACGGTATCGGCTTTCCTTTCCGCGATTACGGTTATTGGTGATGACCACCCCGTCACGACTCTCACCGATAAGGCTGATAGTCTTACCTTTGGACAAGTTTACCCGCTCTTCATATATTCCGTTTTTGATAAATACCAAATGGCGGACACTGTCGGCACTGCATGCATTGACAGCTTCCTGAAGGGTCTTATAATCACCACTGCCATCGGCCGCCACTACAGTAACTGAATTCTGCGCCTTTAATCCGGCCCCCAACAGAAAGGCTAGCAACATCAAATGAATCTTCATAATCTTAGATTGATTTATACACATAAATTATGCCGGTTCTTAAGCTTCCGAGCTATAAAAACCGGCATATGTTTAACTATATATTATTCTTGAACAGACGGTTTACAGTTTTTGAAATAGATATTCTCAGACAGTTCTCCGTCAACGTGTTTCAGCACTTTTCCTCCGTTCACCCTGAAGCGGATATCCTCAAAATGCAGATTACGGCCGTCTGAAATCTGTATCTTGTTGTCGGCCGACTGCAATACGGCATTCTTCAGTTTCAAACCGTTCATGTCATTGATAAGTATCAGGTTCTTGCTGTTTGACTCTACATTGCTGATTTCTACATTGCGCGCCGGCGATTCGGGTATACCAGCAACTTTCAGGAAATAAGAAGCATTTTCTATAATGACATCTTTTATATGCACATTACGGTATACCGGAGTAAACTCATCCGGCTTCTGCATTTTACGGGTAGCCTGCGAACCGACATAAGTACTTGAACCCAACATGTCAAAATGAATGGCCGAAGCCTCAAGATTCATGCGGATACGCTCATAATAAAGGTCTTCACCACCTCCTCCGCGCGGACGACGGGTCTTGAAACGGAGTCCTACATCCGTTCCCTGAAATACACAGTCATGGGCATATACGTCACGAATCATTCCTGCAGTTTCACTTCCGCAGGTAATGCCTCCGTGTCCTATCTTGGCCAGGTTATAACGCAGCACAATGTTCTCGGTAGGACGGTTTACACGCATTCCGTCAATGCCACGACCCGACTTGATAGTAAAGCAGTCGTCACCTGTAGAAAGGGTATTGTATTCTATCAGTACATTCTTGCACGACTCGATGTCCATACCGTCGCCCGTGGGTATGCCTACCGAATTGACGGTAACACCGCGTATGATTACATTCTCACAATACACCGGTACGATATTCCAGAATACGGAGCGCTCCAAAGTGACTCCTTCAATGTATACGTTCTTGCAGTTTATCGGCCCGATAAAGGTGGGCAGAAATACCGAAGTGCCGTCATGCCCGTCATAAATCCGTTCGGTAGCCGGCTTATCGTATGCAATGTATTTGTCAAAGTCGCCGTAGCCTATGTTCTGCTTCAAAATCTGGCAGTCGCGCTCCGGACCAATCATCCTGCCACGTCCGGTAACGGCAATGTTCTCCTGCCCGTTGGCATAGATAAAACTGCCCAGTGACATGCCTTCAATGCCCGCACTGCGGGTAAACACTACCGGAAGATAGTCTTTTACATCACCGCTGAAGTGCAACTCCGCTCCCTCGTCAAGATGCAGGTTTACATTGCTCTTCAGAATAATACGTCCGGTATTCCACACTCCTTCGGGAATAATTACCGTACCTCCACCGCGCTTGCACACCTCATCAATGGCAGTCTGGATAGCGGTTGTGGCCAACTGGCCTTTTTTTACGCTTTTCTTCTTTATGGTTATGCTGTAATCGGGAAATACCGGCTTGGTAAGCTGCGGCATATCAAACGGAGCATAAATGGGAGCAATGGTATCGGGCATCTGGGCAGCACCTACCTGATCGGCTGTGGGAATCCGAGCCTCTGTCTGAGCCTGACTCAATAATGCCGGGAGGCATAAGGCTACACACAGCAAGAATCGCTTCCCTGCATGCAAAGGATGGAGTATTTCTTTCATATAATCAGTATTTATAGGTTAACTAATATCTTTGTCAAAGATAGACAAAAACATCAAGTCACGATAACAAGAGGAGTGAAATTCTCTGAATTATTTATCCCACTGGCTATAAAAAAGCCGGATGTAACCTCACAAGAGATTACATCCGGCCGGAAATATCATAACAGTCTTATCAGTTGGCAGCATTTATATAATCTACAATCCACTGACCGACTTCCTTTGTTCCATAGCGTTCGCCTCCTTCAACCTGAATTTCGGGAGTGCGTACATTGGCATCGAGCGAAGCATCTACAGCGCGGCGTATCAGGGCGCCTTCGGCTTTCAGGTTAAAATGCTCGAAAAGCATGGCTACCGACAGAATCTGCGCCAACGGATTGGCTATGTTAAGCCCTTTGGCCTGCGGCCATGAACCGTGAATGGGTTCAAACACCGGTGTGCTCTCGCCCGTAGAAGCCGAAGGGAGCAATCCCATAGAGCCGCTGATAACAGACCCCTCGTCGGTAAGGATGTCACCAAACGTATTTTCGGTTACCATTACGTCAAAGAATGTAGGTTCCTGAATCATGCGCATGGCTGCGTTGTCAACATACATGTAGTCGGTGGTCACTTCGGGATATTGAGGAGCCATCTCCTGCGCTATCTGACGCCACAGTCTTGAAGAAGCGAGCACATTGGCCTTGTCGACTACCGTAAGATGCTTGTTGCGTTTCATGGCGTATTCAAATCCTACCTTCAGAATGCGCTCTATCTCCGGACGGGTATACATGTTTGTATCATAAGCCTTGTCGTTATCCTGGTATTTCTCTCCGAAATACATGCCACCGGTGAGCTCACGGATACAGATGAAATCGGCTCCTTCGACCAGCTCCTTACGCAAGGGTGACTTGTGAAGCAGACACTTGAAGGTCTGCACCGGGCGGATGTTGGCAAACAGGCCCAACTTCTTACGCATGGCCAGCAGTCCCTGTTCCGGACGTACCTTGGCCGTCGGGTCATTGTCGAACTTCGGGTCGCCTACTGCCGAAAAGAGTACGGCATCGGCACGCTTGCACACCTCGTATGTGTTCTCAGGGAAAGGGTCGCCTACCTTATCAATGGCATCGGCGCCGCAAATGGCATATTCATAACTTACCTCATGGCCAAACTTGTTGCACACGGCAGTCATTACGTCTACTCCCACTGCCGATATTTCGGGGCCGATACCGTCACCGGCCAATACTGCTATCTTCAAATTCATACCTTACTGTCTTTATCTGTTTATTTATTTCTTCTTTTTACTTTTGTCAGTCCATAATCCAGTACCACCAATATACCTGTGATACCGGCTATACACACCACATGCGCCAACAGGTTGAAATGGTGGAAATCTGTCCGTCCGCTCCATTCACGCAAGGAAATGTCTAAAATGAACAGCAACACAAACATCAAAACATAAAACAAAACATTTTTCAAATATACTTTTTTCATATCTCAATATCCATTTTTTAAGGTTCATTTACTGTATTCCTCCTCTATAATATTCAGCATCTTCATCGTAGCCTTGATGGCAGCTTCCGTCTGATCGGCGTCAAGTCCGCGCGTACGGAACACCTTGTCGTTGAAGCTCCAGGTAATAACCGTCTGCACAAATGCATCGGTACGTCCTCCCGGGGGAATGGTTACCGCATAATTGGTCAGCATGGGGAAACGGCGATCTAACTTATCCTTGTACACCTTGCGCAAGGCACGTACAAAAGCGTCGTACTGTCCGTCACCGCTGGAGCTTTGCTCATACTCCTTACCGTTGATTTCAATTTTAAGGGTTGCCATCGGCTTCAAGCCATAGGCCAGATTCACGATATAGCTTTTCAGCTTTACTTTCTCATCCTGAACACCGTGTTTCAACACATCGGTTACGATATACGGCAGGTCTTCCTGAGTGACAAGTTCTTTCTTGTCGCCCAGCTCGATGATGCGCTCGGTAACCTTACGCATGGATGCCTCGTCGAGCTCCAGCCCCAGGTCTTCGAGATTCTTGCGTATATTGGCCTTGCCGCTGGTCTTTCCCAACGCATACTCGCGCTTGCGTCCGAAACGTTCGGGAAGGAGGTCGTTGCAGTAGAGATTGTTCTTGTTGTCTCCGTCGGCATGCACACCGGCCACCTGCGTAAAGACATTCTCACCCACGATGGGCTTGTTGGCCGGAATGGATATGCCTGAATAAGACTCCACGATCCGGCTTACGTTGTTCAACTGCTCCTCGTTGATGCTCGTTATCGCATTGAAATGGTCTTTCAGGATAGCCTGCACACTTGCAAGCGGTGCATTGCCGGCCCTCTCGCCCAACCCGTTGATGGTAGTGTGCAATCCCTTGGCCCCGCTCAGCACGGCTGCCAACACATTACTCACAGCCAGATCATAGTCATTGTGGGCATGGAAATCGAAATGCAGATCGGGGTAACGCTTCTTCATCTTACGGAAATACTCGATAACCTGCAACGGATTGAGGATACCCAACGTATCGGGCAGCATGAAACGCCGAATGTGAGTATCCAAAAGTCCGTCTATCAACTGAAACACATAATCCGGCGAGTCTTTCATGCCGTTGCTCCAGTCTTCAAGATATACATTCACCGTGATGCCCATCTCGTCGGCCATCTGCAGCACCGAACGGATGTCGCGGATATGCTCTTCGGGGGTTTTTCCCAACTGCTCACGGCAATGTTTCAAGGAACCCTTGGTGAGCAGATTGATGACATGCCCTCCAGCCTGCTGAATCCAACGGAGCGATGTTCCGTTATCAACAAACCCAAGCACCTCAACCCTGTCGAGCATTCCATGCCGAGACGCCCAGTCGCAGATAATGCGTACGGCCTCTAATTCACCTTCCGATACTCTGGCAGAAGCTACCTCAACCCTGTCGACACACAGTTCTTCGAGCAACAGACGGGTTATCATCAGCTTTTCATGAGGCATGAACGACACGCCGCTGGTCTGCTCACCGTCGCGAAGGGTCGTATCCATGATCTCGATGCGTGGCTGATGGGGAATGTATCGGCCGGTGTTATCTGTGTTGCTCATAAGCTTCTATCTTATCTTTATTGGCCACCAGGAAATCAATGTCGTCCAATCCGTTGATCAGGCAATGTTTCTTATAGGCATTGATTTCAAAATGCTCGCTTCTGCCTGTAGCCTTATTGGTAATGGTCTGATTGGGTAGGTCTACCTCTACTTCCATCTTCGGGTCTTTTTCAATGCTGGCAAACAATTCTTTCAGGAACTCTTCGCTGACTACTACCGGAAGAACGAAATTGTTCAGCTCATTGTTCTTGTGGATGTCGGCAAAGAAACTTGAAACAACAACCCGGAATCCGTAGTCGGCAATGGCCCAGGCAGCATGCTCACGGCTGGAACCGGAACCGAAGTTCTTTCCGGCGACCAGTACCTGACCGCCATACAGGGGATTGTTCAACACAAAATCCTTGTTCAGCGAACCGTCGGCATTATAACGCCAGTCGCGAAACAGGTTGTCTCCAAATCCCTCACGTGTAGTGGCTTTCAGAAAGCGTGCGGGGATAATCTGGTCTGTATCGACATTTTCCAACGGAAGAGGCACACATGTGCTGGTTATGATATTGAATTTCTGCTTCATAAGATTCTTCTTTCTTTTAATTCTTGGTTATATGGGTTGTTTTCATAACAGGTCGCGAGGGTCGGTGATTACTCCGGTAACGGCAGCTGCGGCAGCCACAAGCGGACTGGCAAGCAAGGTGCGCGCTCCGGGTCCCTGACGGCCTTCAAAATTGCGGTTGCTGGTCGAAACGGAATACTTCCCGGCCGGAATCTTGTCATCGTTCATTGCCAGACAGGCCGAACATCCCGGCTGGCGGATTTCGAATCCTGCTTCCGCCAACACCTTGTCGAGCCCTTCTTCACGTATCTGCGCATCGACCATCCACGAACCGGGCACCAGCCAGGCAACAATATTATCGGCTTTATGACGGCCTTTCACAATGGATGCAAACGCACGGAAATCTTCAATTCGTCCGTTGGTACATGCTCCCAGGAAAACATAGTCTACTTTCTTGCCCAAGAGCGACTCTCCCGGCTGGAAGCCCATGTAATGCATTGATTTCTCAAACGAAGTCTTTTCAACCTCGCTCATTGCTTCTGTTGTGGGAATGCTTTGTGTAATGCCCATTCCCATGCCGGGATTGGTTCCGTAGGTAATCATCGGTTCGATATCGGCCGCATCATAACGCACTTCCTTGTCGAATACCGCATCGTCATCACTCTTCAATGTTTTCCAATAAGCCACTGACTTTTCCCATTCTTCACCCTTCGGAGCGTATTCACGGCCTTTTATGTATTCAAAGGTAGTTTCGTCGGGAGCAACCATACCTCCGCGTGCTCCCATCTCAATGGAAAGATTGCACAAGGTAAGTCTTCCTTCCATGCTCATATTGCGGACTACCTCACCGGCATATTCCACAAAATAACCGGTTGCGCCGCTGGTTGTCATCTTCGACATCATGTAAAGTGCCACATCCTTAGGAGTAACGCCCTTGCCCAGCTTTCCGTCAATGGTGATGCGCATGGTTTTCGGACGTGTCTGCAAGATGCATTGCGAAGCCAGAACCATCTCTACCTCACTGGTTCCGATACCAAAGGCTACGGCTCCCATCGCACCGTGGGTAGAAGTATGCGAATCGCCACAGACAATGGTCATTCCCGGCAGGGTAAGTCCGCGCTCCGGACCTACTACGTGGATGATTCCATTCTTCGGATTCATCATGCCGAAATGTGTAATTCCGAAATCGGCCGCATTGCGCGCCAATGCATCGACCTGCTTGCGCGATACAGGGTCCTGGATGGGTTTGTCCTGATCATGAGTCGGTGTATTGTGGTCGGGCATACAGTAGATGTGGCCCGGACGGAAACATTTCAGCCCGCGTGCACGCAGTCCGTCAAAAGCCTGCGGACTGGTAACCTCATGACAGTAAAGGCGGTCAATGTATAACTGGGTAGGACCTTCGTTTATCTGCTGCACCACGTGTGCATCCCATATCTTGTCAAATAATGTATTCATAGATAATTATGCTGATTTATGATTAATGTTTGAACTTATTAATACAGTCGATGTATGCCTCGACAGAAGCTGCCACAATATCCGTATTGGCGCCGAAACCGTAATATACGTGTCCGTCATATTCTACCTGCATATGGACTTTTCCCACATCATCGCTTCCCTTGCTGATGGCCTGAATGGTAAATTCCTTCAATACCATCTGACGGTTTATAATCTTCTTCAATGCCTTGATTGCCGCATCGACCGGTCCGTTACCACTGGCTGCCGCCTCAAATTTCTCACCGGCAATGTTCAGGCCCAAACTTGCAACGGAACGTACTCCCACTCCACTGGTAACCTGAAGATATTCAAGCTTGATGTGATGGTTTTCCGTACGGTCAGCTCCGGCAAGTACCAGTACGTCGTCGTCATTGATTTCTTTCTTCTTGTCGGCCAGCTTCAGGAATTCTTCATAAACCTTGTCCAGTTTCTCCTGACTCAGGTCAACTCCCAACACGCTCAGTCTGTGTTTCAATGCGGCACGTCCGCTACGGGCAGTAAGCACAATGGCATTATCGTCGATACCTACATCCTTCGGGTCAATGATTTCATAAGTCTGCACGTTCTTCAAAACTCCGTCCTGATGGATTCCGGAAGAGTGAGCAAAGGCATTGCGGCCCACAATGGCCTTGTTGGGCTGCACCGGCATATTCATCAGACTTGATACCATGCGGCTGGTAGGATATATCTTCTGCGTATTGATATTGGTCTGAATATCAATATCGTTATGACATTTTACAATCATGGCGATTTCTTCAAGCGAAGTATTTCCGGCACGTTCGCCGATGCCGTTGATTGTAACCTCTACCTGACGTGCTCCATTGAGCACACCACTCATTGTATTGGCCGTAGCCATGCCCAAATCGTTATGACAGTGAGTGGAAATGATTGCACGGTCAATGCCGTCTACATGCTCCATCAGATACTTGATTTTCGCACCGTATTCAGCCGGAAGACAATATCCGGTGGTATCGGGAATATTAACGACAGTGGCTCCGGCCTTAATCACGGCCTCGACAACGCGGGCCAGATATTCATTGTCGGTACGTCCGGCATCTTCGGCATAGAATTCCACATCGTCGACATAACGACGGGCATACTTCACCGCTGCCACCGCACGCTCAATAATTTCCTCGCGAGTAGAATTGAACTTATATTTGATATGAGAATCGGACGTACCGATACCGGTATGAATACGTTTGCGCTTGGCATATTTCAAAGCTTCGGCTGCTACATCAATGTCTTTCTCAACGGCACGTGTCAATGCACAAATCGTAGGCCATGTAACGGCCTTCGAAATCTCGACTACCGAATTAAAATCACCGGGACTTGAAACCGGAAATCCCGCTTCAATCACATCTACCCCCAATGCTTCCAACTGACGGGCCACCTGAATCTTTTCTACCGTATTTAACTGACACCCCGGCACTTGTTCGCCATCACGAAGAGTTGTATCAAAAATAAAAAGTCTCTCGCTCATATACATTCGTTTTTAGTTGTTGTTTTTTGCATAATAAAAAAGCCTTTCACACAAGGAAGTGAGAAAGGCTCATATATCTGAAAGTTCACATATACTCATGCACGACACTCACTTCCACTTACATTACGTAGCAGAATAATAATGCCTAGGCATAGAATATGTATGAACAATGGGTTTATCATCTCTTTTATTTTTATAGTTATTTCCTTTCAGCAGTGCAAATGTAGCAGTTATTTCGTAACGACAAAAAGAATTCGAAACTTTTTTATATTTATTGATTACATTTTATCATATATACAACTTCTTTTATACCATAACGAAACTATTTTTAAAGGTTTTATAAACAATTATTGCCACCTGAAAAAGCCATGCGATGACAGGTATGTAACATCGGCTCACAAACAGCTGCAGCATGTTGGAACAAACCGTACAAAAGGCTCTGAACAACAGCCGCGGAAATTATCTGATACTCAACAGAAAGTTTATCCTTAAGCTAAGGATATATATCCCCAGCCTAAGGATATGTATCTCCAGTCTAAGGATACATATCCTTAGACTGGAGATAAACTTTTTGACGGGAAAATACAGATTATTACAGCCGGACTTCAGATTAATACTTGCCGGGGAATATAAAAAAAGAAGCTATCCGGTAAAGACAGCTTCTCTTAAACACATATAAAGATATAATGATGACAATTCTAATCTTTCAGCATGGATAAGGGTTCACCTGTATATTCTCTGCAAGTAACCTGTCCGGTAAGTGCCATATAGGCATTGCTGGCCAAGGCTCCCATCTCATCCTCACCCGGAATCACAACTACAGGTGCCAGAAACTCTATCTGCTTGCGCAACAAGTCTACACAGTACTCACTGTATGCCATTCCACCGGTCAATATAATGGCCTGTGTCTTTCCGCACAACGTAACATGCATGGCACCAATCTGCTTCGCAACGGTATAGAACATCGCATCCAAAAAGGCTGTACACTTGGCATCTCCTTCCAGAGCCTTTTCTTCCACATATTTCATATTATTCGTTCCCAAATGTGCCACTGCTCCGGCTTTTCCGGTAATCATCCGTTTAATGTCCTTCAGTGTGTATTTTCCGCTGAAACATAATTCAGCAAGTTCATATGCAGGCAATGTTCCGGCACGTTCCGGAGAAAACGGACCCTCTCCATCCAAGGCATTATTGACATCTATTACCTTACCATGCTGGTGTGCACTGATAGAAATCCCTCCTCCCAAATGAGCAACAATTACGTCCATGTCCTCATATCGGGTTTGAAGAGACTTCGCATATCTGCGTGCCACAGCCTTACTGTTCAGAGCATGGAACACCGATTTGCGTTCAATCAGCGGAGTTCCTGTCCAACGTGCCCTGTCTTGCAACTCATCTACTACTACCGGATCGGCAATGTAAGAAGGACATCCCATTTGTCTGGCCCAATCATCAGCCAAAAGAGCTCCCAGATTACATGCATGTTCCTGGACCGTAGTCAACAAATCTTCTTTCATCTTGTCATTAACATGATACACTCCTCCCGGAGTTGGATGTATCAATCCTCCACGACCAATAACAGCATCAAAATGCATGGTATAACCGGCTTCTTTCAAAGCTTCGGCTATTTTCTCCTTTCTGTAATCGTATTGCTCATTGATATGGGTAAACACAGAAAGCTCTTCTACCGTATGGCGTATGTTATGTACCCACACTTGTTTCTCATCCTCATATATGGCTATTTTGGTCGAGGTAGAACCTGGATTAATGACAAATATCTTCATGGTATACTGGTATTTGAGATTTATGACTTTCAGACAGACAGGCAAGTGCCAGACTGTAATACTTGGATATTCCGGAATCACTGCGTGAAGTCACAACAACCGGACAGGTAGGACCACATAACATTCCGGCAATATCTGCTTTCGTAAACAGAGTGACTGTTTTATAAAACGTATTTCCTGATTCTATATTAGGAAAGATAAGTACATCGGCATTACCTACTACCGGTGATGACAAGCCCTTAATGTCACCGCTATGAATATCGCATGCAGTCTTGACATCCATCGGTCCGTCAAGCTGTACACGTCCGAATTCACCGCGCAAAGCACATTCTTTCAGCTCTACATAATCAAGTGTATGAGGAAACTTTTCATTCACTTTTTCTGAGCAGTGCAACATTGCTATTCTCGGTTCTTCCACTCCACAACTGTGAGCCACCTTACATGTATAACGGATAATAGCCTTGAACTGTTCCAAAGTAGGACGAGGTATCACTGCCGCATCAGAAAAGACAAGCAACTTAGGATATACCGGTACACGGGCCACTGTTACATGCGTCAACACTTCACCCTTAGGAAGAATTCCTTTTTCCTTATTCAATACTGCACGCAACAGATTATCTGTATTAATAAGTCCTTTCATTAAAATATCTGCCTTATTCTGACGAATAAGCTGAACAGCCAATGCAGCAGCTTCATCAGGACTAGATGTAACGAGAATCTCCACATATTGGGGATAGCTGTTTTTTATCTCTTCTGCCCGCGATAGGAATTTGCAGTCGGCAACTAAAATAAATTCAGCAATGCCTTCTTCCAAAGCACGCAAAATAGCATATTCGGTATGAGGATCATTGGGACAAACTACTACAACCTTTTTCCTCCCAGAAAGCGATTGTAAGTATGCAGTCATTTGAGCGAAGTCTTTAATTGGGTCCATATATCATTTTTTTAGCAAATATGATAAAAAAAACACAAATGTCAATATGAGATAGATATTTTTTGCAACTACCCCTTAATAAATTTATCATTTTATCATATTAAAATCTGTAAGTTAGGAGAACTTTCACAGTTTTTCATTTAATATAGAACACTAATTTTACAACTTCACTTACAATATAAAATACAAACAAAGAAAAAACTTACAAATTAGAAGCAAGAAAAGAGTTACGTTAAATAATAAGAAAATAAAATATCAGGAATAGTATTTAAATGCGTAGAAATCACACTTATAGATACAAATAAAGCAGCTATAGACCTTAAACTATAACTGCTTTATATATAAAAAAGGAGGAGGAAGATCTCTCTTACTCCTCCCTACACGTAAACAACTAAAATTATCCACTATTTAATACCTTCCAATGCTTTTGTAGCAATTGCATCCGTCGGGTCAATAGCCAAAATTTTATTCCAATATTCCTTTGATTCAGGATACTTCTCTGCTACCAGATAATAATATCCCAAATAACGGTAACATTCTATCAGATATCTGTTGAAACGGTTATCTTCCAAAACCTTCTGCTCTAACAAACTAGCAACTTGTTCATAATAAGGTTTAGCAAGACCTTCTGTTGTTTCAGGGTCTAATGCTGAATTGGTTCTTGCACGCCAGAAGTTACCAAGATAGCTGTCTGGAGCCAACTCTGCCAATTTAGCAAAAGTAGAATCTGCACGAT
This sequence comes from uncultured Phocaeicola sp., assembly GCA_944320885.1. Lineage (GTDB taxonomy): Bacteria > Bacteroidota > Bacteroidia > Bacteroidales > Bacteroidaceae > Phocaeicola_A. Next base: position 59,232 of record CALUJE010000016.1, read on the forward strand.
GCAAAGCTTCAGCTTTTTCTTCAACAGTATAATTAATAGTATCTGTAGAGGTACCTTCAGAATAATACAATTTACCTAATTCATAAATCAAATCAGGAGTTTTCTTATCTTCTTCAAGACTAGCTACAAACTTATTGAATGAAGATATAGCTTCTCTGTATTTACCAGCGCTTTCATAGCATGAAGAAAGTTCCTTGTATACCTCGGTACGATCAGGATTCAATTCGATAGCCTTCTCAAAAGAAACACAAGCTTCTTCATAAGACTTCAAGGCACTCAACAGATAACCATGATACAAATAATCCAAATATGTCAACTCTTCGGGTTTACAAGCTGCGAAGAATGCATCTGCAGCAGATTTAGCTTCATCATAACGTTTCAAATCGATGAAGTCATACATACGAAGACGATTGAATACTGAGTGTTGCGGATTTCTCTGCAATCCCATATTTGCTATTTCCAAAGACTTGGCAAAATCGTGATTCAAGAACAATGCAAACGAATATTTGGTTAAATCGTCCTCAGTTACTTCTGCAGATGAAATAAAACGTTCATATGTTGCAGCTGCCTGATCAAACTTATTGCTTGAATAATAGAATTCAGCCAATTTACGTTCTACATCGATTGAAGCATCGATAGCTCTCAACTGTTCAAGCTTCTCAATTGCAAGTTGAGGGTTAGCACCTCTATAAATATCAGCATACTTAAAATATGCTTCTTTGCAGTTAGAATCGAAATAGATAGCTTCTTCATAACGCTGACAAGCAGTACCCGGATCTTTACGTGCAACAGCAATATCACCTTCAAATATAGAAACCTGTGCAGACTTGGAGTCAGCTTTTCTCGCTAACTTGGCATAATTTTCAGCTTCCTCAAATTTACCAGCATCCAAATATGCACGTCCAATAGTCAGTACTAAATCAATATTCTTTTTACGTTTTCCTTTCAACAAATCGTCAAATTGCTCTTCAGCTTGCTCAGGATTTGTCTTTATCAATTCTTTTACTTTTAAAACTTCTGACTTCCAATCATCCTCAGATTGGGCATAAAGAGAAGTAGCGGCAACGCATGCTCCCAACAAAAACAAGTTCAATTTTCTCATAGTGAAATTACTCTAGTTTGTTCAATCATTAACATTTACTACACGTATTGGCTGTGTTGCAGGTACCAATCCTGCCTTTAATATAATACGCTGTCCTCTGTCCAGTGTCAGGAAATTAGAAAATCCCCAAGATAAACCGTTACGAGGATCATTCAACAATATATAAATTGGCCGTGCCAATGGATAATGTCCATAAAACAAATATGCCTGAAAAGGCTTGTAAGAATTGTCCACTGTAGCTTCATTAGCTGCAGAAACAGACATCACGCTAACTTCTTCTCTAAAAGACAGCCGCGTAGAATCGCTACGGTTTGTCAGCCAGTTAACTCCAACTACACCGATAGCTTCCTTATTTTTTGCCACAAAATCAATAACCTCACGATTATTATTCATGGCATATACATCTTTCGTACTTAAAGATTTTCCACCACAAATAGAATCTATGGCAAAACGTACTGTACTTGAATTCTTATTATCAAATACCAAATAAATATCATCCAATTTGGATTTTGGATAAATCTCCTTCCAAGACTGAACTTCACCGGTCAAAATCCGACGAAAATCATTTACTGTAATCAACGTGTCCTGATTAGCCTTATTCACAATAAGCGCCAATCCATCAACTGCCATCTTAATGGCTCTGGGAAAAAACTTACGGCTATGAAAATATTCCAATTCCTTCTCAGTAAAAGTACGAGTAGCGATAGCCAGACGAACGCTATCTTTCAACAGCAGGTTTATAGCCTCTACCTCTGTTGTATAAATAGGAATAATACTTGCATTAGGCGTCAGCCCTTCAAAAACATCAATTTCTTCCTGAATTATAGGTTGAAAACTCTCATCAGAAGCAATTGAAACGACACCCGTATTAAAGGTATCTGTGCGTCCGTCTTTGGGCTTTGGCTGACACGAAGTCAACCAGCCCAAAAACATAACACATAATAATAAGTATTTATTATAAATTCTCATTATTGTAATCTAAATACAATAGGAACTGTATATTTAACGGCTACAGCTTTACCGTTCTGTTTACCAGGAATCCACTTCGGCATGCTACTTAATACACGAACTGCTTCTTTATCACATGAAGGGTCAAGAGTACGAACAACTACAACATCACGTACCTGTCCATCTTTACCAACAACAAACTGACAAATAACACGTCCTTGTATACCGTTTTCCTGTGCGATTGCCGGATAACGAAGATTTTTACTGATATACTTCATCAGCTCAGCCTGACCACCTGGGAATGAAGGCATCTGTTCTACCATATCGAAAACTTGTTCGGGTTCTTCTTTTGCTTGAACAACCACTTGTTTCAAGTCTGCGATATCAGCACCATGCTCCTCATCATTACCTTTAACATCGGCAATAGAGATACTGGTCTTGGTAGCATTCAACTCTTCCTGACTCTTCATCTGATCTTCATCGGGCACTTCCTCGTCCTTCTTAATCACCGGAGCAGTAAACTTAATAGTACTCTTCAATGCGGGAGGGGGAGGTGTTGCCTCTACCGGTTTAGTAAACTCCTTCTGTTTAACTTCAGGTTCATCCAACTGTGACAAAGTTGTTACCTCTATCATACTATCATCAACCTGTTGTTCTGGAGTAGCAAGTTCAATCAAAGTAGGCAGCGCACAAGCAACTGCAACCACAACGATTACTATAATCATTGCGCGAGTGTGACGTTTTGGAGAGTCAGCACGCATTTTATACGCACCATAGGCTCTATTCTTATCTCCAAAAACCAGATCACACCATTGTAAAGAGGTCAAATCTATTTTAGCCATATTATTTATTTTAAAAGGTGTGATTCATTATTGTGCAGCGCCTTCTACAGGCAAATTACCTTTAGCATCAAAGTTTTTAATCAAAAACTCATCACCTTCAGTAATATCTGTAATTACATACTTACCAATATTGCAAATTTGCATTTCATCGAGAGCATCAATCAGATTCTTATAAGAAGCATCATCGGTAGCCTTAATAATAACAGTCGGGGTATTTTTTCCACCCTTTATTTCAGAAACCTTCTCCTTATATTCCTCTTCAGATATTTTCAAATCCAATTTATCTTTCTTCAATTTACGCACCTGGTTTACAGCAGCAGCGTTGCGTTGAAGCAACATAGCACGTAATCCATCTGCATCATATGAAGTTTGCTTCAATGAAGTATAATCCTCATAGTTTGGCTGACCATCATAATAGAATATACGGTCATCTCCTGCCAATAGTAAAGTAACTGCCTCTGAAGCCTTAACCTTTGTCTTCTGATCATCGGTCAAATCTTCTTTTGCTGGCATACTTATCTCCATTGTCTGAGGTTTACTCATTGTGGTACAAAGCATAAAGAAAGTAATAAGCAACATGTTCATATCCACCATCGGAGTGAAGTCTACACGAACAGCCATTTTTTTCTGTTTGCTCTTACTTCTTTTCTCATTTCCACCTTCGGTTACTTCTGCCATATTTTCTACTATTTTTTATTCTTCAACAGTTTTCAAAGAGGTAATCAGATTATAACGATTCTCTCTAAGATCTTGAAGAGATGACATAACTTGTTTAATTACAGAATAAGGGGTTGTATGGTCAGCCTTAATTGCAATACGTAAATCACGATTTGCTTCACGAGCATGACGCACCCACGCTTTAAACTGATTATCTACACTATCACATGGGATTCCTTCATTCTTCAGAATCTCATCTTGCTTATCAGTAGGCAATGCCAAATATTGTTTCATCTTACCGATAGCAACACCAAAAGTAGGTGCAACCATAAATTTATGAATTTCTGCCGGAGTGAATGTAATACCATAGTCATTACCTACCGCTTCCAAAACAGCACGCATATCTTGCTGCTTATCCAAGCTCATAAAAATCTTACCATTCTGATCGACCAATATCTGAAGAATATCCGTTTCCGGAATCTTAATTTCAGACACTGAAGCCGGAGTTGTAACCATAACAGGCTCTTTCTTTACGAATGTTGATGTCAACATGAAGAAAGTAAGCAAGAGCACCGTCACGTCACTCATCGCGGTCATGTCGATGAAGGTATCTTTCTTTTTAATCTTAGCTCTACCCATAATTAATAAATTCTTTTAAAGGGTTGATCTATATTATTTATGAGTTGCAGCGAAAGTCTGTACGATAGAGAAACCTACTTCGTCAAGGCTATAAGTCAACTTATCAATTTTGTTTGTATAATAGTTATATGAGATAACAGCCAAAGCACCAGTCAAGATACCGAATGCAGTGTTAACCAATGCTTCAGAGATACCAGTTGACAAAGCAACAGAGTCAGTACCACCACCAGCACCCAAAGCCTGGAATGAACGGATCATACCAACAACGGTACCAAGCAATCCAAACAATGTACCCAAAGTAGTAATAGTAGCGATAATCGGCAAGTTCTGCTGCATCATAGGCATTTCAAGAGCAGTAGCTTCTTCCAATTCTTTTTGGATAGCCAAAATCTTTTGTTCTTTACTCAAAGTATCATTTTCTTCTACTTCTGCATATTTGATCAAAGTTGCAGTTACAACATTTGCAACAGAACCACGTTGTTTGTCACAAACTTCGTGAGCTTTTTTCAAATTACCTTCAGCCAATGCAGCTTTGATATTAGCAACGAATTTAACAAGAGAACCTCTTCCATAAGCAGAGCGCAAAGCGAAATAACGTTCAACACTTAATGCCAATACAGTTAAAAGAAGGGTTTGAATCACAGGTACGATAACACCACCTTTATAAACAGTACCAAGCAAGTTGATAGGATGATTATTAGGATCGTTGTTAGTAAAGTTAGCAGGGTTACCTAAGAAAAACTGGAAAATACAAACAGCTACGATAAAGCAGCAAATAATAACTATACCAGCATTTTTAATACCCCAAATCTTTGTAGATTTCTTTTTAGTTGTTTCCATAATAAAGTTTTTTTAGTTTTTAAAGTATTTGTTGTTCAATTAATAAATTCTTTATTTAAAAGATTCACAGTCTTTAATATCCTGGATTTCTGCTACAAATAGTATCAAATACACACAGTTCCGATATATGCATAATTTTTGCGACAACAAAAATAATAAATTCTCGAATATGCCTATTATAATTCACATCTTTTAATCAAAAAAATATTTCCAAAAAGAGCTGTCACATATGTATTTTACCCATTTTTATAGAAAACGTCTAACATATTACAACAGTTTAATATAAATAATAACAAATTCAAGAACATATACTTAGGAGAAAAACTCTCCAATCTACTGGTTAAAAACTTTATAAGGCTTTATCCTCTCTCTCTTTCTTTCGAAATATACAAACAAAAAAATCCTCCGCAGTATGTTTCAACTTGCGGAGGATTTCACTCTTCTTAAAAAACGGCGACTACCTACTCTCCCACTTGCGCAGTACCATCGGCGTGACGAAGCTTAACTTCTCTGTTCGGAATGG
>CALUJE010000017.1 GCA_944320885.1 uncultured Phocaeicola sp.
GGTTTGATTGTATTCACTGCCGCAAAGCTACAACCAAACCTCAAAATGTAAAAGGTGCATTTCTTCGAATGCTTACTCTTCATATGCCATTTTTATTTCTGATTAGCTTTTCTTATATATTAATTTTTGTCTGCTAAACTGATAGAAGTGTATTTTCGTCTATAACAACGTTCAAAAGAACATAGTTTACAACTATATTCAAGTTTTCGAACGCTAGGGCCAATTCCGATTACTCCACTGACAGATTTGATAGGCAACATTAAACTGGATTCTGTTAAGTGAATACCACAAGGATTGGGATGAGGAAATATTGAGAATAAAGCTGCTTGTTCTGAGACATGCCATCCGCAATATCCAGGACTAAATCGATTTGTATGCTTCCAGCTTAACTGATTGATGTTTTCTTGAAGCACCATTTCCATATAATCTGCAACTTTCTCAGCAATAATACTTCCTATACAATCTACCAGATAGCATTTGACTATGTCGCCTTCTGCATTTAATTGATGCTGTAATCTGTCGAATTCCATTCCTGCTGTAGTTGTAAAAAATACATATTGCTCTGAACCCCGCAGTTGTCTTGCAATAATTTTTCCTATATGGAATATTTTATCATCTACTTGCAAAGTTTCATCATCTGTTCGGAGAGAACCTTCTGTCGTAAAAAATTCATATCTGGGTTGAGTAATGCTTGCAACATTATTTAATAATGAATGAACTTCTTTATACACAGATTCATCGGGTATGGCCATTCCATATCCCATGGCATCATTTAAATCGGCATCGCTGATTGCTAATTTATCAAATTCTATTTTACCTTCTAGATGCATTAAATTTACTTATGGTATTAAAAAATGCGTCGATATTTTCAAATGGTGTATTGGGAGGAGTATCGCATCCACTTGATATGACAAAATTCTTGTAATTTTCTGTCGCTTCAAGTAATGATTGAGTTTCTTTTTGCATTTGCTCTGCATTTCCCATCTTAAATAAACTTACAGGATCAAGATTACCCATAGCCAAGGCATCAGAAGGAACTTCTTTGAGTGCTTCTACCATGTTAATGTTGTTTCCAAAATGATATCCTGCAGCCTGAGTATAAATCATTGCCTGTGTACAGTTACCAGTATTTCCGCAGTTATGAAGAATAACGGAAAAATTATCGTCTTGTACTTTCTCTATGATTTCTTTAATGTAGACCGATGAAAATTGCTGGCAGTCTTCATTAGACAATAATCCAGCAGCTGGTTCTGCCATTATCACACCATTTGCTCCGGCTTCTTTTAAGGCAATGCAATAATTGGTTATGAACTGGCTGCATTTGCTGAGTAACGTTTTTGCAGCATCTGGATTGATATAAATCAGCATCATTATTTCGGACATATCGTAAAGTCTGCCTGCAAGGGAGTAGGGGCCAATGCATCCAGCCAATACGGGACGATCTGTTAAGTTTTGAGCAGCTAAACGATTTGCTTTTAAATATTCCTGTATACGTCCTTTATTTAAGTCTGGAACTTCTAGTGAATCAATAGCATTTTCATCAGAAAGTAAGCGGCCAGTTACACTGGGAACTTCATTTTCAGGAAATACTACTTCTGCTCCGAAAGCTTCTGCTTCAACTGTTAAATCCATAATAACGCATGATGCAGCAGAAGGATATTTGTTGTAGAGAGCTTTAATCGCTTCATAATGAACCTCGCCATTTGTTACTGCCTCGCGTACAGTTTTTCCTATAAGTTCAATACCTGGGTGAGTCATTATTGGGATGGCAACAACATCTTTATTTGAAATGATGCTCTTTGCCCATTCTTTCATATTAATCTGGCTCATAGTATTTTGTTTTTAAAGGTTTGTATTTTATTGTATTTAAATGCAGATGGTAAGAACACTTTACCATCTGCATTTTAGTATTATGCAATATTATTTTAATATGCAAATATAGGGTAATTAGCCATTGTCTTATTTACCCGTTCACGTACGGATGCAATAACATCTTCATTGTTAACATTAGAAAGAACAGTTTCGATCATTTCTGCAATTTCGATCATTAAGTCTTCTTTTGCACCACGTGTTGTTATTGCTGGAGTACCCAAGCGAATACCAGAAGTCTGGAATGCAGAGCGAGTATCAAACGGTACCATATTCTTATTAACTGTGATATCGGCTGATACCAATGCTTTTTCTGCAACTTTTCCAGTCAGATCTGGATATTTGCTACGCAAATCTACAAGCATAGAGTGGTTGTCAGTTCCTCCCGAAACTATGGAAAATCCTCTGTCAATTAATGCTTGAGCCAAAACCTTTGCATTTTTCTGAACTTGTTTCTGATATTCTTTATATTCAGGTTGCAAGCATTCATAGAAAGCAACAGCCTTTGCTGCAATTACATGTTCGAGCGGACCACCTTGTATTCCCGGGAATACTGCAGAGTCAAGCAATTGTGACATTTTTTTAATTTCTCCTTTAGGAGTTTTCTTACCCCATGGATTATCAAAGTCTTTTCCCATTAAAATAATACCACCACGAGGACCACGTAAAGTCTTGTGAGTTGTAGAAGTTACAATGTGAGCATATTTAACAGGGTTTTCCAGTAAACCTGCTGCAATTAAACCTGCAGGGTGTGCCATGTCTACCATAAAAATAGCTCCAACTTTGTCTGCTATTTCACGCATGCGCTTATAATCCCATTCGCGAGAATATGCAGAACCTCCACCTATAATCAATTTCGGATGTTCACGTAATGCGATTTCTTCCATTTGATCATAATCAACGCGTCCGGTTTCTTTATTTAGATTATATTCGCATGGAGTGTATATAATTCCAGATGTGTTAACTAAAGAACCATGAGACAAATGTCCGCCATGAGCAAGGTTTAGTCCCATAAACTTGTCGCCAGGATTTAATACAGCCAAGAAAACAGCGGCGTTAGCCTGTGCTCCTGAGTGTGGCTGTACATTGGCCCATTCAGCTCCAAAAATTTGTTTTATACGATCGATTGCCAGTTGTTCGCTTTGGTCTACAACTTCGCAACCTCCATAATAACGTTTTCCAGGATAACCTTCAGCATATTTGTTTGTTAAGCATGAGCCCATGGCTTTCATTACTTGCTCACTTACAAAATTCTCAGATGCAATCAGTTCAATTCCTTTTAATTGGCGCTGATGTTCTTTTTCGATAATATCGAAAATCAAATCGTCTCTTTTCATTTTTTTTGTGTTTATAAACTTAGGTATAGTTATTAAAATTATGGATATGCAAATCTAATGTTTTTTCTCTACTGACCATCCAAATTTTCCAATCTTTTTCCCTATTCCATAATAGGCACCGTGAAGGTATACTAATGGATTGCTCTCAGAAAGTTCAAATTTGCCGGTTTCTTGATTGAGATATTTGTCATCAGCACGTATATTTACCACATCTGCTATAAACATGTCGTGCGAACCAAGAGATATAATTTCTTTTACTCTGCATTCAATGCAAAGTGGAGATTCCTCTATAATAGGTGCGTTTACTATTTTTGCTTTTCCCGGAGTCAGATTCATTTCCTTGAATTTATTGAAATCTTTTCCAGAACGCACTCCGCACCAGTCTGTTGCAAATGCCATATCTTCGGTTGTCAGATTTAAGACGAATTCCATGTTCTTTTTAATAATCGGATAAGAATGTCTTTCTGGACGAACAGAGATATAACACATAGGGGGATTACTGCAAATAGTACCTACCCACGCAACTGTAAGGATATTATATTCATCTTCTTGACTACCACAACTTACGAGAATGGCCGGTAATGGGTATATCATTGTACCAGGTTTCCAATCTTGTTTCATAAGGAAGTTAAAGTAGTTTTATGTTTTCTTTGTTTTGTTCTTTTTCGCAATAATGACATTTTAAAATGCCGTTTTCCTTATCTATTACATGAAACCATGTGCTCATAGGTTCATTGTTCGTAATACATTTGGGGTTAGGACATTTTACGATGCCTCTTAATTCATCAGGCATGTGAACTTCTTTCTTTTCAACTACTTCATAGTCATGTATGATATTAAGCTTTACATTTGGAACAATAATTGATAACCGGCTGATTTCTTCATCGCTGAAAAATTTATCGGCTACTTTTATTATTCCTTTTTTTCCTAGTTTCTTGCTGTCAAGGTTAAATCCTATAGTTACGTTTGAATCCATGTTTTTAATTCCAAGCAAGGAAACGACCTGAAATAATTTATCACATGGTATATGGTCAATGACTGTTCCGTCTTTTAATGCAGCAACTTGTAATGCTTGTTTATTTTCGTTCATAATATGTATGACAAATGAGTTTTTTATAATCTAATTTCATCTAAAGTAATGCCTAAAACGTCACAAATTATGGCTTGACGTGCAAAAAGACCATTTCGGGCTTGCTGTATGTAGTATGCATGTGGATTTTCATCTACGTCATAGGCTATTTCATTTACGCGTGGAAGAGGATGAAGTATTCTCATATTTTCTTTTGCTTTTCTAAGCATTTCGGCTTTTAGTATATATACATCCTTTACACGTTCGTATTCCATCAGATCTGTAAATCTTTCTTTTTGTACTCGTGTCATATACAGAATATCTGCACCTGCAATAACGTCCTCATTAAAATCTTCATGTTCGACAAACTTAATACCATTCTGTTGGCAATACAGTTTGTATTCTTCTGGCATTTTTAATTCTTTGGGAGCAATGAAGTGGAATGTCGGATTGAAATGACGCATTGCCATTAGTAAAGAATGAACGGTTCGTCCATATTTCAAATCGCCTACCATATATATATTCAAGTTTTCCAAAGTTCCTTGGGTTTTATAAATGGAATATAGGTCGAGCATTGTTTGCGAAGGATGTTGGTTGGCACCGTCACCTGCATTAATGATAGGGATAGGAGCTATTTCGCTTGCATATCTGGCAGCTCCTTCCAGATAATGTCTCATGACGATAAGGTCTGCATAATTGCTTACCATTAAAATAGTGTCTTTGAGAGTTTCCCCTTTAGTTGAACTTGTTGTAGAGGCATCACTAAATCCGATGATTCGACCGCCTAAGCGGTTGACGGCTGTTTCAAAACTTAAACGTGTACGAGTAGAAGGTTCAAAAAATAAAGTTGCGACAACCTTTCCATCCAGTATTTTACGGTTAGGACGTTGTTCAAACTCTTCGGCCATTTTCAAAAGATAGAGAATTTTCTCTTTGGAGTGCTCTGCAATAGTGACAAAACTTCTATTTTTCATATATGTAATAAAAATGTTGTGATATCGGGATGTAAAGTTACGGAAAAAAATTGCAGTCTCACTGTCTTTTTGCGTAATAGTTTTAAGTTATTAATAAACTTATTTAAATAGAATGTAATGTCGGGCTTTTATTGTAATTTTGCTGCTTTAATGCTTGAATTGTATATATTGTGAATATATGAGGAAAAAAGTAATCATTGTTTTATGGAGTGGGCTGATAGGCTTATTGGTCCTGACTGTTGTTGTATTTACAGCCATTGCTAAGGGATGGATCGGGTATATGCCTCCAGTTGAAGATTTGGAAAATCCGATAGATCGATTTGCTTCAGAGATTATTTCTGCAGACGGAAAGATGTTGGGAACATATTCTTATAGTAAAGATAACCGTGTATTTGTTGGGTATGATGATTTGTCTCCCAATTTGATTCATGCATTGATAGATACAGAAGATATTCGTTTTGACGAGCATTCTGGAATTGATGCACGTGCATTGTTTCGTGCTATAGTAAAACGCGGAATTTTTTTACAAACGAGTGCTGGTGGAGGAAGTACTATTACCCAACAGTTAGCAAAGCAGTTATATTCGGATGTGGCAGAAAATACGCTTCAACGTTTATTCCAGAAACCTATAGAATGGGTTATTGCCGTTAAGCTTGAACGTTTTTATACGAAAGAAGAAATTCTGACCATGTATTTGAATTATTTCGATTTCCTGAATAATGCAGTTGGTATTAAAACAGCCTCTAATACTTATTTTTCAAAAGAACCTAAGGATTTGAAGGTTGAAGAAGCTGCAACCTTGGTCGGAATGTGTAAGAACCCTTCTTATTTTAATCCTGTACGTCATAACGAGCGAACCAGAGGACGTAGAAATGTTGTTTTGGAACAGATGTACAAGGCCGGTCATTTAACCAAAAGTGAGTTGGACTCTTTGAAAAATTTACCTTTGAAACTGCGGTATAAGAGAGTTGATCATAAAGAAGGTTCTGCTACATATTTCAGAGAATATTTACGTCGTATGCTTACTGCTTCCAAACCTGTTAAAAGTGAATATCGTGGTTGGCAGATGCAACAATATTATGAAGATTCATTGGCGTGGGAAACTAATCCGTTGTATGGATGGTGCAATAAGAATAAGAAGAAGGATGGAACATTTTATAATGTATATACAGATGGCTTGAAGATTTATACAACAATAGACTCAAGAATGCAGAAATATGCCGAAGAAGCTGTTCATGAGCATGTTGCTGTTTTCCTGCAAAATCAGTTCTTTAAAGAGAAAAAGGGACGTAAAACAGCTCCTTTTACAACTCATCTGACTTCGGAAGAGGTAAATAATATCTTGGAACGGGCTATGAAGCAGAGCGATCGCTATCGTATAATGAAAAAGGCTGGTTATAGTGAGTCTGAGATAAAAGCAGCTTTTGATAAAAAACAAGAGATGACTGTATTCTCGTATAATGGGTCTATCGACACACTGATGACTCCGATGGATTCAATTCGATATTATAAGCATTTTCTTCGTGCAGGCTTTATGTCAATGGATCCTCATACCGGTTACGTAAAGGCATATGTAGGAGGTCCGGATTATGCACATTTCCAGTATGATATGGCAATGATGGGTCGTAGGCAAATAGGTTCTACAATAAAGCCTTTCCTCTATTCATTGGCAATGGAAAACGGTTTTTCTCCATGTGATGAAACTCGCAATGTAGAGCAGACTCTCGTGACCGAAACAGGAGAAACCTGGACACCGAGAAATTCATCGGACAAACGTTATGGTGAAATGGTAACCTTAAAATGGGGCTTGGCGAATTCCAATAACTGGATATCAGCATACTTGATGAGTAAACTTAATCCATATGCGTTGGTTCGATTAATTCATAATTTTGGAGTCTTGAACAAAGATATTCAGCCTACTCCTTCATTATGTTTGGGCCCATGTGAGATTTCTGTAGGTGAAATGGTAAGTGCATATACAGCTTTTGCAAATAAGGGAATACGTACGGCGCCTTTATTCGTAACTCGCATAGAAGATAGTAATGGCAATGTGCTGGCTGAATTCTCTCCGGTAATGCAAGAGGTAATAAGTGAGTCGAGTGCATATAAAATGCTTATAATGCTACGTGCTGTCATAAATGAAGGTACCGGTGGGCGTGTGAGATTCAGATATGGAATACAGGCAGATATGGGAGGTAAAACGGGTACAACGAATAATAACTCTGACGGTTGGTTTATGGGATTCACTCCTTCATTGGTTTCAGGAGTATGGGTCGGAGGTGAAGACCGTGATATCCACTTTGATACAATGCTCTATGGACAAGGAGCATCAATGGCTTTGCCGGTATGGGCTATATATATGAATAAGGTTTATGCCGATAAAAGTTTAGGATATTCACAGGATGAACGTTTTGATATTCCTGAAGGTTTTGACCCTTGTGCTGGCGTGGATGAGAATACTGTAAATACCTCTTCTCCGGTTGACAGTGGGGGACTTGATACTTTATTTGAAGAATAAAGGAACAAAAAACGAATATATTTTAAGCACAAACAAGGTTTTATGAGTCTTGTTTGTGCTTTCTTTTTTATAGAATATGCAGATTGTCGCTAAGAAAAATGCAAAATATAAGCCTTTTTCGAGTACCTCGTTATAAACATTCATCTTTTTGTGTTAACTTTGCAAGTGTCAAAAAATAGAATCTGATTATGTTTCATAAACGAATGAATAGGTGGCGTGTACCTAAAGGTGCTGAATTGACAGAAATGGACAAAAAAATTCTTTATTATCAGAATAAGGGATGTTTGGTACCTACACGAAAACTTATAAAAACTCCAGAACAGATAGAAGGAATACGGCGAAGTGGAGTAATTAATACCGGAGTTCTGGATCTTGTAGAGGAAAATATTCATGCAGGAATGAGTACTGCCGAAATAGATAAGATGGTATATGACTATACAGTATCCCACGGTGCTATTCCTGCTCCTTTGAATTATGAAGGATTCCCTAAAAGCGTATGTACCTCAATTAATGAGGTTGTATGTCATGGTATTCCGAGTGAAGATGAAATATTGGAAGAAGGTGATATTATAAATGTAGACGTATCGACCATTCTTGATGGTTACTATTCTGATGCTTCACGTATGTTTATTATCGGTAAGACAACTCCGGAAAAAGAAAAACTGGTTCGTGTCGCAAAGGAATGCCTGCAGGTAGGAATGGAAGCGGCTAAACCATACTGCTTTGTTGGGGATATAGGTAATGCTATTGAAAAACATGCGCGGAAAAATGGTTTTTCTATCGTTCGTGACCTTTGTGGACATGGTGTAGGACTTGAGTTCCATGAAGAACCTGATGTGGAGCATTTTGGCAAAAAGAGTACTGGCATGTTACTTGTTCCTGGAATGGTCTTTACAATAGAACCGATGGTGAATATGGGAACATGGGAGGTATTCATTGATGAAGAAGATGGATGGACAGTGGTTACAGAAGATGAGTTACCTTCTGCTCAGTGGGAACATACGTTCTTAATGACAGATAATGGTTTGGAAATTCTGACACATTAACTTATAAAGTCAATTAAAAACATTATATTTGTAGAATATAGCAAATCGTATGGATAATGTTATCATATTGGGAATAGAGTCTTCGTGCGACGATACTTCTGCTGCAGTAATAAAAGATGGAGTTTTACTGTCGAGTGTTGTGGCAAGTCAGGCTGTGCATGAAGCTTATGGCGGAGTCGTTCCGGAATTGGCATCGCGTGCCCATCAGCAAAATATCGTTCCTGTGGTACATGAAGCTTTGAAGCGGGCTGGAGTTACTAAAGAACAATTGAGCGCAGTTGCTTTTACACGCGGGCCAGGATTGATGGGATCGTTATTGGTAGGAGTTTCGTTCGCAAAAGGATTTGCACGTTCGTTAGGAATACCGATGATTGATGTTAATCATCTGCAGGGACATGTTTTGGCACATTTTATTAAAGAAAAAGAAGATGATGCGAATCAGCCTAAGTTCCCGTTCTTATGCTTGCTGGTTTCGGGAGGAAACTCTCAAATTATATTGGTGAAATCATATAAGGATATGGAGGTCTTAGGACAGACAATTGATGATGCGGCAGGTGAGGCAATTGACAAATGCTCTAAAGTAATGGGATTGGGGTATCCCGGTGGCCCTATTATAGATCGTTTGGCGAGACAAGGTAATCCTAAGGCGTTTACGTTTAGCAAACCTCATATCAGTGGCTATGATTATAGTTTTAGTGGCCTGAAAACCTCTTTCCTGTATTCCTTGAGAGACTGGCTAAAAGATGATCCGGACTTTATAGAACATCATAAGGAAGACTTGGCTGCATCGTTGGAGGCGACTATTGTCGAAATTCTCATGGATAAATTGAGAAAGGTTGCCAAAGATACGAAAATCAAAGAGGTGGCGGTAGCAGGCGGAGTCTCAGCCAATAATGGTTTGCGAAATGCTTTCCGAGAGCATGCAGAGCGTTATGGATGGAATATATATATACCAAAGTTTGGCTATACTACAGATAATGCTGCAATGATTGCAATAACTGGATATTTTAAGTTTTTAGATAAAGATTTTTGTTCCATTGACAAACCTGCCTATTCGCGGGTTGGTCTATAAAAATTATGCATATGTCTTTAGAAACAAAGTTTATAAGTCGAGAAATTAACGATTTAATGTGGAAAAACGGTTCCACTTTGTCAACTGCAGAAAGTTGTACAGCCGGAAATGTAGCGGCTGCTATTACATCGGTTCCGGGAAGTTCACAATTTTATAAAGGTGGAGTTGTGGGATATTCAAATGAGGTGAAAGAAAATATGCTTCATGTAAGCCATGAAACACTTGAAACTTACGGTGCTGTAAGCGAAGAGACCATTACTGAGATGATAAAGGGTGCAATGACTGTTCTGAAAACAGACTTTGCCGTTGCTACTTCCGGTATAGCTGGTCCTGGGGGAGGTACTGCAGAAAAACCGGTTGGCTTGATTTGGGTTGCAGCAGGAAATAAAGAAAAGATTGTAACTCAAAAGTTAGAAGGAGATTATGGCCGTGAAATAAATGTCGCTCGTGCAACGCAAGCTGCATTGGCTTTATTGTTGGGCCTAATTCGTGAAAATGAGAATAATGAACGCTAAAAATATGTACTTTTTTAGTGAATTGCTTGTTTATTAAGAATAAAAGCTTTACTTTTGCACGCTGTTTGAGATAAACAAATAAAGAAACTAATAAAATAAGATAGCAATGTCAAAAATTTGTCAAATTACCGGAAAGAAAGCCATGATTGGCAACAATGTATCACACTCAAAAAGAAGAACTAAAAGAACTTTTGATGTGAACTTGTTTACTAAGAAATTCTACTATGTAGAACAAGATTGCTGGATTAGCTTAAGTATTTGTGCTGCTGGTCTTCGCGTGATTAATAAGAAAGGTTTGGATGCAGCTTTGAATGAGGCTGTTGCCAAAGGTTATTGTGATTGGAAAAGCATTAAAGTAATTGCTTAAAATTAAGGGAGAATAGACTTATGGCAAAGAAGGCAAAAGGAAATAGAGTGCAGGTGATTCTCGAATGTACAGAACATAAAGCTAGTGGTATGCCGGGAACTTCTCGTTATATTACTACAAAAAACAGAAAAAATTCACCTGAGAGATTGGAATTGAAAAAATACAATCCTATTTTGAAAAGAGTAACAGTACATAAAGAAATTAAATAATATAACCTATGGCAAAGAAAACAGTTGCAACCCTTCAAACTGGTAGTAAAGAAGGACGTTCTTATACTAAGGTTATCAAAATGGTAAAATCTCCGAAAACTGGAGCTTACATTTTTGATGAACAAATGGTTCCTAATGAAAAAGTTCAAGATTTCTTCAAGAAATAAAATGAACATATATTATCTTTAATAAAGAGGCTATATCGATATATAAAACGATATAGTCTCTTTATTTTTTTATATCCTTTAATCTGTTGCTTTATAACTTATAAATATAAAAATTGCAACGAGTATTTTTATATTTAAGGCTATGAATTTTTTATTTATAAGTTATGAAAAAGGCAGTAGTGGCCCTTTGATTTTTTTGTCATATTATGTCGTTAATTTAATTTTCGCTATCTTTGCAAATAAGTATTTTAAATGTGTAACTATGGGATTTTTTAGCTTTTTCTCAAAAGAAAAAAAAGAAACCTTGGATAAGGGTTTGTCAAAGACAAAAGAAAGTGTGTTTTCGAAAATAGCACGTGCTGTAGCCGGTAAATCTAAAGTGGATGAAGAAGTCCTTGACAATCTTGAAGAAGTTTTGGTTACTTCGGATGTAGGCGTGGAAACTACTCTGAAAATAATCAAGCGCATAGAAGAGCGGGTTGCAAAAGATAAATACGTTACTACAGAAGAGCTGAACAGATTGCTGAAAGAAGAAATTGCGTCTTTGCTGACTGAGAACAATGCGGTTGATACTTTAAACTTTGATATTCCCGAGGATAAGAAACCCTATGTTATTATGGTTGTGGGAGTAAATGGTGTAGGTAAAACGACCACTATAGGAAAACTGGCCTATCAGTTTAAAAAGGCAGGAAAGAATGTTTATTTAGGAGCGGCAGATACCTTTCGTGCTGCAGCTGTAGAGCAATTGGTTATTTGGGGAGAACGTGTCGGAGTGCCTGTAGTAAAGCAGAAGATGGGTGCAGATCCGGCATCTGTTGCTTTTGATACTTTAAGTTCGGCCGTTGCAAATAATGCAGATGTCGTCCTGATTGATACAGCCGGAAGATTACATAATAAAGTTGGTCTGATGAATGAGCTGACGAAGATAAAGAATGTAATGAAGAAAGTAGTTCCTCATGCTCCAAATGAAGTATTGCTGGTGCTTGATGGATCTACGGGACAGAATGCATTTGAGCAGGCTAAGCAGTTTACTTTAGCTACAGAAGTGACGTCTATGGCTATAACAAAACTTGACGGAACGGCTAAAGGTGGAGTTGTAATCGGAATATCAGATCAGTTTAAGATTCCTGTAAAATATATAGGTTTGGGTGAAGGTATGGAAGATTTGCAGCTGTTTAACAGAATGGAGTTTGTTGATTCTTTATTTGGAGGAAGTAAATGAGAAGAAATACAGTTGACGTTATAACTTTAGGCTGTTCTAAAAATCTGGTTGATTCAGAGAAGTTGTTAAGACAGTTGAAAGCTAATGGATATAAAGTGACTCATGACGCAGACGATCCTAGAGGTGAAATTGCCGTAATTAATACATGTGGTTTTATAGGAGATGCAAAAGAAGAGTCAATCAATACAATTCTTGAATTTTGTGAAGCCAAGGAAGAAGGGCGTTTGCGTAAATTGTATGTGATGGGGTGTCTTTCTGAGCGTTATCTGAAAGAACTTCAGATAGAAATTCCACAAGTCGATAAGTTTTACGGTAAATTTAACTGGAAAGAGCTGTTGGCAGATTTAGGAAAAGATTTTCATCCGGAATATGAACAGGAGCGATTCCTTACTACACCTTCGCATTATGCCTATATAAAAATATCGGAAGGATGTGATCGAAAATGTGCTTATTGTGCTATTCCAATCATAACCGGGGCTCATGTATCACGGCCTATTGAAGATATTGTTTCTGAAGTAAAATGGCTGGTAAGTCAAGGTGTGAAAGAATTTCAAATTATAGCCCAGGAATTGACTTATTACGGAGTTGATTTATATAAAGAACAGAAAATAGCCGATTTAGTAGAACAAATAGCCAAAATAGAAGGCGTGGAATGGATTCGTCTTCATTACGCTTATCCTTCTCATTTCCCGGAAGCTTTATTTAAAGTGATGCGAGAAAATGACAACGTCTGTAAGTATATGGACATTGCATTGCAACATATCAGTACCGATGTACTGACAAGGATGCGTCGTTCTGTAACTAAGGAAGAGACATATGCTCTGATAGAAAAGTTCAGAAAAGAAGTTCCCGGAATTCATTTACGTACTACTCTGATGGTTGGTTTCCCCGGTGAAACAGAACATGATTTTGAAGAATTGAAAGAGTTTGTTCGTACTGTGAAATTCGACAGAATGGGAGCGTTTATGTATTCGGAAGAAGAGGGTACATATGCTGCGGAGCATTATAAGGATGATATCCCAGAATCAGTCAAACAGGCCCGTTTGGATGAGTTGATGGCTATACAGGAGGATATTTCCGCCGAGTTGGGTGCCGCTAAAGTCGGGAAGATTATGAAAGTCATAATTGATAGAGTAGAAGGTGACTATTACGTCGGAAGAACAGAATTTGATTCTCCGGAGGTAGATCCGGAGGTTTTGATTGCATGTGCAGAAAAAGAACTGGAGATAGGCTCCTTTTATCAGGCTCGAATCACGTCTGCCGATGATTATGACTTGTATGCTTCTGTTGTGTAAGCCGCTGAATAAAGCATGACAAGAAAGTATTGATTCCTATCTTGTTTTATATACTTTGAAAATAGAATATATTGCATACTGACAAATACAACAAGTCTTATTGGGTTGTTATGAATAAATGCGCTTTTATGGATATATAAAAGCATTGTTTTAGAGTGTTTTTAATTACTTTAAAGTTATCTTCTGATTCAGACGATGGATCGTTGTATCTTCAGTGAGAAGTTGTAGATGTGGTAAGTTTATTTATTTGCCTATTCCTGTGTTATAATTCTATTTTTATAAAAGCATAATTGTTGACAAGATTCTGGTATGGAGACTGGATTATAATGTTTTTTGTAGATGAATGTATTATTTTAAATGGTCTAAATAGGATAATGACTGTTCTTTTTAATACTTTCTTACTATTGACAGTGTTATTGTAAATACATTTAAAATCTAGTATTTTAGAATCTTTTTTAGTAAAATTTAGTTGTTACTGTTAATTATAAATTTTACTTTTGACAGTCAAAATGAGAAAACAATACAGATTATATAAAATTGAATAGAAGTAAAATAAATAAACGTTAAAACTATGGCAGAAGCAATTGATATTCGTGAATTGAATGAACGAATAGAAAAACAAAGCGCATTTGTAACGAACTTGATTGCAGGAATGGATCAAGTTATTGTTGGACAAAAACATTTGATAGAGTCATTATTAATAGGTTTATTATCAGACGGACATATATTGCTGGAAGGTGTTCCCGGTCTAGCTAAAACTTTGGCGATTAAAACATTGGCTTCATTGATTGAAGCACAGTACAGTCGTATACAGTTTACTCCAGACTTGTTGCCGGCCGATGTGGTTGGTACTATGATTTATAGTCAGAAAGAGGAGCGTTTCTTGGTCAATAAGGGTCCGGTATTTGCCAATTTTGTATTGGCTGATGAAATTAACCGTGCACCGGCAAAGGTTCAGAGTGCATTGTTGGAGGCTATGCAAGAGCGTCAGGTAACTTTGGGTAAAGATACATTTAAGCTTCCGGAGCCGTTCTTGGTGCTTGCAACCCAAAACCCGATTGAACAGGAAGGTACTTATTCATTGCCTGAGGCACAGGTTGACCGTTTTATGTTGAAGGTAATTATCGACTATCCGAAGTTGGAAGAAGAAAAGAAGATTATCCGTCAGAACATTTCAGGTGAAAAGAAAGAAGTTCGTCCTATCTTGCGCAGTGAAGATATAATTGAAGCACGTAAGGTTGTACGTCAGGTCTATATGGATGAAAAGATAGAGCAATATATAGCAGATATTGTCTTTGCAACCCGTTATCCGGATAAGTATGATTTGAAAGAGCTGAAAGATTTGATTGGATTCGGAGGCTCTCCACGTGCGTCTATCAATATGGCTTTAGCAGCCCGTGCGTATGCCTTTATCAAACGCAGAGGTTATGTTATACCTGAAGATGTTCGTGCCGTAGCTCATGACGTATTGCGTCACCGTATCGGACTGACTTATGAAGCCGAGGCAGGTAATGTTACTTCTGATGAGATTGTTAGTAAGATATTGAATCGGGTAGAAGTGCCCTAAGCCGGCTGAAAATATATGGAAACAAGCGAACTTTTAAAAAAGGTTCGCCAGATTGAAATAAAAACGCGTGGACTTTCCAGTAATATTTTTGCAGGGCAGTATCATTCGGCATTCAAGGGCAGGGGTATGGCTTTCTCGGAAGTTCGCGAGTATCAATATGGCGATGATGTACGTGATATAGACTGGAATGTGACCGCTCGTTTTCATAAACCATTTATAAAGGTTTTTGAGGAAGAGCGTGAGTTGACCGTAATGTTATTGGTTGATGTTTCTGGAAGTTTGGACTTTGGTACAGTTAAACAACTAAAACGTGAAATGGTAACTGAAATTGCGGCGACATTGGCGTTTTCAGCTATTCAGAACAATGATAAGATTGGTGTGATATTTTTCTCTGATAAGATTGAGAAATTTATACCTCCTAAGAAAGGACGTAAACATATTCTTTATATTATCCGAGAATTGATAGACTTCCAGCCAGAAAGCAAGAAGACTGATATAAAAATGGCTATCGAGTATCTGACTCATGTACTGAAAAAACGTTGCACTGCATTTATTATGAGTGATTTTATAACACAAGATGACTTCCGTAATGCATTGACTATTGCTAATAGGAAACATGATATTGCGGCTATTCAGGTCTATGACCGACGTATAGAGGAATTGCCCAATATTGGTTTGATGAAAGTATGCGATGCGGAAACCGGACATATGCAGTATATAGATACGTCTTCGAAAGCTTTACGCAAAGCGCATCATGACTGGTGGGTGGAGAAACAGACTGTTTTGCACGAAACTTTTTCAAAGAGCAATGTAGATTCAGTCTCTATTAGAACAGATCAGGATTATGTCAAATCCTTATTGAATTTATTTGCAAAGCGAAGTTAAATAAATAAGCTCATGTGTTTTCAAAAGAAATTAAAAAAAATAGTTGGCTGTTTGTTTGCATTATGCTCATTGTCAGTGTCTGCCCAGAATGTAACAGTAGAGGCGTCAATTGATTCTTTACAAATACTTATCGGTGAACAGACAAAAGTAAAACTGGAAGTGAGCTTTGATGCGCATCAGAAACTCACCTTACCTGTTGTTCGCGATACATTGGTTAGGGGAGTGGAAGTTGTAGATATAGCAAAGCCTGATACTCAGTATTTGAATAACAAACAGCGTTTATTGGTAACTCAAGAATATATTGTAACCTCTTTTGATTCGGCATTCTATTATATTCCTCCATTTACGGTAGCTGTTGATGGAAAGGCTTATTCATCAAAAAGTTTGGCTCTGAAAGTATTGACCATGCCTGTAGATGTAGAACATCCGGATCAGTTCTTTGGTCCTAAAGATATTCTTGAACCTCCATTTTCTTGGAGTGATTGGAAGCTTATTATATGGCTTTCACTGTTTATTATTCCATTGGTTATATTGGTTATATATTTGATAATTCGATATAAGGATAATAAACCGATAATACGTACAATTAAACTTGAACCCAAGTTGCCGCCGCATCAGCAGGCAATGAAGGAATTTGAACGTATCAAATCGGAAAAGAGTTGGCAGCATGGTGATTCTAAGGAGTACTATACAGAGCTGACAGATACAATACGTGTATACATAAAGGAGCGTTTTGGATTCAATGCTTTGGAAATGACTTCAGCTGAAATAATAGACCATCTGTTACAGGAAAATGACCAGAAAGCTATTGATGAATTGAAAACACTGTTTAATACAGCCGACCTGGTAAAATTTGCCAAACATAATCCGTTGATGAATGAAAACGACATGAACCTGGTGAATGCAATTGAATTTATCAATCAGACAAAGATTGAAGCAGATCCTAATGCAAAACCGGTTCCGGCAGAAATAACAATAGAAGAAAAACGTTCTCGACGAGCAAAAATTATCCTGTTGAGCTTCATTGTTGTTTTATCGGTGGCTGTAGTCACAATGTTGGTATTTGTGATTCGTGATATTTATAATTTATGCTTTTAAATTAGGGCGAACATGACTTTTGCTAATATAGAATATTTGTTTTTGCTTTTATTGCTTATACCTTATATAGTATGGTATATATTGAATAAAGGTAAGAATTCTCCGGCTCTGCGAGTTTCGGATACGCATATGTATGCGTTTGCACCACGTAGCTATAAAATTTATTTATTACACGTGCCTTTTATTTTACGGCTAGTGGCTTTTACTATGGTGATTTTAATATTGGCACGTCCGCAAACAACTGATAGTTGGGAAAATACAGAAGTTGAAGGTATTGATATCATGTTGGCTATGGACGTTTCAACAAGTATGCTTGCCGAAGACCTGAAGCCCAATAGACTGGAAGCAGCGAAAGATGTAGCTGCACAATTCATTAACGGACGTCCAAACGACAATATTGGTTTAACGATATTTGCCGGTGAAAGCTTTACGCAATGTCCGTTGACAATTGATCATGCTGTGTTATTGAACTTTTTTCAGAATATTAAATGTGATATTGCGCAGAGAGGATTGATTTCTGATGGTACTGCCATTGGTATGGGAATCGCAAATGCCGTGTCTCGTTTAAAGGATAGTAAGGCAAAATCGAAGGTTATCATTTTATTGACAGATGGAACCAACAATGCTGGAGACATCTCTCCGTTGACTGCAGCTGAAATAGCAAAAAGTTTTGGAATACGTGTGTATACAATTGGTGTAGGTACTAATGGTACGGCACCATATCCGGTACCAACTTATGCTGGAGTACAATATATGCAAATACCTGTTGAGATAGATGAATCTACCTTGACACAAATTGCGGGTACAACGAATGCAAACTATTTTCGTGCGAGCAGTAATTCAAAGTTGGAAGAAGTTTACAAGGAAATTGATAAACTGGAAAAGACGAAGTTGCAGGTAAAAGAATTCAGTAAGCGTGAAGATGATTATCAGTTATTTGCATGGATTCTGATAATAGCACTCCTTTTGGATATTGTGCTTCGTAATTCAATATTAAAGAAAATACCTTAAAAATAGGAGATTTATATATGTTTCGATTTGCAGATCCTCAATTTTTATATTTGCTGATTTTATTACCGTTATTGGTTATCTTTTTCATATATTCCAATTATCGTCGTAAAAAAAGAATCAGTGAATATGGTGATCCGGAATTAATAAAAGATTTGATGCCGGAAGTTTCTTATTATCGGCCTATTATAAAATTCTGGATTATGTGGTTAGTGTTAGGACTTGCTATTGTTATGTTGGCCCGACCTCAGTTTGGAACAAAGAAGGAAACAGTAAAGCGTAGTGGTATAGAGACAATTATAGCGATGGATATTTCCAATTCAATGATGGCAGAGGATGTAGTTCCTACACGATTGTCCAAGGCTAAGATGTTAGTTTCCAGACTTGTTGAAAGCTTTACAGATGATAAGGTTGGATTAATCGTTTTTGCAGGAGATGCATTTACCCAATTGCCTATCACCAGTGATTACATTTCTGCGAAAATGTTTTTGGAATCGATATCTCCTTCGTTAATCAGTAGTCAGGGAACAAATATTGGTGAAGCTATACGTTTGGCTGTCAGAGGTTTTACTCCACAGGAAAAAGTCGGACGTGCCATTATTGTTATTACCGATGGTGAAAACCATGAAGGTGGTGCTGTAGAAGCTGCAAAGGAAGCGGCCTCAAAAGGTATGCAGGTGTATGTTTTGGGTATAGGTTCACCTGATGGAGCTCCCATTCCGATTGAAGGTTCCAATGAATATCGTAAAGACAAGGATGGAAATGTTGTCGTTACACGCTTGAATGAACAGATGTGTCGTGAAATAGCTCAGGCAGGTAACGGTGTGTATATTCGTGTTGATAATTCCAGTTCAGCTCAAACTTTATTACAAAAGGAGATTGATAAATTGGCAAAGGCCGATTTGGAAACAACTGTTTATTCTAACTATAATGAACAGTTTATGGTTTTGGCATGGATTATATTTATATTCCTTCTGATAGACATATTGATTCTTGAAAAGAAGAATCCTTTATTTAAAAATATTAAGCTGTTTCATTAATAGAGCATATTATGAAGAGTATAAGATTTATAATAGGATTGTTTGTTTTGATGTTGCCTGTTTTGGCGATGGCGCAGGGAAATGAGCGCGATCATATTCGGCGTGGAAACAAACTTTATAACGATAGTTTGTTTGTAAAAGCTGAGGTCGAATATAGAAAAGCTTTAGAAGCAAATCCAAAATCAGCTGTTGCCATGTACAACTTGGGAAATTCCTTATTAATGCAGCAAAAGGCTAAAGAGGCAATGGAACAGTATGAAGCGGCTTCAAAAATTGAGAAGAACAAAACAAAGCTTGCAAAGATATACCATAATGCAGGAGTTATTTTGCAGGCAGGTAAACAATATGCCCAATGTATTGAAGCTTATAAAAACTCTTTACGTAATAATCCTACTGATCATGAAACGCGCTACAATCTTGCTTTGGCTCAAAAGATGTTGAAAGATCAGCAGAATAATCAGAACCAGGATCAGCAGAAAGATCAGAATGGTGAAAATGATAAGCAGGATAAGGATAAACAAGATAAAGAAGATCAAAACAAGCAGCAGGAACAAAATAAGCAAAAGCAGGAGCAGCAAAATCAGAATTCTCAAAAGCAGGACAAGAATCAAATGTCTAAAGAGAATGCAGAGCAATTATTGAATGCTGTAATGCAGGATGAAAAGAATGTGCAGGATAAAGTGAAGAAAAAACTTCAGATGCGCGGTAAGAAATATGATAAAGATTGGTAACCTTTTAATTAAATAAAAGCGAAATGAAGAATTTGTTTTTTCTGGTAGTCTTATGGATTGTAAGCATAAATACTTATGCTGACGATATTCAGTTCACAACGAATGCCCCAGATGCTGTAGTAAATGGTGAACAGTTTAAAATTAGTTTTACTGTTAATTCTACCAATGTACGAGACTTTCGGGCACCATCTATTACTGATTTTGAGGTTTTGATGGGACCTTCACGTTCTCAGCAGTCCAGCACACAAATAATAAATGGAAATGTGTCATCATCCAGTTCTATAACATATACATATGTTTTGATTGCAAACAAAGTTGGAACATTTACAATTCCTGGTGCTACGATAAAGATTAACGGTAAAGATTATAAATCAAATTCAGTAACGGTTAAGGTTCTGCCTCCTGATCAGAATGGTGGAGCATCCAATAGAGGTAATTCACAGCATAATGCATCTAATGCCCAAAATATATCCAATAAAGATTTGTTTATTACTGCAACTTTGAACAAGACGCAGGTATATGAGCAGGAGGCCATTTTGTTGACTTATAAAATATATACTGTTCTTAATTTGACAGAATTAAGAGGAGACATGCCCGATTTGAAAGGTTTCCATACACAAGAAGTTCCTCTGCCTCGCAGTAAACAATATTCATTGGAACATTATAACGGACGCAATTACCGAACCATCTTGTGGAGTCAGTATGTGCTGTTCCCACAACAAACCGGTAAACTGGAAATTCCTTCAATTACGTATGAAGGGGTTATTGAACAGGAAAACCGAAATATAGATCCTTTTGAAGCTTTCTTTAATGGCGGAGCAGGTTACATCACTGTCAGAAAAAAGATTGTTACTCCAAGTTTGACTGTAAATGTATTGCCTTTACCAGACAATAAACCGGCATCGTTTATGGGAGCAGTAGGTGACTTCTCTATTACTTCTTCAATCAATTCAACGAAGGTAAAAACAGGCGATGCATTGACTGTAAAGATTGTTGTTTCAGGAACAGGTAACATGAAACTGATAGGAACACCAGAAGTTAAATTCCCCTCAGATTTTGAAGTTTATGATCCGAAAATAGACAATAAATTCTCTTTAACACAAGCCGGGCTGACTGGAAATAAGGTCTTTGAATATTTGGCAATTCCACGTCATGCCGGTAAATATACCATACCTGCATCTGAGTTTACTTTCTTTGATTCAAAGACAAAGAAATATAAAACTCTGAAAACTGAGGAATATACAATTGAGGTAGAAAAAGGCAAGGGAGATGCAAGTCAGGTATTGGCAGATTTCACCAATAAAGAGGATATAAAGCGATTAGGAAAAGACATTTTATACATCAAGTTGGGAGATACAACTCTGCGTGATAGAGACCATTTCTTCTATGGCTCATTTGTATATTATATATGGTATATAATACCTCTTGTATTATTTATTATCATAATTATAGCAGGACGTAAAAAAGCTTTGGAGAATGCTAATTTGGCAAAGGTTCGTACGAAAAAGGCAAATAAGATTGCCACAAAACGCATGAAGGCTGCCGGAGCTCTTTTATCACAAAATAAGAAAGAAGCTTTTTATGATGAAGTATTGAAGGCTCTTTGGGGATATATTAGTGATAAGTTGAATATAGCAGTATCTGACTTGTCAAAAGATAATATTGAATATGAATTATCTAAATACGGTATATCTGATGATCTGATAAAAGAATTTATTGAAACTTTAAATCAGTGTGAGTTTGCCAGATATGCTCCAGGAAATGAAAATGAAGCAATGGATAAGGTTTACTCTATGGCTGTAGATGTTATAAGTAAAATAGAGGATAGTATCAAACACTAATTAGGGAAAAAACATGAAAAAAATAATTTATATAGCAGTCCTTCTTTTTGGCCTATCTGCTTTTTCTTATGCACAAAATGTAGATTCTCTTGCAAATAGTGCAGTTGAGCAGAATACATCGTATGTCAATGATAGTGTTGCTACACAAGTGACTGGTGAGTTGCCAGCAGGTAAAAATATAACAAAAGCGATGGCCGACAGTGCATATGCTAAAGGTGATTATGCAGAGGCTATAGAAATGTATGAATATATTTTGGCTAATCAAGGAGTATCAGCTGCTATTTACTATAATTTGGGCAACAGTTATTATAAGAATAAGAATATTGCCCGTTCAATATTAAATTTGGAAAGAGCTCATCTGTTAGATCCTGGAGATTCTGATATCCGCTTTAATCTGGAAATGGCTAAAAGTAAGGCTGTTGATAAAGTAGATACTGTAAATGAGATATTCATAACAACATGGATTAAGAATTTTAGAAACTGTTTCAGTTCTGATGGATGGGGAACAATGGGAATAGTCCTTTTTGTTTGTGCTTTATTGCTTTTAGGTTGTTATATATTCGGAAAAGCTTTGGTTCTCAAGAAAATTGGTTTTATTGGAGCCATAATATGTGTGATTTTTGTCATAATCTCTAATATCTTTGCATATCAGCAGAAAAAAATCCTGACTGAGCATAGAGGTGCCATTATTATGGAGCCGAGTGTAACAGCCAAAAGTACTCCTGATGCTGGGGGAACAGACTTGTTCATTTTGCATGAAGGTCATAAAGTTACTATCAAAGATTCAACAATGAAAGAATGGCGTGAGATTCAATTGGAAGATGGTAGTATTGGGTGGGTTCCGGTGCAGGTCTTAGAAGTAATATAAAATCACAATGTTTGAATTGTTGAGCAATATATTTGGTATGTGGATAGGAAAAGATATGAATTATTTCTTTTCTTATCCATATATTTATATAGTAATGTTATTATTATGGGGATACGTTATCATACGTAATAATTCGATTAAAAATAGCTTATTGATAATTCTTTTAATGGGTGGGCTATTTTTATATAATTATGTGATGACTAATATTATGCATCTGACGTATATTCCATTTATCAATATTCTTTTTACTGCTATTGTTTTCCTGTTACTTTTATTCCGCTCTTTTTCTTTTTTTATTATCAGTTTGTTGTTTGTGCTTCATTATTATCTGTTCTCATATTTATTGTCAACAGTGTTCCTTAAAAATGTAGGTATATCATTGTTAGGTTCCTTGATATTTTATGCAATCTATTATTTCCTAAACAGAAGACTGGTTTTGGATGATCGAAAACTTATTTCTGAACAATACACGAAAACAGGTTATTTTGTGCCAGATATATGTTTGTTGAACATTGTTTATTTAGTCGTTTTTTTTGCAGGATTAATCTATACAGTCAGTAGTAAGATTATTTAGTTCCTTTTTTGCATGAAAAAACTATGCTTTTTATTGTGTACATGTTAATCTTTTACTAAATTTATTCCGTGATTTAATACTCGAGAATATTTAACTTTAAAACTTGTAATATCATGGAAAGAACCATTACTTTCAATGAACTTCGTAAAATTAAAGATTCATTGCCAGATGGAAGTATGCACAGAATAGCTGATGAATTGAATTTATCTGTTGATACAGTGCGTAATTTTTTTGGAGGACAAAATTTTAAAGAGGGAAAAAGCGTAGGTATACATATAGAGCCGGGACCTAATGGCGGTATTGTCAGAATAGATGATACAACTGTATTGGATAAGGCATTGAAGATATTGGACGAGCTGAATATTAATTATAATAATACTCAGACAGCAGAAGAGTAATTAGAGTACAATATTTATTCTATCGTATATTTTTAAATCCTTTGTATAAGGAGTATAAAGTCTCTCTATCTTATAAGAGATATTTATAAAGCAGTTTTAATAAGAAGGAAATAGCATGTGAATGAGCATTTTAACTTGATTCACATGCTATTTTTATATGGATAAGATTATGTTTTCTTATTTTTTATCGCTGATCATGCTGCCTTTTATCGTTAACCGATGTATCTGTTGTTCGGTATTGGCTCTTATTATAATTTTCTTTTCAAATTCCCCAGCACGTTTTCCTTTTCCGTTATAAGTTACCTTTATTTCTCCTCCCTCATTGGGCTTTATCGGTTCTTTTGGAAATATGGGAGTTGTACATCCGCAATTTGCAATAGCTTGGTTAATAACCAATAAACCATCTCCTGTGTTTTTAAATTTGAAAACACAAGTAACAGGGCCATCAGATTCTTTAAACGTTCCAAAATCATGTACTTCCTTTTCAAAAGTAATTTTAGGTTTGTTACTTTTTACTTCTTGAGCGATAGAGATATTAATTGCTACAAAAAGTAATGTGAGTGTTGCTAATAGTTTCTTCATCTTTTTAATTCCTTGATATTTGTTTTACACCTTTTACAGTTCTCAATTTACGTATTAAAGCTTCTAATTTAGACGTATCATTGACCATTACAGTCAGCGTGCCAGAGAATAAGCCATCATTAGATGCTATTCCAATAGAACGCAATTGTATATTATCCTCTTTAGATATAATAGATGTTATGTTGTTGACAATTCCAATATCATCATTTCCTACAACAGTTAATGTAATGGGATAAAGTTGTCCTTTGCTTTTTCCTGCCCATCGTGCCTTAACAATACGATATCCGAATCGTGCTTTCATTTGTGCTGCATTGGGGCAGTCGTTACGATGTATTTTTATTCCGCCATTAACTGTAATGAATCCAAAAACATCGTCTCCGTATATAGGATTACAACATTTTGATAATGTAAAATCAATGCCTTTCAGATTTTGGTCTATAACCAGTACATCTGTATTAGAGCCAGCATATTCATCCAGATTGTTCTGTATGTTGTAATTTTCGGCGCTTCTGGGCTGTAGTTCTGCTGCAATTTCATTTTCTTTTTTCAGCATAACTACATACTTGTCAATGATATCGTTTATATCAATTGTTTCATCTGCAATATTTTGATAAAAGTCTGTAACTTCTTTAAATCCTTCTTTCTTTATTAGGCGCATCATTACAGCTTCATCGTATTCAAGTTTGCGGTTTTTGAATTTTCTTTCTAACGTTTCTTTAGCGAAAGCAGCCTGTTTTGACGCAATCTCTTTTAGAGTCTGACGTATTTTGGAGCGTGCTTTTGAAGTCGTTACTATATTAATCCAATCCTGTTTCGGAGTTTGGGTATTTGATGTAATAATTTCTACTTGATCACCACTATGCAATTGATACCTGATAGGTACATTTCTATTGTTTACTTTACCTCCAATGCATTTACAACCAAGGTTTGAATGGATATGAAAGGCAAAATCGAGTACAGTTGCTCCTTTAGGTAATTTATACAAATCACCTTTTGGGGAGAAAATAAAAACTTCATCTTCATAAAGCTCCATTTTGAACTGATCCATCGCCTGCATATCATTGTCGCTGTTTTCCAAAGCTTCTCTGATAGAGGTTAACCATTCATCCAGACCGGTTTCTCCTTTGATACCTTTATATCGCCAGTGTGCAGCAAGTCCTCTTTCTGCAATCTCATCCATACGTTCCGTACGGATCTGTACCTCAACCCATTTTCCTTCAGGTCCCATAACTGTAATGTGGAGAGATTCGTATCCGTTACTTTTAGGTATTGATAGCCAGTCTCTCAATCGCTTGGGGTTGGGCTGATACATGTCTGTTACGATAGAATATGCTTGCCAGCATTCTTGTTTTTCTTTTTCTAAAGGAGAGTCTAAAATGATACGAATGGCAAACAAATCATATATTCCTTCGAATGTAGTCTGCTGTTTTTTCATTTTCTGGGCGATAGAATGAATTGATTTGGTTCGCCCTTTCATATGAAATTTCAGTCCTGCTTCCTCCAGTTTTTTTTCAATTGGTTTGATGAATGCAGTAATATAGCGGTCGCGTGAGGCCTTGGTCTCATTCAGCTTCTCTTTGATATGATAATATATATCATGCTGCGTATATTTAAGAGACAAGTCCTCCAGCTCGGATTTCAATTTATACAATCCAAGTTTATGAGCCAAAGGTGCATATAGATATGCAGCTTCGTTGGCAACTTCAATTCGTGCGCTTTCATTGGGAGCATCTTTTATCTGACGCATTACATTTACACGGTCTGCAATCATGATTAAGATAACTCTGATGTCTTCGGCAAAAGAAAGCAATAAATTACGAAAGTTCTCAGACTCTATGGTCGGATTCTTTGCATATAGTTCATTTATTCGAATTAAGCCTCGTATAATACCGGCAACGTCTTCTCCGTATTCTTTTTGTATTTGTTCGGATGTGATAAAGTTACTTTGTACACATCCATGTAACATTATACCTAAAATAGAAGCACGTTGCATTCCGATCTCTTCTGCTACGATGATTGTTGTTTTCATGTCTTTGATAATCGGATTGATACCAAAAACATCACGTTGAAGTGAATGACTTTGGGCCGCTTGAATCAGATGATTTTTCAGCCTTTTGCAATCATCTTTATGAAGCATGTCACCTGAAAGACATAGCAGTTCTTTGTATAGGTGAAAGAGTTCTTTATGTTCTTCAGGTGTGAAGAATTCTTTTTCGTCCATATCTTAGAAATTTTGTCTGTAAAATTACTTTTTTTATCCGTTTTTGTGCACAACTCACCGGAAATATTTATACTTTTGGCATAAAAATTAGTAATAACAAATAAGAATCGCTATTAACTTTAATTCTTTATATATATGATGCTGACACAAGATGATAAAGCCCTGTTAAGTAAAAAGGGAATTAGTGAAGAGCAAATAGCTGCTCAGTTGGATTGTTTTAAAAAAGGTTTTCCTTTTTTGAAGTTGGAAGCTGCGGCTTCAGTAGGTAATGGTATTGTTTCACCCGATGCATGTGCTTTGAAAAATTATGTGCAAGCATGGGAAGATTATAAAAAAGAGGGACATGTCATTATGAAGTTTGTTCCTGCCTCAGGAGCAGCAAGTCGTATGTTTAAGAATTTATTTGAGTTTTTAGGAAGTGACAATGATGTGCCGACCACAGATTTCGAAAAGAAATTCTTTGCAGAGATTGAACATTTTGCATTTTTCGATGATTTGAATGAAGCTTGTTTGAAAAACACAGGCAAAGGTATTCATCAGTTAATAGCTGCCAACGATTACAAAAGTGTGGTATCAAATTTGTTGGAGAGTGCAGGATTAAACTATGGTTTTTTGCCAAAAGGTTTATTGAAGTTTCATAAATATGAAGATGGAGCACGTACGCCGCTTGAAGAGCATCTGGTAGAAGGTGCTTTGTATGCATCAAGCGAGGGTGATAAGGTTAATGTTCATTTTACTGTTTCACCGGAGCACCGTGTGCTTTTTGAAAAACTGGTTACGGAAAAATCAGCAGAATATACAAGAAAATATAATGTAATATATAATGTATCTTTCTCTGAGCAGAAACCAAGTACAGATACAGTTGCTGCCGATATGGAAAACCTTCCGTTCCGTGACGAGAAAGGACGTTTGGTATTTCGTCCGGGTGGACATGGAGCATTGATTGAGAATTTGAATGATTTGAATGCGGATATTGTCTTTATAAAGAATATCGACAATGTAGTACCAGATCGTTTAAAAGCAGACACTGTTACTTATAAACAGTTGATTGCCGGAGTATTGGTTACATTGCAGAAGAAAGCTTTTGATTATACTCGACTTATTGATAGTGGAAAATATACTCATCAGCAGATTGAAGAGATAATTCGTTTTGTTCAACAGGACTTGTGCTGTAGAAATCCTAAGATAAAAGATTTGGAGGATGGCGATCTTGTGTTATACTTGAAAAGCAAGTTGAATCGTCCGATGAGAGTTTGTGGAATGGTTAAGAATGTAGGAGAACCTGGAGGAGGTCCGTTCTTGGCATACAATGCGGATGGAACTGTTTCATTGCAGATTCTTGAAAGCTCTCAAATTGATATGAATGATCCGGAGAAAAAGGCTATGTTTGAAAAAGGTACACACTTTAATCCTGTTGATTTGGTATGTGCTCTTCGTGATTATAAAGGAAACAATTTTGATTTGCTGAAATATGTCGATAAGGCAACCGGATTCATTTCATATAAATCGAAAAATGGTAAGGATCTGAAAGCATTAGAATTGCCTGGATTATGGAATGGATCGATGAGTGATTGGAATACTGTTTTTGTAGAGGTTCCATTGACTACATTTAATCCGGTTAAAACCGTTAACGATTTGTTGCGTGAACAACATCAATAAGAATCACAATTAAAAATATAAGGTACAGAGTTTAATATTGTTATGGCTCTGTACCTTTTTTATGTTATGGATAATGTTCAAGATAGACTATTGGAGTTAGCAAAGATGGGAAATCCCGTTTTTGCCCGTTCCCTTCATCCTGGAATAGACAATGTGTTAGGTATTCGAATTCTCGATATAAGAAAGTTGGCCAAACAATTGGCTGCGGAAGTTAACTGGAAAGAGAATATAGCTCATTTGAACCATTATTATATGGAAGAACGTATTCTTCATGGTATGATAATAGGCTATGTGAAAAACATGACATTGGAAGATCGTCTTTCAGAAATAGAGAAATTTCTGCCACTGATAAATAGCTGGTCTGTATGTGATACCTTTTGTTCTACGTTAAAATTGGCTGACCAGTATCAATCTGAGGTTTGGAATTTTATTTTGCCACATTTCCATTCAGATAAGGAATATACTGTTCGTTTTGCCATAGTGATGGCATTGAGTTATTATGTAAACTCTGAATATGTTGATAAGGTGCTTTCTTGTTTGAATGATATTCATCATGATGCGTATTATGTGAAAATGGCAATAGCCTGGGCCGTATCCGTCTGTTATGTAAAATATCCGGTGGAGACAGAAATATTTTTAAAGAATAATCTGCTGGATGATTTTACTCAAAATAAAGCACTCCAAAAGATTCGTGAATCTTTTAGAGTCTCCTCTTCTGAAAAAGAACGGTTGAAAATCTATTGCAGATAAATTTTTATATGTTAATCTGCATAATGTAATCGTTCATATAAAATCCATTTCCGATATGGAAATCTCCTTCTTTGACTTTTTTCATTCCCATCCTTTTATAGAATTCTATGGCAGTGTTGTTTCTATTGACATTTAGTTCCATTTTGCATGGAGCCGGATGGATTTCTTTAATGGCTTTGATTGCTTGTTTGAACAGGTCTTTTCCTATATGTTTACCTTGTTTCTGAGGTAGTACATATATTTTTTGCAAATGAAACAGGTGAGCATCTTCCTGTTGTATGGAAACATAACCGACAGGGATATTGTCATCAAAGGCAATGTAATATATATGTCCTTCTTCCAGCATTTGTTTATGTAAACTGGAAGTTGAGTACATCCATTCCATCATGTATTCAATCTGTTCTTCAGACAATATTCTGGCATATGTTTCCCTAAAAGCTATATTGGCTATGGATTGTATGGTTTCGCAATCTGTTATTGTTGCTCTTTGTATTCTTATCATAGTGTAATTCTTTTATAATAGTTGTCCTTTGTACAAATTTAGATATAGTTGATGAATAAAATGAGATATTATTGTTTTTTCTTTCTTTTTATGCATTCATAAGCAATAGGCGTATTTTATATGATTATTAGTTTAAAATTCCAATATTCACTATCTTTGCAATCAACAAACATAAAATTTATGATAAACAAGATACTTTTATTAGGTTCCGGTGAATTAGGAAAAGAATTCGTAATTGCCGCAAAGCGATTAGGACAATATGTTGTGGCATGTGATTCATACGCAAATGCTCCTGCCATGCAGGTTGCAGATGAGTGTGAAGTCTTTGATATGTTGGATGGAACACAGTTGATGTCTGTTGTAGAGAAACATAAACCGAATATCATTGTTCCAGAGATTGAAGCAATACGTACAGAATGTTTGTATGAATGTGAACAGAAAGGTATTCAAGTGGTTCCTAGTGCCAAAGCTGTAAATTATACGATGAACAGAAAGGCAATTCGTGATTTGGCTGCGAAAGAGTTAGGATTACGAACAGCCAAGTATTTTTATGCAAAAAATCTGGAGGAGCTAAAAGAAGCTGCCAATGCCATAGGTTTTCCATGTGTGGTAAAACCTTTGATGTCTTCTTCAGGAAAAGGACAATCGTTGGTAAAAACTGCAGATGAACTGGAAAGTGCATGGGAGTATGGTTGTAATGGAAGCCGTGGTGATATAAAGGAACTCATTGTAGAAGAATTCATTAATTTTGATAGTGAAATAACATTGCTGACTGTTACTCAGAAAAATGGGAAAACCTTGTTTTGTGCTCCCATCGGACATGTGCAGAAAGGGGGCGATTATCGTGAAAGTTTCCAGCCGGCATCAATATCTTCCGAGCATCTGAAAGCTGCTGAAGAAATGGCAGCAAAGGTGACAGAAGCATTGGGAGGAGCAGGTATCTGGGGTGTTGAATTTTTCTTGAGTCATGATAACGGAGTGTATTTTTCTGAGTTGTCTCCGCGCCCTCATGATACAGGTATGGTAACATTGGCAGGAACCCAAAATCTGAATGAGTTTGAATTGCATTGTCGTGCAGTACTGGGATTACCTATTTCGGAAATACGTCTGGAACGTGTCGGAGCCAGTGCTGTTGTTTTATCACCGATAGCAAGCAAAGAAGCTCCGCGTTATAAAGGAGTTGCGGAAGCTTTGAATGACCCTTATATCGATGTGCGTATATTTGGGAAACCATATACCAAGTTAAACCGCAGAATGGGGGTGACGTTGTGTTATGCTCCGTTGCAGAGTAATATCGATGTCGTACGTGATAGGTGCAAGGAGGCGGCTGCAAAGATTATTGTATATTAATTATGTAAAGAGATACAATTAAATTAATTCATAAAAGTGCATATAATTCTGATATTATGAGGGATTATTTGCACTTTTGTTGTTTAATTTTGAAGTTGTGTTGTGGATTGTCTAGTCTCTTATAAATTATACTTAAACTAGCTTTTTGTTATCTTGTAAGCCGAAAAACCATATGATATAACAAAAAGTAATAGAAAAATGATATATTTTATATTTCCGTTATCGAAAACGGGGGATGTGCCCTCTATAAAGTTAACAATGCAAATTTAGAGCTTATTTTTTTTAAAATAGTTTGCTTTTGATTCTAATAAGCTCATTTTTTTTCATATCTTTGGTGGCGATAAAGAAAAACTAAATATTAATAATAAAAGATTGCTTATGTCACAATTTGTAGGACATATTTCGCAAGTCATCGGTCCTGTTGTCGATGTCCTTTTTGAAGGAACAGACAAGGATAATATGGAAGAACGTTTGCCGCGTATCCATGATGCATTGGAAATAAAGCGTACAGATGGACGTACCTTGGTGGTGGAAGTTCAACAGCACATAGGGGAAGATACTGTACGTACTGTGGCAATGGACCGTACCGATGGTTTGAGAAGAGGTATGGAGGTCATTCCGACAGGAAGACCTATTGCGATGCCGGTTGGCGAACAAGTTAAAGGACGTATGATGAATGTTACGGGTGAGCCTATTGACGGTATGAAAGATTTAAACCGTGCGGGCGCATATCCAATTCATCGTGAACCTCCTAAATTTGATGAGCTGTCAACAAGTAGAGAAGTACTCTATACCGGTATTAAGGTAATTGATTTGCTTGAACCGTATGCAAAAGGAGGTAAGATTGGACTTTTTGGTGGTGCAGGTGTTGGTAAGACCGTATTGATTATGGAATTGATCAACAATATTGCCAAAAAACACAATGGTTTCTCTGTGTTTGCGGGAGTAGGAGAACGAACTCGTGAAGGTAACGATTTGCTCCGTGAAATGATTGAATCAGGAGTTATTCGTTATGGAAAAGAGTTCGAAGAAGGTATGGAAAAAGGTGAGTGGGATTTGTCGAAGGTTGATTACAATGAAGTAAGCAAATCTCAGGCTACTTTGGTTTATGGTCAGATGAATGAGCCTCCTGGCGCACGTGCTTCTGTTGCATTGTCTGGATTGACTGTTGCAGAATCTTTCCGTGATCAAGGTGGTAAAGATGGAAAAGCCAGTGATATATTGCTGTTTATTGACAATATATTCCGTTTTACCCAAGCTGGTTCTGAGGTTTCAGCATT
The DNA here is from genome assembly GCA_944320885.1 of uncultured Phocaeicola sp. Lineage (GTDB taxonomy): Bacteria > Bacteroidota > Bacteroidia > Bacteroidales > Bacteroidaceae > Phocaeicola_A. Next base: position 32,015 of record CALUJE010000017.1, read on the forward strand.
GTTGGGACGTATGCCGTCTGCCGTTGGTTATCAACCTACTTTGGCTACAGAAATGGGACAGATGCAGGAACGTATTACTTCTACAAAAAATGGTTCTATTACATCAGTGCAAGCCGTATATGTGCCGGCTGATGACTTGACCGACCCGGCTCCTGCAACTACATTTACCCACTTGGATGCTACTACGGTATTGAGCCGTAAAATTACGGAATTAGGTATTTATCCGGCTGTTGATCCATTGGATTCTACTTCACGTATTCTTGATCCGTTGGTAGTTGGTAATGCTCATTATGAAACAGCACAGCGTGTAAAACAAATACTTCAACGTAATAAGGAACTGCAGGATATCATATCAATTCTTGGTATGGATGAATTGTCTGAAGAGGACCGTATTACCGTTAATCGTGCTCGACGTGTACAACGTTTCCTTTCACAGCCGTTTACTGTTGCAGAGAAGTTTACCGGCGTACCGGGAGTGATGGTTTCAATTGAAGATACCATAAAAGGTTTCCAAATGATTTTGGATGGTGAGGTCGATCATTTGCCTGAACAGGCATTTTTGAATGTTGGTACTATCGAAGATGCTATAGAGAAAGGTAATAAATTGTTGGCTGCAGCTAAACAAGCAGAATAATGTATGGAAACGAATAACTTGAATTTGGTAATTGTTTCACCAGAAAAAACATTGTTTAAGGGTGAAGTGTCGAATGTAACATTTCCTGGTACAATGGGTGAATTTATGGTATTGCCGAAGCACGCACCGTTACTTTCTTCCTTGGAAAAGGGTGTAATAAAATATACCACAAAGGAAGGTGAGCAGTTACTTGAAATAACGAGCGGTTTCGTGGAAGTTAAAAAGAATGAAGTGTCAGCATGTGTTGAACAATAAGAATTAATAAGATATGCTTCCCAAAGTCAAACAGATATTCATTATTGCTTTGACCTTGACAGGTGTAGTGTTTGGGTGGATTGGTTATGGAATATTGCAACTATTCTATCCTGATGAATATTCGCCCTATTTTCCTTTAATTCCATTGTTTTTTTATGTATTCGGACTTGTTTTTATATATTTGTTTGAATACATGCATAAATACATGCCTGAGAAGTCTACGTTGGTATACATTATAAGTAAAGGAGCAAAATTGGTAATAGGTTTGATGTTTTTGGTCGTTTATGGCTTTTTTATAGGCATACATACCAAAGTATTTATTTTGACTTTTCTTGCATATTATATTGTATACTTGATATTCGAAAGTTGTTTTTTCCTCCGTTATGAGATGGAAATGAAAAAAGTGAATAAGAAAAAATGAAAACATTGCGCTATTTGTGGTTATTTCTGCTTGTCTTTGTTACAGGTTTAATGCCTGTATATGCAGACAATACTGAAACCGGCGGGGAAAAAGGCAAAGTAGATGTACAAGAAATAGTATTTGGACATATTAGTGACTCATACGAATGGCATATTCTTACATATGGTGATACGCATGTTTCCGTTCCTCTTCCTATCATTGTATACAGCTCAAATACCGGCTGGCATGCATTTTTGTCATCCAATTTGGCTCATGGTCAGGAATATGAAGGGTTTTACATTGCAGAAACTGGAGATTATGCAGGAAAAGTAGTTGAAAAAGATGCCCAGGGAAACGAAGTTCGTCCTTTGGATATATCAATTACAAAAACTGCCTTTTCGTTAATGATCAACAGTTTGATTCTTGTACTTATTATTGTAGGAGTATCTCGTTGGTATAAGAACAGAAAACCAAGTTCTGAAGCACCTAAAGGTTTTGTTGGTTTTATGGAAATGTTTGTAATGATGATTCATGATGATGTCATCGTGAGTTGTGTAGGAAAGGAATATAAGCGTTTTGCTCCTTACCTCCTTACGGCATTTTTCTTTATATTCATCAATAACCTGATGGGACTTATACCAATCTTTCCAGGTGGTGGAAACGTTACGGGTAATATAGCCATTACGTTATTTCTTGCTTTGATGACTTTCTTGGCTGTAAATATTTTCGGAACAAAAGAATATTGGAAAGAAATCTTTTGGCCGGACGTACCTACATGGTTGAAAGTCCCGGTTCCTTTTATGCCGGTTATTGAGCTGTTTGGTATCTTTACGAAACCTTTTGCATTGACTGTCCGTTTGTTTGCAAATATAATGGCCGGTCATGCCATAATCCTTTCGTTGGTATCGATTATTTTCATCACTGCTTCATTAGGTGTGGTATTAAATACATCAATGACTATCATATCAGTCTTGTTTTCTGTATTTATGTCATGTCTGGAAGTATTGGTGGCATTTATCCAAGCTTATGTATTTACGATGCTGTCGGCCGTATTTATCGGTTTGGCTCAGGTTCATCATGAACATAAGTAACAATAAAGTTTATAAAAGAGAATTTAGAAAATATATTTAGTAATACATTTAAAAAATTAGAATTATGTTATCATTAGTTATGTTGCAAGCTGCAGCTGCAGGTCTTTCACAGTTTGGTGCCGCTATTGGCGCAGGTTTAGCTGCTATCGGAGCTGGTATTGGTATTGGTAAAATTGGTGGTTCAGCAATGGAAGCTATCGGACGTCAGCCAGAAGCTGCTAACGATATTCGTATGAACATGATTATTATCGGTGCCTTGGTTGAAGGTGTTGCATTGTTTGCTGTTATTATTTGTTTGTTGGCTCTTTACGCATAATTCAAAAAAAAGAGGCTTAGCTTATGTCACTACTTAACCCCGATATTGGTGTTTTCTTTTGGATGTTGGTGTCATTCATCATCGTATTCTTCATCCTTGCAAAGTTCGGATTTCCAGCATTGGTAAATATGGTAAACGAACGTAAGCAGTATATTGATGAATCGTTGAAGTCTGCACGTGAAGCCAATGAGAAATTATCGCATATCAAAGAAGAAAGTGAATCCATTTTGGTTGAAGCCCGCAAAGAACAAGCTAAAATTTTGAAAGAAGCTATGGAAACTCGCACTCAGATTATCAATGAGGCGAAAGAAAAAGCTCAGTCAGAAGGTGGCCGTTTGTTGGAAGAAGCGCGTAAACAGATTCAAAAAGAAAAAGATGATGCCATCCGCGATATTCGTAAACAAGTTGCAGAGTTGTCTGTAGAAGTTGCAGAAAAAGTTCTTCGCAAACAACTTTCAAGCGAGGTGGAACAAAATGGAATGATCGAACGTTTACTCGATGAAGTTTCCGATTCTAAAAAGTAATAAGTTATGAACACAGGAGTAATTTCAAAACGCTATGCAAAGGCTTTGTATATGTATGCCGAAAAAGCAGGAAAGCTGAAACAGGTATATGACGAGATGTCTGTTATGGCAAATAACTACCTGTTGATTCCCGGCCTGCGCAAGGCGCTAGATAATCCTTTGCTCCCGATGAACGACAAGATAAAGTTGTTGTGCAATGCTGCTGGCGGTAAAGTGAGTCAGGAAGTAGAGCGTTTTATTACACTTGTCTTGCACGAACGTCGTGAAAAATTCATGCAGTTCATAGCGTGTTCGTATATTGACCTTTATCGCAAGCAGAATAACATTCTGCTAGGTAAGTTAATTACTGCGGAAAAGGTTAATAAGGAAATCGAAGACCGCATGAGAATGATGATTGTAAAAGGTACTCAAGGGACTGTCGAATTTGAAACGAGTGTTGAACCGTCTATAATCGGAGGATTTATTCTTGATATAGATTACAACAGGTTGGACGCAAGTGTTGCAACTCAATTGAACAGAGTGCGTAGACAGTTTATGGAAAAGAATAGAAGAATTGTATAATTAAAGAAGAAAACATGTCTGAAAATATAAAACCCAGCGAAGTCTCCAGTGTTTTGCTTGAGCAATTGCAAGGTATTGATACCAGCCTTCACTTTGAAGAGGTAGGTACCGTGCTTCAGGTCAGCGATGGAGTAGTACGTATTTATGGATTGCGTAATGCTGAAGCTGAAGAATTGCTTGAGTTTGAAAATGGAGTAAAAGCCATTGTGATGAACTTGGAGGAAGATAACGTGGGTGCTGTGTTACTAGGTCCTACCGATAAAATCAAAGAAGGTATGGTAGTAAAACGCACGGGACGTATCTCTTCAATAATGGTGAGCGAGAACATGTTGGGTCGTGTCGTAAATCCGCTTGGTGAGCCAATTGATGGTGAAGGCGAGATAGGGGGCGATATGATAGAGATGCCATTGGAACGTAAGTCTCCGGGTGTTATCTTCCGTCAGCCTGTAACAGAACCTCTCCAAACTGGTTTGAAAGCTGTAGACTCTATGATTCCTATCGGTCGTGGACAACGTGAGCTGATTATCGGTGACCGTCAGACCGGTAAGACATCAATTGCTATTGATACGATTATTAACCAACGTGCCAATTATGAAGCCGGTGATCCGGTATATTGTATTTATGTTGCTATAGGTCAAAAAGGTTCTACCGTAGCCAATATTGTTAATGTGCTGAAAGAAAAGGGAGCTATGCCTTATACGGTCGTTGTATCTGCTACTGCTGCCGATCCTGCTGCATTACAGTATTTTGCTCCGTTTGCGGGTGCTGCTATCGGTGAATATTTCCGTGATACCGGCCGACATGCACTCGTTGTTTATGATGACTTGTCAAAACAAGCTGTTGCTTATCGTGAGGTATCATTGATTTTGCGTCGTCCTTCTGGTCGTGAAGCATATCCTGGTGATATATTCTATCTGCATTCTCGTCTGTTGGAGCGTGCTGCAAAAGTAATTCAACAGCAAGAAGTTGCTGAGCAGATGAATGACCTTCCGGCAAGTTTGAAAGGAAAAGTAAAAGGTGGCGGTTCACTGACTGCACTTCCTATTATCGAAACACAGGCCGGTGACGTTTCTGCTTACATTCCTACAAACGTTATTTCAATTACTGACGGTCAGATCTTCTTGGAGACCGACTTGTTTAATCAAGGTTTCCGTCCTGCTATTAATGCTGGTATCTCTGTATCACGTGTAGGTGGTAGTGCACAGATCAAGGCTATGAAGAAAGTTGCAGGAACACTGAAAATCGACCAGGCTCAATATCGTGAATTGGAGGCATTCTCCAAATTCAGCAGTGATGTTGATCCGGTAACAGCTATGGCACTTGACCGTGGTCGTAAGAATAACCAGTTGCTTATCCAGCCTCAATATTCTCCAATGCCTGTTGCAGAACAGATTGCAATATTGTATTGTGGAACCAAAGGTTTGATGAAAGACATTGAAGTAGAGCAGGTACGTGAATTCCAGGATGCATTCTTGCAGAATTTGCGTGCAGTTCATCAGAAAGACGTACTTGATGTTTTGGCAAAGGGTATAATTAATGATGATGTAACGAAGATTATTACAGAAGTTGCAGCTGCTGTTTGTTTGAAATTTAAAAAATAAGCTATGGCGTCACTGAAAGAGATTAAAGGAAGAATAGGTTCTGTACAGAGCACATTGAAGATTACATCGGCAATGAAGCTGGTGGCTTCGACCAAATTGCGTCGGGCACAGACTGCTATTGAAAATATGCTTCCTTATGACCGGCAGCTTAATTCCATTCTGCATAATTTCCTTGCAAGTGGAGTAACGGTTGTTTCTCCTTTTACAGAAGAACGTCCGGTCGAACGAGTGGCGGTAGTTGTTGTTGCATCTAATTCCAGTCTTTGCGGTGGCTTTAACAGCAATATTGTCAGAAAAGCCGACAATGTTTTGGAAGAATATGCGAAACAACTGGGTAAAGACCATCTTTTGGTATATCCTATCGGTCGAAAAGTGGCTCAGTCATTGGGAAAGCGTCATAAGTTAACTGAAGACTACAAAATGATTGGTGACAAACCGGCATATAAGGAGGCTTCAGAACTGGCAGAGCATTTGATGAACCTGTTTGTTAACAAGGAAGTTGATCGTGTTGAGTTTGTTTATACTCACTACAAATCAACTGCTACGCAGGTGGTTATGCATGAGACGTTTCTGCCTTTAGCTCTGAATTCTGAGGGCGAAAAGAACAATAAAGACGGCATTATGCCCGATTATATTGTAGAACCTTCGGCTGAAGAATTGGTGTCACGATTGTTACCGAAAGCGCTTCGGATGAAGATATATACTATATTGCTCGATTCGAATGCTTCGGAACACGCTGCACGTACAGTAGCTATGCAGCAGGCAACTGATAATGCGAATGACTTGTTGCAGGAATTGAATCTGATGTACAACAAGGGACGTCAGCAAGCTATTACAAATGAACTTCTTGATATTATTGGCGGTTCGTTGAAATAGATTGTATAACATACTATGGAAAGGTCGGTTTATGCATTGTGTATAAACTGGCCTTTTGGTTTATAAAAAGCACGTGTCCTTTTTTAGAAAGCTCGCGTGCTTTTGTGTGTAAGCACGTGTGCTTTTGAGGAAAAGGACGTGTGCTTTTTTAAATGTTCAGTCTGAACATTCGCTGAACATGGAGGTACTGAGATATTTTTCGGCTCTATCCGGAAAAATGACTGCAATATTACCGGACTCGATATTCTTTGCTGTGCGTATCGCTGCAAGCATAGCTGCTCCGCTGCTCATTCCGGCAAAAATACCTTCTTTTGCAATAATCATTCTGGCGGTGGCGATAGCCTCTTCACTCTCAATCATTTCCTGTACGTCGATTTGTGCTGGATTGTATATGGCAGGTACAATAGCCTCCTCCATATTTTTCAATCCTTGTATATAATGTCCGCGAATAGGATGTGCGCACACAACTTTAATGTCTGGTTTCATTAATCTCAGAAATTTTGAAAGTCCCATAATTGTACCCGATGTTCCTAAGGCACATACAAGATAATCGATTTTTCCATTCATTTGTTGCCATATTTCCAATGCTGTACTTTCATAGTGTGCCTGGTAATTGCAGGCATTGGAAAACTGATTCGGCATAAAATATTTTTCTGGATTTTCTCTTACCAGTTTATTGGCCATTCGGATGGCTCCGTCTGTACCTTCTTCTGCAGGAGTTAGAATAACTTTTCCTCCATATGAACGGATTATTTTTCTGCGTTCGACAGATACTGCACTGCTCATGACGATTTCAACCGGATAGCCTTTTATGATTCCAATAATGGCAAGTCCGATTCCTGTATTTCCTGATGTGGGTTCTATGATAGTTTTTCCAGGTTTTAGTAATCCTTTTCTCTCTGCGTCTTCTATCATTTTTAGTGCAATTCTGTCTTTGATGCTTCCTGTAGGGTTGAACCCTTCCAATTTGGCAAAAATGGAGACATTGGGGTTGGGAGAGAGTGTATTAATTCTCACCATAGGTGTATTTCCTATGAGTTCCAGAATATTCGAATATGTCATATTGTATATTGTGTTGCATTATTTTGTGGACAAATGTAGCTTTTTATTTCATATATTAAAATTTTTATGTGTAAAAGTTTATGTTGCAATCTTTTTTGAAATAAAAGGCGGGAGTTTTTTAGTCCCCGCCTTTATAAAAGTATCTTTATATTTTAGAATTCATGTGCAGCAGTTTGGACAACTTCACCGAGTGTAGGATGTGCATGAATGATAGCCTGCATGTCGTATACGGTTGCATTTCTGTTCATTAGGGCACATACCTCCTGAACCAAATCAGCCGCATGAGCTCCAAACAAGTGACATCCCAATATCATTCCTTCACTGTCGGCAAGAATCTTGCACATACCGTCCGGTTCGTTCATGCTGATAGCTTTCCCATTAGCTCTGAAGAACGCTTTCTTGGCAGTAAAGGCTATTCCCTGTGCCTTGCATTGTTCTTCAGTCAAGCCCACCATCGCTGCTTCCGGTGAAGTAAATACAGCTCCCGGAACAATGTCAAGCCGGATATCATCTTTTTCTCCTAAAATATGATTCAATGCACGTATTCCCTGGAATGTTGCAGCATGTGCCAGCAGACAGCGTCCGTTTACGTCACCAATGGCATAAATGTGAGGAATGTTGGTTTGCATGTCATCGTTTACAGTGATTCCTTTCTTGGTAAACTCAATGTTAATGTCTGCCAGATTCAGGGAATCTACATTTGCGGCTCTTCCTACGGCAAGCAGTACGGTATCAGCTTCGCATGATTTTATTGCTCCTTTCAGTTCGTAATTGACATTCAAACTTCCATCAGCATTTTTCTCGACGGATTTTACACCGGCCTGATTGATAATTTCTATTCCTTTTTTGGAGAGAGACTGTTTCAATCTCTTGGCAATGTCTGTATCAAAATTCGGCAGAATTTCTTTCATGAATTCTACAACAGTAACTTTACTGCCAAAACTGTTAAAGATAGAAGCAAACTCAAGACCAATGACACCGGCACCGATAATGCAAAGTCTTTGGGGAACATGGTCTATGTCAAGAATCTCTTTTGAAGTGATGACATTTTCCTGATGCAAGCCTTCGATAGGAAGGTATTTTGTTACGGAACCGGTAGCAATAATTATGTTTTCTGCCTGATATTCTTCACCGTTTACTTCTACTGTATGAGCGTCTTTAAAAGCAGCTTTACCGTATACAAGTTGTATGTTTTTTTGTTTGAGCAGGGTTTCCACTCCACCTCTCAATGTCTCTACAACCTGATTCTTGCGTTCCAGTACTTTCTGGAAGTTGAAGGTAAATGAACATGAGTCTATGCCATATGTTTCGGCTTCCTTCAGGTCATCCATTACAGCTGCATTCCGGCAAAAAGCCTTAGTAGGAATACATCCTTCGTTCAGACATGTACCTCCAACTTTTGCAGATTCTATAATAGTTACGGTTTTTCCTTTTTTGGCAGCCAGTACCGCTGTTTCATAGCCTCCAGGTCCGGCTCCGATAATGATTATATCACTTGTAATCATATGAGCTATAATAATGGGTTTATAAATTCAGACGCAGACAATAGGATATGACTTTATATCCGTATTATCTGCGTCAGTGTTAGTTGAAGGAATATTACATAGCCTTCAAGTCTCTGTATCTTAGAATAGGATGCTTGGCAGCTGTAGTTTCATCCAGACGGCGTACCGGAGTATTGTGAGGAGCACTCTTGACTTCGTCCGGACATTCGATAGCTTCTTTAGCAACTTTTCGCATGATAGCGATAAACTCATCGAGTGTTTCCAGAGATTCTGTTTCTGTCGGCTCAATCATGATTGACTGGTGGAACAGCAACGGGAAGTAAATGGTAGGAGCGTGATAACCATAGTCAAGCAGACGTTTGGCAACATCAAGTGTGGTTACGCCTGTTGATTTGTCTAACAGACCGTCAAATACAAACTCGTGCTTGCAAACACCCTCGATAGGCAGATAGTAGCAGTCTTTCAGTGATTCCTTGATGTAATTGGCATTTAACGTAGCCAACGGACCTACATACTTGATATATTCTTTTCCGAGTGTCAGAATATAGGTATATGCGCGCATCAGGACTCCGAAGTTTCCTACGAAACCGGAAACTCTTCCCAATGAGTCTTCCGAACGGTGCAGATAGAATGTTCCGTCTTCAGCCTTGCGTACCTGAGGATTAGGAAGGTATTCTACCAGATTCTTTGCAACACCTACAGGGCCGTCACCAGGTCCTCCACCTCCGTGAGGAGTTGAGAAGGTCTTGTGAAGATTTATATGCATGATGTCAAATCCCATATCGCCCGGACGGCATTTACCCAACAGCGGATTTAAGTTTGCTCCGTCATAGTATAACAAGCCTCCGCATTCATGTACGAGTTTTGCAATTTCAAGGATTTCAGTTTCGAACAAACCTAATGTGTTAGGGTTGGTCATCATGATACCTGCGATAGTATCGTCAAGCAGCGGTTTCAAATCTTCTACGTCAATACGGCCGTTAGGTTTAGATTTAACTTCTACAATCTGTAAACCACATACGGCAGCACTCGCCGGATTTGTTCCGTGTGCACTGTCCGGTACGATAACCTTTGTACGTTTCAGGTCACCACGTTTCATATGGTATTGGCGCATAACCATCAGACCCGTCAATTCTCCGTGTGCTCCGGCATATGGATTCAATGTAAACTCTGCCAGTCCGGATATTTCAGCCAATGCATGTGACAGGTTATAATACACTTCCAATGCTCCCTGAGTTGTAGAATCCGGTTGCAATGGATGTAATCCTGTAAATGAAGGAAGACTGCATATTTCTTCGTTGATTTTAGGATTGTATTTCATTGTACAGCTTCCTAATGGATAAAAGCCTGTATCTACACCGAAATTCTTGTTTGATATGTTTGTGTAGTGACGTACAACATCAAATTCACTGACTTCCGGAAGTTCTGCTTCTTCTTTTCTTTTCAGATTCTCAGGAAGTGCTGTTAGCGAGTAATTCTTCAGACGATTCTCCGGGAGAGTATAGCCCTTGCGTCCCTCTTTGGAGAGTTCGAATATCAGTTTATCATAATATTTCATAGCTTACATCTCCTTTATCAAAGCAATTAGTTTGTCAATTTCTTCTTTTGTTCTCTTTTCAGTAACACAGAATGACAGGCAGCCGTCTTCTACTTCTATACCACCGAAAATACCGTTTTCCAATAATTTTTCCTGTACTTTCTTGGCTGGAACAAGCGAACGCAATGTAAATTCTTTCAAGAAAGGACGGTTGTATAAAGTTTCAAACTTTCCGGTAGCAAGTAACTGTTCATAAAGGTAATGAGCTCCGCTATATGAAAGTTCATTTACTTCCTGAAGACCTTTTTTGCCCATCAGAGCCATATAAATGGTAACATAAAGTGCCATTAAAGACTGGTTTGAACAGATGTTACTGTTTGCTTTTTCACGTCTGATGTGCTGTTCACGGGCTTGCAGGGTCAAAACGAATGCGCGCTTGCCGTCTACATCCTTGGTTGCACCAACGATACGTCCCGGTAATTTGCGTACCAGGTCTTTGGTACATGACAGATATCCTACATACGGACCTCCGTAGTTGAGAGGAATACCCAATGTTTGTCCGTCTCCGCAAGCGATATCAGCTCCCCATTCGGCTGGAGTTTTCAATACGGCCAGAGTAGAGGGGTCAGCATTGATTATGAAGAGAGCTTTCTTTGCGTGGATAGAATCAGCAAATCCGTCAAAATCTTCAATGATTCCGTATTTGTTGGGGGAGCTGACAATAACTCCGGCAACATCACCAGCTTCAAGTTTCTTTTCCATGTCGGCCTTGCTGGTTACGCCGTCTTCTGCCTGAATTTCTTCAAACTCAACACCGTGGAATTTTGCATAAGTTCTAACAACTTCCAGAATGTTCGGGTTAACTGTTGATGAAACCAGAATCTTATTTTTCTTCTTTCCTGCAGCGATAGCCATCAGCATGGCTTCGGCTGTAGCAGTTGTACCGTCATACATGGATGCATTGGTACATTCCATTCCGGTGAGTTCAGAAATCATACTCTGAAACTCGAAAATATATTGAAGGGTACCTTGTGATATTTCAGGTTGATAGGGGGTATAAGCCGTTAAAAACTCTCCGCGTGAGATTAATTGTGAAATTACGGCAGGAGCGTAATGGTCGTATGCACCGGCTCCGGCAAAAATGGTGAGTTGTTGGTTCTTGTTTCCTAATTCCTTAAAGAATTCTCTTATCTCTATTTCAGAGAGGGCAGAGGGCAGATTGTATTCCTTAACAATTACGCTTTCTGGCACGTCAGCATATAAATCATCCATAGATTTAATGCCGATACGGTCAAGCATATGTTGTATATCTGCATCTGTATGCGGAAAATATTTATAGTTCATGGTATATCTCTTTTAATGTACAACGTATATTGTGTACGTATAAAGCTATTAAAAACAAATTAAACACTGCACAGAGAATACGCTCTCCGTGCAGGTTTTATTCTGGTTCTCTGTATTATTCTTTGCAGATGCCTTCGTATGCTTTTGCATCCATCAAACCGTCCAGTTCAGTAGCATCAGAAAGTTCTACCTTGATAATCCAGTTTTCGAATGCGTCTTTGTTCAGCAATTCAGGTTCGTCGTTCAAAGCTTCGTTAACTTCAACAACTGTTCCGCTTACAGGAGAGATAAGATCACTGGCAGCCTTAACACTTTCTACGGCTCCAAATTCTGAATCTTTTTCAACTTCATCGTCAACATCCGGCATATCTACATATACGATGTTGCCCAAAGCATGCTGTGCATAGTCAGTAATTCCTATATAGCCGAAATTTCCTTCAACTTTAACCCATTCGTGTGATTCTGAATAATACAGACCTTCAATAATTTTACTCATTTTGTTGCGTTTTTAATGGTTATACAAATTTATTTCTTATAGTTCTTTTGGTAGAAACGTTTTTTGCAAACAGTTCCTTTGAATGTTTTCTTGCGGATGCGTACGTCTACTTCTGTACCCAAAGCGGCATATTGGTTGTCAATCAATGCCATGCAGACACTCTTTCCTGTAGAGATTGATTGGTATCCGGTAGTTACATAACCGATGCGCACACCGTCTACTTCAATATCATAACCGCTACGTGGAACAGCTTTCTCATGCAATTCGATACCTACGACTTTTTGTACGATTCCGTGTTCTTTCTGTTGAGCGATAGCTTCTTTTCCGATAAATTCAGGTTTATCCATCTTTACGAATGAACCCAGTCCGGCTTCGATAGGAGTGATGTCCTGACTTAATTCGTGTCCGTAAAGAGGAAGAGCTACTTCGAAGCGCAAAGTATCACGGCATCCGAGTCCGCAGGGAGCTACTTCTTTTGAGCCAACCAAGATATCCCATACTTTGTTGATATATTCGGCGCTGCCGTAGATTTCGAATCCGTCTTCACCGGTATATCCCGTACGGCTGATGATTACTTGTTTGCCTTCAATTTCCAGTTCCTTGAATGTATAGAATTCCAAATCAGAAACTTTTACGTTCAGGTATTTTTCTATTAATTCTTCAGCCTTCGGACCTTGAACAGCTACTTCGGCATAGTCTTCAGACAAATCTTTAACTTCTGCATTGAAGCCGGTGCTGTTTTCTTTCATCCATGCTACATCTTTGGCAATGTTGGCAGCATTGATAACCAGGAAGAATTCATTGTCTCCTTTTTTATATACCAATAAGTCATCAACAACACCGCCGTTAGGATAAAGCATCATACCGTAGAGAACTTTTCCCGGAGTCATTTCGCGAACATCATTTGTAAATAAATGTCCTACAAGTTTTTCTGCTTCCGGACCAGTGATGAGAACTTCTCCCATGTGTGAAACGTCAAAAATTCCACATGCATGACGCACTGCATTATGTTCTTCTATAATAGATGTATATTGAATCGGCATGTCAAAACCGCCAAACGGACTCATTAAGGCTCCCAATGCGACGTGTTTGTCGTACAAACAGGTTCTTTTTAAATTATTTTCCATGGTTCAATGATTTATTTAAGTTATTCTTTTTTAAATAATATGTTCATAAATTGTTCTTCATCCAGGTGAAGAATAATATCTTTAAGCTGGATATTCTTTAAAATATTTCTTATGGCATTTTCTTCATAAGGCACATTGGTCAGCGGTTCGAGCAAACCGTGGTCAAGGTCACCGGTAAGGAAGAAATCACCCATCAGGTTTATCTTTTTTATAATACCGTTTTTCAATTCCATCCGAATCTCCAGTTCACCGGCCATTGGAGTCTTTCCTCGTTTGACCAAAGTATAGCGAGGATTGTTTCCGTAGATAAATTCATCTGTCAGATATTCTTCTTCAATGGCTTGTATTTCTTTTACATCGTTATCCGACAGCTTTATGGTGCCATCACACAATTGTGTACGGACAAATGTCTTGAATTCCTCAATATCTATTGTGAGGTATTCTGAGAGATTGGTAACGTGTTGTCTGATAGACTCAACTCCTTTGCTAATCAGTTTTTCGTTAGAAGGGGTTATGGCACGTATCAGATTTTCCATATCGGTATTGAACAGCATTGTTCCATGCACGATACTTTTTCCGGGCAGATGGTAAAAGGCATTGCCAGATACTTTTTTCCCGTTTATCATGATGTCGTTGCGTCCGGAAGCTTCAGCCGGAATTCCCAGCTTACGCAATACGAATGCTATCATGCGAATATATCGGTCGAAAGTAAAACTTACATTTTCTGCACGTACAATATAAGAGAACATAATGTTGCTGGGGTCAGAATAAACACATCCGCCTCCACTTTTTCTGCGGTAGGTCTGTATATTGTGTGCACGGCAGAAGTCAATGTTTACTTCGTTTTCTATCAATTGGTTTCTTCCGAAAATAACGGTAGGTTCTACCTGCCACATAAAGAAACATTCGTCTTCGTTAAGATGGCGGGCTACAAATTCTTCCATTGCCAGATAGAACGGAAGGCGATGTTGTGTTTTATCAGGTAGTTCGATATATTTCATTGCAATAATACTTTCTTATTTTTGGCTCAAATATACAGAATATTTTGAATTGTCCATATAAAAACTAGCATTTTGTTTGATAAAAGTTGTAGAAAGCCCTTTTGCAATTGTTTGTAACCTACAAAATGATAAAATATAAATTTTTGATGCGTTTTATTTCCGGTGATAATAACAAAGAAAAGCTTCCTGAAAAATTCCGGTTTTATTATGGAGAATGTATGCAGACTATGAAATGAGAAGAAACAGTTGCCGGTAAAAATAAAAAAGCGAAAAGCATTTTGTATGAAGATTCATGCTTTTCGCTTTTATATCTTATCTGAGATACATATTATACATTTTCTCATCACCAACGGTTGATGACGGACCATGTCCGGAATATATTTTTGTTTCGTCAGGAAGCGTCAGTATTTTCTCTTTGATTCCGTTTATCAGCATTTCTTCTCCTCCGCCTCCGAAATCAGTACGTCCGATGCTGAACCTGAACAGGACATCGCCGGTAAACAATACGTTTTCTTCTTTGCAATAGAAGCACAAGGAACCGAGTGAATGTCCCGGAATGTGGAATATGCTGAACTTGTGATTACCAAATACAACGGTATCCTTTTCATCCAGGAAACCTTTCAGGGGAACCGGATCTTCGCATTCGCGTATTCCGAAAACGGCGATCCGTTCTTTTATCTGTTCCAGCCACGGCAAGTCTGCTTTGTGGGCTTCGGCCTTGATACCGAATTCTTTCCACATGAACGGATTGCCAAACACATGGTCAAAATGGAGATGCGTGTCGAGCAAATGTGTAATATTCAGATTGTTTTCAAGGATGAATTGTTTTAACTCTTCCTTTTCATTGTCATAGTAACAGCCGCAGTCAATAACAACGGCTTCTTTGGTTTCATCCCATACCACGTAAGTGTTTACGGGAAGCATATTGAATTCAAATTTCTTAATGTTAAGCATAGAGTGGACGATTTTAAATGGAAACATATACCACTTTCTTTGTATCAAAGAATTCTTCGCTGAAATAGTCTTTCAGATTATATATGTTGGTATGGTTTTTAAACTGCATGGTTTCGTTCTGCAATTCTCCTCCTTTCAGGCATATCAATCCGTTGGGATGTGCGTTCTTTGATTCTTTTGAAATGTTCTTTCGTATGATTTTGACCAAATCGTTCAGTGGCATAACCGCGCGGCTGACTACAAAATCAAACATCTGTTTTTCTTCTTCGGCCCGGCAATGTCTTAAGCTGACGTTCTGAAGTCCGATGGCTGTCGATACTTCGGTAGCCACCTTTATTTTCTTTCCGATACTGTCTACCAGATGAAAGTGACATTCAGGAAACATGATTGCCAAAGGTATTCCCGGAAATCCTCCACCGGTTCCCAAGTCCATGATTTGTGTGCCGTTACGGAAGTTAATGATTTTAGCAATGCCCAGTGAGTGTAATACGTGATGCTCATACAGATTGGTTATGTCTTTGCGCGATATTACATTTATTTTGGCATTCCAGTCGGTATACAAGTCATAAAGGGCAGCAAACTGTTCTTTCTGTTTGTCGGTTAGTTCCGGAAAATATTTTAATATAATGTCCATTTGTTCAAGATGTATGGTTATAAACGTTCTATTTAAGAATATCTTTTAAAGACTCATAAGGGATGGTTATTTCTGTAGGACCGGCAGCATAAGGTGCTATTTCGTATGCGTTGTAATAGAACTTTATACCGTCAGGGCTCAGCAGAAAGTTTTTAGAGGGGTACATGTCGGTCCAGTTCAGATAACCTTCCTCATGCAGCTCATCAATGCTTTCAACCTGCAGATGATCTTTCAATGCATCCAGCAGGATGACAGTAAGAGGCTCTTTGTAATTTTCAACGAAAACATCTTCCAGCTGTAATTGTTTTCCGGTGGCCTTGCTGAAATTCATATAAGATATGGTATGACTGCCGTGCGCACCTCCTTCATAACTGATTAATTCAAGCTGATATCCCCAAATGCTGTCGAGTGCAACGGTCTGTTTGCTGTTTAGGGTATATTCATAATTATACCATGCACTGACTTCTCCTTTCTTGACATCTTCCTGATAAAAAGGCATGATATCCTCCTTGTAATGTTTCAGATAGGAGTTTTTGAATGAATCTACGGCTGCCTGAGGAGTTAGATTCTCATATTCAAATGCGGCATATACGATAGCTTTGTTGATGACCTGGTTTATGCTGTCATCGGGTGTGGCATATTTTAGATTTATCTGAAAGTTGCATTGGGGTGACAGGGAGTCATTTTCTACCAGCTTTTGCGGTACATTGACAACAATTGAATCAAAGTGAGTGGGCAAACCGCTTGCTTTTTGCTGTTGGCACCCGCTCATTGCCAATGCTATGACAGTAGCTGTTATGGCAGATGTTACGTAGGGTATTCTCATATATTTATCTGATTTTTATGAATACTATTATCTGCAAAGGTAATTGTTTCTTCTATTATTTTATTGCTCCGTCCGTTTTTTATTTCTTTATCGTTGTATAAATAAAAAATACAGGCTATGCTTTTTATTTTTATAACTTGTAAAAACAAAAAACATAGCCTGTGTCCGTAGGTTTTATAACTTATCTTTTTATAAAAGTAGGCTATAAATATTATTTTTATAACTGATGTTTTTTTCTTGGCCGGAAGATATCTTTTATTTGAAAAGATTGTCTTTTGCACTGGCGGTAGAGGGGATACCTACCCGGCCACCGAGGTTACAGTTGTTTACTTGTACATTCTGGGTGTACGTAAAGCTTAATGCTGTTTTTACCTCATTAATGTTGATGTTCTCAAAAAAGACATTGCGGATAGGTTGGGAGGGAGTTCCCTGCAGTACCAGTCCGGCAGCTTTTGCTCTGTTACACTTTATGTTGTTTACATAAATGTTTTCTACAGTAGTGAAGTGATTGTTGTCAAGGCCTTCACCTGCATACATTGATGTGGCATAAAACAAATCTTCCACTTCGTCAAATTCGCAATCATTTACGTATATGTTTCGGATAAATCCGCCTCTGTCGGGATTGGTCTTTATATAGATACCTCTTTTGCAGTAACCACCGTATGTACAGTTCTCTACGAATACATTCTGGATTCCTGCCGACATTTCACTTCCCAGTACCACAGCGTGCAGTCCCTTGAAGTGACAGTTGCGGATAATGATATTCTCAGAAGGTATGGCAGTACGCCAGCCGTCATTGTCACGTCCGCACTTGATGGCAACATTGTCATCTCCATTATTGAATTTTATGTTTTCAATAAGAATATTCCGTGAATATTCCGGGTCAATGCCGTCATTGTTTACCAGTTTGGCATCGTAACGGATGGCGCGGCAGATAATGTTTTCCGATTTCAGGAGATGGATACACCAGAAAGGAGCATTGGTGATGAATACATCGGCAATGGTTATGTTCTTACAACCGAAGAACTGTATCAGTTGCGGACGCAGCCAGTATCCTTCTCCGAAGTTTCGGTTCTCTACCGGTGTTTCATTATGATTCATTTCACGGCTTAGAGTTTGTCCTGCCTTTTGCCGGCTTTTCCATGTAGCAAAAGTAGTCCCCGCATTTCCGTCAATGGTTCCCTTACCGATGATAGAGACATTTTCCAGCTGGTATCCGTAGATAAAAGGACTGTAGTTTTGCAAAAATGTTCCTTCCCAGCTTGTTTTGACTAAAGGTAGATAATGTTTGGGGTCTGGTGAGAACTTGATGACGGCTCCTTCCTGAATGTCCAGACAAACATTGCTCACAAAGTGAATAGGGCCTTCAAGCAAATATTCTCCGGGTGGGACAATGATATGGGCTCCACCGGCTTTTTCTGCCTTTTTCATCGCCTTGTCAAAAGCAGGTTTACAATCTTTTGTTCCATTTCCTTTGGCGCCAAAAGATGTGATATCCAAAGTTTTTTCTGGGATGGTAGCTCCTGTTATAAACTGCAGGATGGAGTCTCTTTTTGCTGTCCATCCGAAATCATTTTCCGCCTGTGCCGTATGGGATAGCAGTCCGAGGAAGCACAGAAGTGACAGAACTTTTGGGGTAAAAACAGTGTGTTTTAAAAAGCTTTTCATAGTTGTTTTCTGTATTTGAAAAATAAATATGAGTCAAAGATAACAACAAAAAAACAAGAAATGAGCCTGTTGACCGCATAAATGTGCGGAGTGATTATTATTAAGAGAATTTCTTAATCAGTGATTGCAACAGAGAAAATTTTGAAAAGCGGATAAAAAATAAATTCTTCAAAAGAAGGTGCACATTTTA
Source organism: uncultured Phocaeicola sp. (assembly GCA_944320885.1). Lineage (GTDB taxonomy): Bacteria > Bacteroidota > Bacteroidia > Bacteroidales > Bacteroidaceae > Phocaeicola_A. The sequence goes on from CALUJE010000017.1 coordinate 50,617, forward strand.
TATTTCTTTAAATTTGCCTGAATCAAAAAAACAAATTTATTATGAGTTCATCAGGAACAGAACTATCATCGGTCAGAAAAGGGATTGTGGGAGTACAATTCCTCTTTGTTGCTTTCGGTGCAACGGTATTGGTTCCTTTACTGGTAGGGCTAGACCCTTCGACGGCATTGTTTACTGCCGGTATAGGTACCTTGGTATTTCATTTGGTAAGTAAGGGAAAGGTACCGATTTTTTTGGGAAGCAGCTTTGCTTTTATCGCTCCGATTATTAAGGCTACTGAATTATATGGATTGCCGGGAACCCTTTTTGGTCTGATGGGAGTGGGGCTGGTCTATTTCGCGATGAGCGTCCTGGTAAAATGGCAGGGAATATCTGTGATAAACCGTATTTTTCCTCCGGTTGTGATAGGGCCGGTTATTATTCTGATTGGTATATCTCTTGCCGGAACCGGTGTGAAGATGGCGGAGGAAAACTGGTTGCTGGCCTTGATTTCACTGGCAACGGCAGTATTGGTATCTATTAAAGCCAAAGGCCTGTTAAGGTTGATTCCTATTTTCAGCGGTATCGTTGTGGGTTATCTGGTGGCTCTTTTCTTTTATGACGTAGATTTAAGTGGAGTTCGTGATGCCGCATGGCTGGGACTTCCTAAATTTGTACATCCGGCTTTTTCATGGGAAGCCTTGGTTTTTATGTTGCCTGTTGCCATAGCTCCGGTTATAGAACATATCGGAAATATATATGTGGTAAATACGGTGGCCGACAAGGACTTTGTCAAAGATCCGGGACTGCACAGAACATTGTTGGGTGATGGTATTGCCTGCATGATAGCAGGAATTCTCGGCGGTCCTCCTGTGACAACTTATGCAGAGGTTACGGGAGCCATGTCTATAACGAAAGTTACTAATCCTCAGGTAATACGTATAGCTGCCATAACGGCAATTGTTTTTTCAATGGTAGGTAAAGTCAGTGCTTTGTTGAAGTCTATTCCCAATCCGGTATTGGGAGGTATCATGCTGCTGCTTTTCGGAACGATTGCTACTGCCGGAGTTGCCAATATGTTACAGCATAAAGTAGATTTGACCAACATACGGAATATTGTTATTTTCTCGTTGACTCTGACAATCGGTATTGGTGGTGCAACTTTTACCTGGGGTGAGTTGTCTCTTTCAGGCATTGGACTGGCAGCCATTGTGGGTGTTGTACTGAATTTGATTTTACCTCATGATAATGAAAAGATAAAACTATGAATAACAGGTCTATGAATTTGAAAAGTGTGATAATGTTTTTATGCCTTGTTTCCATTCACTTGAGTATGATGGCTGGTAATAAGTATGAATGCATGCAGGAAATAAGGAAAACTTTGTTTAATACAACGGGTAAGTCACTGGGCAGTGCTGAAGAAAATATCGATAATCTGTTCAAGAACTTTCCGATTATGATTCAGAATGCAAGTCGTGTGAAGTTCGAATCCTATCAGTATGTAGGTATAGTGAAGAACGGAAAGAAAGCTACTTCATATCTGAAAAAGAATTTTACTAACGGACCACAATGGAAAATGAATATGAAGCATGCTGCAGACGGTTCGGCAAAAGGGAATCTCACAGGAAAGGTGGCATCCATTGATACGGATGTGATTCCTTTCTCGAAAGAAAAAGCTGGAATGATGGCGGATGAGTGGGCAGAACAGCTGGTGGGTTACAGTGTGTATATGATTCGTTTTACCTTAGACATGCAGGCCTATAAGTATTATATTTTCATTGATACGAATACTAACGAGGTGTTTTTACCTGGTAACATATTCGGATTCAGCTTTGAATAAACGATATATATAAAAAACTCTCCGGCTACCGTAAAAGGATACCGGAGAGTTTTTTATTGTGTATGCATTGCTCCTCATGACATTTTCAGCCATTTATAGAAATGAGTAACGGGACCTATGCCGCTTCCGAATTTATAGGTAGCTCCTTCCTTAATGGCATTGTGAATGTAGTCTTCGGCCAGTCTGACAGCTTCCTCTACCGGATGTCCCTGTGAGAGGAATGCGGCAATGGAAGAAGAGAATGTACATCCTGTACCATTTACATTTTTTGTATTGATTTTTTCTTTTACATATTTTTGAATGCTGTGGTCTTTTGAGCTGAATGCATCCATCAGATTTTCTTTATAAGGGATGGACTTTACAATTGCGGCATTTCCCCACTGGCACAGTTCTTTCATATCGTCTTCAGGATTTTCTCCGCAGAAGTCATGTTTCAACAACAAGTTTGCTTCTCTGTAATTGGGAGTAATGATAGTGGCCAAAGGAAAAAGATATTCTTTATAGGCTTCTATGGCATCGGGCTCAATCAGAGGCTCTCCGGTAGAATTAACCATTACGGGGTCGACTACCAGAGGTATGTCAGGATAATCTTTCAATGTCTCGGCAACAGCCTTGATTACTTCCTTTTTAAAGAGCATTCCAGTTTTTATGGCCGAAGCGTGTACGTCGTCCAGAAAGGAACGTACCTGTCCGATAATCAGTTCGACTGGAAGAGGAAAAACTTCCTTGACTTGCATGGTGTCTTCGTTGACAATACAAGTTAATGCACCGGCAGCATAACTTCCACAGGCAGATATGGCTTTAATATCGGCCTGTACACCGGCGCTTCCCAATGGTTCGCTTCCTGCGATAGCCAGAACTTTTGGATATTCTTTCATAGTTTGAGGTGTTTTTAGGTTGATTATATATTTCTTTTCGGATACAGACTTTCCCACCATAGAGGGTCATTCTGTAGCCATTTGGCAAACCATGCAAAGATAGTATTTTGCCATTTTATACGTTTATTGTAATCCAATATTTGATGGTTTTGTCCGTCTACTACAATGAAATCAGTTTCACGGCCCAGCATTTTCAAAGCGGTAAACATCTGGATACTTTCACCAATAGGAACGTTTGTATCGTCGGAACCATGCAAGAAAAGTATGGGAGTATGAATCTTGTCTGCGTGAAACAAAGGACTGTGTTCTGTATACAATGCAGCATTGTTCCAGGGATAACTGTCGGCCGAGGCTGCTTCACTGTATGAATATCCCCAATAACCTTCTCCCCAGTAACTGGTTATGTTGCTGATTCCTGCATGCGATATGGCAGCGGCGAAGATATCTGTTTTGGTTTGAAGATATTGAGTCATGAATCCTCCGTATGAAGCTCCGATGCATCCTATTTTGTCTTTGTTGACAAACTGATGTTCCTTGCAGAAATTTTTTGTGCCTTCTATGATATCATCGGCAGTATAGTCTCCCCAGCTGTTGACATGGCGTGCTGAGAATTCCTGTCCGAATCCGGTTGCTCCACTTGGCTGTATTACATATACTACATACCCCAATGCAGCATAAGCATTGTGTGGGTATCTGCTTTCGAAAGTACGTTCGGTTGGTACACATCCACCATAATAATTGACGATGAGCGGATATTTCTTGTTGGCATCGAAATGGGGAGGCAAGTAGTAGCGGCCGTATATCGTATCACCCCGTGAGTTGACATAATTCCAGTCTTTGCATTCGCCCAGTTCTATATCTTTTAAGATGTTACTGCTTAAATCTTCATGAAGCAGGCTTTTGTTGTTTTTGAGATTTAGCAGATACAGACGGTCGGCATTTGAAACACTCTCACCGTAATAAGCCAATGACGGAGAAGTAGCCGAGAGTGTAAACTGTTCTATCACATCTTCTGATGTTGGTATCTGAGTTATTTCTCCGGATGGTACTTTCATGCAGTACAGACTGATATAATCTTTGTTGTTTGCAGTGAAATATACGTTTCCGTCGGCCTTGTTCCATTCAACGTTTAGGACTGAAGGATTGAAATCTTTGGTCAAAGGTTCTATTTTACGGGTTGTCATATCAAACATGTAAAGCTGATTATCAAACTGACTGGCAATTTTTTGTGAACCAATATTCAGTCCGATATTGTTGAATGCCTCTCCTGAACCCATTACAAGCATATTCTTGCTGTCGGGCGATAGAATACAGTTTGAAATGAATCCTTCATTTGTAAGAAGAGTATCGATACTCATTGTTTCGGTGTCCATTTTGTAGACAGACGATAAAAGGAATGGTCTTTCTGTGATACGTTGTCTGTTTGAGGTGAATATGATACTTTTTCCGTCTTCGGAGATACTGTTGCAATAAATGTTATTGTAGCCATAGGTGAGGCGTTGCATCATTCCGTTTGCCAGATTGTATTTAGCCAGGTAGCTGCGGTTTCTCCAACCGGGCTGTCGGTCGTCCGGTTCAAGAATTCTGTAAATATCCTTTTCCTCCTTAGGCCCCTCATCCGATAGTGTATATAACAGATAGTTCTCTGAAGGAGCTATCTGAAAGCTCCCGTCCGGAATGTTGTATGCCAATGTTTGTTCATGACCATTTTTGGGGTCGACGGTGATTAAGTCTTTTCCGTATACATTTTTTCGAACATAGTAGTATCGGTTGCTTTTGGGCATCCAATGAATCTCTTCTTTCCTTTCAGCCACGATATTGCCGTTGGTCAAATCAGTAACACGGGTGATATGTTCGTTTGCGGAGTCATCAAAAGTTGTTACATATTTTGTAATCAGATATTTCCCGTTAGAAGAAAGCTCTATTCCGCTGAAACGGGTTCCGTTCAATACATCTTTCAATGTATAAAGACGTTTACCTTCGTTGTTTATGGTGAAAACGTTTTCCTGTTCGCTTTCCAGACTTACTGAAATATTCTCATTCTTGTTGGGTCCCGTCAGACATTTTATGACAAATTCATGAGTTGCCGGAAGCAGGGTTATCTCTTCGTCTTTGTTTTCTTTTCCGTCAATATATACTACATAATGCTGTATTCCCTTTATTTTTAGTCTGGCTTTTGCATAATGAGTATTGTTTACAGAAAATCCAACCAGATGCAAGGCATGAGTGCTGCTTTGTGGCAGTTCTCCGTTTATCAGTTTCTGAGTACTGTTTCGCAGTATGTTTAATGAAATTCCACTGTTCAGAAGTTCTTTTTCTGTAAATGCTTTTGAATTCACATCTTCTGATTCGGCCATAAATGGCATATGCACTTCATAAGGACCAGCATAGTGCAATTCATGAATGGTTTTCTCTTCGGCCCATGCGGAGAGAGCTCCAAAACATAGGGCACAGCTTACAATCAATTTATTGTTCATATTAGGATTAGGTTTTTAATTGTTATACCTGCAAATCTATAAAATTCTCTCTTTAATAAGCTTGATAAAAACAATAAAGAGCAAAAAATCTTTTTTTTACAATCAACAGGATGGCCAAATCAATATTTTTGTTTAAGTTTGCGACATCTAAAGCTATGAAACTTCTAACACTATGATCAGGAAATTTGTATATATCTTGGCAATGGCTCTGGCTTCTCAGAATTATGTGCAGGCCGGAGACATCTGGGTATCTCCTCAAGGGAACGATAATAATAACGGTACAAAAGAGGCTCCATTGCAAACTGTAGCACAGGCTATAAAGCAGGCTAGAGAATGGCGTCGCCTGAAAATGCCCGAAGCAAAAGATGGAATTCGCATTCATCTGGCTGATGGAGTATATGTTCAGGAAAAATCTCTGTTCCTCCGTCCGGAAGACAGCGGCACAGCTGACTCACCTACGTTTATAGAGGCAGAGGGTTCTGCTGTGATTAGTGGTGGATTGGAAATTAAAGGCTGGAGACTGCTCAAAGATGAAAATTCACGTCTTCCCCAATCAGTCAAAGGAAAAATATGGGTGGCTGATGCCCCGCGTGTAGCTAACCGTCATCTGGAGTTTCGCCAAATGTGGGTGAATGGATTAAAAGCCCAACGGGCTTCTCAATTCAAGGATGGAGTTATGGAGCGTATGATTAATTTTGATACAAAGAATCAGACCATTACCATACCTACACCGGATATTCCCAATTTAGATACGGCACCCCAAATGGAAATGATAGTTCATCAGAGATGGGCAATAGCAATACTTCGTATTTCTGATTTTGATGTGAAAGGAGACAGTACGGTTGTTCGTTTTCACGAGCCGGAAAGCCAGCTGGAATTTGCTCATCCGTGGCCACAGCCGGTGATTGGAGGAGAAAAAGGAAATTCTTCTTTTTGTCTGGTAAATGATTTGGCTTTGTTGGACGAACCGGGAGAGTGGTATCAGGAGTATCCTTCCGGGAAAATATATTATTATCCCCGTAGTGGCGAAGATATGAATAATGCAAAAGTTGTGGCTCCGGCAGTAGAACAGCTGATGATGATTGACGGTTCATTGGAACGTCCGGTACGTCATATCCATTTTAAGAACATATCTTTTGAGCATGCGTCCTGGAACAGACCTTCGTATGAAGGACATGTAACTCTTCAGGGAGGATTTTATCTGTTGGATGCCTATAAGTTGCAGATTCCCGGATTGCCGGAAAAGGCCGCTTTGGAAAATCAGGCATGGATAGCACGTCCTGAAGCAGCCGTATCGGTTAAGGGAGCAGAAAATATTCATTTTGACAATTGTGTATTCGAGCATTTGGGTGCAACCGGATTGGATTACAGATGGGCTGTAACCAATTCGTCAGTAACTAACTGCACATTTACCGATATTGGAGGAACCGGACTGATGATAGGAGCTTTTCCGGATAACGGTTTTGAGACTCATGTACCTTTCAAGCCTCTTAATGAAAACGAATTGTGCGCATCAATCCTGATAAAGAATAATCTGATAACGGAAGTTACCAATGAAGACTGGGGTTGTGTAGGCATAGCAGCAGGATATGTAAAAGATGTTACTATTGCTCACAATGAAGTGTCATATGTCAATTATTCTGGAATTTGTGTAGGGTGGGGATGGACTTTGCTTGAAAGCGGTATGAAGAATAACCGGATAGAAGCAAATTATGTGCATCATTTTGCACGTCGTCTGTATGATGCCGGCGGACTGTATACGCTGTCTTATCAGCCGGGATCTGTAATGAAGAACAATCGGATAGAGAATCTGATTGATTCACCATATGCGACCAATGATCGTGCGTTCTATATATATTTCGATGAAGCAACCGACGGATATACGGTGGAAAACAACTGGTGTCCTGAAAAGCGTTTTGATTCCAATCAGCCGGGGCCTCATAATGTGTGGAAGCTTAATGGTCCGGATGTATCGAAAAAAATCAGACAGAGTGCAGGAATTCAAAAAAGAAAATAATAAGTTAAACCTTTATAGATTATGAAACCAACTAATTATCATTTGTTTGATTTCATGGATTTTGATCCAGAACTATCAAAAAATGAATCACTATGGAAAGCTTATAAGCCTACAAATGTTCGGGAGGAGAATGGTGATATATATATTACCGTACCTTTTCAGAAACAGGTCCTTTCGAATGATATGGCGGCAGATCTCACGACGCCTCGTGAAGAGCACACTCTGGTGATTCGTCAATACAGCAATAAGACCATCCGTCTGTTCTGTGGCTTTGGTGTATGGGAGATGACCGATAACACAGAAATGCTGCAGTTCAGTGAACGCGTACAAAAATTACCGTTGCATGTAAAGGCCGGTGAAGGTGAATGGAATATATATACCGCCGATGGAACACTTCGGGCACGTGTTAATGTAAAGGAACCTGTGCTCGATCATTGGAGTGATTTGCTTCCTGCGCCTCAGGAAACACTGGATATTGTTTTGTATCCGGACGGAAAGCGTGAAATACACTTGGCTGCATATGACCATTTTTCACCTCCCCGTTACGACGCACTTCCTTTGGGATATTGTGTGAAGGATGGAAAAAAGGAACGTGCCACTTTGTCTTTTGAGTGCAAGGCTGATGAATGTTTTGCCGGTACGGGTGAACGCTTCACAAAGATGGATTTAAGCGGACATACATTCTTTCTGAAAAATCAGGATGGTCAGGGAGTAAACAACCGCCGTACCTACAAGAATATTCCGTTTTATCTGTCAAGTCGCATGTATGGTACTTTTTATCATACCTGTGCTCATTGCAAGTTGTCACTTGCAGACGTGTCTACCCGCTCTGTTGAGTTTATGAGTGATCAGGCAATGATTGATGCTTTTGTTATTGCAGGTGACAGTGTGGAAGAGATTTTGCGCGGATATCGTGACTTTACCGGATATCCTTCTATGCCTCCTCTTTGGAGTTTCGGTATCTGGATGAGCCGTATGACTTATTTTAGCGCTGATGAAGTGCAGCAGATCTGTGATCGTATGCGTGCAGAACATTATCCGTGTGATGTTATTCATCTGGATACAGGTTGGTTCCGTACGGATTGGTTATGTGAGTGGAAGTTCAACGAAGAGCGGTTCCCTGATCCGGAAGGCTTTATCCGCGGTTTGAAAAAGCAAGGCTATCGCGTTTCGTTGTGGCAGTTGCCTTATGTAGCTGAGGATGCAGAACAGATAAACGAAGCAAGAGAAAATGATTACATAGCTCCCTTAACCAAGAAGCAGGATTCAGAAGGTTCAAACTTCTCAGCTCTTGATTATGCCGGTACAATTGACTTTACTTATCCTAAAGCGACAGAATGGTACAAAGGTTTGCTGAAACGTCTTCTTGATATGGGAGTAACCTGTATTAAAACAGACTTTGGAGAAAACATCCATATGGATGCTTTATATAAAGGTATGTCACCTGAGCTGCTGAACAATCTTTATGCCTTGCTATATCAGAAAGCGGCTTACGAAATAACGAAAGAAGTGACGGGAGATGGTATCGTATGGGCTCGTGCCGCATGGGCCGGATGCCAGCGTTATCCTTTACACTGGGGCGGTGATTCCTGCAGTTCATGGGACGGTATGGCTGGTTCTCTGAAAGGTGGATTGCATTTTGGATTGTCTGGTTTTGCATTCTGGAGTCATGATGTTCCTGGATTCCATACATTACCTAACTTCATGAATTCCATTGTAGATGATAAAGTATATATGCGTTGGACACAGTTTGGTGTGTTCTCTTCACATATTCGTTATCATGGTACCAATAAGCGCGAACCGTGGCATTATCCTAATATTGCTCCGCTGGTAAAGAAATGGTGGAAACTTCGCTATCAACTGATTCCTTATATCGTGGAACAGAGTAAAAAAGCAACGGAAACAGGTTATCCGGTTTTGCGTGCATTGATATTCAATCATCCACAAGATAAGCTCTGCTGGCATATCGATGATGAATATTATTTTGGAGATGACTTCCTCGTAGCTCCGGTAATGAACAGTGACGATTGTCGTGATGTTTATTTACCTGAAGGACAATGGGTGAACTTCTTTACCGGTGAACGTTATAAAGGAGGATGCTGGCTGCATGATGTTAAGGTTCCTTTGGATGAAATGCCTGTATATGTACGTGAAAATGCAGTGATTCCGGTTTATCCTGATGATGTGGAATGTACTGATGAAATGGATTTGAGCAAGAGTCGTGCATTACATATCGATGATAGTTTCAAGGGTATCTGGAAATAGTAAATTGGGAAATTATAGATTAAAATAAACAGAGGCAGAGTTTATGAAAACATGGAAAAAGAATATGGAAGAAACCAAGCAACATTATATTGATTGGTGGAACCATAAGGGAATTGTTTTGAATATGTGGGAACACTTTCAGGAAGGAGTGACCCCACATGCAGATATTCCGGCTCCGGCCCCCGCAAAAGATTTGAATCAGAAGTGGTTTGATCCGGAGTGGCGTGCTGAATATTTGGATTGGTATGTTGCGCACAGTTCTTTGATGGCCGATATGCTACCCGTTGCCAATACTCAGTTAGGTCCTGGTTCGCTGGCAGCAATCTTGGGAGGCGTATTTGAAGGAGGGGAGGATACGATTTGGATTCACCCTAATCCCAATTATACGGATGATATTGTGTTTGATCCTGAAAATGCGGCATGGAAACTTCATAAGGATTTATTGCGTGCCTGCAAAAAGAAAGCTCAGGGACATTATTATGTCGGTATGCCCGATTTGATGGAAGGATTGGATGTTCTGGCGGCAATAAAGGGAACTGATAAGGTTTTGCTTGATACGGTAATGCAACCGGAGGTACTGGAACATCAGATGCAGCAAATCAACGATATTTATTTTAAAGTATTTGATGAGCTTTATGATATAATTCGTGAAGGTGATGAAATGGCATTCTGCTATTTCTCTGCATGGGCTCCGGGAAAAATGACTAAGCTTCAGAGTGATATCTCCACAATGATCAGTGAAGACGATTTCAGACGATTTGTGCAGCCGTTTATCCGTGAACAGTGTCAGAAGATAGATTATACTTTATATCATTTGGACGGTGTAGGTGCCATGCGTCATCTGCCGGCTTTGTTGGAAATAGAAGAATTGAACGCTATTCAATGGACTCCGGGAGTAGGAGAGCCTCAGGGTGGTTCATCCAAATGGTATGATTTGTATAAGCAAATTTTGGCTGGAGGAAAGAGTATTTTGGCTTCATGGGTAACGTTGGACGAACTGAAACCATTGCTCGATAATATTGGAGCTGAAGGTGTTCACCTTGAAATGGATTTCCACAATGAAAAAGAAGTGGAGCAGGCAATGCGCATTGTAGAAGAGTATAGAGGCTCTTCATCATCATCAATAGATACCAATACAGAAAATATAAAAGAAAATACAGAAATGCAAAACGAAACAATTCATGTACAGACATCTCAACAGGAAGATGAAGAATTAAAACCATTATTTGATGCAATTGTTGGTGGAAAATTGGAACCGGCAGTGGAAGTAACCAAGAAAGCAATAGAAAAAGGAGTTCCTCCACAAGATATAATCAATAATTATATGATTAAGGCAATGGGGGAAATTGGAGAGCGTTTCCAGAATGGAAAAGCCTTTGTTCCTCAGTTGCTGATGGCCGGACGTGCAATGAAAGGAGCTTTGGAACTGTTGAAACCATTACTGCAAGGTAATGCTTCTGCAACTATTGGCCGTGTTGTAATTGGTACAGTTAAAGGTGATTTGCATGATATAGGTAAGAATCTGGTTGCCTCAATGCTTGAGGGAAGTGGTTTTGAGGTAATCAATATAGGTATTGATGTTCCGGCTGATAAATTTGTTCAGGCAGTACAGGAAAATCATGCTGATATTTTGTGTATGAGTGCATTGCTTACAACAACTATGACCTATATGAAAGATGTTATTGCAGCAGTTGATGCTGCGGGCATCCGTGATAAAGTGAAAATCATGGTAGGAGGTGCTCCGGTAAATCAGGCTTTTGCTGATGAAATAGGAGCTGATGGCTATAGTGATAATGCCAACTCTGCTGTTAAGGTTGCAAAACAGTTAATAGGTGCTGCTTAATGGCTTTTTGCTATGTAAAATCGGAGTTATATAAACTCCGATTTTATTATTGTAATAAATAAATCATGTATTATTTTCCACATTTAATTGCTTATCCGCAATCAATCAAATATATATAATTTCAGATTTTTTGCGGATAGGTAAAATGTATAAAGAAATAGTAGTATGGTAACCTTAATCTAATAAGTTGATATGAATAATATTTTTTTAGAACCCCTTGACTGGACAATTCTGATAGCTTATTTTGTGATATTGATAGCTATTGGTATATGGGCCAGTATGAAACGGAAAAAGGGGAGTAGCTTGTTTATGGCTGAGCATTCATTGAAGTGGCATCATATAGGTTTTTCTATGTGGGGAACCAATGTCGGCCCTTCTATGCTGATAGCATCGGCCAGTGCCGGTTTCACGACTGGTATAGTTTCCGGAAACTATGCATGGTATGCATTTGTTTTTATCTGTTTGCTGGCTTTTGTATTTGGTCCGCGGTATTTAGGAGCAAAAGTTACTACTTTGCCTGAATTTATGGGACGCCGTTTTGGACAGTCTACCCGTAATATATTGGCATGGTATACAATTGTAACCATTATAATTTCATGGCTGGCTTTGACCTTATTTGCTGGAGGAATTCTTATTCGTCAGATATTTGATATTCCTATGTGGCAATCGGCTCTTATACTGTTGGTTATTTCTGCTTTCTTTACGATGGCTGGAGGTTTGAAAGCTGTGGCTTATACAAATGTGTTCCAGATGTTGCTTCTTATTTTGGTTTCTGCAACATTGACGGTTGTTGGATTGTCAAAAGTTGGAGGTATTGAGGGATTAACAGCGAATGTTCCTGCCAACTATTGGAACCTGTTTTTGCCGAATGACGATCCGGCATTTCCATGGTTGCCCATACTGTTGGGATATCCGATAATGGGAGTTTGGTTCTGGTGTACAGACCAGTCAATGGTACAACCTGTTTTGGCAGCTAAGAACTTGACACAAGGGCAATTAGGCACTAATTTTACTGCTTGGTTAAAGATTTTGGATGTGCCTTTGTATATTCTTCCCGGTATAATTTGTTTTGCATTATACCCGACGCTTAAGAATCCGGATGAAGCATATATGACAATGGTTACCAATCTGTTTCCTATAGGAATGGTTGGTTTGGTAATGGCCGTGTTAACGGCTGCATTGGTAAGTACTATCGGTTCAGCATTAAATGCCTTAAGTACTGTTTTCACTATAGATATATATCAAAAGAAACATCCCAATATCTCCGAACAGAAAATGATAAATGTAGGCCGTGTTGTAACGGTTGTAGGTTCTGTTGTTTCTATTCTGATATGTATTGCTATTGATAGTATTAAAGGTTTGAATCTGTTTAATGTATTCCAGTCAGTTCTAGGGTTTATTGCACCTCCAATGTCTGCTGTATTTTTGTTTGGTGTATTTTGGAAACGTGCGACCACTAAGGCTGCAAATTTTGCATTGACTATAGGTACAGTGTTCAGTATCGGTATAGGAATATTGTATTTGTGGGTTTTCCCTGCTGAAGAATATACATTTTGGCCTCATTTCATGATGCTTTCCTTTGACTTGTTTGTAGCTATTTGTGTAGGAATGATTATTGTCAGTCTGTTTGATAAAAATCCGCAAGGAAGTCAGCTTGATTTTGGAAAGTTAGAAAAACCTTCTTGGGGTGTTATAGCTCTGTGGACATTATTAATAATCGTTATGATAGGACTTTATATATTCTTTAATGGACATTAAAAAGTACTTTTGAATTATATATGATAATCCCTGAGAATCATTAATTCTCAGGGATTATTTTTTATTCATATCTGGCTCAAATATTATTTAACGTGAGTTCGATGAAATATAAGTGTTTGAAGATTTGGTGATTAGCGAAAATTGCTGTAACTTTATAGTG
>CALUJE010000018.1 GCA_944320885.1 uncultured Phocaeicola sp.
CCGAAAAGGGCTGAATCCTGCAAGGGAATCAGCCCTAATTTTTCTGCTGCACTCTAAAGTTTAGCGGACAGTAATAAAATAAATATATACATTTGCGAAGAATGTTTGCTCTCTACTATAGAGTACAAATGAAAAAAACAAAGAAATCACATCTAGTTTAAACAAAAACAAGCAAATGTTATGGGAACTTTCTTTTCTTTACTTATAGAAAGCTTTTCATGTCTATTTTATGGCTTTATTATCACAGCTTTCATCATGGCCACGCTCTATTTCACCCTTTCCACTTTGAGCAAAGGTACTGTCCGTTCCATCCCATTTTTCATAACCGGTCCTATTCTGGCATTGCTACTTATGGTCAATATGACCCTCTTGGTTGGAGCCTTCACAGTAAAGAGCGAAACAGAATCCATGCGCTTGTGGCTGATGCAGCGACTTGACGGCATCCACGGAACAGCCGACCTTCAATCCAGCCAGCAAGTAGGCGACATGCTGAACGAACAGTTCCCCTTATCCGGATGCTTCCTCAATCTGTTCGACATGAGCGGACACCCAATAGAAGAACTGCCACAAGTATTTTACGAAGTAATCAACGATGAAATGAACAGTATGATCTGGAGCAGACTGCTTTGGTCATTAGGATTCATCGTAGCAGCCATGCTTGTTGCCTTGTATTTCGACAAAGGAGAAGGTAACCGCAACAATGGCAAAAGCAAAAGGAGAACTAAAGGAGTCCGGACAAATCCCCGGAAGAATCTTGACGATTTCTGATATTCTTCAAATCGGCTAATACAAAATGTAAAGATAACAATTATAAAAATCAAAAAAATATGGCAAACCATCTTATCATCGGACTTGGCGGCACCGGAGGCAAAGTGCTGCGTGAGTTAAGAAAACGAGTGTATGAAGAGTTCCGTGGCAATGACCCCGGTAATGGAGTCTTTTTGGATTATGTATATGTAGACTCTTCTCCATCCGACTTGGACGACCGCACAGGCTGGAGCGTATTGGGCAAAAGCGTACATTTAGGCACAGCGCAGAAAGTCAACATCAACGGCATCGGTACAAGCGTGCTTGGCAATATCAACCTGTATCCGGGTTTGAAGGGATTTCTCAACCCTACAGACCTGCAATTGATGCAACAAGAGATGGGAGCATTGATCAGTGCGGGCATAGGTGGACAACGCCGCCGATTGGGACGAACGCTGATGGCGAACAATATCTTCGACAAAAGCAATTCGGCCAATTTCGAGCAAGTAGTCCGTGGTGCCGTACAACGCATCCAGCAAGCCAGTGGCAATGAAGACATCACTTTTCACATTTGTGCCGGTCTGGCAGGTGGTACAGGTTCCGGTTCCATCATCGACGCAATCGCCCAAATAAGAACATGGTTCCCTTACCAGCAGGATACGCATGCGTTCAAAATGCGTCTGTTTCTCTACACACCGGAACGAACCTTGGTCAGTGCCAAACACGATGCAGGTTTCTACCAAGCCAACGGCTATGCAGCCCTGACCGAACTGAACGCGCTAAGCATCGGCAAATATCATCCTACGGATGTTAAAGGAGAAAAAGATCTCTTTTCCGGTGAAATCCGCCGTTTGCTCGAAAACCAGGAAGCTTTCGAAGTGGCCTATATTTACACCAATGTCAATGAGCAGGGAAAGGTATTGGATTTGTCGCAAGGACTGCCTGCCGCAGTAGCAGACTTCATCTTCCAGACTACCATTGCCAGCGAAATGGGTGGAACTAACGGACAACTGAACCGATTGGTGGGTTGCGAGAATGACGGTGCCGAACCCGAAAAGAACCAAGCCGGTGAAATAGCCCACAGCCGCAAATTCCTTTCGTTCGGCATCACACGGGTAGAATTTCCCGAGGCGGAAATCCGGGAATTCATGACCTACAGCTATGCACTGCAAGCCGCACGCCAGCTAACCTATAACATGTGGCAAGATGGAATAGGCTACGGAGAACGCACCATGGAAGAAGTAGGCATGGGCTTTGCAGACGAAATTCAAAACAAGAAAAACCGGGAAGGTCTGATGCTAAGCAACAATTACTTGACCTTAGCCAAACCGATTGTGGAAAGCCCGGCAACAAAAAAATGGAAACTATTTGACGAAACTTGGGAAGCACGTACTCAGGCTGAAGCCGATGATGTTATGGCCACTGTGGACAAAAAACAATGGCTGACCAATTTTTCAACCCGCTGCGAAGAATTCTTTAACCAACAGTTCCGCCAACATGGAGTGGTTAATTTCTACAAGATACAGCAACAGGAACGTAAAGGTTATGCCCGCACCATCCGTCGCCACATTGAAAAAAAACTGTTCGACGAATGGGTCAGCGGTTCGGAAAACAGTAAAAGTATCCTGGAAATTGAAAAATACACCCGCCTCTTAATAGAAAACTGTAGCAGCCGTGTAGCCGAATTCGACACACAAAAGGCAAGATTAGAAGAAGAGCAGGAAAACCTGAGTCAGCAAATCAACGAAATCAATCAAAGCTGGGGGGGCATAGGATTTTTGAGAGGGTTGATGAACAAGCATCAGGAAGTATTCTCGCAATACAAAGCAACCAAGAGCGAATATTATGCAGCTGCCACCCGAGTAGTTGCATACGGCTATGCCAAAGAACTGCTTCAAGACATCATCGAGGAGCTGGGACGAATGCTGGACGGCATTTTAGCTTTCAAAGATGAACTAAACGCTATCAACGAAGAAGTGTTGAAGCAAGCATCCAGCAAATGCCAGACAAACGAAGAACAGAAAGATACAGATATTAAGAAATACAACCCGGAAGCCGTCCGCAATATTTGCCGGCAATTCATCAGCAATAAAGAAGAAATGTCTTCGAATGCGGCTTCTATCCGTACCCGTATGGTGGCTAATCTGGGAGAAGATGGAGAACGTACATTTGCCAATCTTTACGACAAAACCGATTACGAATCAGCCATTGACATCGTGCTGGATGTTTGCCAGGAAAATGCGCTGCGCAACATGGAGAATGCTGCCAAAAGCGACCCACTCAACAAAATGGTGGGAGTCAACATCTTGGAGAAGCTGAAATCGGAGCTGAACACGGAGGAAAAGATGGAACAATTTGTCAAACTCGTCACCCAGACATCGCGTACATACGTCCAGTTCGATCCTAACGAACGTGCCATGGTCATACCCGGAAACGTTGGAGCCATGATGCCAATGGTGCAGTTGGCATTGCCGGAAGCCGATGAACGTACAAGCGATTTCCGCCAGAAACTGATTGATGCTTTCAGGAAAGAAGTATCCGGATTTGACCCCAAACAGGATGTAGCAGTCAACTACAAAGACAATCAGATTGTAGTCATTTCTGCTAACTCCGGTTTCCCGCTCCGCTTTTTGGCCAATGTCAAGACTGCCAAGGAAAAATACGATGCCTTGGTAAGCAGACAGAACGAGAAACGTCAGCTGAATACAATGGTTCTGCATACGGAAAGTTTCAAAGAAGAGCTGCCCGACCTCTATGAAGAAGGTCCCGAAGCACGTCGGAATAAGATGGTAAAGCCACTTATGTTGGCCTATGCCTTAGGTATCGTTGCCGAACAACAGGATCCTGTCACACAAGCCAAGTTTGACGCCATTCGTATTCCTGACGAAACTTTTGGTGACACTTGGAAACCAATGGGAAAAGGGTTCGTAGAATCATGGAACGCATTAGGACAGGATTTCCAGTTGGCTCAATTGCTGAAAAAACAGGTAGATATCGAACTGGCAAAGCAGGCGCGTAGCAACGATCAAAAGGCTGCTCTCCGTAAAGCCATTGGTCAGGTTGTCCAGATCAAGATTCTGCCAAGTTCGCTTTGCGAGAACAACCAGTTCAACCCGAACTACACGAAGTTCCGCAACCTGGCAATGGAAATCATTACGGAAAAATTACAAGACTTATAATTAACCTACTTAAAAAACGAAACAATATGGCAATTAAAAAAGGCATATGCAAAAACTACGGTGAATGTGACATAGCGGATACCAAACCGCCCGTAATACAAGAAGCAGACAGCACGAACTTTGTGTGCGAAGAGTGTGGAAAACCGTTAACAGAATGTAGTAAGACACCGCCACCACCCACCAGCCTACTCAAAATTATTCTAGCATCCATCGCAGGCTTAGCTGTTATCGGAGGAGGTGGAGCTTACTATTTCCTATCTTCCGATGACACCGCTCCACAGCCGGAACAAGTGACACTGACGAAGTCGGCATCGGAACTGAATGTAGGTCAGGCAGACACCTTGCAAGCAACGGTGACTCCTGAGGAAGCAACAGCGCAACTGGAATGGACATCGAGCGACGCAAACATCGTAAGCGTCAAGAACGGTGTAGTGAAAGCACTTGCTGAAGGCAAAGCTCAAGTAAGTGTACAAGTGGCAGGCGCAGAGGGACTAACAGATGTTTGTACCTATACGGTCACTAAAAAGGAAGAAGAACCAGAAGGAGAAACAGGAGGCGAAGGTGGAGGAGAAAAACCATCAACAGATATAAATTTAGGTTACGCTTCTTACCAAGGCGACACGAAAAACGGGAAGCCGCATGGCAATGGTACCCTGACATTCAAGTCCAGACACCTCATCCCCGGCACCAAAGACAGCTATGCAGAAGCAGGTGAGCAGGTTATCGGTGCTTTCCGGGACGGTGAAATCAATATGGGCACTTTGTACCAGAAAAACGGCAACCGGGTAGTCGTAAAACATAAATAAGAAACTATTTATTAACAATACGATGAGAAAAACTGGCTTTTGCTTCATATGCTTGTTCCTCATGCTACATACAGTGGCATGGGGACAAGTACAGTATGCAACCGCACGCTTGCAATCAATGGCACAACAGCTGCCAGTTGACTGGAGCAAACTGGTCTATGGGGAAAACAATGGTTTTACGTATTCTGGCCATCCATTGACAATTTACGTAAATAAATGGAATGAAGTAACGCACATCGGATACAAGCTGTTCCCGGCAGACATTCGCAAAAGCAGTCCCTCTCCCGTTTACGATTTTCTGGAAAGGTATTTTCTGGAACTCGATTTGCTAAAAGACATTGACAAATCCATGCGGTTGGCGCTTGACAAAGTACAGCTGAATGTAAAGACTCCAGAAATCATCCATACGCTTGACGGAACGGAGAAACTGCAAGTAGATATGCTCAGTTTGAAAAGGTATCAGGTATCATGGTCGAGAAACGACTGGAATGTATTAACCGTTGCTTTTGACATGGACTATCAGCTTCTGTCAGGATGTAATGCGATTGAAGCCGAGAAGAAATTAATACGTGAACTCCGACGTTATCGTCAACAAGAAATATTTAAACCAACCGACGAACTGCCGGAAACAGATGTAGCCGGTAACAACTTTTGGCAAGTAGACAAAGGAAGCTACATTTTAGACGAGATTCGCCATACATTGTATTACGAAAGAAAGGAAAAGGAAGAATGGAGCTTAGTTTGCGATGTTTCTCATCCCATATGGAGCACGTTCAACCTGATGTTATCTACAAATATCGAACATCAATGCAACCTTAATATGGTAGTCGACCTATACGGCTATCATCAGACAGAGTTAACTATTCCTTTAAAGAAATGGATTGCTTTCTGCCTTGAGCAAGGATGCAAAGCGTATGTAGGAATTAAGACACACCAAGATAAAAAGATAACCGGTACGGTATTTATGGTCAATGAGAAAATGGGGTATAACCACATGCTCACAATCGAATTGGACAAAGACATCATCGCTCGTCGTAAAGGGGACATTCATTCGCGCTTGTATGCCTACATTCCTTTACACAATGTATCGGACGATTATTTCCAATTCTATACAAAAGTACCTAATGTTGACACTCTAAAATAATTATAAAAAAATGAAATACGTATTTTGCTTTTTATGGTCATTATTGATTGCCTTTCCGTGTATTGCACAAACAAGCAATGCAGAAGCAAAGGCTCAAATCAATAAAATAAAAAAAAGTTCTTCATACCTATATGGAGAAGCAACGTTGGCATCCACGG
This sequence comes from uncultured Phocaeicola sp., assembly GCA_944320885.1. GTDB lineage: Bacteria > Bacteroidota > Bacteroidia > Bacteroidales > Bacteroidaceae > Phocaeicola_A. The sequence goes on from CALUJE010000018.1 coordinate 6,035, forward strand.
AAGATGCCATAAAATTGGCCAATGAAATATTAAGAGAAGAAATAGACGCTTGGATTCAAGAAAAGAAAAAACTCCGCGAATCCAATAATGTCGTAATTAAAAATATCAACGAAGTTTCTCAGCAGATGACACTGCCCAGAGGAAACATGCACCGTGCTTTTGTCTATGTGAAAAAGAGTGATATCATTCCATCGGATAATGTAACGGTGGTAGCTACCGAAAATGCCCCAAACAATTCACGCACAGAGGCCAGCACTCCCAATACCAACAAAGTTCCCTTAAAAAGCGGACTGACATCAACTCAGGAAGCTACCTTAGAAGCTATCCTAACAGTAACAGATTTTAACCAATTGAAAGATTGTCTGACTTCTTTAAAACGGGAAGGGAAAATAAAAGAGTACGGAAAATATGCCTCCCTCACGCAACCTACCAACTATTACCTTATCATATACAACCGACAAGGAATAATAGAAGCAGTCCTGACACCAGGAAAGGATACCCGTACAAATCTGAAAACAAAAGGTACCGACAGCATTAGCAATTACAAAGGAAGAGGTGCCATTGGATTTAAATTTTAATATTCAACCATTTATATCAATTTAGTACATGAAGAAGTTTTTAATACTATTTTGTTTACTCTGCTTGTACGGCGGCATCCAAATAGATGCCCAAACGGTAACGGTCACTCTTACCACAGACTCTAGTTTTGATAACCCAACAATGATTGAAAAGTTGGGAACCAATTTAGGTAAAGTTTTAACCGAAATCAACCGTGCACAAAAAGAAAACCGCCCCCTAAATTTAGTAGGTATGCCACTCAATGAATTTGCAGCCAACTCACTATCTATGCTTTGGGCAAACATCCATTTCTACTGCGACGATGAGGAAGTAGTAGAAAGATGCTGGCCTTTAACCAATGGATATCTGATTCGTCGTATTCCACTTATCATAACACCTCAGGGAGAAGAATTTGGCAGTGGAACTTATCAAGAAGCAATAGTAGAGTTTACCTCCTCCGGCATGATATCCGATTTCCGCTTCGCTTTAGATGCACAACTCGGTGAAAGTATGGAAAAAGGTGGCAATGGTGTTGTAGAAACTGAAAGAAGGATGAAAATTCTTACGTATTGTGAACGTTTTCGAACAGCATATAATACTAAAGACCTGAACTTCCTGAACCAGATTTTCAGCGATGATGCATTAATCATTACAGGAACAGTAGTAAAAACCAAACCGAACGAAATGGGAATTGGAGGAGAAAAAGTCCTGTACAAGAAACAGAACAAACAGCAATATCTGGCCAATCTTAAACGGGCTTTCCTACGTAACAAATGGATCGATGTCAAATTCTTCCAAATCGGAGAAAAAGGAGAGACCGGTGGACCAGATGCCATTACACGCTCTACCGTGAATCCCAATATGTACGGAGTGCGCCTACGTCAGGAATGGCGTTCAAGCAATTACAGCGACGAAGGTTACGTGTTCTTGCTATGGGATTTCACTAATGAAGATGCACCGGTTATCCACGTCCGCACTTGGCAACCTGAATGGGTAGGCAGACAGAAACTCCCAGAAAACGACATATTTTCTTTAAGTGATTTCGATTTGTAACAACAATGCAAATAATAATGAAAAATAAACTAATGTTGATCATTTGGGGGCTTATTCTTTTTTCGCTTCCCACTATTCAAGCTCAAAATGTGTTCATGACAATCGATGAACAGACGGAATTACAACGCAACATGGACCTTGGAGGCAAAGCGTCTGCCGTATTCGTATCTTCCATGGAGGATCTGGTAATCGTATCGAACAAAAAAGAAGATAAGTTTACACAGAAGAAAAACGGACAAATGTACGAATACGAAACGCAAATTGATATTACGGATGGCGACAGAACCTTCAAGGTTATGCGTAAAAATACTGCATTAACTGCAGAAGTAAAGAAGATATTTACTAAAAAGAACCAACGCTATTATTTTAAGGTCGAAGCCGTAGCCAATCCTATCATCTTGAATGAGCAGGGTGGCAGGGCAGAAGCTTATCTGGTTGACGGCAAAGCATGCGTAGAGTTTACAACTGCAATAGAAAACTTAAAGGTGAAACATCCCCAAGGACTGCCCTGCACCATCCAACATTCCAAATCGGAAGCAGGTGCCTATGTCACATCGGTTATTGTAGACATGGTCGTTTTTGACAAGCTCCGCGATGCCATGACCCAGGCTGCAGAAGAATATGGCACACAAGATGAAAAAATCCAAAAGATGGGAGAAAAAGGAATAGAAATTCCTGAAGCAGAATGGCAAAAGCTTGATGAGCTACAGAAAAAAGCAGATGCTACCGATGTTGCTTTCAACTCTATCTCTTCACTCACGGTATATACGGATAACTCCAATTACCTGTCCGTGTCCATCAGAGATTTATCTGTAAAGCAGAAATTACTGTACGGAATTCTTCCGTTGCTCGAAAAGGTCGAAATCTATAATCGCAGTTACGACCAATACGTAGGAAGTGCTTTGGAAGCTGAAAAAAGCCGAAAATTCAATACCGCGAAAGAATTTTATGAACAAGGAGCCAATGCAATCGATGCTACTGAAGAAGAAAAAGCATCATGTCGTATTAAAGCTGCTGAAATGAAAGAATGTGCCGGATATTGGAATATGGCCAATCAGGTATTAAAAAAACTCAAAGAATTAAAAGAGGAAGGAGGAACAGCAGATTATGGTATGATTGAAGAATGCTATGAAGTTGCCATAGCTAACTATCAATCTCTTTATAAAGTAAGGAATGACGAAGAATTTCAAAGACGCGCTGATGTATTGAAAGATGCCTTAGAGAAGCTTGGGATAGTTGTTGAGGGAAATGTAGTCAAAACGAATTTAACTAAGGGACGTCTACTTGAAAAAACAGCAACAGATGTAAGTATTTATGCTTGTGCCGAAGAATTCAATAAAAAAATGAAAAAGGGGATTCACGGTACATTTGTAGGTAAAGTAGATTCTGAAGGTAATTTCCGAATTCAAGTAGACCGCCACATTTATAAAGGATTATTGTTTGTTCCTCAAGATGAAAAGAATAACACTTGGGTTTCACTCAAAGAACAAAAGCATCTGAAAACAACCGTGAGAATTAAAGACTAATATTTATCACATTTATATTATAAAACAAATGAAGCACTTAATTAAATTCATGTTGCTAGCTATAGCGATAGCTATAGTAGCACCTACCTCAATTCAGGCACAAAAGAAAAAGGCGAAAAAAGCTAAAAAAGAGTTTGTTTGGGAAATGCCCAAATTGACAGAAAATGAAGATTTTGATAAGTATCTTCTCACATGTGATACTCTTAATAATCGTATTCGCAAATATTGTGACGGCATTGTATTTTATGAAGTAAAAAAAATTCAAGAGACTGACAAAAACGGTAATCCTGTTCTTGATGAAAACGGGAAAGTTAAAGAAATTTATGCCGTAGTAGACAAAGACAATCATATACGTGGTTCTAAAGAAGCCTTATTCCAATATGCCGATATGATTTTAAGTGGTACAAATATCATTTTAGATATGGCAAACATAACATTACTTACCGCTACAGCTACTACAGCTTTACCATCACTAGGACTAAATGCGTTCTCTTACGGAAAATATTTGAAAGCTGGACCTAAAATGATCCAGTATGGAACTGAAGAAATTAATGAAATTTTAAAAAAATGTAGAACTCAAGCAAAAGCAATTCGTGCATACAGAGCTAGTTTTACCGAATCTGGAGAATTACTAGACCCACAAGCAGATGTTTCAAATCTAGAAGGTGTCAATTTAAATGATGTACCAACAATCACCAAACCCTCTGAAGAATTAGCTCAGGAACTCGAAAATGCAAAGCTGGAAAATGCTAGTGCAAAAGAGGCTGACGAAGATGCATTCAATGATGTTGTATAATAGTATGTATATTTAAGCAAATAAAAAAAATGAAAAAAACATTCTTACTTCTGATTATTACTATCTTTTCTGGAATATATTATACAACCAATGCACAAGGATATCATATTCCCGAAACTGTAGTTGCTATTTCAAAACAACAAGCAAACATCCGTCAATCTCCCACAACATCAGCTACTGTAGTGGAAAAAGTTTCAGACGGTACTCTATATGAATTAATCTCAAAAAAAGGAGACTGGTATGAAGCTAAAGATATAAGAAGCCAAGAAACAGTTTACATATCAACTTCCGTATCTAATCTTATGGATGGCCGACTCTTACCTAGAACAGATAAGGGACTAGTTGAAAAAAATGATGGAACAAAATATGTGTATCAAAAGATTACAACACAGAAAGGCCAAGAAAGCATAGCCTCTTATGCTTTCTACCAAAAAGATGAGAAAGATATAGTATATGCTACTTTATCACAGACTGTAAATTCCATATCCGGAAGTTCATTTACAAATGAATTGTACTATAAAGGAAAACAAATGGGATGGTATCTTATATTTGATGAGCAAGTTGATTGGGAAGGTTCACTCATAGAAAAAGTGAACAAGCCTATAATTGTATTCTCCAAATCTCCCAAAGGAGTAATTGTAAATGGAGAATTTTACAAAAAGACAAGCAATGAGTTTTAAAAACGAACCTCATTTCCGAAATCAAACTTTCTCTTATATTATAATCAGTGTTAATTAAATCTTTTTATTAATCTAAAATTAAAGTATTATGTTCAAAGCACCATTTTCTTTTAACGGACGTATTCGTCGCATGGAGTATTTTCTCTCCGGATTGATTTGCGGTATAGCAACTTGGATTGGCCTCGCACTAGGTGTAGGCACTTTCATATCTGGAGCCAGTAATAACTCAACTATAGGCTCAATCTTCGGACTTATCATCGGATTTGCAGCCATTATAGGTGCCATATGGTTTTCGTTGGCACAAGGAGTAAAACGCTTACACGATCTCAATAAATCGGGCTGGATGTTTCTTATTTGCTATATTCCTCTTGTAGGATGGATTTTTGCTCTTTACATTCTTTTTGCAGACGGTACTGTTGGTCCCAACCAATATGGTCCTGACCCGAAAAATCGTATGCCTTATCAACAATGATTTCCTTTCCTTAATACTATAAGGATAAATATTTGTTGTGAGAATTAAAAAGATGGTATGTGTAAATGAAACTATACATTTCATTTCACATATCATCTTTTTGTATAAATCCCATATAATTCACTAGACTACAGCTCTGGTAAATACTTACAGGAAGCTGTCATACACCATAATATTAGTAATGCATTGAAAAAACAAATCCTTCCAAATTATCGCTCTGAGAATAACCAATTTAATCTCAAATACCAAAGATTAAGTAATTCTAGTCAAAGAACTAATTATGGAGAAACTACAGTAAGCACTCAAACAAATGCACCTTGTAAAGACGGGAGTAGCTTTACACTCAAATAACAGTCAAACCTCAATTACGATGGATAGATTAGAATTTGATGAATTGGAGATACAACTGCAACGAAATGGTTTGCCATTGAAGTCGTATCAACAATAAGCAGATATAAGTCATTCAAGTTATTTACAGGCAGACAAAAACACCGTTACGATCGTGAACAGTGTAAAGCACAAGACAGAATAGTGCCAGTAGTTTGTCGAATGTCTCCTTTATGGTAATTTTTTCTAAAAACAAATATCCTTTCCATTTTGAAAAATACTATGTCTGTTGAGACGAAGTTGATCCTTAAGGCTCAGTAAACCGTTTTATAACATACAGCTAAATATTCTATCTACAAAGAGTTTTAGTACTAGAAACACAGCGATGAACAGCCGTAAGTGATGAGCTTTTGGGAAAACGAAATCTGATACATTCATTTTTTCAGAATAAAAAAATTTACTATTAAAACAAAAGGGATAAACACAGTCGAAGTCGGCTAAAGACATTTACTGAATATCACTACAATAAAGCAATAAGAGATAGTACTGTAGTTTGTTGGATGCTTATGAATACAGGCCTTATAAAAATTATTGCTACCCAGTTATGAGCAGCAATAATTTCCAAATATCAGATAGATATTATCCTCCAAAATTATCAAACATCAGATTCTTTGACGGAACACCCAGACTGTCGAGCATTCCTTCAACAGCCTTACTCATCGGGCCCGGACCACACATGTAATATTCAATATCTTCCGGTGCCTCATGGTCTTTCAAATAAGTTTCATAAATAACCTGATGAACAAATCCAGGCGTATATTTCACACCCACAGCATCTGCAGCCGGATCGGGACGGTCAAGTGCCAAATGGAATGAGAAGTTCGGAAACTCTTTCTCCAGCTCCAGAAAGTCATTCAAATAAAATACTTCATTGAGAGCGCGTGCGCCATAGAAATATGACATCTTACGATTCTTCGTCTTCAAAGTCTTGGTCATATGCATAATCTGTGCACGTAACGGAGCCATACCAGCTCCACCACCAATCCACATCATTTCACGGTCAGAATCAAATATCGGATGGAAATCGCCATAAGGACCACTCATTATAACCTTATCACCCGGTTTCAGCGTAAAGATATATGATGAAGCAATACCCGGCATCACATCCATGAAACCAACCTGAGGTTTCGGTTTGAAAGGAGGAGTAGCAATACGTACCGTAAGCATAATACGGTCGCCCTCTGCCGGATAGTTAGCCATAGAATAAGCACGAATTGTAGGCTCATCATTTTTACACTTCAAACCAAACAGTCCGAACTTCTGCCATGAAGGAAGATATTCCTCACCAATCAAAGACTTGTCAATATCCTTATCATAGTCCATTGTATAAGCCGGAATCTTAATCTGCGCATACGAACCCGGTATAAAATCCATATGTTCTCCGGGAGGTAACGCTACAATAAACTCCTTGATGAAGGTTGCCACATTCTTGTTCGAGATTACTTCGCATTCCCATTCCTTAACACCCATCACCGATTCAGGAACTTTAATGCTCATATCATTTTTAAGTTTTACCTGACAGCCCAAACGCCAATGATCCTGCTGTTGCTTACGGCTGAAATGACTTACCTCTGAAGGAAGAATCTCACCTCCACCTTCAAGGACCTGACATTTACACTGTCCACACGAGCCTTTTCCACCACATGCAGAAGGAAGAAAAACACCATTTACCGCCAATGTGTTCAGCAAAGATGAACCTGATTCAACTTCCAATGTATTCTCTCCGTTGATGGTAAGTTTCACAGGGCCTGAAGGAACCAGATATTTCTTTGCCACCAACAATACTATAACCAATATAAGCATTACAGCCAGAAAGACTCCAATACTAGCTAATATCAAATGTATATCCATGTCTTATTTCCTTTCTTTTAAATTTTCAGACCAGAGAAACACATAAATGCCATAGCCATCAAGCCCACAACAATAAATGTTATTCCCAAACCACGTAACGGAGCAGGTACATCTGAATAAGCCATCTTTTCACGGATTGCAGCCAATCCGACAATAGCCAGCATCCAACCAATACCTGAGCCCAACGCATAAGATATCGCATCGGCTACCCCACCAATATATTGCGGATCACTCTCACCTTTTAATATGCGTTGCTGCATAAAAAGTGAAGCACCCATTATGGCACAGTTTACAGCGATAAGCGGAAGGAATATACCCAATGATGCATAAAGTGAAGGACTGAAGCGCTCAACAATCATTTCAACCAACTGCACAATAGCCGCTATAACCGCTATAAAAAGAATAAAACTCAAAAAGCTCAAATCTATTCCAAATATACCATCGGCCGCCAAGACTTTTGTCTGAAGCAGATAATTGACTGGCAATGTAACAACCAATACAAAGGTTACGGCAATACCCAGTCCGACTGCTGTTTTTACAGTTTTGGAAACAGCCAGATAAGAACACATTCCAAGAAAGAATGCAAATATCATGTTGTCGACAAATATCGAACGAACAAACAAACTAAAGAAATGTTCCATATTGTGATTGTATTATTCTTCTACCAAAAATTATTTGTCCTGCAATTCCTTATGCTTGCTACGCTGATACCATATGATGCATGCTACAATTATCAATGCCATAGGAGGCATAAGCATCAATCCGTTATTCAGATATCCGGCTTCGTAAACAGAAGAAGGAATAATCTGGAATCCCAAGACAGCTCCAGAACCAAAAAGCTCACGGAAGAATGCCACAATTATAAGAATCTTGGCATAACCCAGTCCGTTACCAATTCCATCAAGGAAAGACTCCCAAGGACCGTTTGCCATAGCAAAAGCCTCCAGACGTCCCATAAGAATACAGTTTGTAATTATCAAACCGATATATACTGACAGCTGCACACTCACATCATAGGCAAAAGCTTTCAATATTTCACTTACGATAGTAACCAATGCCGCTACGACCACCAACTGTACAATAATACGTATACGGTTAGGAACGGTTTTACGCAACAGCGAAATAATAACATTCGAGAATGCCGTTATCACAGTAACTGACAATCCCATAACAATTGCCGGTTCCAGCTTTGCCGTTACGGCCAATGCTGAACAGATACCCAATACCTGTACCGTTACCGGATTATTCATGCCCAACGGAGCTGAAAAAACCTCTTTATTTTTCTTTGAGAATAAACTACTCATATATTATTGTCTCCTCTTATTTTGCCGTTAAAAACTGAACATAATTCCCCAAACAATTTTTCAACATGGCGTTTACACCTTCAGAGGTAATAGTTCCTCCGGAAATACCATCCACTTGATAATCTGCCTTCTCAACTTTTCCGTTTTTGACTACTCCCAAGGCAATATTACTTTGTTCCAGTACCTTCTTTCCAACAAATTTACTCATGAAAGGCTCCGTGGCAATTTCTGCTCCCAAACCGGGAGTCTCACTGGCATGTGAGAAATATACGCCATAAACAGAATCTTTATCGGCATTCAATGCCACATATCCCCAAATAGCTCCCCACAAACCTGTTCCATATACCGGAATCACATATTTGGTTTCACCTTCCACTTCGCAGACAAATACATGCAAACGTGAATGCTCCTTAACCTCTTTCTCATAAGATGTCGCAAACTCTGAATCCGGAATTTCCTTTTCAAGTTTTCCTTCCTCACCCATCAGCATGTCTGCCTTCACATATTTGGCATATTCCTCACTCACATTCTGCACGTCATTTACATGAAGCGCTGCCAGAATCTGCTTTTTGGTATCCATTCTTACATTTTCATCCTGCTTTTCTCTTAAAGATGAATTGACAAAAGCCAATAAGAAAGCTACAACAATAACCATTACAGCAGCATAAACCATCGTATATACATTACTGTTGGTATCTATTTTCTTCTTGGTTCCACCTATTTCCTCAAATTCTGACTGAGGGGCTTTGCAAACAGGACATATTGAAGGTGCAGAATCACCTTCATGAATGTAGCCACAAACCTTGCATCTGAATTTTCCAGTTCCGCTTTTCTTATTTTCAGATGAGGGTTTCGCCTGTTTTTCAACAACAGGATTTTCAGGAACAGACTTCTGTTCTTCAGAAATCACTGGCTCCGTTTTCTGTTCTTCAAACTCCGACTGCGGAGCCTTACATACAGGACATGAAACAGGAGCTGAATCTCCTTCGTGAACATAACCACATATCTTACATACGAATTTCTTTACTTCGCCAGAAGACAACTCAGAGTCTTTCTGTTCCTCAAACTCCGACTGAGGAGCCTTACATACAGGACATGAAACCGGAGCCGAATCTCCTTCGTGGACATAGCCACATATCTTACATATAAATTTCTTTGTAGCCATATTCCTCTGTTATTTTATACGATTCATTCTTCTTGAAATATTACGCTGCACTACACAATAGTCAATCAATGGAGCAAATACATTCATCAATAATATTGCAAGCATCATTCCTTCAGGATAACCCGGATTCAATACACGGATAATAATAGCTATTGCACCTATCAGGAATCCATAAATGTATTTACCGGATTCTGTTCGGGCTGACGTTACAGGATCTGTTGCCATAAACACTGCTCCAAAGCAGAAACCGCCAAGTACAAGATGTTCATACCACGGCATACGGGCCATTGCTGTTTCCGGGCCAAATTCATTAAAGATATACGCCATGAATGCTCCCCCGACAAAGACTGACAGCATTGTTTTCCAACTGGCAACACCACTCCACAACAAAATAACGGCACCTATCAGAATAGCAATCACACTGGTTTCACCAATAGAACCGGGTATCAGTCCGGTAACCATATCCCATGAGAATGCCGGATAAGCATCCGCAACTTTTGCCGTCGAAGCAACTCCCAATGAAGTTGCAGCCGTCAAGCCGTCAACGGTTTTCCCCAGTCCGAAAATACTGTCGGAAGCTACCCATACAGATTCACCCGACATTTTGGTTGGATATGCAAAAAAGAGGAACGCACGGGTAATCAGTGCAACATTAAACACATTCATTCCGGTTCCACCAAAGACCTCTTTCGCAAAAATTACAGAAAAGGCAGTTGCTATGGCCAATATCCACAACGGACAATCAACGGGAACTATCATTGGAATAAGAATTCCCGATACCAGGAAACCTTCCTGTATTTCCTCACGTTTCCATTGTGCCACTATAAATTCGATACCCAGTCCGACTACATATGACACAACAATCTTTGGCAATACGGCCAGCAGACCATAAAGAAACATTTCCCAAAAGCCTCCAACTGCACCAGTATATAAATAATGCTGATAACCTACATTATACATTCCAAACAGCAATGCCGGAATCAAAGCTATCACTACAATAGACATTATTCGTTTACTGTCTATCGCATCGTGAATATTCGTTCCGGTTTTCGATGTTGTATTCGGAACAAACAAGAAAGACTCAAAACCTTCAAATACCGAACGGAAAGCATGATATTTTCCGCCAGGTTCAAAGTTTGGTTTTATTCTATTCAGATAATTTCTTAATGCTTTCATGAATATATTGTTTTTTATGCCATAACTTAACACATCTCTGCACGTAAAGCATCGAGTCCCTCACGCACAAGATGCTGCAATTCCAGCTTTGATGAATCAACAAATTCACATAACGCAAAATCTTCGGGAGCAACCTCGTAAATACCCAATGCTTCCATACGGTCAATGTCACCGGCAATTATCGCTTTTATCAGGAACTCGGGCAGAATATCCATAGGCAATACACGGTCATATTCGTTCGACATAATCATATGCCGTTCTCCTCCCTTTACACGTGCATCCAGAACATATTCTTTCTTCTTGCCAAACAACCAGCTGAAATATGACCTACTCACACTGAAGTCTTTAAAACGGGGCATAATCCATCCGAACATTTCATTCACGTCACTACCTTCGGGTATTACCGTTACCTGAGTGGAATGAGCTCCTAGAAAAGCCTCATCAGAAACCGGACGTCCGGTAAGCACATTACCATCTATAATACGCAACGGCTTGCTGTCAGCAATACGATTCTTGAGCAGTGAAGTCAACTGTGTTCCCAAAATGACTTTGCTGTATGCCGGACTTTTTACTTCGGAACCGGTTAAAGCAATCGTTCTTGTAAAATCAACATGCCCAAGATTGAACAAACGGCCTACAAACAAAACTTCTTCAGCTCCTAAAGTCCATACCACTTCACCTTTATTGATAGGATTTACATGATGAATCTGCACTCCTACATTACCTGCCGGATGAGGGCCATCGAACAAAGTCACGGTGGCATGCTGTATATTAGTTAAAACAGAAGAATGCTGCTTAACGCTCACTCCCAAATAAACTGGAGCCAATTTTGCCAAAGCGTCAATTCCTGTCTGAAAATCAGCTTCCTGCCCTTTTAAAATGAAATCGAAATCAGGAGCCAGAGGCTTAGAGTCAAATGCAGAAACAAATATAGCCTTTGGCTTATTCTCCGGTTCAGCAACCACATCATACGGACGTTGTTTAATAAAACCGAATATACCGGCTTCCATCAAAGCAAGCTTTACTTCGTCTGGCGTAAGTTTTGCAACATCTTTTTTCCCGAAGTCAACATATGACTGTTCTTTATCCGGCTTAACACGGATAGTCAGAATCTTTCTTCGTTCACCTCGGTCAACTCCCAAGACGACTCCACTTACAGGAGATACAAATTTTACTTCCGGATGATTCTTATCAATGAACAGAGCGGTTCCGGATTTGACACTTTCTCCTTCTTTTACTACCGCTTTCGGTGTTACCCCAACAAAATCATCAGGCATCAGCGCATAAGCATCTGCTTGCGGCACCTCAAACAGTTCGGCAGAAGGCTTTCCTCTTAAATTTATGTCAAGCCCTTTGCGCAATTTTATAGTCTTCACCATATAACAAATAAACTAAATTTTATCCTTCAATGTGGCAAATATACCAATATTATTCTAGAGGATTTTCATTTTAAAACCAAGAAATAATGCTTTATCTTACTGAAAAAGCCCGTGTTCGAACACAAACAAGTTAAAGTTTCACCCAAATGAATAATGATAAATAAAATCATGATTCTTTATGAAATCACCCCACCCCCATTTCACGCTATCTTCCATAAAAGAGAAGGCAGTTTTTTGTCATGACTACCCGATTAAAGCAATCCCTGAAACTATATTTTTGCTTTAGCTTTGCACTCGCCTCTCACTAGAATTTCAGAATACAGGATGCAGCTCGGCAAAGACAAATCTGAAAACGGCATTTTCATTTTGGCTTTGCACTCGCCTTTCACTATATTTGTACCCTGAAAATAAAATATACAGATATTAATATCATATTATTCATAAAAAGGATGAAAGACAAGAAACTATTTATCGTATTGATTGCTATTTGCATCTTAACAGTCTTCCCGTTTCTAGGTGAAAGCTTGTTCCAAAGTAAAGGAGAACCTCGAGAAGCTATCGTTGCATATTCCATGCTGGATACCGGGAACTGGATATTACCGGTAAACAATGGTGGAGATATCGCATACAAACCTCCTTTCTTCCACTGGTGCATCGCAGCCGTATCACAGATAAGCGGTCAGGTTACGGAGTATACTTCACGTATGCCTTCTGCCATAGCCATGATTATAATGACTTTATGCATTTACTTGTTTTATGCCAAGCGTAAAGGAAATAACCTGGGGCTTCTGACCGCATTAATAACTATGACAGCCTTTGAAGTACACAGAGGCGGATGGGCTTGTCGTGTAGACATGGTGCTTACTCTATTTATCGTAGCCGCCTTGCTGCAGTTTTATCAATGGTATGAACGGAACGAAAAAGGCATACCTTTCTGGGCAATCATATGGATGGGATGTGCCACACTGACGAAAGGACCGGTAGGCATCATACTTCCCTGTCTGGTAACAGGAGTATTTCTACTTATCAAGGGACGCTCTTTTATGTCAGTTGCGGGAAAACTTATATTAACAGGTATTATCTCGTGTATCCTGCCTGCCATATGGTATGTTGCAGCTTACCAACAGGGAGGTGACAACTTCCTTACACTTGTTATGGAAGAGAATTTCGGCCGTTTCATGGGAAAAATGAGTTATGGCTCTCACGAACATGGTTTCCATTATAATTTCCTGACGGTATTATCCGGCTATGTACCATATACATTACTCGCACTACTGGCATTACCTATGGCCATAAAGAATCTGAAAGCCTGGGAAAAGCCCAAGCATTGGTGGAACGCATTCAAAAGTTATATCAAGACAATGGACAGCGCACGCCTGTTTACCCTTCTGAGTATTGTTCTCATTTTTGTCTTTTACTGCATTCCCAAAAGCAAGCGAAGCACATATCTTCTGCCTATCTACCCATTTATAGCTTATTTCATGGCAGAATTCATTTATTATCTGATTCAGAAGAAGGAATGCATATGGAAACTGTACGGACAAATTCTGGCTATTGTCGGCATACTCCCCATCATTGCGTTTTTCCTGATTAAAGGAGGCATTGTTTCAAATATGCTCACACCATCACTGTCAAATTCAAGCTTCGGACAAATCATCAATATCATTGAGACAACTCCGATTGACGCCATACACTGGTTATACATATTGCTTCCGCTTATAGCCACATGTATATTTATCAGAAGCGTACGGAACAAACGTCCGATACTGTATCCTGTAATGGGAATTATCTTTACCATATATATGTCATTGGATGGAGTTATCTTACCGGAAGTATTGAACGCCAAATCCGACAAACCTATTGCTGAAGCCATTCAGGAAAAAGTTCCGGAAGGCAACATATACGGTTACATATCTTCAGATATGATGAGATTCTTTACGGTAAACTTTTATCTGGGTAACCGGGTTCTGCAGTTTGAAATAGAAAAGCCGGAAAAAGGCTATCTGCTCATCGGACCTCACGATTATGAACCGTTTGCACAACGCTATTCAGACTATCAGTTTGAAGAAGTATACCGTAGTGAAAAGAAAAGCTGCGATACCAAGGCACCAATCATTATGTACAGATTCGAAAAGAAAGCCCAATAAGCTGCAGAAAAAAATCTCCAGAATTCATAAAGTGTTGAATTCTGGAGATTTTTCTTTTTAGGGCTCATGTACTTACCAATCTTTTCCTAAAGTTTCCTCCTTATCACCATCAACGATTTTCTCGACAAAATAACGGGGACGACGTTTTACTTCACGATATATTTTTCCGACATATTCACCAATTACTCCCAAGGAAAGCAACATTGCGCCTCCGATAAGCCAGATAGATATAAGAATGGAGCTCCATCCCCAAGCCACATGTCCGAAATTATATGTAAACAATACATAAATAATAGCTATGAACGACAGAAGTATCATACAGATACCTGCGATGGAAATACATTGTAAGGGACGCAACGAGAAAGAAGTTATTCCATCCATTGCCAAAGCCATCATTTTCGAGAAAGGATATTTGGATTCTCCGGCTATACGCTCCTTACGGTCGTAATATACACATGCCGTACTTAAACCAATCTTGGGAACAATGCCACGCAGGAATATATTGCGCTCAGGATATGCCATCAGTATTTTCAACGCTCTCTGACTCATCAGACGGAAATCGGCGTGATTATAAATCATATCCTCTCCCATACTGCGAACCAGACGATAGAAGAACAATGCTGTCTGGCGTTTGAAAACCGAATCAGTCTTCCGTTCCTTTCTTACTCCGTATACGATATCTATACCTTTATTATATAGGTCGACCATTTCATCAATGCAATTTGTATCATCCTGCAAGTCTGCATCTATAGACACTGACATGTCACCATTTACAGAAGCCCACTCCAGACCTGCCCACAGCGCATTTTGATGACCGACGTTATGTGCCAGTTTCAAGCCACATACTTCTTCATACTCTTTCGAGTGCTTTTCTATCAAACTCCAGGTAGTATCTTTACTGCCATCGTCCACATAAAGGATTTTTCCCTCGCCAATCTTACCGGCATTTTTCAAACGCGCTATTACAGCCGACAGTTCACGGGTTGTATAGTCCAGCATCTCTTGTTCATTGTAACAAGGAACAACGATTATCAATTTTGGTTTTTGCATATCTTTTTTACCTATTACTTTAAAAAGGGCATTTAAGCCAAAGCAAAAATAGGATTTATTCTTAAAAAATCAATAAATCCTCTCACTTAAAACAAAAAAAGCATAAGTTTGTAGTAACGATTTAAAATAACGATTCTATGAAAAAATTATTATTACTATTATGCATGCTTCCATCTTTCATATGGGCACAAGATGACGCCAAATATCTGGCTGGAGCAGTTCCTGTAGAAGACGGTTACGTTACCTTCAAACAAACCTACAAAGCCCCGTCTTTATCAAAAAAAGATTTATATCAGTCTGTTCTTTTATGGGCAACACAAAAATTTGCAACAAATGAGAAATTTCCGCAAAACAAGCTTATAACTCAAGATGAAGCAAAAGGAGAACTCGGAGCTATCGGAGAAGAATATATTGTTTTCTCTTCAAGTTTGCTTTCACTTGACCGCACAAGAATCTACTATCAATTCCGCGCTACCTGCGAAGACGGAACCTGCAATGTAGAAATAAGCCATATCAGATACTGGTATGACGAAGCTCGTGACGGTGGTGTACGTTATAAAGCAGAGGAAGTCATTACTGACGAATATGGACTAAACAAGAAAAAAACCAAACTGGCACGCGTTATCGGAAAATTCCGTGAAAAGACAATCGACTTTAAAGACCAGCTGTTTAAGGAAATCGGAGATGCCATAGGACAAAACAGCGTGCAGGCATCCAAACCCGCCGAAACAAAAGCAAATGTACAGGCCGATAATACCATAGTAATCCCTACCGCTGCTCCTGCCGTAACACAGGCTCCTGTACAGGCAGTAACAGCCAATACCGCCAACGCACAAGACAATGCCAAAGGAATGGAAGGATTCAAGAAAATAGACGCTTATCAGATTCCGGGAAATATCATTAAAATGATAAGTGAAGATCATATGATTATCACAGCCGGAAACGATGAACTTTTCAATCCGATGGCCGGAGGATGGGGAGGTCTTGGAAATCTTTACAACCGCCCTGTAGCTTATTGCTTCATCGATCCCGCACGTTATACTTATGGCATCATGCAGAAAAACGATACCTATACACTGACATTCTATACTCCGGCTTATCAGAATGCCATTCAATATGTAGGAACACATTCCGGAAGAGACGGTGATAAAATCAAAGGAAGCAACCTTACACCTATTACTACTCCTTCGGGAAGCAAAGCTTTTGCCGAGGCGTGGCTAATCATTGAATGTAAAAAAATAGCCAGCCAGCTATTTACACCATCCTCTATTGTAGACGCTGAAGTAAAGGCTAAATACCCGAATAAACAAACGGAACTCTTTGTTGGAGAAATAATCGGTGTTTGGATGAAATAAACAAAAAGACAAAAAACAGTTTCAACTGAAACTATACAGCAATTATACAATAAAGTCCTACTGTACAATCCTTTAAGATGTACGTAGGACTTTATTATTTTATATTATTAACAGAAAAAAGAAATTATAACTAGGAAAAAAAATAGTTTTCTCAAATAAAAAACTAACTTTGTGACAGAGAATCAGTAAAACATGCACAGAAAAATGGAAAGTGTGAATTTAGTAAAGGAACATATAAGCAAGGGAAATGTAAACGAAGCGATTGAAATGTTGAACGAACTTCTTGGCAGTTCAACCCTTCCTTGTAATGCCGACGAACTTTACTATCTCCGTGGAAATGCATATCGCAAACTTGGCAATTGGCAACAAGCTCTCAACAATTACCTTGAAGCAATAAATCTGAATCCACAAAGTCCTGCCGTTCATGCGCGGGAAATGATTATGAACATCTTAGAGTTTTATAATAAGGATATGTACAACCAATAAAGTGATTTTTATGGCAACAATCAAAGGGGCTATAGTCGTCGACACGGAACGCTGTAAAGGATGTGGTTTATGTGTCGTTGCATGCCCAGTGGAAATTATCAATCTGGCCCAGAAAGAGGTCAATAAAAAAGGGTATCCATTTGCGATGCAAGTAGACGATGACAAATGTATAGGTTGCTCATCGTGCGCTATTGTTTGTCCTGATGGATGTATCTCCGTTTATAAAATCAAAATCTAAATTTTAACTATATGGCAGAAGATGTTGTATTAATGAAAGGTAACGAAGCCATAGCCCGTGCAGCAATCCGCACCGGTGTTGACGCTTATTTCGGTTACCCTATCACTCCGCAATCGGAAGTTTTGGAAACATTAGCTGAAGAAAAGCCATGGGAAACAACCGGAATGGTAGTTCTTCAGGCTGAAAGTGAAGTTGCGGCTATCAATATGGTTTATGGTGGAGCCGCTACCGGTAAGAAAGTATTCACCTCGTCATCTAGTCCTGGCGTCAGTCTGAAGCAGGAAGGTATCTCTTATATAGCAGGAGCAGAACTCCCTTGTGTCATTGTAAACGTTATGCGTGGAGGACCCGGACTGGGAACCATCCAGCCTAGCCAAGCCGATTATTTCCAAAGCACAAAAGGCGGTGGACACGGAGACTATCATCTGATTGTACTTGCACCGTCATCCGTACAGGAAATGGCCGATTTCGTTGATCTGGCATTTGATCTGGCATTTAAATACCGTAATCCTGCATTGATTCTGTCAGACGGTGTTATCGGACAAATGATGGAAAAAGTTGTTCTTCCACCGATGCGTCCAAGACGTACAGAAGAAGAAATCATTGCACAATGCCCATGGGCTGCCAACGGAAAACGAAAAGGAAGAGGTCCTAACATCATAACTTCACTCGAACTTGATTCTGCCATCATGGAACAACGCAATATCCACTTGCAGGCAAAATATAAGGAAATCAGTGAAAACGAAGTACGCTTTGAAGAAATAAACTGTGAAGATGCCGAATATCTGATTGTTGCTTTCGGCTCATGCGCACGTATTGCACAAAAAGCTATTGAAATCGCCCGCAATGAAGGTATCAAAGTAGGTATTCTCCGTCCTATCACTTTGTGGCCGTTCCCGTCTAAAGAAATAGAGCGCCTGTCACATCAGATGAAAGGAATCCTTTCTGTAGAGTTGAATGCCGGACAAATGGTTGAAGACGTACAGCTTGCAGTGAAGAATGGCGTAAAAGTAGAATACTTCGGACGCATGGGTGGTATCGTTCCCGACCCGGATGAGGTTGTCAACGCACTGAAAGAAAAATTAATGAAATAACGGAATATGGATAAAGAACGTATCCGCACCATACTCAACATCTTATTTTTAATAGGAACGGCTGTTGCTCTTATCCTTTACTTCGCTGTAGACGACAGACGACCGTTCTTTTATACATGCGCAACTGCCTTAATCCTTAAAATGATTGAAGTAGTTTTGCGAATGATACGTTACAAGTGAAAAATGTAAATGTATGACAAGAGAAGATATAATAAAACCCGAAAATCTGGTTTACCACAAACCAACACTCCTCAATGATAACCCAATGCACTACTGCCCGGGATGTAGTCATGGAGTAGTACACAAACTGATAGCCGAAGTCATAGAAGAAATGGGGCTTGAAGAAAAAGCTGTGGGCGTATCGCCGGTAGGTTGCGCCGTGTTTATGTATAATTACCTCGACATTGACTGTGAAGAGGCTGCACACGGAAGAGCTCCCGCTGTAGCTACAGCCATCAAGCGCTTGTGGCCCGACCGTCTGGTGTTCACTTACCAGGGCGATGGCGACTTGGCTTGTATCGGTACCGCTGAAACAATCCATGCATTAAACAGAGGTGAAAACATAACCATTATCTTCATCAATAATGCAATTTATGGAATGACCGGTGGACAAATGGCTCCAACAACACTTGTTGGCATGAAAACCGCAACATGTCCTTATGGACGTGACGTGAAAATACACGGATATCCATTGCACATGACAGAAATTGCTGCTACACTGGAAGGTACAGCTTATGTAACCCGCCAGTCAGTACATACCGTTGCCGCTATTCGCAAAGCTAAGAAGGCAATCCGCAAGGCTTTTGAAAACTCAATGAACGGCAAAGGCTCTAACCTCGTGGAAATTGTTTCAACCTGTAACTCCGGATGGAAAATGTCACCGGTTGCAGCAAACAAGTGGATGGAAGAAAACATGTTCCCGTATTACCCTCTGGGTGACTTAAAAGATAAAGAATAAAACTATGACTGAAGAAATTATTATTGCAGGTTTTGGCGGACAAGGTGTTCTGTCAATGGGAAAAATCTTGGCCTACTCAGCATTGATGGAAGGTAAAGAAGTAACCTGGATGCCGGCTTACGGACCGGAACAACGTGGTGGTACGGCAAACGTCACCGTTATTATCAGTGAAGAACGTATATCCTCTCCTATTCTTAGTTCATATGATACGGCCATTATTCTGAACCAACCGTCTATGGCCAAATTTGAAAACAAGATAAAACCTGGAGGTACATTGATTTACGACGGATACGGCATCAGCGAACCACCTACACGCAAGGATATAAACGTTTACCGTATAGATGCAATGGATGCAGCTGCCGAAATGAACAACATGAAAGCATTCAACATGATTGTATTAGGCGGATTGCTTAAATTACACCCAATCGTAGAAATAGAATCTGTTCTGAAAGGACTGCGTAAGACATTGCCCGAACGTCATCATCACCTCATCCCTATGAATGAAGTGGCTATACGCAAAGGAATGGAAATTATCCGTCCACAGGAATAAATTCATGGCATAACAAACAGAAGACAGTATTGCACCTTTTTTCCGTGCAGACTGTCTTCTGTTTTTATAACGGGAATGTCACACATTTATAACTTATAAAAAAGAAAATTATAGCCTATTTTTTTGAAAGCATAACTTATAAATTTTAAAATCATAGCCTACTTTTTCTTTTTTATAACGATGATTTTTAAAACAGCAACCATCTTTTTTATCTTTGAACCCGCATGCAAATACTTCTGTCATGTGCCAAGACTATGGCAACTCATAGTGATATACAAACTCCGGATACAACAATACCAGCCTACCTGCACGAAGCGCAAGAACTGGCTCTGCAACTTAACGAACTATCGGTAGAAGAAATAGAAAAGCTTCTGAATGTAAACCGGCAGATTGCCAGTGAAAACAAGCTGAGATACCAGCAGTTTCATGATGAAGCTACGCCTGCACTTCCCGCCCTGCTGGCATATACGGGAATAGTGTTCAAACATCTAAATGCCGATGACTTTACGGCGGACGATTTCAGATATGCACAAGAACATCTGAATATCACTTCTTTTCTTTATGGATTGTTACGCCCTCTTGACATCATAAAGAATTACCGGCTTGAAGGCAATGTATCTCTTCCCGATAATAATGGAATTTCAATGTTCAGGTTCTGGCAAGAACGTCTTACTGAGGCCTTCATAAACAAGATAAAAGAAGATGACGGAATCCTTGTCAATCTGGCCAGCGATGAAATGAAAAAGCTGTTTGACTGGAAAAGGATTTCAAAAGAAATCACCATTATTACTCCTGACTTCCGCACATATAAAAACAACAAACTTAAAACAATAGTAATATATACAAAGATGTGCAGAGGAGAAATGACACGCTATATATTGAAAAACCGCATTGAAAACATCGAAGAAATAAAACTGTTTGAATGGGAAGGATTCAAATGGAATCAGGAATTGAGCAAGGGGAACAACTGGCTGTTTACCGTCTGATTGACAAACAATCAGAAAACCGTATTCCAACAATAAAAAAAGGCCTGTAAAAAGGCCTTCACTTGTAACATTTCATTGAAAGCACCAATCAGAACATTCTAAAACCATTCCACAGATTACCTTCGGGAACGGGAGCTTCCAACTCTATATTTTCTTTTGATACAGGATGTACAAAACAGACTTTGCGAGCATGCAGACAGATGCTTCCATCTGGATTGGAACGCGGGAAACCATACTTGAGGTCACCTTTGATAGGACATCCCATCTTGGCCAACTGACAACGTATCTGATGATGACGTCCGGTTTTCAAATCAATCTCCAACAGATAATAATTTTCTGACTGTCCGATCACACGGTAATGCAATATAGCCTTTTTGGAATGCGGCACCTCACGATCATACGCATATGACTTATTCTGCTTCTCATTACGGACCAAGAAATGCACCAGCTCACCTTCATCCTTTTCCGGGCGATTCTTTACAATAGCCCAATAAGTCTTACGTACAGCACTGTTTTTAAACATTTCATTCAGACGGGACAACGCCTTGCTTGTCTTGGCAAACACAACCAGTCCGCTTACCGGACGGTCCAAACGGTGAGTAACACCTATAAAAACATTTCCCGGTTTATTATACTTCTCTTTCAGATATTGCTTGACAATATCCGAAAGAGGAGTATCTCCTGTCTTGTCGCCTTGTACAATCTCAGAACTCGTCTTGTTTACAACGATTATGTGATTATCTTCGTATACGACCTTCATAGGAGGATTATTACATATTCATACCACCGTCAACCTGAATTACCTGACCGCTAACGTATGAAGACATGTCAGATGCAAGGAATGTAGCAATGTTTGCAACATCTTCCGGAGTTCCGCCACGGCGAAGAGGAATTTTCTTGCACCATTCAGCTTTTACTTCATCAGACAATTTTGCAGTCATATCAGTAATGATAAATCCCGGAGCTATGGCATTGGCACGAATACCACGTGAACCCAGCTCCTGTGCGATTGATTTTGCCAAACCAATCATACCAGCTTTAGAAGCTGAATAGTTACATTGACCAGCATTACCGTGAACACCTACAACAGATGCCATGTTAATGATACTTCCGGCTTTCTGACGCATCATAATCGGAGTACAAGCATGGATAAAGTTAAATGCAGATTTCAAGTTTACAGCAATTACAGCATCCCATTGTGCTTCATTCATACGCATCATCAAACCATCTTTTGTAATACCGGCATTGTTTACCAGAATATCGATTGAACCGAAATCTTCCTTAATCTGATTTACAACTTTCTCAGTTTCTTCAAAATTTGCAGCGTTTGAAGCATAACCTTTTACCTTAACTCCCAACGCAGCTATTTCTTTCTCTGTATTCAGTCCATTTTCATCAATAACCAAATCTGTAAATGCGATATTTGCTCCTTCGGCAGCAAATTTCAATGCAATAGCCTTACCGATACCACGTGCAGCTCCGGTAACAATTGCAGTTTTTCCTGTTAATAATCCCATAATTCAATTATTACATTTAATAGTTAATATAATTTATTCGTCCAATTTATTTTTTTCCCAATGCACCAAACACCAATCTTCTGACGCATTGCTTACTTGTCTCACTGGGAATACCGGTACCTATAAGTCCTCTGATATAAGGAATTTCCACTCCTTTTATGGAATAATGCAAGATATCGGCTATGAGGTTTATATTGTCTATATTAAAAACTCCTTTATCCTTTCCTTCCTGAAGAACTTCCCTGTAAAGCAATATCTCATTCTTATCAAAATTCTTTCGGCAAGCTTCCACCATCCATATATCCCTGAAAAAAGAAGCACGCAAAGTTCCGTTTCGATATACGACTTCCTTAACCATATCTAGACGGGTATAGATTATTTCCAATATTTTTTCATCGGGGGGAATATTCTTGATTGCAACTTTGCGCATCTCTTGAGACAAACGATCCAGCTCAGATTCTATTACGGCCAGATACACATCTTCCTTGCTTTTAAAATAAGTATATAAGGTACGTCTTCCTTTCTTCGAAGCTACGGCTATATCGTTCATTGTCGTAGCCTCAATCCCCTTTTTAGCAAAAAGTTGACGAGCTACATCAACTAAAAGGTCTCTTGTTCTCGAAATAGCCATATATTTATCTTTTATACTTAATTTTAAATGCGAAAATAGCACATTTCTTTTTATTTACAAAAAGAATCATTATGAATATTAAGCCTTCAATTATTTAACATTTCCATAAACTTCTATAAAACAGGAGCATAAAACATTTTTTCTATTTTTATTCAAAAAAAAGCAATAAAATATTTGCATTCTCAGAAAAAAGCACTACCTTTGCATCGTCTTTAAGAGATAAGACAACAAAATAACATCGCGGAGTGGAGCAGTTGGTAGCTCGTTGGGCTCATAACCCAAAGGTCGTTCGTTCGAGTCGGGCCTCCGCAACAAAGCATGAGGATAAATCGTTGACTTACAACGTTTTATCCTCTTATCATTTTAAGGCGCTCGGACACATTCCGGACACAATATTAATTATATGCGTTTTCCAGCTTTCTGAAAAACGTAAAAAAAATGTTATCAAAAAGAAAAGGAGCCCCGCTCAACAATCTAATCACTTACACTTTTCCCAAGCTACATAGCGGAAAAAGCTGGTATGTAGACTTCTTTTGTTACGATCCTGTGACGCAAAGCATGAGACGAAAAAAGTACATGCTTGATTCAATCAAAAAAGTTTCAGACCGAAAAAAAAGAGCTGCTGAAATTATCGCAATAGTTTCAACTCGACTTAGTAAAGGATGGAATCCATGGGCAGAAGCATCCAATGACAGACAGTATACTCTTATAAAAACTGTCATCGGACTATATAATAAGTATCTCGAAAAATTGGTACACACCAAAGTATTGAAAGAAAAGACATGCTACGACTATTTGTCTAGGTTGAATATGCTGATTGATTATAATGAAACTATCGAACTATACCTATAGTATATATATACCAGTTTGACCAGGCATATATAAGTGACTTCCTTGATTACATCTTATTGGATAGAGATTCCAGTGCCAGAACCCGAAATAATTATCGGACATGGCTGTCTGCCTTCTGCAGCTGGCTGCAGGAAAAGAAATTCATAGACTCCAATCCTGTCGAGAAAATAAAGACTCTACCGGAAGAAGTAAAATTTCGTTCTGCACTTCCGCCTGAAGATCTTATCAAGCTGCAGGAATATCCGAATAAAAACAATCCTTCTTATCTGCTCGCCTGTATGATGGAATACTACACCTTTATCAGGCCGGACGAGCTGAGCAACATCCGCCTGAAGGATATCCACATAAAAGAACAGAAGATTTTTGTGTCTTCGGCCATATCAAAAAATCGTCGGGATGGCATGGTAGGTCTGAATGACCGTATCATAACACTTATGATAGATACTCATGTATTTGATGCGCCAGATACTTTTTATCTTTTTGGAAAGGATTTCAAACCGTCATTTGAAAAAGCAGACTCCAGAATATTCCGTGACTATTTTACCAAGATTCGGAAGGCATTGAAATTTCCGACAAACTACCAGTTCTATTCATTAAAAGATTCCGGAATCCGTGATTTGGCAAATGCTGAAGGAATTGTTGTCGCCCGTGATCAGGCAAGGCATAGCGACATTTCAACAACCAATCGCTATCTTAAAGGAGATGCCCTGACTGTTCACGAAGAGACAAAACATTTTAAAGGCAATTTATAACAACTTATCTGACTGTTATTATTTATTAATAATCTAAAGATTATTATCAAATAACTTCCTTAATAACCTAATGATTATTATATTTGTAATGTCAAAAGAAAACATAATATGAGTTTAGAACAAGAAAAAAAGGACCTGTTGGTCATGAGAGCCATGTTGAAAAAACAAATTGAAAAATTGACGTTCATTCAAGAACAGACCGGTATAAAGGCCGAAAAACAGATTGATAAACTGCTGGACATATTAACCACAATCGACAAGATTCTTGAAGAATTAAACAAAAAGTAAAATCAGTTCCCCGAAAGGGGAACATAACACCATAAACATTATGACTTATTATAACGACTTATTAAGATTAAAGGAGTTAATGCAAGACGAAAACAAATTGCAAGAATTCCAGAATCATGTAAAGTTCATGAACGAAACCTATACATCTGAATCGGAAAGGAAGGAAATAGAAAAAACTCTCGAAGAATGTACCGAGACCTTATTGGCCAAAGCTGATAAACAGATTGAAGATATCAGCATTAAAATGCAATTACAGGAAGTTTCAGAAATCATCTCACTGTCCTACCTGGCCAAGAAATATTTCGGTAAAACGAAGGCTTGGTTATATCAGCGAGTAAACGGAAATATAGTCAATGGCAAACCCTGCAAATTCACGCCCGAAGAACTCAACACTTTAAATGAAGCCTTGCAGGATATTTCAAAAAAAATAGGTTCTCTAAATATCTCATATTAAAAAGCCAATAAAAAATCCCTGTCTTATGGCAGGGATTTCTTATCATATTCAATTAGCAGTTCTTTTCATAAAGCACCCAGTACGGAACACCGACTATAAGATTTACTGAATTTTCCCGAATCAAAATCTATGTCATTAAAGGAATGGAGCGAACAAATTTGCAAACCATCCCACAAAACGCTTCCATGGAGTACGTTGTTTCCAAACTTCTTTTGTCAAAGGTGTAGATGACAGTTTATCATCCTCAAACATTTGAATTAACTCATCCGTTACTTCCTCATTGAACATAAAAGCATTTACCTCATAGTCGTATCTTAAACTGCGGCTGTTCAAATTGGCAGACCCCAATGTACAAAAAGAATCATCAACCATCATTATCTTTGAATGGTGAAATCCTCCATTATACAAATAAACCTTTGCACCACGCTTTACAAGTTTATACGCAAAATACAAAGATGCATCAGGAGTAAAAGGAATATCCGATTTTGAAGATATCATTATTTCTACTTCTATACCACGGTCTATAGCCTTTTTTAAAGCCTTCTTAATGGAATGAGTCGGGACAAAATATGGATTTATCAATTGAATTTTATGTTCTGCCGCATTGATAGAAGAAACATACGCATGACGTATTAATTCCGGAGTTCTTCCTGGATACCGGTCGACAATAGCCATCTCAACACTATCACGTACGGAAACCGGTTCAGGAAAATAAGCCGGCTCCTGCATCAGGTTTTCTTTTGTAACAACCTTCCACATATCCAAAAAGATTTTCTGCAATTCCGAAACAGCAGGACCTTCTACCCGCATGTGCATATCTCGCCATTTTCCGACAACTTCAGTACCATTAATATAATAGTCTGCAACATTCATTCCGCCCATATAAGCGACTTTCCCATCTACTACTACAATCTTTCTATGATCTCTTTTCAACACATGATTAATATATGGGAAACGTATCGGATCAAATCTATATATGGAAATTCCTTGTCGACGAAGTTTCTTTAAATGTGAATTCTTTAAAGGCTGATTATTTGACATGTTTCCAAAATCATCAAACAAAGCTCTGACTTCAACACCTTCTGCTGCCTTTTTTGCTAAAATATTAAATAGCTCGTTTGCTATAGAATCATTCCGGAAATTGAAATACTCCAAATGTACGTGATGCTTTGCCTTCATTATTTCAGCAAACATATCATCAAACTTCTCTCGTCCGCTTTTCAATAACTTAACCTGATTTCCATCGGTTATGCTTACGCCCGCCTCTACAAGCATTCGTTTGACAATAGAATCGCTATGTATTACTTCTTGTGCATAAGAAGCTGTGATATTAAATAAAAAACAAAATAATAAACAGAATATAAAAGAAAATCTTCTCACTTTATGATTGTCAATTTTAATATTTATATAAATAAATAATCCATATGTCAGATCACCCCAACTCCAATAGGCTCAAACCTATAAGAAGTTTATATCAGATTCTTGTCACAGACTGAACATTCTTAATCTGTCGCAATGTAGTACAAAGCTTGTTTATATCATCTACATCATAAACATACACTTCTAATTGCCCCTCAAAAATACCCTCGTTAGATTCGATGCTTAACTTATGTATATTTACATTCAGATGCTTAGATATAACTTGTGTTATTTCATTCAACAGACCAAAATCATCAATACCCTTTATAGAAATACTAGCCGTAAACAACATTGTTCTATGTGTGTTCCATACAGCAGCCAACAAACGGTTGCCCTGACTGCTTTTCAATTTGGTAGCGATAGGACACTGACGTTTATGAATAATAACATGGTCATTTTCATCAATATATCCCAATACGTCATCGCCCGGAATAGGTTTACAACATTTCGCAAGTATAAAGACCTTATTAATATTAGCTTCAGTCAATATTACAGGTTTCTTTCTATCAAGATCTTTCACTGAAAACGTATTCGGAGTTTCAACAACTTCCGGTTGAGGAACTTCCTTCGTCTTCTTACTAAACGGGAATATATATTTTTTCCAATTTATATTTCCAGTTTTTTCCTTTAACTCATTTCTATCTTCTTCACCTAATACCAATGTTTTCTGTCCCAAGGCTATCAGAAACTTCTCACGAGGCATTTGATGGAGTGTAAGCAATTTGTCAACGTTTACACTATTCATTTCAATATCCTCTTTCTCAAAAAAGTCTCTTAATATATCTTCTCCTTGTTTTTGAGCCTGCCGCTGCTCACGCTTTAAAATGGACAATATTTTAGCCTTTGCCTTTGCCGTCGTCACAAAATTCACCCATGAAGGTTGTATACGCTGGGCTTTTGATGTCAAGATTTCCACCTGATCACCACTTTGCAAACGATGACTTAAAGGTACCAGTTTATGATTTACTTTTGCACCAATACAATGACTTCCTAAAAATGTATGAATAGAAAAAGCAAAATCAAGTGCAGTACAATTTTGAGGCATTGTCTTAATTTCTCCCTTCGGTGTAAAGACAAATATTTCCGAGGCAAAAAGATTTAATTTGATTGTATCCAGCAAATCCATTGCATCCGGTTGTGGATCGTCTAAAATCTCCTTGATAGTATGAAGCCATTTTTCCAACTCGCCTTCATCTTCACTTCCACCGCCTTCCTTATACTTCCAATGAGCAGCAAATCCCTGTTCTGCAACATCGTCCATTCTCCGGCTACGGATTTGTACTTCAATCCACTGTCCCCGATTACTCATCAAAGTCACATGCAAAGCCTGATATCCATTAGCTTTAGGATGATTCACCCAATCACGCAATCTGTCAGGATGAGGTTTATATATTTTGGAAATTGCCACATATATGTTAAAGCATTCATTCAATTCTTCCTGTATAGCTTTAGGTTTAAAAATGATTCTTACAGCCAGAATATCATAAATCTCTTCAAACGTAATATGCTTGGTCTGCATTTTATTCCATATGGAATATGGGGATTTTATACGTGCCTTGATTTCATATTCAAGCCCCATCTTATCCAATTCAGCACGAATAGGCGCAGTAAACTCCTCAAAAACTTCATCACGGGAAGCCTGGGTAGCAGCCAATTTATTCTCTATCTGCTGGTATTGCTCCGGATGTTCATATCTGAAACTAAGATCTTCCAGCTCAGTTTTAATTTTATTTAATCCCAAACGATTGGCTAATGGAGCATATATATAAAGCGTTTCACCTGCAATTTTATATTGCTTATTAGGCAACATTGAGCCTAATGTACGCATGTTATGTAACCTGTCAGCGATTTTTATAAGAATAACCCGAATATCATCTGACATTGTCAACAACAATTTCTTGAAATTCTCGGCCTGAGCAGAAGCACGATCTCCAAAGATACCACCTGATATCTTGGTAAGTCCGTCAACAATTTGTGCTATTTTGGGACCAAAAAGATTGGATATGTCTTCTACCGTATAGTCTGTATCTTCAACAACATCATGCAAAAGAGCCGAACAGATGGAAGTAGAACCGAGTCCGATTTCAGAACAGACAATTTTAGCTACGGCAATAGGATGCATGATATAAGGTTCACCAGACCTTCTTCTTACTCCTTTATGAGCTTGCTTCGCAAAATTAAAAGCTTTCGTTATAATTTCTACTTTTTTACGATGCTTTGTCGCAAGATATGCATCCAAAAGTTCCTGAAAAGCATTATTAATCAGCGATTCATCTTGCATTTCTCTGATCTGTAAATTATCATTCATGATCCTTCCTCCTATTAAATTAACGGACACGAATAGACTTTCCCGCAGTAATCCTGTTACCCTTTATGCCGTTTAAACTTCTCAAACGACTGACAGTAGTCTTGTATTTCACAGCTATGCCTGAAAGAGTGTCCCCCCTACGTACTTTATAATATTGAGCCTTGCCTGAAGAAGCAGGAGCAGTATTCTTGACAGTCACAGACTTGCGTTTCGTAAACAACTCTGCGGCCTTATATGTATAAATAGAATCTTTTGCATCAATAAAGGCATTCAAAGCCTGCTGAGGAAGACGCAAAATACATTCCATACTGTTACCCGGAATTACTTCGGTCTTATACTGAGGATTTAATGCATGTAAGGACTCTAAATCAATATTACACAAATCTGCTATCTGCTGAAAATGCAAATCCTTGGAAATATGCAACGTATCCGTTACTATCGGCAATTGTGTCTCCATCGGACATATATTATGATCACAATAATAATTCATAATATAATTGGCTGCAATAAACGCGGGAACATATCCTCTTGTTTCTTTCGGAAGATAATTGTATATACTCCAATAATCAGTAGCGCCATTTGCACGATGGATAGCCTTATTCACATTTCCAGGACCGCAATTATATGCTGCTATAACCAAATTCCAATCCTTATAGATATTATATAAATCATTGAGATAACGAGCTGCCGCATAAGTCGATTTTATAGGGTCTCTACGTTCATCAATCAAGCTGTTTGCTTCCAGACCATATAATTTTCCTGTTCCCAGCATAAACTGCCAAAGGCCTGCAGCACCGGCATGTGACACAGCTTTAGGATTCAACGCCGACTCTATAATCGGAAGATATTTCAGTTCATAAGGCAAATTATATAAATCTAAAGCTTGTTCAAATATAGGAATATA
Organism: uncultured Phocaeicola sp.; assembly: GCA_944320885.1. Lineage (GTDB taxonomy): Bacteria > Bacteroidota > Bacteroidia > Bacteroidales > Bacteroidaceae > Phocaeicola_A. The sequence goes on from CALUJE010000018.1 coordinate 36,371, forward strand.
AAAATTTGCCGCACCCAGCATGTAAGATACCGAACCACGCAACCGCTCTGTATACATATCGATAAATTTACGCACTATTTCATTATAGGGCATTTCCATAATGGTAGGTATACGAGACAAACGGTCCATATATATGGAATCAGGGAAAAAAGGATTTACAGCACCACTGTCACAGTCGAATTCCGATACCAGAAAATTCTTCGCATGCCAATCTAACAGCAGACTGTCGACCGACAAAGTCATATTTTCCGGAATATCAATTTCTTCATTTTCACCAGTCAACTGAGAATGCACAACAATTGTTTTTTGAGCACAAAGACTGCATGAAACTATCAACATGGCCAATATAAATACTTTTTTCATGGAATTCAAAATCTTAAACTACACTGCAACCCCACTCCCGACTTCTTATTAATCTGAATGGGCTGATTCAGTGAATTGTTATTAATAATTGTAGGTTCAACCTTAAGACTAAGATCTCTGGTTATATCAAAATTGGAAAGTTCTGCATCAACATATGCATCTATAACTGATAATGCATAGACGGCAACAAAACAAAATATACTTAAATCACGATATCTGCGATAGTAATCTTTCTTTCGCTTGAATATATTCTGCAATTGAGAGATATTTCCTTCGACATTGTAATTAGGAGGTAAAAAATCCTTAAAACTGTTTGTATTCGGATCATCATCCATAATATCAAGATAAGCTTGCGAATAATCTGAATACATCTGATTGTTCCAGGTCAGTGCATAAGCACATCCCACAAATCCACCATAAACTATTGGCAATTTCCAATATTTTCTATTGTAAATCTGTCCGCCTCCCGGAATCAGCAAAGCCAGCCATGTAGCTTTCTTCGGATCGGGTATCCAACGTTTTTTCTCAACAGCTTTAGACACAGGAATCTTACTGATAGAATCACTTCCGGCATACAACGCCACCGTATCAACAGGAGCAATAAGTTCTTTCATCTGCTTTTCCTGTAAGACAATGCTATCAGAAGCCAGTGAATCTGTCTTCAATTCTTGGGCAGAAAGCTCAGGCCCTCCTACTCCCAACAATAGAAACAATATTATAATTCCAATGCGATATATATGCATCATGCGTTCCAAATATATGATCTATTATTCTTGCTGTTTCAGTTTATCAAATATCTCCATTATACGCTCCAGATCTTCTTCATTATTAAATGGAATACTGATTTTACCTTTTCCATCCTTATTACAAGACATTTGAACTTTTGTCTTAAAGAAATCAGAAAGATGAGTTTTCAGCACATCATATTCCTCAGGCAGCTTTACCGCTTTTGAAACAATCTTCTTTTCACCGCATTTTACAGCTTCACCTTCACTCAGCGCCTTCACCAGTTCCTCCACTTTCCGCACTGAATAATGGTTTTTCACGATTTCCTCAAAAATCTTGATCTGCATCTTCGGATCATCCAATGTGAGTAAAGCCCGCGCATGCCCCATATCAATCTCCTTATTCTGCAATGCGACCTGAATGGGAGCCGGCAATTTCAGCAGACGCAAGTAATTGGAAATGGTTGTACGCTTTTTACCAACGCGCTGGCTCAAGCGTTCTTGCGTAAGTTCATACTGTTCCAACAAATGCTGATAAGCCAATGCTATTTCAAGTGAATTCAAATCTTCACGCTGAATATTTTCGATAAGTGCCATCTCCATGACATTCTCGTCATCGGCTGTACGGATATATGCAGGAATAGAAGTCAGTCCAGCCATCTGTGAGGCACGAAAACGGCGCTCACCCGCAATAATCTGATAAGAATCATCATCTATTTTACGCAAAGTAATCGGTTGTATAATACCTATCTCCGCTATAGAATCGGCCAGCTCCTGCAAAGCTTCCTGGTCAAACTCACGCCGTGGCTGATTGGGGTTTACAGTTATTTTAGACAATTCTACCTCATTAATAGAAGAAGAGCCGTTTGTTCTGACTTCTTCTGTAGAAATCAAAGCATCCAAACCACGCCCTAATGCAAATTTCTTATGTACCGCCATCTTTATGCTTTCTATTTTCCGTTTCGTTTAATAATTTCCTGTGCCAAAGCCAAATAGTTTTTTGCTCCTTTAGACTCGGCGTCATACAAAATAACCGGTATGCCGTGACTCGGCGCCTCACTCAATGTTACATTGCGCTGAATTACCGTCTTGAATACCAATTCCTGAAAATGATTTTTCACTTCGTCATAGACCTGATTGGCCGAACGCAAGCGAGAGTCATACATGGTCAACAGGAAACCTTCAATGTCTAATGCGGGATTCAATTTAGACTTTATTATCTTTATTGTATTCAGCAATTTACTTATCCCCTCCAATGCAAAATATTCACATTGTACCGGAATTATCACAGAATCGGCTGCCGTCAAGGCATTAATTGTAATCAAACCCAATGATGGAGAGCAGTCTATCAATACATAGTCATACATTTCTTTCATTGGGGCAAGTAATGTTTTCATTACTTTTTCTCTGCTGTCCAGTTGTATCATTTCAATCTCGGCACCAACCAAATCTATATGCGAAGGCACTATGTCAAGTCCTTCGATATCGGTTGTATAGATAGCTTCACGTATATCTTTCTTGTCAACCAGACATTCATATATAGAGCAATCTACTTCCTTAAGGTCAACGCCCAGTCCTGAAGACGCATTAGCCTGAGGATCCGCATCAATGACCAATACTGTTTTTTCCAATGTAGCCAGTGATGCAGCCAAATTGATTGTAGAAGTAGTTTTTCCTACTCCACCTTTCTGATTTGCTAAAGCAATAATCTTTCCCATCTTAACTATTTTCTGTATGAAGTTTATCCACTTCTTAAAGTTGCAAATATACTCAAATATCTTCAAATATATATTTTTTGCAACAAGGCTTTCACGCAGATTAAGAATTATTCCTAAAAGTATTACATCCCCAGCGGCTATTTTTTGTACTTTTGCCAAGCAACAATTAATATATTATAAGGTATGAATGATAAAAAACCTCTAATCCTGATTTCGAACGACGATGGAGTCACAGCCAAAGGTATCAATGAATTAATCAACACATTACGTCCTATAGGAGACATCATTGCAGTGGCCCCCAATGCACCACGCTCAGGAGCGGCCTGCTCACTGACTGTAACCACCCCTGTCTTTTACAAATTAAATCATGAAGAAGAGGGATTAAAAATATTTTCATGTTCCGGGACACCGGTCGACTGCATAAAACTGGCACTGCACAGTATTGTACCCCGACGTCCGGACCTGGTTATCGGCGGAATCAACCATGGAGACAATTCGGCCGTAAACGTGCATTACTCAGGAACAATGGGTATTGTACTTGAAGGATGCATGAAAGGAATACCATCTATCGGATATTCTTTATGTGACCATAATCCGGATGCCGATTTCAATCCGCTGAAAAAACACATCATTGAAATAACTTCGGAAGTACTCAAACACGGTTTGCCTGAAGGAATATGCCTGAATGTAAACTTCCCGCTAACCGAAACTTTTAAAGGAGTAAGAATATGCCGTCAGACACGTGGCGTATGGAGCAATGAGTGGGCTTCTTGTCCGCACCCGTACAAAGACAATTACTACTGGCTGACCGGCTCTTTCCAGAAATCAGAAATGGCAGAAGACTGTGATGCATGGGCTTTGTCAAACGGATATGTAGCCATTACACCGGTAAAAATAGATGTTACGGCTTATGAAGTCATAGAGCCGATGAAAAAGTGGAACCTCTCTTTTTAACGCAGCATATGAAATACTATCTGATTGTAGGAGAAGCATCCGGTGATTTACACGCATCAAACCTGATGGCTGCATTACGCAAAGAAGACCCTCAGGCTGAATTCCGCTTTTTCGGAGGAGACTTGATGAGTGGTATCGGAGGCAAACGTGTAAAACATTACAGAGAAATGGCGTACATGGGATTCATTCCCGTGTTGCTTCATTTACGCACCATTTTTGCAAACATGCGATTGTGCAAGGAAGACATTGTGGCATGGAATCCTGATGTGGTCATTCTGGTAGATTATCCGGGATTCAATCTTAAAATCGCACAATTTGTAAAGGCGCATACCCAAATTCCTGTTTTCTACTACATATCTCCTAAAATATGGGCATGGAAAACATATCGGATAAAAAATATAAAACGTGATATCGCAGAGTTGTTTTCTATCTTACCTTTCGAAGTCGACTTTTATCAAAAATACAACTATCCCATACATTATGTGGGAAATCCTTGTGTTGATGCCATAGCCAACTTCAAAGGCAGATATAATGAGAGTCTGGACGAGTTTATCCTTTCCAACGGACTGGAACCGGAAAAACCGATTATCGCCCTTCTGGCAGGAAGCCGCAAACAGGAAATCAAAGACAATCTGCCCGATATGATTCGCGCGGCATCTCAATTTAAGGATTATCAGCTGGTACTGGCCGGTGCGCCCAGCATCGAACCGTTTTATTACAACCAGTTCATACAGGGCTCTAATGTAAAGATTGTATACAGGCAAACCTATCCTTTGCTGTTGTATGCACACGCCGCACTTGTCACCTCGGGTACAGCAACGCTGGAAACGGCTTTGTTCCGGGTGCCACAAGTAGTATGTTACCACACTCCTGTGGGCAAAATCATTTCTTTCCTCCGCATACATGTACTGAAGGTAAAATACATCTCACTGGTAAATCTTATTGCCAACAAAGAGGTGGTAAAGGAACTGGTAGCCGACACGATGACTGTAGAAAACATGCAGCATGAACTATCTCTTTTACTGGAAGGTAAGGCCAGAGAAGACATGTTGGCCGAATATGACCGCATTATTAAAATTCTCGGACAGCCCGGCGCTTCTGAAAAAGCAGCCCGACAAATGATTGCGATACTAAAAAACAATTCGAACAAAAACTGATAACACAACCGGTCTATATGAATAGCGACAAGGACAATGATTTGACGTTTTCCATACTGCAAACAGATATCATATGGTGCAACCCGGAAAAAAACAGAGCACACATAGAGGAGCTGATTGATGCATCCCCACACTCAGACCTTTTTGTTCTGCCTGAAATGTTTACTACCGGTTTCTGTATGGCACCTCAACAAATCAATCATGCCGAACAGAAAGAAACTGTAACATGGATGCAAGAGCTGTGCCGAAAATATCATTGCGCAATTACCGGAAGTATAATTGCAAACGAAGAGAAACGTTTTTATAACCGCTGCTTTTTCATACACGAAGAAGATACCGTAACTTATGACAAACGGCATTTATTCTCATACGGAAGTGAAGACAAAGTATACACACCCGGAAACAAACGGGTCATTGCTGAATTTAAGGGAGTCCGTTTTCTGTTGCAGATATGCTATGATTTACGCTTCCCCGTATTCTCACGCAATAAAGAAGACTATGATGCCATCATTTATGTTGCCAACTGGCCTGTCACACGCATAAATGTATGGAATACGCTACTCAGCGCACGTGCAATGGAAAACCAATGTTATGTAATAGGAGCCAACAGAACAGGAAGCGACCCTTGTGCTACCTATAACGGCAGCAGCAGATGTATTGACCCTTATGGAAGGATACTCGCATCGTGTACAGACTATGCGGAAAGCTCCTGTTCCGCTACAATACAGACTGCCACGCTGAAGGCCTTCCGTGATAAATTTCCTGCATTAAAGGATGCTGATAAATTTATCTGCGAATAAAGTCCAGCCTCATCAGTTATAAAATTCAGAAAGATCGCCATAATTTGAAAAATCATAACCGGTAAAAGGAAAAATCATAAGTTATAAATTTAAAAATACTGGATATGATTTTTTCTTTCATCAGTTATAAAAAAAACAAAAACTCCAGATGCAGATTTGCGTCTGGAATTTTTTTGTTTATGTCTGATGTCTGAAAGCCTGTGAACAATCAGTCTTCAACATGCCATCCAACTGTGATTACTGACAGATTTCATGAATCTTATCATAAATGCGTGCCTGTTCTTCGGGCGTTTCACTATATGTTACAACAATCAGTTTCATTCCCGGTTTCCAAAGCTCTCTTACTTTTGACTCAACCAATTCCTCGTCACCTACGATTCGCGCATTAAGCACAACACCCGTGTTGGCAAAAACGTCAGCAAAACCGTCCGTAGGATTTGCTCCCGGATCTGTTGCCTTTGAGAAAGCGCCATCTGCCATACGGATATTGCTCATATTTACTATATCCTGCTTCTTGTCACTCCAGTTTCCACAAGAATGGAATACCGTACCGCCAAAAGCATCGCCGGCCTTAACCATTGCCGGAACAGCCATATCAACATACAAATCAGGAGAAAGCATGGTAATTGTATCATCACTCATACCCAAGCCCGAGAATTTACGGCTCGAAGCAAATCCATGTCCGGGTTTTACAAGAGCATCTCCTATCAGTTTCTGCTGTTCGCGGGTGAAGTCAATCAACAAGTCGGCTGTACGTTCCATAGCCTGTTTCATTGCATCCGGATCTAAATAAAAGTCCATATAGAACTGGCTGGAATCAATGATATTGCTTAATGTATTTAGCGGTGACTGTACATCACAATACGACATGGGGACACGTCCTTTCGTTTTCTCAAGGAAATACTCTACCATATTCAATGTATGACGGCCTATTTCCGTTTCGGCAACCGGTTTGTAAGGGGCTGCTACCAGTTCTGCCGTTGAAGCAAATTTTCCGTCAACGGCCGGTGCCAAGTCTTTTTCCCAGACATATCCGAATCCATAAGCAGAAGCAACGGTTCCCAATCCATACCAAGGCTCCAGAAAGTTAGGAATATCAGCCTTAAACTTCATGCTTTGCTGTAAAGCTCCCAACTGCCAATGCAGCGAATGTTCCATATTGCAACAGTCTCCGGCAAAAACTTCTTTTACACGCATTCTTCTGTATACCAATACACCCGATGATGCCTTCCAGAATTTTTCACAACGTTCATCCAACGCTGCAGCATACTCAGCATAAGCATCTATATCAAATTGCTCTGGAGTAAGCGGAGTCACCACAGTAGCTTGAGAATCGGCCAAGCTTGAATTGAATTCATCTTTCATATTGCATCATTTGTTTTCATTAAACATCGTTTGTCTGCACTCTTCGGCTATATCATATATAGCACATACTTGCTCATCACGAACCTTATCATCTATATTTATGCAGCAAATTCCTGTAAGATAAGGATCTTTCGACTGTTCTACACGCGATACAATAATATTGCGCAAATCATCATATGTATAACTATTCAACTCAACGGGGTTGAGACGTATATTGAAGAATGTCTGCGGTAATGCTTCACGCAAAGCCTGCACATCACCACCCCATCCTAAGTCCAGGAAATCCAGATGAGGAATCTTTGCAAAATTCTCAGCATGACGATGTGGGTCTTTTCCGCAATAATGAATTCCATAAGGACGGTATTTATTACTCCAGTCTATATCATAGGGCAATAGAAAATCATGATAATCTTCCGTTGAAATCATTGTATGCGAGCATTCCGAATGAAGATATAAAGAGCCATTCAGCAAACGCGCCAGACGATTGACTGATATGGAAGTTGTTTTGGTCTCACTATGCACATAATTGAAGAAACGCTCTACCACTCGTGCTATAGCTCCAAAATAGGTTTTTGTTTTCTCCGGTTCCATTATCATATCCATTAGGATACTCTCACCCTTTAAGTCTATTGCCAGATTCAGGATGCCACCCCAATTAATATCACCACAAACATAGCCATATTTGGCTTTTAACGTTTCCACCAGCTTTTGCAGTTTCAAAAATGCTGGACTCTTGAAAGCGGCTTCTTCATCAATATCAAATCCTTCCTTATGAGCACATATTACCTGAGGAGCAGAATTCTCAGTATATTCAATCTGACAACCCAACATTTCAGAAAGCAAATAACCGGCTGCCAGATGTACAGCACCTATTTGAGGAAGATCCTTGTTATAATCTTCACCTAATCCATATTTGCCAAAACGTTCGTGCAACTCTTGTTCCATCCGACGCTCATCTGCAACTCTACGCTCAGGATTGTAAAAAAAGTCTTCATCAAAGGTTATACCTACATGCTTGTTCCACCAGGAAGGATGGAAAACGATGTCAACCGGTAGCTTGTGTAAACAAATCTGTTCCATAGTCTTATTTATTAAAAGGTTATTAGTCGATTATATTTAGTAGATTTTGAAGTGTAAAAGTACGAAATCTTTCAGTTATTTAATGATTACTTTAAGAAAGATTCAAACATGTACAAGAAAATAGCCATAAGGCTTGCTGACATATACATATATCACAATAAAAAAAGCATCTGCTTACCTACATTCATGCATAAGAGGTAAACAGATGCAGTTTATCTTAATAAAAAGCCTTATCAACAATACATCTTGACAAGTAACAAATAGACTATCACTGCAGGAACAGCCAAAAGCGTACTGTCAAAGCGGTCTAGCATGCCACCATGACCCGGCAATATATTACCGGAATCCTTTATTCCCAACTGACGTTTCAGCAATGACTCTACCAAATCGCCCCATGTTCCGAAAACAACTACTACCAATGCAAAACCAATCCATTGGAAAGCTGAAAGGAAGGGGAAAAAATGTGCCATCGCCAAAGCCACAAGTATGGAAATCACTCCACCACCAATGGAACCTTCCCATGATTTTTTAGGAGATATACGTTCAAACAGCCGATGACGTCCAAACAGCATACCGGTGCAATATGCACCTGTATCATTACTCCAATTAAAAATAAAGACAGACAATGGCAAAATAGCATTGTATGTTATCGAATCATAACTTTCTCCATTGCCCATATCCATAAAAGCCAAAACGCACAGCAAGGCAAACGGCAAGGCTACATATATCTGACTCATTACAGAATATGCCCAATTATTAATCGGATTACTGCGTTTGAGATACAGCTCTGATACAAACATATAAATCAATATCAGCAAATAGGGCACAAATATGCTTGTATCGGTCAAATTTACCGAATAACAGAAAAATGCCAGAAACAAGAGCACGCCACCTCCTGCCGCAATAAAGGGATTCACCTGTACGTTCTCCTGCTTGTTGACCAAACAAACAAACTCCCATACTGCCAATGCACTAATAAGCATAAACAGCAACATAAACGAAAACGCGCTATACAATATTGCCCCTACCAGAACGGCAACAAACAATACTCCTGTTATGGCTCTCTGAATAAGATTTTTCACGGTATAATTTTTTTATTCTTTAATTTCTTTGGCTTCGCCTTCTACGATTTTCTCTTCAACCTTAGCATCTGCGTCTTTTTTCGCATCTGCATCTGAAGCTACATTATTTTCTTCGTCCGATACAGTAGAAGATTCACCAGCCTCTTTATCTTTTCCATTCTCCGTATCAGCCAGAATTTCTTCAGAACGGGATGCCCATGGACGTTTTCCAAAGATAGCTTCTACATCTTCAGCAAAAATCACTTCACGCTCCATCAGTAACGTAGCCAATTGATTATGTCCCTCAGCATGCTCCTGCAAAATACTCTTGGCGCGTTCGTATTGCTCATTTATCATTTTCTTCACTTCTTCATCAATCAGTTGAGCAGTACTTTCACTATAAGGCTTATTAAATGCATACTCATCGTTATTATAATAACAAAGATTAGGCAAACGGTCACTCATACCTGCATATGCTATCATGCCATACGCCTGTTTGGTCACGCGTTCCAAATCGTTCATGGCTCCGGTAGAAATATGTCCGACAAACAATTCCTCAGCCGCACGTCCTCCCAAAGTGGCGCACATTTCATCGAGCATCTGCTCTTTTGTTGTAATCTGACGTTCTTCCGGCAAATACCATGCAGCCCCCAAAGCACGTCCTCTCGGTACGATAGTAACCTTGATCAGAGGATTTGCATGTTCAAGGAACCATGAAAGGGTAGCATGACCAGCTTCATGAAGTGCAATGGTCTTCTTTTCATTCTGCGTCATGACTTTGGTCTTTTTCTCCAATCCACCGATAATACGGTCTACCGCTGCAAGAAAATCATCTTTGCTTACAGTCTTCTTATTATGACGCGCAGCAATCAACGCAGCTTCATTACAAACATTGGCAATGTCTGCACCTGAAAATCCCGGAGTCTGACGGGCCAGCAAATCAACATCTACAGTTTCATCAATCTTAATAGGACGAAGATGCACTCCGAAAACTTCTTTTCGCTCATTCAAATCCGGCAAATCCACATGAATCTGACGGTCAAAACGTCCGGCACGTAACAATGCCTTATCCAATATATCTACACGGTTGGTTGCAGCAAGAATAATAACTCCACTGTTCGAACCAAATCCGTCCATTTCGGTCAACAGCTGATTCAACGTATTTTCGCGTTCATCATTACCTCCCATCGAAGGATTCTTTCCACGAGCCCGTCCTACAGCATCAATCTCATCAATGAATATAATACAAGGAGATTTTTCTTTTGCCTGACGGAACAAGTCTCTTACACGTGAAGCTCCTACACCCACAAACATCTCAACGAAATCAGAACCTGAGATAGAAAAGAACGGCACATCGGCTTCACCAGCTACGGCTTTAGCCAATAATGTCTTACCGGTTCCCGGAGGGCCAACCAAAAGCGCACCTTTGGGGATTTTACCTCCCAGCTCTGTATATTTTTGAGGTTTTTTCAAGAAATCAACTATTTCCTGTACTTCCTGCTTAGCCTCAGCCTGTCCGGCCACATCCTTGAAGGTTATTCTGTTGGCGCTTCCTTTTTCAAACAGCTGAGCCTTGGATTTTCCAACATTAAATACTCCTGAACCTCCACCGGCTCCACTTCCCATACGGCGCATAAAGAACATCCATATGGCAATAATCAGAATAAACGGCAACAGATTTATCAGCAGAGAAACCATATAATTGTTTTTCTCCTGATAGTCTACTCCTATCTTATTTTGTGGATTCTTGGTTTCTTCTTCCTCCAAGAATTTTTCAAGAGAATCAGTTGATCCTATACGGGTAGTTACCATTGGACTGCGTCCAATCTTTTGGGCATTTGTTTTAAACACTTCCGGAGCAAATTCCGGCTTAATGTAAACATCCAATGAATTATCATTGTAAGATACAATCTTTGTCACATAACCTTTCTGAACATACCCCTTAAATTCAGTATAAGTAATGCTCTTACTTATACCTCCATCCTGTTTGGTAAAATACAAGATTCCCAAAACAAGTATAATCAAGGCATAAAGCCAGTTCAAATTAAACTTGGGGGTTCCTCCTGTGTTAGGTTTTGGAGCGTTATTATTTGCACTCATAATTAATCAATATCTTGTATGGTTGTTAACTGAGCATCTTCCCACAAATGCTCTAAATCATAAAATTCTCTCGGTCCCGGCAAAAAGATGTGTACTATAACACTAGAATAATCAACAGCTACCCATTGACAATTCTCAAGTCCATTTATATGAACAGGCTTTTCGCCTATTTTTTTTCGTACAAATTCATAAATTGATTCTGTTATTGCCTGCACCTGACTTGGGGAGTTTCCTTGGCAAATTACAAAATAGTCACATATAGTATCCTCTATTTTAGTAAGATCAGCAATAACAATGCGTTTTCCTTTCTTGTCTTGAATTCCTTCTGTTATTTCTTTTAATAGTTCATTCATCTTATAAAATCGTTACTTATCAATACAACATACCCACATGATATTACAAGGAACAAAGATACATTGATTTACGTAATAGTTAAAGAGGTAGAACATAAATATGTCTTGTTTTTGTTTTTTTTTGAAAAAAATCGATGAAAATATTTGTATCTAAAAAAAAAGTAGTATCTTTGCATCGTCAAAACAACAATGGGCTATGGTGTAATGGTAACACTACAGATTCTGGTCCTGTCATTCTTGGTTCGAATCCAGGTAGCCCAGCCAGTTAGATGAAATGCTAGACTAATAAAGTCTAGCATTTTTTGTTTATTACATAATCTATAAAATGCTATCTTTCTGAACATTACACCATCTTATACTAAACAAGAAAGAGGCTGTCTCAAAATAGAATTGCAAAAGTAAAAATCTTATAGATTGAAACTTAGAAGTAAAAAAACTCCTGATTTAGCCCTTGTTTATTGCAATTATAGGACTAAAAGCAGGAGATTTTTATGTTGTAGCTTATAGATTGTAAGTAAGCTTATCTCTATTTTTTATTTTGAGACAGCCTCTTTCGTATAAAATTTCCTTATGATTATTATTTCATAGATTCATCTATCATATTAATCTTTTGCACGAGCAATTCCAAATCAGCTTTTAGCTTCTCAACCTTACGATTTATTTCAGTAACCAAACTATTACCTTTTTTCGAAGCCGTGGTCAAGAAGCCAAGATTATTTTCATAAGTCTGTATCTCGCTCTTCATATTCTCATATTGTCTGACTAACTTTTCACGTTCACGAGCCAGATTATTAGCTTCCTTACCAGCCAAATCCTTTATATTCGATTTAAAATTAGTCAGTTTTCGTTGAGCTGCAGAGAGATTCAACTTATCAAACAAAGCATCTACAATAGCATGAAACTCCTTATATATTTTATCCTTTTCCTTAAAAGGAACAAAACCAATGGAATTCCATTCTTTTATAGCGTCTTTTACTTCTTTCTCAACATCAGCTGTTGTATCTTCTTCTGAATTCAACTTTTTCAGATTTTCAATTATTTCCTTTTTCTTGCTCAAATTTTCCAATTCAACAGAATGCTGTGAAGAAGTTGCTTTTTTCTTCTGCTCAAAGAAATAATCACAAGCTGAAATAAAACGTTTCCATACTGCATCTGAATATTTCTTCTGCACCGGACCTATCGTTTTCCATTCCTTCTGCAATTTAGTCAACTTATCTGAAGTTTCTTTCCAGTCTGTACTGTCTTTTAAAGCTTCAGCCTGCTCACACAAAGCTTTTTTCTTTTCCAAATTGACGCTCAATCCTTCTTTCAACGTTTTAAAGTATTCACCCTTACGTTTAAAGAAATCATCACATGCAGTTCTGAATCGCTCGAAAATCTTCACATTCATCTTCTGAGGTGCAAAACCTATAGTTTTCCATTTACTTTGCAATGCCAAAATTTCCTGAGTCTTATTTTCCCAATCTGCAAATGTTTTCAGCTTGTCATATTCTGTAGCTTCAACAATCTCACAAATAACAGTTTTCTGATCAAGGTTCAACTGTTCATTTTCCTTCAATTGTTCAAAATGCTGTTGATGTCTGCGATTAACGGCAGTAGAAGCTGCTTTAAAGCGTGCCCATATACTATCACGCAATTCCTTTGCTACAGGTCCCGTATCACGAAATTCCTGATGCAATTTCTGAAGCTGATGAAAAGCTGAAACCACATCAGCCTCACTGGCCAAACGTTCTGCAGCTTCACACAAATGAGTTTTTATCTCCAGATTTTTCTTAAAGTCATATTCACGGAATTCATTATTCAGCTTCAGAATATCATAAAACTTCTCTACGTTATGCTGATAGTTCTTCCACAACTCATTCACTTTTGTTGCAGGAATCAATTTTATACTGTTCCATTCCTGTTGCAACTGCTTGAATTCATTATAATTCTTATTTGCATCTTCAGGATTCTCAATCAAAGCTTTCAGTTTCTCTATTATAGCAAGCTTCTTTTGGAGATTTTCCTCTTTTTGCTGTTCTTGCACAGCCAGCAACTCGTTACGTTTTTCTTTAATCTCCTTCATGACCGTTTTATAAACTTCTTCTTCCGGGTCAGGTTGAGGAACGAAAGCACTTTCTTCACCTCCATTCTCTATAAACGTCTTTTTTGCGGCTTCTATCTCTGCTTTATGCAATTTATAGAAATTCTGCTTTAGAAAATCAAGCTCGGCTTTATTGATATTATCTATATCCCGAGATAATTCCTTTAAACGTTCTATAACTTCAGCTTTGGAAGACTTTTGTTCAAAAACTGTAACTTTTTCATTCTCCATATCCGCATTTTCTACCTGAGACTGTTGAGAAGTCTCTTCGAGTCCTGCTTGTCTTGCGTGTTCGTCCAATGCCTCTGAATTTAAAGTAACATTGGTTTCATGAGAGTCCGTCATTGTTGAAAGCGTTTTAAGTATTAAGGAATATTTCCCAATTCGTTATTTTCTACAAAATAAAACAATAAAAATATTATTTCATACTATTTTTCATGTTTTTTTGTCGGTTAAGACAATATTTCTGTTACACCCATATAAATCATCATACCTATAATATCATTTGTAATAGATATAAAAGGTCCTGTAGCAATAGCCGGATCAATTTTCAATTTTTCCAACGTCATAGGAACCAACGTTCCAAAAATAGACGCAAACATCACTACTGCAAACAAGCTTATGGATACGGAATATGTAACTGTACTTGTCGCTCCAAAACGGATAAAATTATATATATATACCAACATGGATATGATAGTTGCATTGATCAAAGCAACGACAGCTTCCTTGGCAATCTGTTCAAAAGTTTTCCCTGCATCCAACGAACTGTTAGCCAAACCCTGTACAACCAAAGCTGAAGACTGCGTTCCCACATTTCCTCCCGTTCCACCAATCAAAGGAATATAAAGAGCCATTTCGGGATGTGCTGCAAAGACATTGTCAAAATTTCCCAGAATCAGGGAGTTACAGATACCGCCCATCATTCCTATTAAAAGCCAGGGTAAACGGGCACTCGTCTGCCGAAACACATTATCGTCCGTTTCAACATCCTGTGACAAACCTGATGCCAACTGATAATCACGTTCAGCCTGTTCACGTACTTCATCCATCACGTCGTCAACCGTAATACGCCCAACCAACCGTCCGATACTGTCAACTACCGGAACTGCCACAAGGTCGTATTTTTCAATGATCTGCACAACTTCTTCGATAGGAGTATCAACATGCACAGAAACAGGATCCTTTTTCATTACATGCTTTACCTTCGACACTGACGGACTTGTTATCATTTTTTTCAAAGGGAAAACACCTTGCAGACGCTCATCATCATCTATGACATATACATAATATATCTCATCCATTTCCTCGGCTTGCAGACGCATTTCTCTCAGACATTCGGGCATACTCCAGTTTTCATTAACGGTAACCATCTCAGTACCCATCAATCCACCGGCAGTATCTTCATCATATTTCAAGAGGTCAACAATATCACCAGCCTGTTCTATATCTTCAATATGCGATAAGACTTCTTCCTGCTTATCCTCATCCATTTCACGGATAATGTCAACAGCATCATCCGAATCCATATAATCGACAAAGCGTTTCGCAATGGTCTCAGAAGGCAAGATGTCCAGATACTTCTTACGGGCATCTTCATCCATTTCAACAAGCACATCGGCCGCTTTCTCATTATCCAGCTGATGGAAAATAAAACGGGCTTCGTCTGTATCGAGCTCACTGCACAATTCTGCAAGGTCTGCAGGGTGCAGGTCGGCCAATACATCTTTAAGCTTATCGGCATCTTTTTGCTCAATAAGCTCTATGATATGATGAATCAAGTCTTTCTCCAATTCCATAACTATGCCTCCTTCTGCATATTTTCATTCAAAGCTTTCTCAACCCGATTGGTCAATTCAATAAACTCCATTACTGAAAGCTGCTCCGGACGTTTATTAAAAATTTCATCTGAATATAATGAAGAATCTTTTCCTAAAACAGGTTTTATAGAATTGCGCAAAGTTTTTCTTCTTTGATTAAAAGTAGTCTTTACAATCCGTTTAAACAATGCCTCGTTACAGCCCAGATTCTGTACATTGTTACGAGTCATACGGATTACGGCACTTTTTACTTTTGGAGGAGGATTAAAGACATTTTCATGAACAGTAAACAGATATTCCACCTTATACCAAGCCTGAATCAACACACTCAGGATTCCATATGCCTTGTTACCCGGTCCTGAAGCGATACGTTCTGCCACTTCCTTCTGAATCATTCCCGTACAACACGGAATCAAATCTTTATTTTCCAACATCTTGAAAAATATCTGACTGGAAATATTATAGGGATAATTTCCTGTCAAGACAAAAGATTGCCCATCAAACAGATTCTTCAAATCCATTTTCAAGAAATCATTTTCTATTATATTATTCTCCAATACAGGAAAATTCTCATGCAAATAAGCAACTGATTCAAAATCCAACTCAACAACCTTCAACGGACGTTTTTTTTGAACAAGATATTGGGTTAGTACTCCCATACCTGGGCCAACTTCCAGGATAGGAAGTTCCGGACATACGTCTACCGTATCAGCTATATTTTGTGCAATCTCCAAATCTTTCAAGAAATGTTGTCCAAGGAACTTTTTAGGTTTTACTAGTCTCATATCTGTCACTTTTATGATTAAATTGTATGCTGTTTTTTATATCCTTACTATCTTTGCAACGTTTACATCATGCAAATTTACGCAGTTTTGTATAATCTAAAGCCATTAATCATTGAAAAAGATACTAAATACATCACTAAAAATTGTTCTTCCTTTTATATTGGGCGGAGCTATTTTATATCGCACCTACCGTGATTTCGACCTCTCAAAAGTAAAAGATATTTTCTGGCATTTAGATTGGTTTTGGATGTCTGTTTCCCTTCTGTTTGGTATATTGAGCCATGTATTGCGTGGCTGGCGCTGGAAGCAAACATTAGAACCTATGGGAGAACATGCCAAACTGAACAATTGCGTAAATGCCATATTTATCTCTTATGCCAGTAACATGATAATCCCCCGCCTTGGCGAAATCTCACGTTGCGGAGTATTATCAAAATACGATGGAGTATCTTTCACCAAAGCATTAGGAACAGTTGTTACAGAAAGACTGATAGATTCATTGTGTGTTTTGCTCATTATCGGCGGTACTTTAATGCTAAACATTCATGTATTTGATGCGTTTTTTGCAAAGACCGGAAGCAATTTTCACTCCATTACCGATCTACTGTCATCTCCAGTCCTGTATATAATAGGCGCATCGACCATCGCATTCTTATTACTTATATATTTCCTTATTCGAAAATTTACGATATTCAGCCGTATAAAAGGCATCATGACAAACATATGGGAAGGTATCATATCCTTACGCCACGTAAAGAATCTGCCTCTCTTTGTTTTCTACACTATTGCTATTTGGGTTTGTTACTTTTTTCACTTCTATTTAACGTTCTATTGTTTTGATTTTTCTGCAAATTTAGGATGGACAGCTGGACTTGTCATGTTCGTGGGTGGAAGTATTGCCGTATTGGTTCCTACCCCGAATGGAGCAGGACCATGGCACTTTGCAGTCATATCAATGATGAGCCTTTATGGAGTATCTTGGGAGAACGCTGGAATTTTTGCCCTAATTGTGCATGGAATTCAAACATTATTAATAATTTTGTTAGGTATTTATGGATTAGCGGTTTTACCGTTTACTAACAAAAAACAATAATTTATGGACACAATTCTCTCATTGGCTCCACAAAATGTGTGGAAACATTTTTACGGATTGACCCAAGTTCCTCGTCCTTCAGGTTATATGGGTCCGGTTCAAAACTTTTTGCTGGAATTTGCAAAGAATGCAGGAATAGAAGCTTTTAAAGATGAAGTTGGTAATATTATCATGCGCAAACCTGCTACTCCTGGAATGGAAGACTGCAAAGGAGTTATCTTGCAAGCACACATGGACATGGTTCCACAAAAGAACAATGATACAATACACGACTTCGAGAAAGATCCAATTGAAACATATATCGATGGTGAATGGGTAAAGGCTAAAGGTACAACACTCGGTGCCGACAACGGTATGGGTGTAGCTGCCATCATGGCTGTAATGGAAGACAAAGAACTCAAACACGGACCATTGGAAGCTTTAATCACAATGGATGAAGAAACCGGTATGTATGGAGCCTTTGGATTAAAGAATGATTCATTAAAAGGACAAATCCTTCTTAACCTCGATTCTGAAGATGAAGGTGAACTGTACATCGGTTGCGCCGGTGGTGTAGACTTGACTGCAACTCTTCAATATCAGGAAGTTGAAACCGACCCGACAGACATCGCCTTAAAAATTACCTTGAAAGGTTTAAGAGGAGGACATTCCGGTTTGGAAATCAACCAGGGCAGAGCTAATGCCAATAAGTTAATGGTACGCTTCGTACGTGAAGCTATTGCTTCATATGAAGCCCGTCTCGTATCTTGGAAAGGTGGAAACATGAGAAATGCCATTCCTCGTGAAGCAGACGTTATTTTGACTATTCCGGCTGACAACGAAGAAGAACTTCTTGAATTGGTTAAGTATTGCGAAGATTTATTCAACGAAGAATACCACGCAGTGGAAACACCTATATCATTCAAGGCCGAACGTGTTGATTTGCCTAAAGGTGAAGTTCCT
This sequence comes from uncultured Phocaeicola sp., assembly GCA_944320885.1. Lineage (GTDB taxonomy): Bacteria > Bacteroidota > Bacteroidia > Bacteroidales > Bacteroidaceae > Phocaeicola_A. The sequence goes on from CALUJE010000018.1 coordinate 54,770, forward strand.
GAAGAAATTCAAGACAATCTGGTCGACGCAATATTTGCATGCCAAAACGGTATTTGCCGTATGATTCCAACTATTCCTGACACCGTTGAGACTTCTTCAAACTTATCTATCATTACAATAGAAGAAGGTAAAGCTCAATTCAGCCTTCTTATTCGCAGTTCTTCAGAATCAATGAAAGAATATCTTGCAACATCTCTCGAAAGCTGCTTCTCTATGGCTGGTATGAAGGTAGAACTTAGCGGAAGCTATTCTGGATGGAATCCTGACGTAGAATCTCCTATCTTGAAAGCTATGGTACAATCTTATAAAGAACAGTTCGGAAATGAACCTGCAGTAAAAGTAGTGCATGCCGGACTTGAATGCGGTATCATAGGCTCTATCATTCCAGGATTGGATATGATTTCATTTGGACCTACATTGCGTTCACCGCACTCTCCAGACGAACGAGTATACGTTCCCAGTGTCAAGAAATTCTATGAATTCCTTGTTGCAACTTTAGGAAACACTCCTAAAAAGACAAAATAAAATAGAAACACAATAACCAATTATAAAATCCGGTTGTCCTGAAAATGGAACAGCCGGATTTAATTTTATTCCTTGCATACTTCGATAGCATTCTGTAAAGAATCATTGCGCCCCCCAAAAAACAAGAAAGAACAATCTTAATAACGGCCTTACTCGTGAAGCCGTTGTTCCAAAAGAGTTTCACACGGTGAAACAAAAGTTTCTCTTCGGTGGAACAAGTGAAACTCTTAAGGGATTTTCTCCAATATTACCCACTATCGCATTATACGCAAGGACACGAATTCGTATTCTAATAAGCACGTTCATAAAGAAACAGCATTATTTTATTGAACAACAATAAAAAATAAAGGCCATCAGGAAAAACTCCTGATAGCCCCATATTTTTAATTAATAAGAGTCTAAAAAAGATTCTTATGCATTCTTAGCTTTAGCAACAACTGCTTTGAATGCTTCCGGATGATTCATTGCTAAGTCAGCCAAAACTTTACGATTGATTTCAATACCAGCTTTGTGCAATGAACCCATCAATTTAGAATAAGACATACCTTCCAGACGAGCTGCTGCATTGATACGTTGAATCCACAATGCACGGAAGTTACGTTTTTTATTCTTACGGTCACGGTATGCATAAGTCAAACCTTTTTCCCATGTATTCTTGGCTACGGTCCAAACATTCTTTCTAGCACCGATATAACCTCTGGTAAGACCTAGAATTTTTTTTCTTTTTGCTCTTGAAGCAACGTGATTTACTGATCTTGGCATAGTTTTAATTGTTTTTGAATGTTAGCGTCGCTAAATTGTTATTTTACGAACTTCGGGCTAAAACATTCGGTTAATAAATAAGTTTACGCTTGAAGAATTACTTCATTGCTAAAAGTGATTTAACCTGGTCTAAATTAGTTTCATGAACCAATCCAGAGTGACACAAGTTTCTTTTCTGCTTTTTAGTCTTCTTTGTTAAGATGTGACTATGATAAGCATGTTGTCTTTTGATTTTTCCTGTTCCGGTAAGAACGAATCTTTTTTTAGAACCGGAATTAGTTTTAACCTTTGGCATCTTCTTATTAAATTTTAAATTATTAATTAACGTGGAACGCACTATACCTCTGGCGTTACGCACTTATTTTCAATCATTCTTTTCTTCAGCTTTAGCAGCAGGTTTTGCTTGTGAAGCATCAGCTTTCTTGGAAGATCCCGGTTTCTTGGGAGCCAGTGAAATAGTCATTCGCTTTCCTTCCAATAAAGGCATCTGTTCTACTTTGGCATATTCTTCCAAGTCATTGGCAAAACGTAAAAGCAACACTTCACCTTGTTCTTTAAATAAGATGGAACGTCCTTTAAAAAACACATAAGCCTTTACCTTATCACCATCTTGCAAGAAACCGATAGCATGTTTGAGTTTGAAGTTATAATCGTGGTCATCTGTTTGAGGTCCGAAACGGATTTCCTTGATATTCATCTTCACCTGCTTTGCTTTCTGCTCTTTCTGACGTTTCTTCAATTGATAAAGAAACTTAGAATAATCAATTAAACGGCAAACAGGTGGAACGGCGTTAGGTGAAATTTCCACTAAATCGCATTCATGTTCCTCAGCCATTTTCAAAGCTTGAGCTATAGGATACACCGCAGATTCAATATTATCTCCCACTATACGTACTTCTTTGGCGCGAATCTGTTCATTGATTCGATGCTGCCCTTTCAAATTGTCATTTTTCATTCAAATTTTTTGTTCCTGTCTGTTTTTAGTTAATGATTATTTTATTGCTCCGTTTCTACAAAGAGCCTATCATCCTACTAGTTTAGGAATCATCCTTGTAGAAACGGCTGCAAATTTAGTACATATTTATCATATTCTGAACTTCTTCGTTCAAAATTTTAGCAAATTCTTCATATTTCATGGCACCTTTATCGCCTTCTCCTTGTTTACGAACAGAAACTTCTCCATTTTCAGCTTCTTTTTCACCAACAATAAGCATATAAGGTATACGTTTCAATTCGTTATCACGAATCTTACGTCCAATCTTTTCATTACGGTCGTCAATAATGGCACGAACGTCATGAGCCTTCAGATAAGCTTTAACCTGCTCTGCATATTCATTGAATTTCTCTGAGATAGGCAATATTGCTACCTGTTCAGGAGTAAGCCACAATGGGAATTTTCCAGCAGTATGTTCAATCAATACTGCAACAAAACGTTCCATAGAACCAAACGGTGCACGGTGAATCATTACCGGACGATGTTTCTGATTGTCAGATCCCATATATTCAAGCTGGAAACGTTCCGGCAAGTTATAGTCTACCTGAATAGTACCCAACTGCCAACGGCGTCCGATAGCATCTTTTACCATAAAGTCGAGCTTTGGACCATAGAAAGCAGCTTCACCATATTCAACTTTCGCAGGCAAGCCTTTTTCTTCACAAGCTTCAACAATTGCACGTTCTGCCTTTTCCCAGTTTTCATCGCTACCAATATATTTCTCGCGATTTTCTTTATCACGCAATGAAATCTGAGCCTCAAAGTTTTCAAAATTCATTGACTTGAATACGATTGAGATAATATCCATTACACGAAGGAACTCATCTTTTACCTGATCAGGACGACAGAATATATGCGCGTCATCTTGTGTAAAGCTACGAACACGGGTCAATCCGTGTAACTCACCGCTCTGTTCGTAACGACATACTGTTCCAAATTCAGCCAGGCGCAGAGGAAGATCCTTATATGAACGCGGAGTATTCTTATATATCATACAGTGATGCGGACAGTTCATTGGTTTCAGGAAATATTCCTCACCTTCTTCCGGTGTATGGATTGGCTGGAATGAATCCTTACCGTATTTTGCATAGTGTCCTGAAGTAATATACAACAGCTTATTTCCGATTGGCGGACACATTACTTCCTGATAATCGTAACGAGCCTGTATACGACGAAGGAATTCCTGCAGACGAATACGTAATGCAGTACCTTTCGGCAACCACATCGGCAATCCCTTACCTACGGTATCAGAAAACATGAACAAGTCCATTTCCTTACCGATTTTACGATGGTCACGTTTCTTTGCTTCTTCAAGCATCACCAGATACTCATCAAGCATTTTCTTCTTCGGGAAAGTAATTCCGTAAATACGAGTCAACTGCTTACGGTCTTCCTGTCCTCTCCAATAAGCTCCTGCTACAGACAGCAGTTTTATAGCTTTGATCGGAGCGGTTGACATCAAGTGCGGACCGCGACAAAGGTCTGTAAATGCTCCTTGTGTATAAGTTGTGATATGTCCGTCTTCCAATTCTGAGATAAGTTCACATTTATATGTTTCACCTCTGTCTCCAAACATTTTCAAAGCATCGGCTTTTGCTATGTCACGACGAACGAGATTCTCTTTTTTAGCAACCAGCTCAACCATCTTAGCTTCTATCGCAGGCAGATCTGATTCCTTAATTGTTGCTTCTCCCGGATCAACATCATAATAAAATCCGTTTTCAATAGCCGGACCTATACCAAATTGAATACCCGGATACAGTTCTTGTAATGCTTCAGCAAGCAAGTGAGCACTTGTATGCCAAAAAGCATGCTTACCCTGTTCATCTTCCCATTTATAAAGTACAATAGAAGCATCTTCATTGATAGGACGAGACAAATCATAAGTTTCTCCATTAACTCCACAAGCAAGCACGTCCTGTGCTAATCTCTGACTAATACTTTCTGCTATTTGCAGACCGGTTACACCTTCGTTGTATTCACGAACAGAACCATCAGGAAAAGTTATTTTTATCATAATTATAAGAGTTTTTCATTCCGTATCGAAACGCAAAAATAACGAATTCTTTGTGAGGAATAGTTTTTTTCTTAAAAATATTTACTCTTTATCCATATTAAAGCGTTTTATTACATTATATGCCGAGAAGAGTCCCAATTCTCCCGCTTTACTCAAATCGGCAATACCCAGCTTATTGTTACCCAGATAAATATAGGTAAGACCGCGATTATAATAAGCATCTGCAAAATTGGCATCCAACTCCAATACCTTATTATAATCAACAATAGCTGCACGATAATCGCCCAAGGCTGAAAACAGGTTTGCACGATTATAATATGCATATGCAAAATCTGGTGCCAGCTTGATAACCTGGTCCAAATCTTTCTTTACCAGCCCATAATCTGCATTCTTCACTGCAACATCAGCGGGGGAGATTAACTGATTAGTAGTTTTCTCCATTTTTGCTTCTGCCTTCTGATACTCCAATTGTTTGTATCGCACATGTGCCCTACAGAAATATGCCGGCATGAAAGCATCATCGTTTCTGATAGCCTCAGTAAAATCATTGATTGCGTTTTCAAAATCCTGTACCAAATAGAAATCCAAGCCGCGCAGGAAACGGAGTTTTGCATTCCGCTCATCTTTTGTTAGAGCCAATGTATGATCATCAATCAATTTAAAATGCTCGTCAATCTGTTCTTGCGTTAAGGCAGCTTCATTATTGGTCAATATCAAAGGTTTTGTAAACAAAGCCTCATGATTCAACAGGTCTATATATTTATAATAATGTATAGTGCGGCGCACCTCGTCTGACTTCTCATAATATGTAAGTGCATACATCGGTTGCAGCTCTACCCTTACATTCTTGTCCTGAACACGTCCACGATATTCATTCTTATAACGTTGGGTATCGTCTGTATTATCAGCAACTACAATTTTGCCGTAATTCTCCATGTTTTTATCAGACTTCTTACGCGTCTTGTCATTTGAAGCCGTTTGTTTCTTCACTCCATTCTGACGGTCAATCTGAGCTCTCAAAAGTACAAGTTCATCAGCCTCCGCACCTTTTCTATCACCAATTTTCTTACGGGCAACAGAACGATAATGATATCCGGTCAAGAAGTTTGGATATTCATCAATAACCGTAGAATAATCTTTGATAGCACCTTTTAAGTCTCCCGTTTTATCAAGCAACAAACCCCTGTTGAATATAGCCATCATATTATCAGGTTCCTGCCTAATCACAAAATTAAAGTCATCAATAGCCCGATTATCATCACCTACATAAGCACGAAGCAAGCCTCTGTTATAATGACCTATAAAATTGTTCGGATCGATTTGCAAGGCCAAATCATAATCACTCATTGCTCCCCGCAAGTTATTCTGATGATAACGTGCCAAAGCTCTGTTAATGTAATTATCTGCATTCTTTACAGCCAAATGAATAGCCTGATCCAAATCTGTCTCAGCCTCCTTAAAACGAGACTGTTGCAGACGCAATATAGCACGAGCCGACCAGACTGAGCCATTATATTTGTCTACTTCTATGGCTTTTTCTATATCTTTCTCAGCCTGAATCGTATCCTTTTCACGCATACATACATCTGCCCGCATCAAATATGCATTTGCTTCACGCGGAGACAACTCTATAAGTTTTTCGATACTTTTCTTGGCTTCCGCATAATCTTTCTTTTCAATTCTGCAGAGAGCCAGATTATTCCATAAGCTTTCATTTTCAGGATCGTATTCCAACGCTTTTTGATAATCTTCAATAGCTCCATCTATATTTTTCTGACGGACACGCGCATATCCTCTTACCTGATAACAACCAGGAACAAAAGGATTGCGTTCTATTGCCTTGGAACAATCGGCCTCAGCTCCCTGAAAATCTTCCAGATTCGCCTTGGCTATTCCACGAAAGAAATAAGGCTCATACAGATAAGGCTTTGAGCCTATCACCTGATTAAAATATTGAATAGACAACACATAATCTTCAAAATACAACGCATTGCGTGCTATGGACATCACACGGTCTGTATTAATCTGAGCACTTATACAAAGAGGCAGATAAAGCCACAACAATATCAATAATCTACGTATCATCTATCTTTAAGTGTTATAATCCTAGTATTTTTACCGGACAGTTTTCACCTTGTATTCACAGTGAGCCTTTCCTTTCAACAAGGCATTTATCTTTCCTTTTATGAGCTGACGACGCAATGCTGAAATGCGATCTACAAATACCTTTCCATCCAAATGATCATATTCATGCTGAACTACTCTGGCAAAGAAGCCTTCAATCCATTCGTCATGCTCCTGGAACTGCTCATCAAAATAATGTACACGCACTTTGTTCATACGCTTCACCGTTTCATGTATACCCGGCAAACTCAGACATCCTTCCTCCATAGAGACTTCCTCGCCTCCCAATTCTAGGATTTTCGGATTAATAAATACTCTACGGAAATCTTTATATTCAGGATATTCTTCACTCAGGCAGTCAAGGCTAATTACAAAAAGACGAATAGACAATCCTATCTGTGGCGCAGCAAGTCCCACTCCATCGGCTTTGTCCATTGTTTCAAACATATTCTCAATCAGAGCACTCAGCTCCGGATATTCAGCAGTAATCTCTTCAGCCTCTTTTCTTAATACCGGCTGTCCCAATGTGTAAATAGGTAAAATCATTTTCTTAATTATATTCTTTTTGATTCCAAATACGATTGCAGGATAATAGTCGCACTGATTTCGTCGACCAATGCCTTGTTCTGACGGGCTTTCTTCTTCAGTCCACCGTCAATCATAGCCTGATGAGCCAATACGGAAGTAAAACGTTCATCTACATACTCAATCGGCATATCGGGTAATGCCTTTTTCAACCTGTTTACAAAAGGAATGATATTGTTCATATTTTCCGAAGGCTGATTGTTCATCTGTTTCGGAAGTCCTATAACAATGCGCTCTACCGGCTCTTTCTTCAGATAATCCATCAGAAAATCGAATAAAGAACTTGTAGGTACAGTTGTCAATCCGTTTGCTATAAGTTGCAATGTATCGCTTACCGCAATACCTGTACGCTTTTTTCCGTAATCAATTGCTACTATTCTACTCATAATAACTGCAAAATTAAGCAATAATGCTGAAGTTATCATAAATCAAAGGCAAAAAAGCTGTAATAAAGCCAAAAAAGGGAACTTCTTCATCTCAAGGCATATAACATTTTTATAATTAACAATCAGTAAGAAAATACAGTTTTATAATATCAGGCACAACTTCCCCATGCCGGAAATGTACGAAATATATTTGCCGGGAATCAATCAATAACAGTATGACTTACAATATGATGTCCACAAAAGGTTTACTTCTGTTCTGAATTTATCAAGACATGAATTAAGAATAAGCTTTCAAACAGAGAAAAAGATTCTTTTCACTAAGAGCCTGTTTAAATTTTAAAGTTTAATATAGAAAGAGTGTTTCTTCTTTCTTCGGAAATGATTATTTTTAAGT
>CALUJE010000019.1 GCA_944320885.1 uncultured Phocaeicola sp.
AACTCAATTTTCATACCTCCGCTGAATGTTTCTTCAAAAATATTTCCTAATGTTGCACTTGCTGGTTGACTCTGCCGAGAAAAAATGTGCATCAGAATATGATATTTATAACAGGAATGTTTGATTTTAGAAACTTTCTTGTTACTTTTGCGCCCGACTTCAATGATAAAATCTTTATCAATCAGGAGAGATGCTCGAGTGGTTGAAGAGGCACGCCTGGAAAGCGTGTATACGCCTAAAGCGTATCGGGGGTTCGAATCCCCCTCTCTCCGCAAGATTGTTTACAAACCGCTGAAAAATCAGTGGTTTTTCTTTTATCTATACGTATTATTCACCTTTTTACTTTCCCTTCGCTTCTTGGAAAATCATATAAAAATCAGGCAACGCTCCAGCAGTTTGTTTTTTATTAAGATAAACGTTTGTGAAACTAAACCGGCTAGGAATGTTTTTTCTGTTGGATGCATTGCCTGGTATGTTGCTTTAAGATAAAATCATTCGTCTAGAAAGAGAACAATTGTATGCCTATCTGGAAATATCCCTTACTGCTTTGGGGATTGAATAATGCCAATGCTGTGATAGGGAAGTTTCTCTTGAAGGCTGTAAGGTTGTATGTCGTTGTGAGAGTTACCTGCACAATTCCGGCAGTATCGCCATAGAAGTTTCTTTGGGTAGTCTTTCCGTTTTCATCTTTTGCAGGAGATAAGGCAAATGCACCTCCGATACCCGGCTTGATTTCCCATTTGTCATTTTTCCAGATTGGATAATCCAGGCATACCAGAGTGGAGTACAGGTTCTTGGTGTTTTGTACATCACGGTCTCTTCCGTATAGAACGGTAGCCCAACTGATGGTTAACGGAAACTTTTCACTGATGGTATAAGCCAGCGAAGCATCGATAAAGTGACCCGTTTCTCTGGCTTCGTAGTTAAAGAATTCTCTGTTGTTGTAAGTTGCTCCGGGTGAATAGTTGTAAATATCCCATATGGCAAAGCTGAATCGGTTCTTGGTGAATGAAACATAGAAGTCCAATTCCTTGTAATCTCCGTTTACATCGGTTCCTCCCCATAGACCGCCACGAAAGTATTGGTTCTTGTCTGCAACGGAAAGATCGGTAGTTATAACCATTCCGTCAGCAACTTGCATTCCACGCCATAAATGCATGTTCTTGAGTTCGGCTTTCAAGTTTACCTGTGCTTGTGCATGTGCTGAGCCACAAAATGAAATGAACAGTAAAAAGCACACGAGACTGTTCAATGTGACTTTGTTAAAACCTGATGTTTTCATGATATATGTTTTTTAATTAAAAAAAATCTCTCTGACTCCAGCCCCTGAATCCTTTGGTATCTGTTTCTTTTTTATAGGTTTTATGAATGCATTTTTATGGTGAATATCTGTTTATTGATTTGATGCTCCTAATATATGCATTTTATTTATATTTCACAATCAGTGCAGATATTTATATTCGGTTTTTGTGTTAAAAATGAAGGAATAGTGATGATGATGTGAATTTTACATTCACTCAAACTATGAATTTCAAAAACATGCTGTACCTTTGAACCTGACTTTTCAAATTGGTATCAAGAAAAACTGATATGCAGGAATGAATGTCCTTTCTGAAAAGTAATTGGTACATTGATAATGTATTGTTGGATTTTAATGTAAAAGACTTAATTCGTTAAAACATAAATCAATGAAAAAACTGATAATAGGTTTTCTGGCGGTTGTTCTTTTTGTGATATCGGATGCATCTGTTTATGCACAGGATGTAACATCGATGGCCGGTGATTCTGTAGTAATAGTAGATTCTCTTTTAAACGAACAGGTTGAAATGAATGAAGCGGCTCCTTCTGCAGGTTTTCATCAGGTACTGAAGGAAAAGTTCATAGAAGGGAATGCGGGCTTTATGTCGTTGGTAGCTATAGTCCTGGTTCTCGGTCTGGCTTTGTGCATAGAGCGTATTATTTACTTGAGCCTTGCCGATATAGATTCGAAACGTTTATTGGAAAAAATAGAAAAATCACTTCAGGATAAGGATGTGGAAAGTGCAAAAGAGCTGTGCAGAAATACACGTGGGCCGGTTGCTTCCATCTGTTATCAGGGATTGTTGAGAATAAATGAACGCATAGATGTGATAGAGCGTTCTATCGTGGCTTATGGAACAGTGCAGTCCGGTTATCTGGAGAAAGGCTGTTCGTGGATTACCTTATTTATAACCATAGCTCCTTCATTGGGGTTCTTGGGTACTGTAATAGGAATGGTAATGGCTTTTGATGATATAGAGAGTGCGGGGGAAATGTCGTCGGCAATAGTAGCCGGAGGTATGAAAGTGGCCTTGATTACTACCATATTCGGACTGATTGTTGCCTTGATACTGCAAATCTTCTATAACTATATTCTGTCAAAAATAGAATCGATCAATGCGCAGATGGAAGATGCGGCCATTTCTTTGCTGGATATGATTTTAAAATATCATTCAACTTCAAAAGACTGATAGCCATGTTACATCCATTCTATAAGATATCTCATACGGTCTTGTATGTTTTATTGGGAATCATACTGATTTCTGTTGCTCTTTTCTATGGAGTGGGATATGATAATGAGCGGCCATTATATACAGACGTATTGATAGTGCTTGTTTATGGCATGCTTTTTCTGGCCTTGCTGGTAACGATGGTTGCTGTTTTCTTTCAGTTTGTCCATGCCTGGAAACTTAACAGGAAGAGAGCTCATCGTTTGTTATGGGGAGTTGTCTTGTTTGCGGCACTTTTCGGGGTAACTTATTTGCTGTCGTCTGATGAGCCGGTGATGGCTCAGGGTAAGGTATATGACAATGTATTTTGGCTGAGGACGGTAGACATGTTGCTTTATGCAGTCTATTTGTTGCTGGGCATAGCTCTGCTGTGCATTATTGGTGCCGTAACCAAGGTATTTAAACGTATTCGCATAAAACGATAGCCTTATGTGGAACAGAAGAACAAAACGCGATATTCCGGAGATAAATGCGACGTCGACTGCCGATATGGCTTTTATGTTGCTGGTGTTTTTCTTGCTGACAACATCGATGGAAAAGGAAAAGGTTATTCCAAGGATATTGTCTCCGGCCAATGATTCGGTTATGGTCTCAAAACCAGTTCAGGTAAAGAAAAGGAATTTGCTGGAGATAAAGATAAATGCTTCCGGTGAGATCTTGTGCAATGACAGAACTGTTGCCATAACTGACCTGGAAGAGACCGTAAGGTTATTTATAGAAAACCCTGAAAATGATTCTTCTCTTCCGGAAAAGCATGTACGTAATATACCTCTTTTGGGTGATGTGACTGTTACTGACGGACATGTAATAGCTATTCGTTATGACGAGGACACGGATTACCATTCTTATTTTGAGGTTCAGAATAAAGTGATAAACGTTTACCGGGAACTTCGTGAGGAACTTTGTCATAAAGCTTTTCATTGTGAATATAAGGATGCCGATACGGATGAGAAAGAAGCTTTGAGGGCATACTACCCACAGCGCATATCAGAGTCTATGATAATAAGGAAAGGAGACAGGTAATGGGAATGTTCAGGCCAGACAAGCGGAGAAAGGTTCCGGGTATCAATACTTCTTCATTACCCGATTTGATATTTACAATCTTATTCTTTTTTATGATTGTTACCAACATGCGCAATTCAAATCCGCATACACCATTATTGTATCCGGAAGGGAAGACTCTCGAAAAGAACATGAGATCTCAATTGTCACATTATATATATGTAGGAATGAAAGACGGAAAAGAGTATGTACAATTGGATGATAAGGAGATTCGCCTGAGTGACTTGGAGACTTGTCTGATGGAAACAGTACGGCATACGGAGGAAGATTTGCGGCCCCAGCTTTCACTTTCTTTGGGAATAGATGGGCAGATGCCGATGGGGATAGTGGAAAAAGTGAGAGTTGCGATAAAGAAAAGTGGCATATTGCATGTAAATTATATTGGTAAGGAGACGACAGCCAATTGATTTTATTTATATAAATATTAGAAAAAACTCGAATCTCTTTTTTAGTTTTATAGGTTAAATTTTTAACAGAGGAATATTTCGGGGTGAAAAATTATAAGTGTTATTTTGATAATATAAATGAGAACATATTTTGGTTTTGAACCATAAATTATCTTCTTTCTAAAGGATGCTTTGCTGAAAAAATGTCAAAAAGTTATTGAGCTTTTGCAAAAAAAGAAAAGTTAACTATTTTCTTCTCCTTTTTTATTATCTGTTTTAACTATTTAAGCGTTTAACTTGTTTGTTTATGTTTTAAAAGACTTACATTTGCGTTCATATAAACATTAACTATCAAACAAATATGAAGAAGAGATTATTTTTTCTGCCTTTGCTCTTCATTTGTCTATTGGGATATGCCCAGCAGATAAATTGGAACGAAGCTCTGCCTACTGATTCAAAAGTTTTGGTTGGCAAATTACCTAACGGCATGACTTATTATCTTCGTCATAACGAAGAACCTAAGGAACGTGCTAGTTTTTACATTATCCGTAATGCCGGTGCATTGTTGGAAAATGACGATCAGGATGGATTGGCTCACTTCCTTGAGCATATGGCTTTTAACGGCAGTAAGAACTTCCCGGGAAACAGCATGATTGCTACATTGGAACGTCATGGTATTTCTTTCGGTGGTAATTTAAATGCTTATACTACTCAAGATGAAACAGTATACAATATCAGTTCTGTACCTGTAAAAGATGAGGCTCTTATTGATACTTGTTTGCTCGTATTGCATGACTGGTCATATTATTTGACTTTGAGTGATGAGGAAATAGATGAGGAACGTGGCGTTATAACCGAAGAATGGCGTACACGTAACAACAGCTCTTCACGTATGCGTAATCAGATTATGCCGGTCATACTGAAAGGTTCCAAACATGCAGAACGCGATGTTATCGGTGATTTGAACGTAATCCAGAATTTCAAACCGGAAGTTATCCGTGAATTCTATCATAAATGGTATCGTACCGATTTGCAGGCTATTGCCATTGTCGGTGATTTTGACGTAGCGAAGATGGAACAAAAGATTAAGGATGTTTTCTCTTCTATTCCTGCAATTAAGAATCCGGAAAAACGTCCTTTCTTCGAAATTCCTTCACATGAAGAAACTTATTATGTATTGGCTACGGATAAAGAAGCTACCAGCTCAGGTATACAATATATGCGCGTGTTCCGTGATGAGGAAAATGACGGTGACGGAACAGTTACTTATCAGGATATCAAGAATGGTTTGATGGCCAATTTCTTTAATTCAATGGTAGGTAGCCGTATCTCTGAGATGATACAGAAAGGTGATGCTCCGTTCTTGAGCGCTTCAATAGGATATGGAGGCATGGCTCGCGGTTATTCTTCTTATACATTGTCTGCAACTGCGAAACCCAATCAGGAAAAGGAAGCTCTGGAAGCTGTTATCAGAGAAAACGAGCGTATCATTCAGCATGGATTTACACAGTCTGAATTGGACCGCGTGAAGACAAATACGTTGGTTGGCTTGCGTTCTGCATTAAAGGGAGCCGACAAGATAAACAACGAACAGTATATAAAGGATATGCAGGCTAATTTCCTTGAAAAAGCCGGAATGGTAACAATTCAGGATTATGTTGCTGCTGCAGAAAAGATTATTCCGTTGATTACAGCAGAAGAAGTTGCTGCACAAGTAAAGAAATGGTGGACTCCGGACAACCGTTCAATAGTAATTATGGGTCCGAGTGAAGGTGTTACTCATTTGACTGAGAAGGAAGCACGCGATATCATTGCTGCTACTGAAGGAAAAGCTGTAGAGGCTTATAAGGATAATGTAGTAAGCGGAAGCTTGATTGCTGAAGATTTGACAGGCTCTAAGATTGTTGCTGTGAAGGAACTTCCGCAATTCAATGCTGAAGAGTGGACTTTGGCAAACGGTGCTAAGGTTATATATCGCAAGGCTGATTTCGAAAAGGATAATATTGCTCTGAGCGCATACAGTGCCGGTGGTTCATCTCTATATGAAGATTTGGATTTGTTGGCTGCAGCCAGTGAAGTCGGTGGATTTGTAGGTGCATACGGATTAGGAGATTATGATGCAATTGCTTTACGTAAGGTTCTGACCGGAAAGAAAGCCGGATGTTCTGTAGCTATTGGTTCTTTGTATGAAACTGTTTCCGGTTCTGCTACTCCTCAGGATTTTGAAACTATGATGCAGCTTTTGTATCTCCGTTTCCAGAAACCGCGTTTTGACTCACAAGCTCACGATGTTATTATCGAACGTAACAGAATTCGTGTAAAACAGATGGAAGGACAGCCTCAGAAAATGATGCAGGATTCTATTTCTATGATTGCTGCCAACTATAATCCTCGCGTAATGTTGTATAACGATGCATACCTGGATAAGCTTACTTTGGACAAGATGGAAAAAGTTTATCGTGACCGTATCAGTGATGCAAGCGACTTTACTTTCTTCATTGTTGGAAATGTAGACAAAGAAGTTGTTAAACCGATGGTTGAAAAGTATATTGGTTCTATTCCGTCATTGAATCGTAATGAGAAATGGATTGACCGTAAAGTAAGAGGTCCGAAAGGTAAAGTAGAAAAAGTATTGTACTTCCCGTTGGAAAATCCGAAATCAACTGTATTGTTGGCATTCAACAAAGAAATGAAGTATGATTTGAAGGATGCTTATTGCACCAATATTCTGAGCAATATTCTTACAAACCGTTATACCAAGAGTATTCGTGAGGAGCAAGGCGGTACATATGGTGTAGGTGTATCAGGTTCTGTTTCTCGTGAGCCGGTTACATCTTACTCAATAGAAATGAGCTTCGATTGTGATCCGGACAAGGCAGCAACTTTGAAACCGTTGTTGTATGTTGAAGTAGAGAAAGTAATGAAAGAGGGTGTAACAACCGAAGAGTTGGATAAGGTTGTGAAGAACGCTTTGAAAGAAAGCGAGCAATCTAAGAACCACAATTCATACTGGATGTCTGTATTGAATAATTATTATCGTACAGGAATCAATATTGCAGATCCGAAGAATTATGAGGATATCTTGAAAGCATTGACTCCGAAAGATGTTCAAAACTTTGCAAAGAAATTCTTTAAAGATGCAAATGTTATTGATTTGATTCTGGCACCAACTTCTGATAAAAAATAATCTCTCTGATTAAGTTATAAAGAAAGGCTGTCCTTAATAATAAGGATAGCCTTTCTTCTTTTTTCCTATTCATCTTCTACCCATAATAAATCGCTCATAATTCCGTCAGAAATGAAAATGCCTTTTTGGGTGAGGTGCATTCTTCCGTCTTCAATGACCAATAAGTTTTGTTGCAGGTATGGCGCTGCATTCTTCAGGCAGAATGTATATAGCTGCATACCCATTGTCTCTTTAAGCTTGTCTAGCAAAAGACCGTCTTTGGTGCGTATGGAGGTTATGATTAAATCGTTATATCGTGTATGGATATCTAATTCCTCTATCTCGTAAGGAACTGTATCATGACTGATTTCCTGAATGTATTCTTCCAGTGATGAAACATTCCATTGGCGGGAAATCCCGTTGTATGAATGGGCAGAAGGACCGCATCCTATATAATTCTTTCCGGTCCAGTAACTGGAATTATGTTTGGACCGCATTCCGGGTAATGCAAAATTAGAAATCTCATAATGTTCGTAGCCGGCTTTGGTAAGCCTGTCTATCAACATTTCGAAAAACAGTATGCTTTTGTCTTCGTCGGCTTCATTTACGACATGTTGTTCTTTTAATTGCCAAAGAGGAGTATTCTCTTCGAAGATAAGATGGTATGCCGATATGTGTGTTACATTAAGCTGTATAGCCTGGTCAAGATCGTGATTCCAAGTATCGGCAGTTTCTCCGGGCAGACCGTATATCAGGTCAATACTGATGTTTTGAAATCCTTCTTCCTGACATTGCTTTACAGCCTGGATAGCCTGTTGTGCGGAGTGGCGCCGGTGCAGTAAATTCAATATGTCGTCATTGAATGTCTGTATCCCTATGCTTATTCGGTTAAAGGGAGCTTTGCGAAGCATTTGGATGTATTCTGTTGTGAGATCATCCGGATTGGCTTCAATGGTTATTTCCGGTGATTCAATAACGTCGTAGTTTCTGTATATGGTATTGAAGACCTTTTGAAAATGCTTTTCTTCCAGTTGCGAAGGAGTCCCTCCTCCCCAGTAGATTGTTTCTATCTTTTCGCCTTTGGGAATATATTCAGTCCGAAGCTCCAGTTCGTGGCAGAGAGCATCAATATAAGCATCCTTTTTGTTTTCCTGTGTTGTAGAGTAAAAATCGCAGTAGATGCATCGTTTCTTGCAAAAGGGGATGTGTAGATAAATACCAGCCATAATAAATGAATCCTATATTTTTTGCAAAGTTAATAACTTGCAGGAATAAAAAAACCGCTCATTTTTTATGAAATGAGCGGTCCTTATTTTGATTTGTACAAGATTGATTAGTCTAATACGATAGGTTTGTATTTAGGAACCAAGGCTTTCATTACAATCCATCCGATGAGGTATGCTACCGCACAGATGCAGAATATGATGAAATAACCTGCAGGTTTTCCTTCAAATCCCATGAATGCCATGTTGGTTTCGGCTGCATAGTCAAACAATGTACCAGAACCTTTGTTGATAAGGAATGAACCAACACCTCCGGCCATACCGCCGATTCCGGTAATAGTAGCAATTGCAGTCTTGGGGAACATGTCACCTACGGTAGAGAATATGTTGGCAGACCAAGCCTGGTGTGCTGCACCTGCGATACCGATAATGATAACCGGGAACCAGTATGAATATTCTCCAAGAGGTTGTGCAAACAGAGCCAATAGAGGGAAGAATGCGAAAATAAGCATGGCGCGCATACGTCCGGCATAAGGATTCATTCCTTTTTTGTCTACGAAATATGTAGGAAGCCATCCTCCGACAATTGACAACATGGTGATAGCATAAAGAACAAAGATCAATAATTGTGCAGTCGGATTATCTGAAGGAAGATGATAAACGTCGCTGATGTAAGCAGGAGTCCAGAAGAGGAAGAACCACCATACACCGTCAGTCATGAATTTACCGAAAGCAAAAGCCCAGGTTTGTTTGTATTTGAAGCATTGAAGGAATGACATTGATTTTTCTTCTTTCACGTCTTCTTTTACCTCTTCTTTGTCTTTATCCTGTTCAATATAGATTAACTCAGCCTTGTTTACGTGACGGCTTTCGTTAGGTTTGGTATACATGAATACCCAGAATGCCATCCAGATAAAACCGAGTCCACCAATAACGATGAATGCCATTTCCCATCCGTTACCGAAACCGATTTCTTTGAAGTAGCTGGCCAGTGAAGGAATGGTTACCGGAGCTGCCAAAGCACCGACGGTAGCACCGGCATTAAAGATACTGGTTGCAAATGCACGGTCTTTCTTCGGGAAATATTCTGCCGTAACTTTGATAGCTGCAGGGAAGTTTCCTGCTTCTCCCATAGCAAGGATAAAGCGTGCTGCGATGAAATAATATACGCTGACAGTTGCAATTGCTGTAGCGGTGATTGCTGTCTTGTCGGTAGCATTGATCAGGTCATGAACACTTTCTACGCCAAGTGTTACTTCTGTAGCCCATCCGCAAACTGCGTGGATACATGCACCTAATGACCAGATTCCGATTGACCATAAATAACCTTTTTTAGTTCCCATCCAATCGACAAACCGACCGGCAAAAAGCATTGCTATTGCATAAATAATAGAGAAAATTGCTGTAATGTTTCCGTAGTCACCGTCAGTCCAATGAAATTCCGGGGCAATAAAGTCTTTCCATGTTAAAGAAAGAACCTGACGGTCCATGTAGTTTACTGTTGTTGCAAAAAATAGCATGGCACAGATCCACCAACGGTAGTTGGTCATCTTGTCATTTTTTAAATTACTCATAATACCAAATTTAAGTTTTATTGTTTTATTCAGATTAGTTTACGATGTTTTGCCTCCAAAGTTACAGCTTCTTTATGAATAATAGCTATTAAAATGATTAATTTTTAAATTTATTAAATACAAATGTTTATATAAAATGTAAATCAATCTCTAATTTTGCAACAAATCTATAGATTGAACTATGAAAAATATTAAAAAGTATCTTTGGTTATGCGGAGCATTCTTATGTTCCATGTGGGTAAATGCCCAAACTTTGCAAGTAAGTAAACAAGCTCCGTGGTCTGTTAGAATGGCAGAATCGGAGATGATTCGTTTCCCCGAAGCCTGGCAGTTGGATTATATGAAGCGTTTAAAATGGGATTATTGTCATGGTGTTGAACTGCAGGCCTTTTTAAACTTGTATGATGCATACGGTGATAAAAAGTATTATGATTATACTTTGAAATATTGCGAGACAATGGTACATCCCGATGGCAGTATAGAAACATACAGACCATCGGAATTGAGTCTTGACAGAATCAATACAGGAAAGATATTCTTCCGTATGTATGAGCAGACCAAGGATGTGCGTTACAAGAAAGCAATGGATATGCTTCGTGACCAGCTGACCTGTCAGCCTCGTACCAAGGAGGGAGGTTTCTGGCATAAGATGGTATATCCCAGTCAGATGTGGCTGGACGGAATCTATATGGCATCTCCCTATTATGCAGAATATGCTTTCCGTAATAACCGTCCGGAAGATTATCAGGATGTAATAAGACAATTTGTAGTTTGCGCCAAGCATACTTATGATCCGGCTACCGGACTTTATCGTCACGCGTGGGATGAAGCGCGCAAACAGCCCTGGGCTGACAAGAAAACAGGACAGTCTGCTCACACGTGGGGACGTGCCATGGGATGGTTTTCCATGGCATTGGTCGATGCTCTGGAGTTTATTCCGAAGCATGAACCGGGCAGAGAGCAGGTTATGGATATCCTGCAGAATGTAGCAAAGCAGATAAAGAACTGGCAGGATAAGAAAACAGGTTTGTGGTATCAGGTGATTGACAGAAGCGGAGATAAGGGAAATTATCTGGAATCATCGGTTTCTACCATGTTTGTATATGCTCTTTACAAGGGAGTCCGTCTTGGATTGATTGACAAGTCATATCTGGAAGTTGCCGAAAAGGGATATGAAGGAATTCTGAAACATTTTATTGAAGTAGATGATAATGGAGTCGTGTCATTGACTCAGACCTGTGCCGTTGCCGGATTGGGAGGAAAGCCTTATCGTTCGGGTGAATATGATTATTATATCAATGAAAAAATCCGTTCAAACGACCCGAAAGCTGTAGGACCGTTTATCAATGCAAGTCTTGAAAGAGAAAGATTGGAGAAATAGTTTAAATAAAGATTATAATATGAAAAGAACAGGAATTTTACTGATTACCTTATTGATGTGTTTATGTGGTCGTGCTGCGACCGATACTCCTGATACGTTGGTTGTAGCCCGTGACGGTTCCGGTCAGTTCCGTAATATCTGGGATGCCATTGAAGATTGCAGGGCGTTTATGGATTATCATAAAGTGATTTATGTGAAAAAAGGAGTTTATAAAGAAAAACTGATTATTCCTTCATGGCTTACCAATATTGAAATATTGGGCGAAGACCGGGATGAAACAGTCATTACTTATGATGACCATGCCAATATACGTCTGGAAGGAAGAGAAGTAATGATGGGAACATTCCGCACCTATACGGTAAAGGTTGAAGGAAATGATATTACTTTCAAGAATATAACCATTGAAAACAATGCGCCGCGCAAAGGACAGGCTGTTGCCTTGCATACCGAGGGAGACCGTCTGAAGTTTATCAATTGTAGGATATTGGGAAATCAGGATACGGTTTATACAGGCGTAGCCGGAACCCGTCTTTATTTTGCCGACTGTTATATCGAAGGAACTACCGATTTCATCTTCGGACCGTCTACTGCGTGGTTTGAGAATTGTGTTATTTTCAGCAAGTCCGATTCATACGTTACGGCAGCTTCAACTCCTAAAGACATTAAATACGGATATGTTTTCAATCATTGCAAGCTGACCGCTGCCGATGATGTGCATAAGGTATGTTTGGGACGTCCGTGGAGACCTTACGGATACACACTGTTTATGAATTGTGAACTGGGTGGACATATCGTACCGAAGGGATGGCACAATTGGGGTAAGACTTCGAATGAACAGACTGCTCGTTATGCCGAATACAACAATACCGGAGCGGGCGCAAACGTGAAAGAAAGAGCTCCCTGGAGCCGCCAGCTGACAAAGAAGGAGGCTGAGAAGATTACCCTTGCGGAAGTGTTTGCTACAGGAAATGAATGGAATCCTCTGCAGTAGTGAAGAAGAACACGTTGTGTATGTTTACCGGAAAGAAGATTTGAAATTAAATAAAAGCACTGAAGTTATAAAATGAAGCTAAGATTGATAATAGGCGGATGTCTCTTATGTATGGGAGCAAGTGTGTATGCGCAGAAACAGAGCGAACCTCTTATTCCGATGGTGGAGATTCCTGCCGGAAGTTTTTATATGGGCGGACTAGGTATCGGACAGGATTATGATGAAGCTCCGGTGCATAAGGTAACTATCTCCAAGCCTTTTAAAATGGCAATAACAGAGGTTACCAATGCACAGTATGAGCAATTCCGTCCGGAGCATAAGCAGTTGCGCGGAAAGTACGGATTCTCTACAGAAGATGATGAGGCCGTTGTCTTTGTCAGTTATGATGATGCTATGGCTTTCTGCGAATGGCTTTCAAAAAAAGAAGGTAAAACCTATCGTCTGCCTACTGAGGCCGAATGGGAATATGCTTGTCGTGCCGGCAGTTACTTTAAGTTTTTCATGGACGACAAACTGCCGAAAAATTATCAGAAGAATCAGGAGATTGCTCCTAAGCTGAAATATGTATCCTTGAAAGTGGCTCAGACACCGGCCAACGCGTGGGGACTTTATGATATGTGCGGTAATGTGGAGGAATGGTGCCTTGACTGGTATGGCCCTTATATCCCGTGTGAACAGACCGACCCGGTAGGCTATGCCGATGGCGATTTTCGTGTGACAAGGGGCGGCAGTCACAATACACCTGCCGATTTTCTTCGTTCAGGAAACCGTATGGCCATGATTCCTCAAGACATGTTTGTGCATACGGGCTTTCGCGTGGTGCAGGCCGACTATCCTGAAACGCAGCCTCTGGCCGTATTGCCCGACCCGTATACGGTTACGGTAAGTCAGGAAAAGTGTGACTGGGAAAAACAGAAAGTAAATGTTCCCGTATTTGAACCGTTTAAGGTTTATGTGCACGAGCCGGCACCGGGTTCAGGAGTGCCGTTTTATCTTCACAATCACCAGCCGGCCATTACCTGGTGCGATAACGGTGATTTGCTGGTCGTATGGTTCTCTACCGACAATGAGAAAGGCCGTGAGCTGACCGTTCTTTCTTCCCGTTTGCGTAAAGGAAGTTCAGAGTGGGAAACGCCCCGTCTGTTCTATAAGGTTCCTGACCGTAACATGACCGGTTCGGCTCTTCTCAACGATGGAAAAGGTACGTTGTATCATATCAACGGAGTAGAAGCTTTAGGCGGATGGCGCAATCTGATTATGACCCTGCGCACAAGTACAGACAATGGAGCTACCTGGAGCAAGCCTTCTATTATAGCTCCTGAGCATACAAGCCGTCATCAGGTAATTGCTGGTACGTCCATGACTCGTGAAGGCTGGATTATTCAGGCTTGCGATGCCGGAGGTGGAGGCAGTGACGGAGCAGCTGTCCATATCAGTAAGGATGGAGGAAAAACCTGGAATGACCCTTGGGACGGAGCACCGTTGCCCGACTTCAAGGATGGGGGCAAGGGAACAACCATTGCCGGTATACATGCAGGAGTAGTACAGTTGAAAGACGGACGTCTGATGGCTTTGGGACGTAACAACAATATTAAGGACAAGAACGGGCGTATGCGTATGCCGATGAGCATATCCGATGATATGGGAAAAACGTGGACTTATTCACCTTCTGAATTCCCGCCGATTGACGGCGGACAGCGTCTGGTTCTTTTGCGACTGAACGAAGGCCCGTTGTTGCTGATTTCATTTACCGGACATCCGTACCGTACTTCAGAAGCCGACAAGGAAATGTGGTTCCAGACTCCCGACGGTAAAAAGTTCAAGGGAACAGGTATGTTTGCAGCCGTGTCGTATGACGAAGGAAAAACATGGCCGGTAAAACGTTTGCTTACCGACGGAAAGGAACAGTTCCTGAACGGAGGTGCGTGGACACAGTGGTTTGAAGTCGATGAGTCACATGCCGAGCCACGTGGTTATCTGGCCGGAACACAAACCCCCGATAACATGATTCATCTCATCAGCAGCCGTTTTTATTACAAATTCAATCTGGCCTGGCTGGAAATGGTCAAACCAAAGAAATAATCATTGTTCGAATAAAGAAGGAGGATGGGCAAAACCATGTGTATAATGCCCAGAATCCTTTTTTCTTTTCTGATTTAATTCTATAGATTACAATATAAAACTTTAATGCGATTCATGAAAACAAAAATGTTGATGGCGCTGTGTGCGCTACTGTTGTTGTCATCATTCCGGACCGATTCGAATGATGTCATAACCATATTTACCATTGGTGATTCTACCATGGCTAACAAACCGTTGAAAGACGGTAATCTGGAACGCGGATGGGGACAGATGCTTGCCGGATACTTCTCGAAGGAAGTAAGAGTCGACAACCATGCGCTCAACGGACGCAGTTCAAAGAGCTTTATTGACGAGGGACATTGGGCCAAAGTATATGCCAGCATACGCAAGGGTGACTATGTGTTTATTCAGTTCGGACATAATGATGAGAAGGCAAATCCAAAAAGACATACCGATCCGGGTACTACTTTTGATGAAAACCTTCGCCGTTTTGTAAGAGAAACCCGTGAGAAGGGTGGTATCCCGGTTCTTTTCAATTCAATAGTACGCCGCAATTTCTATGATAACAGCAATGCTGTAGCCGATGATGATTTCCGTAAGGAAAAAGCCAGCGGTACAAAGCTTGAAGGCGATACACTGATTGATACTCACGGAGCTTATCTTGATTCTCCGCGCAATGTGGCTGCCGAAATGGGAGTGACATTCATAGATATGAACAAGCTTACACACGATTTGGTTCAGGGTATGGGAAAAGAAGGCTCCAAGAAACTTTTCATGTGGATACCCGAAGGTGTTTCACCGGCATGCCCGAAAGGGCGTCAGGACAATACACACCTGAATGTGTATGGCGGACGCGTGATTGCCGGTTTGGCGGCAAAAGCCATTGTTGAACAGATTCCCGAACTGGGCAAGTACGTACATTTTTATGATTTCGTTGTGGCAAAAGACGGAAGCGGTGACTTCTTTACCATTCAGGAAGCTATCGATGCGGTGCCCGATTTCAGAAAAAACAAGCGTACAACCATTCTTGTGCGCAAGGGAGAATATAAGGAAAAAGTAGTCATACCGGAATCCAAGATAAACATTTCGCTTATCGGAGAAGACGGAGCTGTGCTTACCAATGATGACTATGCCAGCAAGAAGAACCGTTTCGGTGAAGAAATGTCAACTTCCGGTTCGTCTACCTGCTATATCTACGCTCCCGATTTTTATGCAGAGAATATAACCTTTGCCAATACGGCCGGAAGAGTAGGACAGGCAGTGGCCTGTTTCGTAAGTGCCGACAGAGTCATGTTCAAGAATTGCCGCTTCCTTGGAAATCAGGATACGCTGTACACCTATGGAAAAGGCTGTCGTCAGTACTATGAAGACTGTTATGTAGAAGGTACGGTCGATTTTATCTTCGGATGGTCACAGGCTGTATTCAACCGTTGTACCATTCATAGCGTAGGCAACGGATATCTTACAGCTCCCTCTACCGATAAAGACCAGAAATATGGCTATGTCTTTTATGACTGTCGCATGACTGCCGCCGACGGAGTAAGCGGTGTGGCACTTTCGCGTCCGTGGCGTCCGTATGCAAAGGCCGTATTCATCCGTTGCGACCTGGGTGCGCATATAGCTCCTGCCGGATGGAATAACTGGGGAAAGAAGAGCAATGAGTCAACCGTATTCTATGCCGAATATCAGAGTAAGGGTGCAGGTGCCAATCCGAAAGCCAGAGCTTCTTACGGAAAACAGCTGAAAAACCTCGACGGCTATGATATTGAAGAGGTATTGGCCGGTACGGACGGATGGAATCCGGTTAAGAATGGCAATCAGCTGGTGAGTGTAAAACGCTGATGCTTTCATAAAGGAAATTCATAAGTTATCATTTTTTTATTTATGGCCATGTTTTTATTTTTTATCGGTTATAAATCTGAAAAAGATAACTGATGTTTTTATAAATACAGGCTATGAATTATTTTTTCAAGGCCTGTATTTTTTTCTTCATAAGCAGCAATATTTTTATCATACGCCGGTTGTATGATAAGTATGGATATAAAAAAGCCGTTCATTCGATTACAAGTCTGAATGAACGGCTTT
The DNA here is from genome assembly GCA_944320885.1 of uncultured Phocaeicola sp. Taxonomy (GTDB): domain Bacteria; phylum Bacteroidota; class Bacteroidia; order Bacteroidales; family Bacteroidaceae; genus Phocaeicola_A. Next base: position 16,479 of record CALUJE010000019.1, read on the forward strand.
TGGTATTTTGAAAGGTTCAGATTATTTCTTTATTACAATCTTGTCATATTGTTCTTCTGCCTTGATTTCGGTATAGCGTGGAGCATCAATCATTTCAATCAGTGCTCTCAATACCGGACCTTCGCCCATCGGATCGTTGGTTTGTGTCGGGCGGTTGTAGTAGAATGTAGCCGACGGCATGATGCCAGTACCTACACAGATAGCAGTAACATCACCGTTATCGGTTATTTTTTTCATCATTCCTTTCAATCCCTGTTCTGCTACATAAATGAAATCAGGGTGCAGCCATCCTTCTTTCACGCCTCTGGCAATTCCGAATACGAACATTGCAGTTCCGGTAATCTCTTCGTATGAATCTTCCTTGTCGAGCAACTGGTGCCACAATCCGTTCTTTCCCTGATAGCGGGCTACTCCGCTTGCCTGCTGGCGGAAGTTTTCGATAACGGCTTCGCGCAAAGGATGATCTTTCGGCATTCTGCTCAGCAAGTCGGCCTGTGCCATGAAAATCCATCCGTTGGCTCTGCTCCAGTGTGCCACACCGTGTTCCTTATTGTCTGTGTGATAGCAGTGATAGTATATTTGCTTTTCAGGACACCACAAGTAGCGGGTATAGTTCAGAACCTGATTGGCTGCATCGTCAAAGTAGCGGTTGTCTCCGGTAAATTCGCCCATTCTGGCAAGGAAAGAGATGGCCATGAAGGCATCATCAGCCCAAATGGTATTGATGTGCGGCCATATGCGGGCAATGGTTCCGTCGGCCAGTCTGGGTTCGGCATAGCGCAAGTGTTCATCCGTAACGTTGATATAGTCAAGGAATGCCTTGTTAGGGTGTTTCATCTGCAAATCAATAAGGCTGGCTCCCATCGGACCGTTGTCGTCCAGACGCTTGTTTCTGAAAATCATGTGCCAGCTCAATTTTCTTACGGCATTCCATCCGCCTTCTTTCATGGCAGTATCATACTGCTTTTTGAAGTATTCCAGATTACCTTCGTTGAATACGAAGTTCATGTTTCGAAGCACATAGTCATCATATTTTTTGTCACCGGTCTTGTCGGCCAGTTCCATCAGGGCTATGTTGGTTACTCCGTTTGTATAATGCCAATTGTTATATTTGCAGTTCACCTTTACATCCATTGAGAAAGGTACCTTTTTCAATGATTTGTAGGTTTCTCCGGTTTTTGTATTCTTGAACTCGTAAGTAGTCGATGCCAGAATGCGGTCGGCAATCTTGATTGCAGCTTCACGGGCACTCATCTTGGTCTGTGCTTGTAAGCCTGATGCGGCAATCAGCAATGCGGCTAATAAATGTATTTTCTTCATGTTAAATTTATTGGTTGATAATGTAGTTATTAGTTTTCTTTTATGTTCTTGCAGAAGCGGGTTGTCATTTTTTCGCCTTTTTTCGGCGTGATGTTTACATTCTTCAGGTTGATATCTTCACTGTAAATGAATTCAGCGCCTATTTCCGAGATAATGTTGATGTTTTCAAGTGTTATGTTCTTGATAGGCATTTCAGGAATACCGTTGAAGAACAGAGCACGGCGAGCGTTTGTACAGGTTACGTTGCTGATATGAATGTTTCGGAAACATGGAGTTGTTTCGTCTACAGGCATGGGTTCAACCTTTGCAGGTACTTTTTCTCCGCTTTCGAGCACTTCTACTGCCGATTTCCCTCCATAGTAAAGGTTGAAGGTTACCGGTTCTGTCGGGATATCAATCATTGAAATATTGTTTATCCAGATGTTTTCAACAACTCCTCCGCGTCCTCTTTTACTTTTGAAGCGCAAACCTACATCCGTACCCAGGAACTTGCAGTTGCTTACTGATATGTTTCTTACACCGCCACTCATTTCGCTTCCTACTACGAAGCCTCCGTGGCCTTTGAATACCGTACATCCGTCCACTACTACGTTTTCACATACGCGTGCTCTGCGGCGTCCGTCTTCGTCCTTACCGCTCTTCAGACAGATACCGTCATCACCTACGTCAAAGGTAGAGTTTACAATCAGTGCGTTCTTGCATGATTCCAGGTCAAGGCCGTCACCGTTTTGCGAATAGCTCGGATTTCTTACCAATACATCTTCTATCAATACATTCTCACACATGAGCGGGTGCAGGTTCCATGCAGGAGAATTCTGGAAGGTTACTCCCTGCAGCCATACGTTCTTGCATTCAATCAGGCTGACCATAACCGGACGCAGGAAGTGTCTTACACTGTGCCATTCCTCTTCTGTTTTCAGATTTTGCGGTACGTTCATATTGCTGATAGTGTCACCTTTCAGTGTTTCCGGATAGGGGAACCAGTAATCGGGGCGCTTGAATACGCCGCCTCTTGAAATGGCTTTCTTCCATTGGCTTTCGGTAACCTTTCCTTTCTTGAGCGGACGCCAGTAGTCACCGTTTCCGTCGATGGCTCCTTCACCGGTAATGGCTACGTTTTCAAGATTGCGGCCCGATATGGGAGACTGGCAGCGGCGTGTGTCAAGTCCCTCAAATACGGTTTCTACCAAAGGATATAAGTCTACGTCGGGTGAGAACAGAATGACCGCTCCCTTTTCGAGATGCAAGTCGATGTTGCTTTTCAGCACGATAGGACCTGTAAACCATACTCCGGTAGGCACTATCAGGTGTCCTCCTCCTTGTTCTGCAAGCGCGTTGATGGCTTTGCCGAATGCTTCTGTACATAATGTTCTGCCGTCGCCTACAGCACCGAAATCTTTCAGATTTACATTCTTGTCAGGAAAGACAGGTGCTTTTACTTCCGGCATCTCAAAAGGCAGGTTCTGGTACAGTTCCTTGTACTTGTATTGGGCATCTGCATGAGCTGTGCCGAATAGCCATAAAAGAACGGCTGCAACTAGATGTAACTGTTTTTTCATCTTAATTAGATATTTGTTAGTAATTCATGTTATTATTCACCTAAATAGTATGAAGGTACGGGGGCTTGCGGATATCCCATGCTGCGGTGTGCCACATAGCTCCTGTATAATGGATTTTGCATCAGTGTTGTCCGGCGGTCGGTAGCCGGGATATTGGTGTGGTAGATGCGTATTTCTCCCGGCAGGGCAGTGATTACTTCTTCGCGCCAGTCGCCTTCCATGTCGGCAATCATCAGAATATCACCTTCAATACCTGTAGTGAGCACGTCTCCCTGCCATTTCCAGATGAGTTGTTTGCGTCCGTTCGAAGAAGAGCCGGCTCCCCATCGGTTGTCATCACCTTTGAATGTTTCGCGCAGCAGGTCGGCATCCCACCATACCCAGTTTCTGCATCCCGGCACGCGGTTGTTTCCGGTTGTTATCTTTTCACCTTTTGCCGTTAGCAGATATTTGTCCGTGCTTCCGCCTTTCCGGTCTTCACTGGCAAAACATTCAAGTCCCGGATGAGAAGGATCAAAGTCTGCTACCATACCGTCACCCACATGATAGGTGGTGTGTCCGATGCTCCATATCAGTTTTCCCGTGGCAGCATCTACTACCGAAACTCCGCGTCCGTCTTCTTTCTTGGGCTCGCTTACCATGAAAACCTGCATGCCTTCCATTTCGGGATGCAGCTTGCACAGATAAGCTTTGTCACTGTGTCCCAGTCCTGATGACCATAATAACGTACCGTTGTCATCGAGCATGCATGAGCCCAGTAAGATTTCATCACGGTTGTCACCGTCTACGTCGGCCGTTACCATGCTGTGTGCTCCCATGCTGCGTACGATGGGATTTTCTTCATCACCGTCCCATCGCCATACACGCTCCAGCTTGTTTCCTTTAAGCATCCAGGCATCCACAACCATCAGTTTGTATGTTCCTCTTGCGGCCAGAATAAACGGGGTCTTTCCGTCAAGGAATGCCATGCCCATCTGGTTGCGGTTCTGGCGTATAAGATTACCGTAGCGGTTGTTTCTTTCCGGCCAGTCGGCCCGGGCTATTTCCTTTCCGGTCATTCCGTCCAGTACAGACAGGAATTCGTTGCCTCCGCACACGCGTCCTTTTTCGTTTTTCACATAGCTTTCATCGGCGGTTTTTATGGCCACTTCGGCTTTCCCGTCTCCATTGAAATCATAGACAATGAAAGGTGAATACCATATGCCCGGTTCAATGCCCGGTCCCATATCATATGTCCATAAATAAGTCCCGTCATGCAGATAGGCCGATATCTTGTAAGTCGTACCTCTGGTATCGCCGGGCATTCCCGGATCTACATTTGTTTCCGGTGTACGGATAATATAATCATACCGTCCGTCACCGTTCAGGTCGGCCAGTGCTATTTTTCCGGCCTTTTCCTGATTATGGAGCTTGATGGATGTATATGGTTTCAAGTCAGCAAGTCTTACGCTGACTTTTTCCGAAGCAACCTTCTTTTCTCCTTTGTTGACGGATTCTATCCAATAAACGCATTGTTCTGAAGGTGTCTTGTCTGTATAGTCGCACGTAGCAGTCAGCGCTTTGCGGGTAATTCTTTTTACCTTGCCATTGCTTTCTCTGTATACATGGAAAGAAGTGGTGGTCTTGTCGTTTGCCAGCAGACGCCAGCTGAGGTATACAGACTTGCCGTCCTGTGCCGGAACAGCTGTAAGTCCGCGGTCAAGCTTTTCTTCAATCCGTGTTTGTGCGAATCCCTGTACAAGCGGTTTCTCTTCATGACTTGGATTCAGTATCTCGTAAAAATAGTGACGTTCACGAGGGTCCTGTGCATACAGACTGCATGCGCAGGAAAGGCAAAGCAGGAGTGTGGCACTTATCTTCTTCATTTTGCAATCTGTTTTTTGTTGGTTACTGAAATAATCTGTACTGGGCCCAGCAGACCGGAAGGAACGGGTTCCCATCCGGCATAGTTGCCTTTCTTGTATCCCAGTGCAGCGATATTGATATCCTTGAATATACGCCAGTTTACACCTTTGCGGTCCATTTCTGCAATGCGGTTGGCCGGAAGGTTGGTAACTTCTATCTCAATGGTGTTCTTGCCTGCGTGCAGGAACTTGCCGATAGAACAGCGGTAAGGTACGGCCCATAAGGTTCCGGCATCCTGACCGTTGATGCGCACGCGTGCACTTTCACGCACATCGCCGAGTGAGAGAATATAGTCTTCGGCCGGTGTTCCTTCCAGAGAGAATGTAGTCGTGTAACATGCTGTACCCATTGTAGTCTTGGCTCCTTCGAAGTTCAGGTCGGTCCATGAACCGGTTGAAACGCTGTCAGGAACGTTGCTTACGGCAGGAGTACCGGCTATGAACTTGAATTGCCAGCGGTCTAGCGTGTCGGCTTTCTGCTCGGTGTAGTATTTCCATGCTTTTACGTTAACGTCAGCCTCGGTAAATGTTTTCAGAATGATGGATTCACCGGACGACAGCTGCATGAATACTTCTGTTTTTCCGTTATGTTGTCTTAGTCTGGCTTTGCCCGACTCTCCGTTCATGGGGTTGAAGAACATGGCCGAACGTGCCTGTACAGACAACGGCATCCATCCTTCGGTATTTTTCTCGCTCAGTGCAGCAATGAAATAATGATATCCGTCTGCATTCGAGCGTCTTATGCAACTTAATCCGAAGTCGGTCTTAGCCGGTTCGGGAAGGGCGTCGGTCTGCTGCAGGGTCTTGGCATAATCGGTTCCCAACAGGATTTTTCCCTTTCCTTCCGACTTGAAATTCTTTATCTGACGGAGTACTGCTTCAAGAGCCTTGCGTCTTCCGTTCAGTTCCGCATAGCCCGGAACATCTTCCGGATAGCAGTCAAGGAATACGATAGTGGCACCTTCTTTTGCCAGGTTGAGCAGCTTTTTCAATACATCTACAGGCATAAGACGTGCTCCCGGAATGACTAATGCCTTGTATGCCTGTCCGCCCGAAGTTATGATTTTTCCGTTCTCGCAGTGTGAGGTACGGATGAAATTGTCTGAAATGTAATCCATGTCATATCCGGCATTGTTTATGCGATGTACGGCATCGATAAAACGGGGTGCACGCTTGGCCATTCCGTGAATGTCGAACATCAGCAGCCGGCCTCCCTGTTCCTGCCACATGTCATAAACCGGCAGGTATACCAGAAAGTCGTTGTCAGGCTTTCCGCTTTGCAGGAAACTTTGGCAACGTTCGATGTAATCGAAGAAGGCAGGAGCGTCACGCCATATACTGTTGGTGGGGCTCATGTCTACGGTAGCATAGAATTTCCATCCCGGCCATGCTGCTTCTGCCGGCGAATAGGTGGTACCGTGAAAATAAGTATGGTTCACTCCCGATACAAACATCAGGTCTATGTCGGGCTTGCACTGTGACAGTGAGGTACGGAAATGTTCGGTAAGCCATGTGAACGTTTCGGATGAAGTGTATGGCTTGCCTGCGATGTGTGCTGCCGATGAGGCATATTTCAGCATTGACAGGTCTGAATCGTTCGGACGTGTGAGTGTGTCTTTGCGTAGACCCTGTATATGGAAGTCCGACAGACCGAATCCCTCACATTCGGGAATGTCTACGGTAGCATAGATATCAATCAGGTTACCGGGAGAACCGTGTGCCTGATTGCGTGTCAGTGAATTATGACCGTGTGCCCATGCTGTCCATTGGCGGGTAAAGTTCTCCAGAAGCAGTTCGGCCAGTGTTTCGCGATAATCGGCAATGATGCGTGCCGTAGTATCAGTGCGTTCTTTTGCAAGGAATTCAGGCAGATGCTCTTCGAGCTTGTATCCGCGCATGGCATAAAACTTGTCGAAAAGTCCTTCAGTCCAGTCTGCCTTGTATACTTCATACGAGTCGTTGAAGAAGTTATGCGGAGCTGGTGCCTGTGAACTTTCGAAAGCGTCGTCAAAACGTTTCAGATAGTGGCTTACGGCATCTTTTGAAAAATGGTCGATTACGTATCCTTCACCACCCGGAGCCGCACGTTTTACCTTTTGCAGTGTTTTTCCGCAGAAGGCTGCTATGAGACGCCAGTTCCCTTTGGGAGCTTTCCATGAAAGTTTACCGTCTTTTACCTGAGAAGTTATGTCGAGTACCTTGCCTTTGTCCGAGAAAGCCATCAGCCGTTCCAGCTTGGCATATGGTTTTTGTTTGGCTTCGGATACTTCTACAGTCTGCTCTACGAGTTTTCCTCCTTTTATCTGATATTCAGAAACAAACAGCTTGCAAGCTGCCTGATCTACCGTAATGGTTGGTCCGCCGAAGGGCCATCCGGTTCCGGTGTTCATATCTATTTGTATATTGTTCTTTCCGGCCTGTTCACATGTGTGTTTGTACATGTTCATCCACTGCTCGGACAGGAACTTGATATCGTTCTTTTCGTTGTTTTTTACACCGTATATGGGAGTGATTTCCAGAGTACCTATTCCGGCCTGGGCATATTTTCTGATATTAAGTGTCAGATTGGTCGAATCAACAGCGCTTCCCATCCACCACCAGCGTGTACCCGGTTTCATTTCCTTGTTTACGGCGGGCCATTCTGTCTGCTGGGCAACCAGAGTTACCGGCATGCAAGTCATGAGCAGGCAGAAAACAGGCAGGTTTACATATTTTATTCTCATACTAGGTTTATAGATTGTAGTTTAGTTATTTAATTTTAAATGAATCAGTTCTGAAAGGTACGGCAGGCATACCCGCATTGTTGTACAGATTTACTCTGAAGAATGTGCCGAAACCATAACGTGCAGCTACCGGATGTTTTACTTCCGGAGCAGTAAGAATGACTTTCTTTCCCTGAATGGTTGCATTTGCCGGATAGAATTTCTCGTCATTTCCGGCAATGTAAAATCCTTTCACAGGTTGTCCGTCGGGAGTGGTCAATCCTCCGTCAGCATAATCAAAACTTAATATCAGCTGGTTATCTTTAACCTTCATGCTTTTGTATGCCGGTCCTGAAAAGGCTACATCTTTATCGTATTGTTTGGCCAGAGCCCACGCAGCCAGTCTTTCTCCGGCCTGTTGTTTCATTCTCGGATGAATGTCGGTCGAGTCACAAGCATCAGTAACTACGGCCATACCGATGTTTTTGAGCTTGCTGTTACGCCATACGTTCAGCTGTGCTTCACGGATACCGGCGGGCTGTTTGTAATGAGGAGCAATCTGCATGAAGTAGAAAGGCATATCCGGCTGTCCCCATTCCTTGCGCCAGCTGTTTATTAAATTAGTGAATACTTGTTCGTATTTTTCGTATCTTACAGAGTTTGATTCTCCCTGATACCAGATATTACCTTTTACGGTATATCCCAATATGGGGGCAATCATTCCGTTCCATAAGGTTGCCGGAACTTTTTCGGCCTTCTTCTTGCGTTTCTTGTCTTTCGGACCAAACTCGTCAAAGACCTCATCGTAGAGCGGATTGCCCTTCATTACATCCATATCGGTCCATGATTCTGCATGAGTTCCTCCCCAAGTGCTTTGTATGAGTCCGATGGGAGTATTTAAATTTTTATACAAACTGCGTCCGAAAATGAATCCTATGGCAGAAAAGTCTTTCAGGTTTTCCGGATTGCATACCATCCATTCTCCTTTACAGTCATCTTTTTCACCGTCCGGTGCCAGTTGATGCTCTACATGGAAAAGGCGTATATCATTAAAGGTTGCATCTTTCATCTCTTCAGCTTCGTTGATGATACCGGTTTTCCATTTTACTTTCGGATTGCGTGCTACCGGAAATTCCATGTTTGATTGTCCGGTGCACAGCCAAACTTCACCTATTAATATATTCTCTATGCGTATGTTGTTTTCTCCGCAGATTTCCATCCACTGGTCTTTGCATGCTTTGGGTGTTTTTATCTGCGTTTTCCATTTTCCGTTTTCATCGGCAGTACACACTTGGGCCTTTTTGTTCCATGATGTGACAATACTGATTTTTTCTCCAGGATTGGCTTTACCCCATATGTTTGCTTTTGTATGCTGCTGCAGTACCATATTCTTTGATATGATAGACGGAAGCGTTATTTTGGCATAGCCGTTGTTTGTAAAAAGACATAATAACAGAAGTACAAAGAACTTTATGTATGTATTCATAATAATAAATGTATGTGTTAAGTGTTTCCGCCACGAAGTTAATCTAATTACCAGTGAAATAGATTACGCTTTTTGCTTTTATTCATGGTGATTTTGCTTGTATTTGCGTTTGTGTACAAAATTCCATGTATTTGTACGATTTTCCATGGTGTCTCTTCTGATAAACCTATAGCTTTGCTGCCAATAAGTTTGACGACCATGAGACACGAAATTCATTTAACAGACATGCTTCCCGAAACCAGACACGGTTTTGGACTGTCGAAGCAAAATTGCATGACTGGCTGGATGGCGAATCGCTGTGCAAAATCAAAAACCGAATATTTGATGGCAGGCGATATAGACCGTTCGTTTGGTGTATGGGTAAATGCGGTTGGTCAGCAGAAAATAGAACCGGATATGACTTATCCGTCGAAAGAACATCCGGATGGATATTATTTTACTGTGAAAAACGGCCGGATCTTGAACGAATATCAATTGGTATATATTACTGATGGCACCGGTGATTTTTATTTTCGCCGGAATGAATCTGTTAAGGTAAAAGGAGGATGTTTGTTTTGGCTTTCTCCCGGGCAGTGGCATTCATATACACCTAATATCAGTACCGGATGGACTGAATATTATATCAGCTTTGACGGTGATGTGATTCGTAACATGGTGGCTCATTCTTTTCTTGAAGGCAAAAACGGAGCTTTTGAAATAGGATTTAATGAAGAACTGGTAAGTTTGTTTATGCGTGCATTGGATGTAGCTCATCTTAAAAATGCAGGTTATCAGTCTTATCTGTCAGGAATTGCAATGCATATGTTAGGCCTTGTGATGTCTCAGCTGAAAGAGAAGATGGACAGCTCATGTACCAATGACCAGAAAATGGAGCAGGCAAAGATTATCATGAAAGAAAATGTATCTACCGAATTGGACTTTAGAGAATTGGCCTCTTCCTTGAATTTGAGTTATTCCTGGTTCAGAAAGTTATTTAAAGATTATACGGGTGTTGCTCCGGCAAGATATTTTCTGGAACTTAAAATAGAAAAAGTTAAACAACTTTTGGTTACAACGAATTTGTCAGTAAAAGAACTTCTCTATATATTGAATTATAATACTACTGAAAATTTTTATAATGCTTTTAAGAAGCACACAGGTTATACTCCTGTAGAATATCGTCGGATGATGAAAGAAGAAAAAGCTGTAGGTTAAAAGTTAGGTAAATAGATTGATTGTTTTAGTAGAAGAGGTGCTCGCATTGGGATATTGCGAGGCCTCTTTTTTTGTGTGTAATACCTTGGATATTGCTGATGACTGTTTGAATTTAATTCCGATAATGTAAAATTAAATATATTTTTCTTATAATGTATTTTTAATGTGTTACTCTCCCCCCCCCCAGAGGAGGTTTGCTGACCCTTGGTAGCCAGCTTGCTGGGCCTTGGTCGCCAATGTGCTGAGCCTTGGTTCCCAGTATGCTGGCAGCCAAGGCTCAGTTTTGTGGAAAACGGGTATGAATGAAAGCTGGATAAGATATGTTTTTCGAAAATAAAAAGCACGTGTCCTTTTGTCGAAAAGCACACGTGCTTTCTGATAAAAGGACACGTGCTTTTCAAAAAAGGATGCGTGCTTTTTCTGCAATCAGGATTCCTTTTCTTCAGATGGGGCAGGTGATGTGTCTTGCGAATCTGTATTCTTCTGATATACAGAAGGTGCTACACCAAACTGCTGCTTGAAGCATTTGCTGAAATAGAAAGGGTCGTTCATTCCTACCATATAGCAGATTTCTGATACGGTGTGTTTGTTTTCACGCAGCAGTTCGGCTGCCTTTTTCAGGCGGATGATATGAATGTATTTATTTGGAGAATATCCAGTTACACCTCGTACTTTTCGGTAAAAGATTGTACGGCCCATATTCATCATTGAAATAAGGTCTTCAACTGTGAAGTTCGGATTGTGTATGTGCGCTTCAACCTTAGTCTGTAGTTCTTCGGCAAATTCCTGATCTTTATTCGACGTGCAGAGTGCAGGTTTTACATTGGTCGGGTCATTTGAGAATTTCTCGCGTAATTTTTCGCGCTGTTCTATCAATTTGTAGATGCGTGTAAGAAGATATTTCGGGCTGAAGGGTTTGGTTATGTATGCATCAGCTCCTGTTTCTACACCTTCCAGCTGTTTGTCGGGTGAATCCAGTGCGGTCAGCAAAATGATGGGGATGTGGCTTGTCGTGAAATCTTCTTTCAGTTTGCGGGTAACTTCGAAACCGTTCATACCGGGCATTAATACGTCACATATTATCAAATCGGCGTCGTAATTGCGTGCGCGCTCCAGTCCGGATATACCATCCGACTCCGCAACGACTTCGAAATGCTGTCCGATTTCTTCTTTCAGGAACTCACGAACATCATTGTCATCCTCAATAATCAGGATTTTCTTTTCATTCAGCGGGTGTGCAGTTTCTTGTATGTTTTCGTTTATTTCATCTTCAACGAGCACATCCTTTAAATGTTGGGCTTCCTGTTCTTCACTTAGTAATTTATTGGGAATCAGGAAGTCTTTTTCTTCATATACGCTTGGGTCAAGCGGAAGGGTTACCGTAAATACGGAACCTCCGCCTTCGTTTTCATTGTATGTAATTGTTCCTTTATGAACATTTACCAGTTCATAACTTAAATGGAGACCTACTCCCATGCTGCTGCCGGAAAAATTGCTTTGCATAAAGCGTTTGAACAATTGGTCTCTTTTTTCCTTAGGAATGCCGACTCCTGTGTCCGATACGCTGATTATCAGTTTGTTATTTTCCTGACTGACATTTACAAAAAAAATAATCTTACCGTTGCTTGGAGTATATTTGAATGCATTGGACAGCAGATTGTAGGTTATTTTGTCGACGTATCCTTTGTCAATGAACATTTTATAGCTGTCTGCAGAAGTATGAAACTGGAAATTCATTTTCTTTGATTCTGAAACGTCTTTGAAGCACAGGAATATTTCATACAGAAATGCGATGACATCCGTTTCTTCAAGAGAGAGTGCCAGTTTATTGTTCTGCATTTTACGGAATTCAAGCAACTGGTTGATAAGGCGTAGCATTCGCTGGGTACTCTTATCCATGATTTTCAGTGAATAGGTGATTTCTTTAGGCAGTTTTTTACTGCTTTCAATCTTTTCAAGTGCTCCTTGTATCAATGTCAGCGGAGTGCGGAACTCGTGTGATATGTTTGTAAAGAAAACCAGCTTATATTCGGTCAGTTGCTTTTCTATTTCAATTCTGTTTCTGTAATTGTTAAGTTTATGAATCAGGCGGAACAGGAAATATACAATGGTTGCAATTACCAGTGTATAAATGATGTAGGCCCATGTAGTTTCCCAATAAGGGGGATTGATGGTGATTTTGAGTGTTGTTTCCTTGTCGCTCCACACTCCATTGTTGTTGCATGCTCTTATGCGCAGTGTGTATGTTCCCGGAAGCAGGTTCTTGTATGAAGCAAAGTTGAGTGGCGAAGGTATACTCCAGTCTGCGTCATAAGGTTCCAGTTTATAGGTATATTTCTCTCTGCTTTCTTTCGAATAGTCAAAGATGGAGAAATCAATAATGAATGAATTCTGATAGTGTTTCAGTTCTATGTTATCCGTATAGGCAATGGAACGTGTAAGTGGAGAATCGTGAGTTCCAGGACGGACTTCTGCTCCATTGATTCTCAAATTGGTCAGAACTGTTTGGGGAGGGGTAGAAGTGCTATGATTCTTAGGAGATATGATACTTTCCGGATTTAATACTACCATGCCATAGTTGGAGCCGAACAGTATTTTGCCGTCTTTACACAGCAGTCCGCTGTTCTCACAGTATACATTACCCAGTTCATAGGCAGAGAAGAAAAAGTTCTGAAAGGTCTGGCTGTCTGGATGGAAACATGAAATACCATATTCCGTAGCTATCCACAAATTGCCGTTACGGTCTTCTATGATAGATTGAACCATGCTGTTTACCAGCCCATTACGCGAATCATAATGCTTGAATTTCAGATTGCTATAGTCACCTTCGGGTTTGCAGACACTGAATCCGCCTCCCGAAGTGCCAATCCACATTCTTCCCTCTTTGTCATAGCAGAAACATTTTATTTCGTTGTTTCTCAGTTTTCCGTTTTGTTTATTGTATTCAATATAATTGTCAGGATTGGCAATGATTGAATCCGGCTGGAATACGTATACACCGTCACTCGTACCTGCCCATATGTATCCGTTCTTGTCTTCAGCTATGACACGTATCTGTTTTTGGGTATATGGATCGTTTAGGAAGTTGGTAAATTTGTATTTTCCGTTTTCTTTGGTAACCAAATCCAGTCCGCCTCCAAAAGTTCCGACCCACATGCGTTTCTTCCTGTCTTGATGAATGCAGAAGATATGGTTATAACTGACGGAAGATGAAGTGGAGTTTCGTTTATACCATTTTCCGTCTATACAGAGCCCGTCTCCTCGTGTTCCCAGCCACAGTTTGCCTTCAGAATCTTCTGCAATGGCATAAATGTTTGATTTATAGAAATGTTCTTTCTCTTTGTTACTCAGATTGCTGTTATAGGTATACAGGCCTCCGTTCCGGGTACTTACCCATATTTCATCATTGTTCTTCAGATAAGTAATCATGCGGATGGTGTTGGAGCGGTCTGACAGGCTTTTATCTTCCGGATAAACACGCCGTACATCTTCATTCAGCATTGTAAGTCTTGATACTCCGGCATATTCTGAACTGACCCACAAACCTTTGGAGCGGTCCATCATGATATGTTGCAGAAAATCTGAATCGATATGGCTGAAACCGTTTATATTAGCGGTAAAATGCTGAAGCTCATCCGTTTTTACATTATAGGCAAACAGGCCGTTGCCGTATGTGGATATCCAGATAATGTCGCGCGAATCATGTATGATGGTATATCGTTCCCTATCGATATATCCAACTTTGTTGTTGGGCATAAGCTGGAAGTTTTTTATGGCTCCGGTTGTGGCATTTACATACCATACTTTTCCGGTATGATTATATATCCAGTAATTATGGCGGTTGTCTTGGGTTATTCTTCCGTCACTTGAAATATTCAGTTGGGTGTCGTAAGATATCTGATAGGTGTTCAGATTGAATAGATAAACTCCTTTGGAAGTGGCTATTAACCAGTTGTCTTTTACTCTTACGGCATCAGAGATTTTAATACCTTTTGGAAAAGCTGCAATATCTTTACAGCTTTTACCCTTTTCCAATACAGAGATACTTCCTTGTTGTGAAATGAAAAATACTTTTTGATTATACGACATAATCGCAAAAGCATGGTTGTCTTTTACTATCTGTTGGGTTTTGTTTCCTCTTACGAGATACACACCCTTATCTGTTCCTATCCATATGCGTTTACAGAAATCTTCATATATGTATTTGATATGATTGGTAGGGAGATTTCCTGTTTCTTCTTTGTATACTACAGAACTGAATTTTCCGTCTTTATATGTTATTTTTCGGCAACCGTTTCCTCTTTGATAAAGCCAGATATCGTTGTTTGAAGCTTTTAGCTTGTTACTGTAATGCTGATTGTATTCTCCGCATCCGGTAAAATCTACAAAACAGTCTTTTTTTAAGTCGTAACAGCTAAACAGGTCGGGGAATGTATTGATCCACAAAAAACCGTTGTTATCTTCATCTATTTGTCTTATTCTGTGGTCAGCAAGTGATATGCTGTCAGAACTGTCCGGACGGAAATTGACAAATGAGTTTCCGTCATATCGGCTGAGTCCGTTTAGGGTACCGAACCAGATAAAACCTTTACTGTCTTGAAAAATATAGCGTATGGAGTTGTTTGCTATGCCGTCGTTTGTTGTAATGTGAACAGAACGTAATTCGATAGAGGCCCACGTAAGAACGTGTAGACTCATCAGAATGATTGTTGTATAGAGCCTGAAAAGTTTCATTCAATAAATTGGATCATGCTTGTAGGCGCAAATTTACAAAAAAGAAACTTTTTTTAAAAGGATGGCAGCTTTTCTTTTATGCCGCCATCCTTTTATTCTATTTTTTCAGAAACTCTTTTAATGGAATATTTTCGTTTTTAATGCCTTCTATAATACTTTGTGCATTCATGTTGGCACCTTTCAGTGACGAGTGCGTATGGTCATGGTTAAAGTAGCTTCCTGACTGGTTCTGTCCTTCCTTTTCCAGTTTATCAGCCGAGATTTTGTTCAGATCTATAAAATATGCACCTCCCATGGCTGCTGCCTGTTTGGCCCATAAACCATAGCTGTCAGTATTACGTTCTATTTTCCCGTTTTTCCATTTGTTGCGTGGAGTGTGACTGAGTATGATAGGGATAGCTCCCTTTTCTTTGGCATCCCCGATAAATTTGCGCAAGTACCATCCGTATGTATATACTACTTCATATTGTTTGGTTGCCTCCATTTGGAAAACCTTGCTTTCGTTTCCGTTGCCTCGCAGTTCGCCTCTGGCTTTTCCTTTGTTGATGTCTCCTCCGTCATTATGTCCGAACTGAATCAGGACAAAATCACCGGGTTTCAGAGCGTTATATACTTTGTCCCATCGTCCTTCATTCAGATAAGTACGTGCGCTGCGTCCGGCCATTGCACAGTTTTCAACGGTTATTTTCCTGTCGTCAAAGTATTGTCCGATAACGCTTCCCCATCCCCACATGCCATCTGTATCACTGTCATTGTTTCTTACGGTACTGTCGCCTATGGTAAAAAGTACAGGATTTCCGTCTTTCCTGCTTGATCCGGTTATCGTATCCTTTTCAATCGGTTTGAGATAAGAGGCTAGTTCCAGTCCCTTATAATTTCTGATACCTTCTATTGCGGATTCTGCATTGACTCGGGCCCCGAAGCGGCTTGTATGAATACGGTCCAGATAGAACATGTATTTGACTTTTTCCTTGCCGAACTTTTCAAATTTACGTGCAGATATCTCATTCAGGTCAATAAATGGAACGTTCTCTTCTTCAGCTACTTGTTTGGCCCATAAACCGAATGTCTTGTTTACGCGTGTAATGATGGTACTGTCTTTGTCGTCCCATGCATTGCGTGGGGTCAGTGAGCAAAGCAAGGCATGTGCCCCTTTAGCTTTCACGTCGTGAATAAAACGTCGCATGTATTCACCGTAGGTATAGACTGTTTCTTTTACGCCGGTTTCCTTAATGGTAACGTTAAGACTGTCTTTTCCGATTCCTGGAATAGAGGCACGGGCGCGACCGCTGTCATATGGTCCGTTGTCATTGTGTCCGAGTTCGATGAGTACCCAGTCTCCGGGTTTGATACCTTTCAGTACATCAGGCCATAAACGGTTGTAGAAAGTACGGCTGCTGGTACCTCCAAGAGCTTGATTTTCAACTGTAATTTTATTTTCGTCAAAATATTCATGGGCATAGTATCCCCATCCCCATTGTCCGTTGTTGCCGTTTCCGAGAGTACCGGTACGCATGGTTGAGTTGCCTACAAGAAACAATACCGGATTTTTTCCTTTTCTGCTCGATCCGGCTACAGGACGGGCTGTACGAACTTTGTTCAGACTGTCAAGCGTATTGTCTATGACCTTGTTGACGTCTTTCATCGGAGCTGCCACCTTGTTCTGTGCGTTTACACACAGTGTAAAGAAAAGCATCGCCATGATGCATTTGCCATATGGTTTTAATTTTGTCATGGTTATTGTATTTATATAAAAAAGAGAAGAATATTTGTTGTTATACTCTTCTCTTTTGTTTGTTGTTAATGTTGGTTTATTTTGCGGAAATATCTTCTGTTGCAGCCTTTACATTTACATTTTTCCAGTTGAATTCAGAAATAATGTTTTTATCGCATTGGGTGTTTTTGGCTGTAATGTTCAGGTTTTCAAATGTGAAATTTTCTAATTTGTACTGGTCTGACTGTTTTACGTCAAAGAAAGTATTGCATTTGAATTCAATGTTGCGCATTGTCACATTATTTGAATGGGAAACAGGCATGTCCGTTCTTCCTTTCAAGTCGAAAAACTGTGTCCATGGTTTTACAACCAGAAAACTTTTTGCTTCTCCTTTAATATCTTCAACTGTAATATATTCAAAGTGTTGCGGAGTATCTGGACGCATTTTGAGCCAAAGCAGACGTGATGCTTCCTGAATGGTGCAACGACGTAAAATAATATTATAATTATGAATCGATTCACTTCCGCAGGTAAGTGCACTGTGGCAGAATCCGTAGTTGCAGTCTTCTATGATGATATTACGGTTTTCACCGTTATTGGGGTCTTTGTCTGCCCATGGGCCTTTTCCGCCTTTGAGTGCAATGGCATCGTCATTGACTGACATATAACAGCCTTTTACAAGGACATTGCTGCAAACGTCCAAATCTATGGCGTCACTGCTGGGAGCTTTCACCGGAGCAGAAGGGGCAAAGATGTGCAGATTCGTCAGGCGAACTCTGTTGCAACGATAGAGATGGGTTGTCCAAAACGGAGAGTTAATAAGATGAACACCAGTAATATGTATGTCATTGCAGTTTGAAATATATACCAGGCGCGGGCGAAGCTCATCCATGTTTGTACATTTGGGAATAACTTTACGGCGCAACCAGAAAGACTTCCAGAAACGAAGTCCGTTACCGTTGATTGTTCCTTTGCCGGAGATGGTAAAGCCATCTACTTTATCAGCATTGATTAAAGCTGCAAAGTATTTCAGGGTTTGTCCTTCAATACGTGTCTGGACAATAGGAAAGTTGCTGATATCATCGCTTCCCTTTAATACGGCTCCTTCTTCCAGATACAGGTGGGTTTTCGGCTTGAAGAACAATGAACCACTCAGATATGTTCCTTTAGGAACGACGATAACTCCACCTTCTGCAGAGGCTTTGTCGATAACGGCCTGAATTTTTTCGGTTTGCAATACTGTGCTGTCGTTTATCACTCCATAATCTGTGATAACATACTTTTTCCCTAATTTTTCTAATTGCACAGGTTCTACTTTCTTAAACCATTCAGGAATAAGTGTTCCGTCAGGAAATACATCTTTTCCATAAATGGTAAGCGAAATAAAGGTCATTAGTGTAATGAATACAGATCTCATAGCTTGAATTTAAATAAATCTTAGGTTGTAACAATAATTTGCAAATAAATGAAATTCTGAACAAATGCAATTTCTGATAATGATTTTTGTTCTGCGTATAATGATTTTTTCAATGGAAATATTTTTTATGGAATAAAGTATACTATATATAATAAGGTATAGGAATGAGAGAAAAAAGTGCTGACTGCGTTTCTTGATTTTGAAATTAATGAAAATGACTGATTTTACATAAAACGCTGCAATAATTGTACGGATGTTTCTTTTCGCTGTCATAAAAGAACTAATTTCGTGTCACGATTGGATGAAGTTGTACGATAAAAGTTGTATAATACAAATGCGTTTACATTATATTCTTATAGGATTTTGCTTGTGTTGTTGCTCTCTGTTTGCGCAACCGAATTATGATTTTTCACGTCTTCAGATGGAACGATTGGGACGTGGTGTGGTTGCCGTGCGTAATTCGGAAAGTGAAGTAGTCGTATCATGGAGATATTTGGCTTCAGATTCGGAAGAGATTGCTTTTGATGTATTGCGTAACGGAAAAAAAGTAAATAAAGAGCCAATAAAAGACTGTACGTTTTTTGTAGACCGTAATTCATCGGATGAAAAGGCGTTGTATGAAGTGCATCCGGTTTTGCCAGAAGGTGTACATGCGGTGAGTGGCATTTATGAACTTCCGGCCAATGCTCCTTGTGGCTATCTGGAAATTCCTCTTCAGAAACCTGCCGGAGGTATTTCGCCTGATGGACGCAGATTTGAATACACTCCGAATGATGCTTCAATTGGTGATGTGGATGGGGACGGAGAATATGAGATTATATTAAAATGGGAACCTACCAATGCACATGACAACAGCCATGACGGATATACAGGAAATACTTTGTTTGAGGCTTATCGTTTAAATGGACAACGATTGTGGCAGATAGATCTTGGACACAATATCCGCTCCGGTGCACATTACGTTCCTTTTCTGGTATATGATTTCGATGGAGACGGAAGAGCGGAACTGGCTGTCCGGACTTCAGATGGGACTGTCGACGGGAAAGGAAAAATTATTGGAGATGCAAAAGCTGATTATCGTGGAAAGGGAGGACCTGAAGATCCGCGAAGCTTGGGACGAATTCTTACCGGCAGGGAGTTTTTAACCGTTTTTTCGGGGCTTACAGGTGAAGAACTTTGTTCTGTTCCTTATGTTCCTTCTCGAGGTAATCCTTCTGATTGGGGTGACTCAAGGGCAAATCGAAGTGATCGTTTCCTTGCTGCGGTAGCTTATCTGGATGGATGCAAACCCAGTATTGTCATGTGTCGTGGATATTACACTCGTACGGTTCTGGCTGCTTTTGACTGGGATGGAAAGAAACTTAAAAAACGTTGGGTCTTTGACAGTAACCGATATCCGGAATATGCCGGCCAGGGAAATCATAATTTGCGTGTGGGTGATGTGGATGGAGACGGTTGTGACGAAATAGTTTATGGCTCATGTACAATAGATCATAATGGTAAAGGTTTATATTCTACCGGAATGGGACATGGAGATGCCATGCATCTGACTTGTTTCGATCCATCAGAAAAAAAACTGCAGGTATGGGACTGTCATGAAAATAAACGTGATGGGTCTAGTTTTCGGGATGCAGCTACAGGCAAAGTATTATGGCAGGTAAAAAGTTCCATGGATGTGGGACGTTGTATGGCTGCCGACATTGACCCTACCAGTTCCGGTGTCGAGATGTGGTCATTGGCATCAGGAGGTATTCGGAGTGTTAAAGGGAAAGTTTTGTGTAAACGTCCACGCAGATTATCGTGTAACATGGCGGTATGGTGGGATGGTGATTTGTTGCGTGAGTTACTCGATGGAGTAACGGTTAGTAAATATGACTGGCAAAAAAGAGAATGTGTACCGTTGATAACCTTTGAAGGGTGTCAGTCAAATAACTGGACCAAACGGAATCCTTGTCTACAAGCTGACATATTGGGTGATTGGCGTGAAGAGGTGTTGCTGCGTACAAAAGACAACAATGCTTTACGGCTTTATGTATCTCCAATACCGACCTCTTACAGATTTCATTCATTCTTGAATGATCCTGTATATAGAATAAGTATAGCAACGCAAAATGTAGGGTATAACCAGCCGACTCAGCCGGGATTTTATTTTGGACCGGATTTGAAAGGATATTTTAGAGGAATGTATCTTTCTGACGGAAACTGATAATTGTTTGTCCTTTTATAATAATAGTAATGTTCGTATTGGTTTATGTATGTCCACGTGCTTCTTTTGAGGTGCGTGGCATATATTATTGTCTATTTTAAATAGTATGTTTTCTGTTTTTTTTAGTCTATGCATATGTTGCTATTTCTAAATAGTTCCTTTTTAAAATTGGTATAATTAGCATAATTATCAATGCTCTTTTTTTGATAATATGAACCTTTGTAAACCTAATTTTGTTAATTATTGAATGGAAAAGTGAATAATATTGTAAATTATTGAGTGTGTATACTTCTTTTTTGTTGCCAATTTGTCAATTACCTTGATCTGTGTGAAGCAAAATGTTTTTCCATATTTATTTGATTAAGTGTATATTGTACATTAAAAAATAACTGTACTTTTGCATTCTTTCTATGCGAAAAAATCATTTTTCACATCTTTACAATCAAATTTACAAGTTTGTTTTATTTAAAAAAATAGAATTTTGTACGTTGAAAAAAGTAATATCACTTGTGATTAATTGATTTAAATTAAATATTAATATATATGAAGAACAAGACAGACTTCAAAAAGAAAAACACTTTTTTGTCGAGAATGACAATATGGGCTGCTTCTGTTCCTTTTCTCTTTTCTTTTTTTGCTTGTGCCGAAAAAGAACCAATTGACTGGGATGAGGTTGACCCTTCAATAAATCCTCCATATACAATGGATCGAGATGATGACGAAGATGCAGGAACAGGTTCGGAAGAAACAGGTCCTACATTCCCGTTTTTTGAAAATGCTCCTCTTTCATTCCCTGGAGGAGAAGGATATGGACGTAATGCTACAGGAGCACGTACCACTAAAACTCGTGAAGTATATCGTGTAACAAACTTGAATGATAGCGGCGAAGGTTCTTTCCGTGATGCTGTAAGCAAACCGAATCGTTTCGTCGTAATTAATGTTGATGGAATAGTAGAATGTTCTGGTAGTGTTATTTCTTTAGCTGAGAATTTGACGATATTGGGACAAACAGCTCCTGGAGATGGAATTGTACTTTATGGTGGTGCAGTTTCAGCCAGTGGAGCCGATAATACGATTGTACGTTATATGCGTTTTCGTATGGGCCCGAAGAATTTCAGTGAGGGTTCAAAGGATGCTTTGGGTGTTGCTAATGGTGAAAATATGATTTTTGATCACTGCTCCATTACATGGGGACGTGATGAATGTTTTTCTATCAGTGGTGATGGTAAAGGAACTCCTCCTCGTAATATAACAATTCAGAATAGTATTGTTGGACAGGGATTGCAAAACCACTCTTGTGGAGGATTGTTGCAAACTTCAAAAAATGAAGGAGTAACAGTGTTCAGATGCTTGTATATCGACAGTAAGACTCGTAATCCGAAAGTAAAAGGATTGAATCAGTTTGTTAATAACGTAGTTTATAACTGGGGTAACGGTGCTGCTTATAACATGTCGGGTGATTCGTCCGGTGAATCAGAAACAACAATTGAAGATAATTATTTCATTGTTGGTCCGGGATACAACTGGCTGAATACTCAGCAACCTGATGGCTCATTGGCATATGAACTGGGAGTAGTAAATCCTACCAAACCATTTATTGAAGGAAATGAACTGTTCCGTACTTATTTAAATGGTAATATGTATGACAATAATAAGAATGGAATATTGGACGGACATTTACTGCAGCGTGAAGAATGGAGTGGTGAACCTACTATTTTGGATACCCCTTCTGCATTGCATCCTCATATATATAGTCAGACAAATGCAACTGAGGCATATAATTATATTGTATCACATGTTGGTGCCAGTTTACCTGCGCGTGACCAGGTTGACGCTTTTCTTATAGATGAGGTTACTTCGCTTGGAACTAAGGGAACTATTATTGGAAAACCGGCAGATACCAAACAATTCCCGATAGGAGGATGTGGTACCTTTAAGACTGGTACATTGCCATTGGATACCGATGGTGACGGAATGCCTGATGAGTTTGAAGATAAGTGGGGACTTGATAAAAACGATCCGAAAGATGCTGTAAAAGAGGCTGCTAACGGTTATACAAACATTGAAAACTATGCACTTTCTTTAGAGTATCCTGAAGAATATGAAAAGGCTTGGAAAGAATCAAACAACAAATAATTTTAAATCTAAATGAACAATATGAAAAAAGCTACATTCTTGCGAAAAATGCTTTGGCTGCTGTTCGTTCCTTTTCTTGCAGTAAGCTGTGAGGATAAGATGAGCGAGCATTACGAAGTGCCCGATTGGGTGCCAGGCAGCGCATGGGAAGTATTAAGTTCTGGAGAACATGGCAATTATTCTATTTTTCTTGAGGGCGTAGAACGTGCCGGTTATAAGGCAATGCTCGAAGGAAAGAGTATTTTGACTATCATGGCTCCGGATGATGAGGCCTTTCAGGCTTATCTGAGCAAAAAAGGTTATGCTTCTATCAAGGACATGCCTGTTGATGAAGTGAAAAAGGTTATCGGTTATCATTTGCTGTATTATTCATACAACAAAGAAGATCTTGTAAATTTCCGTCCTAACGGTAGTGCTGAAACCGATGAAGAACAGAACGAAGATGCTGGACTTTATTACAAGCATCGTACGAAAAGTGCTGATGCTCCTACAATGGAAATGAATCCGGCTACGGGTTCGGAAGTGATGGTTTATCACAGAGAACGCTTCCTTCCAGTTTTCTCTTATCGCTATTTCCAGACTTTGGGTCTTGATGCCAAGAGAAATTATGAATATTTCTATCCGAATTCAACCTGGACGGGTGACGACGGATTCAATGTATCCAATGCTTCGGTTAAGGAATATGGTATTATAGCCAACAACGGTTATATCCATACAGTGAGACAGGTTGTAGAACCTTTGGAAACGATTTATAAGGAATTGAAAGCATCAGGAAATTATTCTACTTTCTTAAGTCTGTATGATGCTTCCGGTTATTATGAACCTAATGATGAATTGACCGAATTGTATGCAGATGCATATGGTGTGGATACATTGTATCAGTACAAGCACGAAGCTAATGGTCTGCCTAATATCGCTTGCGAATGGGCGGTAGATGATATGATTAACTTCAACTACCTGACTAGAGTGGCATATACCGTGTTTGCTCCGTCAAATGCAGCTATTGATGACTTTTTTAACCGCTTCTGGAAAGTGGGTGGATATACATCACTTGATGAGGTTGATAAGTTGGCAATGAATACATTGGTTCGTGAGTATATTTGGAATGGAACCATGGTTTTCCCTGAAATGTTGGAAAAACCGGCTGAAGATGTAGACTATAATGTGACTACCGATCAGATTGAAGAAAGTCATATGTGTGTAAACGGTCTTATGTACGGATTGAGTCATATGGATACTCCATCATCATTCTCTTCAGTATTAGGACCTGTATTTCAATATAAGGATGCACGTTCGTTCCTTTATGCTGTAAATGGTGCAGGAGTTGCTAACTCTTACATATCTCCGGATGCAAAATATACTCTGATTGTTCCGAACTCTACCCAGTTTGAAAACTCAGGTATTTATACTGTGTATGCCAGCCAGGGATTGCAGGAAGATACGGAAGACGGACGTGTTGATATCAGCGCTTCTGCTAAACAGAATATTGTTTATATGCACTCAGCTAGTATTGCAAGCGAAGTAAGCAGTGAGTTGCCAACAAATGGAACGGCTGTACTTCCTCTTATGGCTAGCTGGAATTTCTGGTTTGTAAAAGACGGAAAGATTACATGCAATGCAATGTTTAACCGTCAGTTGAACCCGGAGAATGTGAAAGAAACATTTGCAACATTCACCAAACTGGCCGATGAAGATAATGGTACCGTTTATAAAACAGATGCAGAATCTTTGTTTGAACTTGAAAGCGGAGATTTGGCTCGTTCAATGGCAATCTGTGCAGATAAACGTTATGTATACTATAATTTTGTGCAATTGTTGAAGAAGGCAAATCTGATAATCGGAGAAAATCTGATGAGTACATTCGGTAAAGGCCGTTTTGTTGCCTTTATACCTACTAATGATGCTATTCAAAAGGCATTGCAGGAAGGACGTATTCCGGGAGCTACTAATGCTTCTTTTGATGCTGAGGGTAACCTGACCGGTACTTTTGATGCTGAAGTCTTGAAAAACTATTTGAATTCTTATTTCATTACTTCCATGCAAAATACAATCATGTCTTATCCTTATTTCGGTTCTTCTTTCAAAACCGGAAAATATTGGAGTGAGCGTGTTTCTACAGAAGAAGGAGTTTTACCTCCTGCGCTTAATTATGAAGATAATGGTACGAGCTTGAGTATCCAATTGGAAGGATTTAGAAAATGTAACGTAGTCTCTACTTACAGCTATTTCCCATTTGCATACGAAGACGGCTGTTTCCATCTGATTGATGATGTCTTTTGATTTAACAGAAAATTGAGATTATGAAATTATTCAAATACATACTGATTGCACTTTTGCTTGTTGCAGTAACAAGCGGAGTTTATGCACAGGATAAGGTCTTGTCCGGTAAGGTTACTGAAATCTTCGACGGAAAGGCAGAGCCATTGATGGGTGTTAACATTAACATTTTGAATACTCAGAACCGTTCGTTGGGTGGTACGATAACTAACCTCGACGGTGTATATAACTTGAAGGTTCCCAATGAAAAGAATCTGACGATTGTTTTCTCTTATATCGGTATGAAGAGTAAACGTATTAAATATACCGGTCAATCTCGTTTGGACATCGTTATGGAAAGCGATGCGCAGACAATGGATGAAATCGTTGTTCAGGCAGACCGTCTTGACCGTGACAACATGGGTATTACTGCCAGACAACAGGTCTCTGCAACCCAGAAGGTTACAATGGATGAGTTGGTGGCTGTTTCACCGGTAACCTCTTTGGAAGATGCTCTTCAAGGACAACTTGGTGGTGTGGATATCGTGTTGGGTGGTGGTGACCCGGGTGCTCGTGCCAGCATTCAGATTCGTGGTACCAGTACACTGAATGCCAATTCTGATCCGTTGATTGTAATTGATGGTATACCATATCCTTCAGATATCAGTGAAGATACAGACTTTTCAAACTTGAACAATGAAGATTTGGGTGCATTGTTGAATATCTCACCGCAAGATATTGAATCAGTTGAGGTTTTGAAGGATGCTGCCGCTACTGCAGTGTGGGGTACTCAAGGTGCCAATGGTGTATTGATGATTACTACCAAGAAAGGTTCTGTAGGAAAGACCCGTTTCTCTTTCTCTACCAAATATTCTGCAAAATTCGAACCGGAAAGTATTCCGATGCTGAATGGTAATGAATATACTGCATTGTTGGGTGAAGCTATCTGGAACTCTGCCAATTATGTTGGTCTGCAGAATTCTTTGAGCTATCTTGATTTGTTGTATAACTCTCCGGAAATCGGTTATGTACCTGACTGGACTTACTTTAATGAATATAATCAGGATGTAGACTGGTTGAACGAAATTCGTCGTAACACCTATACATGGGAAAACAACTTTTCAATGAGTGGTGGTGGTGAAAGAGCTACTTACCGTTTTTCTTTGGGATACTTGGATGAGGGTGGTACAACTATCGGTACCGGATTCAACCGTATCAATACAAAACTGGCCATTACTTATAACTTCTCTGAAAAATTGAGATTTGATGCCGATTTCTCTTACACTCAGTCTGACCGTGACAACAACTATTACAATATCCGTAATGAGGCTTTCCGTAAGATGCCTAACAAATCACCTTATTATATAGATAAGGAAACCGGTGAATATACAGACCAGTATTTCTCGCATACAGAGAATGATGCCATTGATGGTGCTTTTTCTAGTAAAGATGACGGTAAAAACTATAACCCGATAGCAATGGCCAATGAAGGACGTAACAATACGCTTCAACGTGAAAGCCGTATGAACTTCCGTGCCGAATATAAGATTTTGCCTTCATTGAGATATCAGGGATATGTTTCTTTGAATATCCGTAACACAAAAGGACGTATGTTCTTGCCGCAAGTAGCAACCGGATTGCCTTGGACTGATGCTAATGCAAACAGAAGTACCGATACTTCTTCTGACCAGTTGAATATCTCTACTGAAAACAAATTGCTTTATATCCAGAACTGGGAAGACAGACATTCTATAGTTGGTAACTTGATTTTCCGTACCAATGAATCAAACAAATCCAGCTATGGTAGTGAAACATCAGGTAATGCTTCTTCTGATTTGTCTGATCCTGTCTTGGGTAGTACCGTACAGAAAATTACTTCAGGAGAATCTTTGGTAAGAAGTATTTCAGGTATAGCCAATATCAACTATACTTTCTTGAACCGTTACGTATTCAACGCCACCGTTAACGTGGAAGGTAACTCATCAATGGGTAAGTCTGAAAGATACGGTGTATTCCCTTCAGGTGGTGTTGCCTGGCACATGAAAGATGAGCCGTTCATGAGAGATATTGATTGGATTGAAGAAATGAAACTGCGTTTCAGTGTAGGTCAGAGTGGTTCTTCTGCAGGTGGTGTTTCTGTTTATTTGGGTTCGTTCCAGGCAGGTGACAGCTATATGGATATGGACGGTGTGAAACCGGCAACCATGCAGCTTAACCGTTTGAAATGGGAAACTACTACTGAATACAATACCGGTTTGGACTTGTCTTTGTTTAAGGGAAGACTCCGTTTCACGGTAGATGTATACCAGAAATATGTAAGTGATTTGTTACAGAAAAAGGTAAAAATGCCGACAACCATAGGTTATGGAGGAAAATATGAATTGTCATATTTCAATTCCGGAAAAATGACCAATAAGGGATGGGAATTCCGTACAGATGTTGTAGCCGTTGATAGTAAGGATCTCCGTGTAGCCGGTTATTTCAATATCAGCCGCAATGTAAACAAGATTACCGAAATGCCTTCAAACTATGTTCCGGATAATTATACATTCGGAAACGGTAACTATGCATTCCGTTATGAGGTAGGCCGTCCGTTAGGTTCTTTCTATGGATACCGTTATTTGGGAGTTTATCAGAATAAGGATGCTACCTATGCACGTGACGAAGCCGGAAATATCATGAAAGATGTAGAAGGCAATCCGATTGTAATGCAAAACGGAACAGCTGTGGTTTGTCCGGGTGATGCCATGTATGAAGATATCAATCACGATGGTGTAATCAATGAATACGATATCGTATATTTGGGTAATGCACAGCCGACACTTACCGGTGGTTTTGGATTGAACATCTCTTATAAACAGTTTAAACTGTCTGCCAACTTCTATGGACGTTATGGTATGGATGTAATTAATCAGGCACGTATGAACAATGAGTCAATGTATGGAACAGCCAATCAGAGTAAGGCTGTTTTGAGACGTTGGCGTAATGAAGGAGATGATACCGATATTCCACGTGCTCTTTACAATGAAGGATACAACTACTTGGGTTCAGACCGTTTCATTGAAGACGCTTCTTACCTTCGTCTGAAATCACTGTCTTTGACTTATCGCTTGCCGAAGAATCTCACTACAAGTTGGGGATTGACTAACATGGATGTTTTCGTAACAGGTTATAATTTGTTTACCTGGACCAATTATACCGGTCAGGACCCTGAAGTGAAACCTTCAAGCACTTTGACCAAGGATACGGCTGTAACTCCGACTTCAATTCAATTTACCTGTGGTGTAAACTTAAGTTTCTAAAAGAATAATGACTATGAATAAAATATTTGCAACAATAATCTTGGCTGTGGGTTTGATGACCGGTAGTTGTAGTGACTATCTGGATGTCTTGCCAAAAGACAAACAGGCCACTGATATGTATTGGAAATCATCTGCTGATGTAGAAAGTATCCTGGCACAGGGATACAGCGTGATGAGAACCTGTGTGCCGACTATGATTAGTTGGGGAGAAGTGAGAGGAGGATCACTTATTACTTATCAGGCAACAGGTTATAAAATCCAAAATTTTCAGGTTCTTCCGAGTAGTGATGATGTAAAATGGGATAAATTCTATCAGGTAATAGGATTAGCTAATGCTGTTATCAAATACGCTCCGGGTGTGATGGCTGAAGATGAGAGTTATAAGGAAGCACAGATGAACTCTCATTTGACTGAAGCTTACTTTATGCGTGGTCTGATGTACCTTTATCTGGTTCGCAATTATCGTGATGTACCCTTGATTCTTGAACCTTATGTAGATGACGAAATGCCTACCGATGTAGCCAAATCGTCGGAAAAAGAAATCTTGGCTCAGATTAAGAAGGATGTTGAGACTGCTTTGGCTACAGGTGCAGCAAAAGAATCATATGAATCTACATGGGCTAATAAAGGCCGTTCTACCAAATGGGCATTGTATGCACTGATGGCTGAGACCTGTCTGTGGGATGAGGATTATGACAATTGTATTAAATATGCGGATTATTTGATCAATGCCGATGCTCCCATGCGTCCGGTATTCATCTCTTCAGGAGCACAATGGTTCCAGATGTTCTATCCGGGTAACAGTAATGAATCCATTTTTGAGATACAGTTTAATGGCCCTACCTATAATCAGGTAGAAAATAGTCCGGCAAAAACGTTTGCTTATAATGTAGAAACTCCTACTTATATGTATTCTGAGAACATGACTTTGCGTTTGAATGAAGAACTGTTGCAGAATTCATACCGTACCTATTTTGGTTCATGTGCCATGTTGAATGGTCTGATTGTATGTGGAACTACCTATGTTAACAATGCCATTGTATGGAAATATGCCGGTATGGGTGTTGAGAATGTAGAGGCTGTTCGCTCCGGAAATAATCTGGATGCAAACTTCATTGTTTATCGTATGGCTGATGTAATGCTGATGAAAGCAGAAGCCTTGATTCGTAAGGGTGGAGTTGAAAACTGGACAGAGGCCGTAGCTATCATGGATAAGATTCGTGAACGTTCAGGATTGGCACCTTTGGATGTTACTCTTGAAGAAACCAGTGAATTGGATTTGTTGACATTGTTATTGAATGAACGTGATATGGAATTTGCTGCTGAAGGAAAACGTTGGTATGATTTGCTCCGTTTTGGTAAACAGCAGAACTTTAAATACAAGGATGATTTTATTTCCATTATAATGGAGAATAACCAGACCGGTAATGAGAAATGGCTGCGTTCTGCTCTGCAGAATGACAATGCATGGTATCTTCCTATACCTCAAGGAGATATTGACTCTAATAAATTATTGGTTCAAAATCCATATTATGACGTAACTAAACAATAAAAGATTATGAAAGTATTAAGAAATTTATATTTACTGATGCTCATTTTCGTATGTGCCGCTTGTAATGATCCGTATGAAGGCGATACATTTACGATATATGATGTGCAGCCAGCTTCTTCTTATTTGTCAAGCCGTCCAGAAGATTTTTCTGAATGGGTTGCTATTATGAAGTATGCAGACCTTTATAATGCAGTTAATCAGGCAACACAGAATTTTACGGTTTTTGCTCCAAATAACAAGGCTGTAAAAGAATTTTATGCAAAACAGGGAGTTTCTTCAATAGAGGAACTTGGACAGGAATATGCTAAAACATTGGTTAAATATCATATTATTCAAGATACCATTAACCAGGAAATGTTTATTGAAAATGCAGGTAAGCTGGATAAGAAGACTCTTTCAGATGACTATATTTCCGTTTCATTTGAAGACGGTGAAGGTGAAGCTGGAGGACTTCAGTCTGTATATTTGAACAAAGAGGCTCATGTGATAGAATTTGCCAATAAGGTGTCAAACGGTTATGTATATGTTCTTGAGGATGCCATGACCCCGTTAACGCAAAGTGTTTATGAGCGTATGACAGAAAGCGGACGTCCGTATACACTGTTTGCAAAGGCAATGGAGGCTACCGGTTGGAAGGATTCTGTTAACATAATCTATAAAGATGTCGTTAACGGAGATGGAGAAATCGTTCAGCAGAAGTGTGAATATACTTTGTTGGGAGTTACAGATGCAACATATCAGCAGGCAGGTATCAATACAGTGGAAGATTTGGCTGCCAAATTGGGAGCAGGATCTGATTATACCAGTCTCTCAAATGCTTTGAATCAATATGTAGCTTATCATATTATTCCAAGTGCTGCAGACTTGAATGCCTTGATGTCTTTTGATACCCAGGAGGCAACTTCTAAGATGTGGAATACAAAGAACAAGGAAGGATTGATTACCATCAGCAAGGAAGAAGACGAAGTGTTCTATTTGAATTATAATGATGAAAACAGCCGTTGTACTTTGGTTGAGGATGAATGTGATTTACAGGCCAAGAACGGATATATTCATCAACTTTCAGGTTATATGCCGGTTGCTGAACCGGAGCCTGTGACCGTTTTGTTTGATCCGTGTGATAATCAGGAAATAAAGAACTGGATTGAGGCAGGTAACGGAGAAACCGGTATCAAATATCAGACTATTGGTTCTGCGGAATACAAGTGTGATATCAGTATGCTGAATACTTTCAAATATAAACTGAGCAGTCCGGGTGGAAAATATAGCTCTTATTATAATGTTACATATTTTACTGTAAAATCAAACAGTAACTGGAAGGTAGCCAACAAGGCAGATATGTTGATGCTTAACCTGGGTAATACCGGTTGGATTGAAATGACAACTCCTACTATCCTGAAAGGTAAATATAAGGTAACCTTGCAGTTTGGATATGCAACTTCTATGAACTTTATCCGTGAAGGTAGCAGTGGCAGTAACGGTGGACAGATGAAATTTACTTTTGATGGAGAAAATCAGGTGATAACCAAGCCTTACATGACAGTTCCGGCCAATACGTTGGATTGCTATCAGGCTGTAATTTATGACGAAATTGAGTTTGACTCAACATCTGAGCATGTATTCAAACTGGTTATGGATGACCCGGCTGCAAGTACAAACTCAAGCTATCGTATTATGATTGATTATATTTTGTTCGAACCTATAACTGAATAATCATGAAAGCAAAAAAATATATATTGGGTGCCTTGTTTATGGCAGCTCTGATGACCGGTTGTTCTGATAACTGGGATAATCATTATAATTCAGGTGAGGGCGTTGTGAATAACAGTTCTATTATGATTGTTGATAAGTCATTAACAGAATATTTATCAGAAACTCCTTCTTTACAGTCCACTTATCAGTTGTTTGAGCAAACCGGCATGATTGATGCCTTGTTGGCAAAAGAGCAATTGTATACAATACTTGCTGTAGACGGTGAATCTTCTGCTGCATCATTAGACAGTAAAGCTGATGGAAATGTAAGTAGTGATGACTTGTATAAGGCTCAAACTTATATTTCAGATGTTTCTTTGTCTCCTTCTAATATGACAGACGGACAACGTATATTGATGTGGAATGGCAAGTACCTGAATATTACGAAAACTGAAAATGAAGCAGGAGAAACTGTAATTCAGTTTAATAATGCAAAGGTTACTAAAATTATAAAATTGAATAATGGTTATCTTTATCTTGTAGACCAGGAAGTAAGTTCACCGAGAAGTATGTATGAGATCATAGAGAATCTGGGTGATGACTACTCTATGTTCCGTGATATGATTCTGTCACGTAATGAATTGACTTTTGATAAGGAAGCCAGTGAAATTATAGGTGTAGACAATACCGGTAATACGGTTTATGACTCTGTATTTACTGTAAGAAATCCGTACTTTGAAGCTAAGGGATTTGACTTGATGTCTGAGAACTTGAATGCTACCATGTTGATACCTTCTAACGAACTGGTGACTGAGGCATTGCAGACAGCTAAGGAAAAATTGCAGGAGTGGGGATTGCAGCGCGAAGACAGTATTCTTGAGAATTGGATTTTCCAGGTTGCATTCTTCAAGGAGAAATATACGAAAGCTGATTTTGAAGAAAATGAAGATTTGACATCTGTTTTCTCTAAACAATGGCGTACAACCGTACAGGAAGTTGATTTGGATCATCCGATGGATATGAGTAACGGTACTGCATATTATGTAACGAAATTAAAGATTCCTACCAATGTGTTGATTTATCGTTTGAAAGACCATTTCAAATATTACGAAAAGATGACTGAGCAGGAAAAAGCTGAGTATTTCAAAACGGAAAATCTTACTTTCAAGGAAATAAAGAATAATGGTTATCATGCAGGATGGGTTGCTGCCGGTTTCCCAAGAATTGACTATGATGTAGCAATCTTTGAATTGACTGACCCGAACAATAAATCATACGTACTCGATTTTACTCCGTTTATGTATGAAGAAGTAGGAACATCCGATCATAAAGTAACTCCATATAAGGTGCCTGCAGGAACCTATGATGTATGTTTGGGATTTATGCAGGAAAAGAAAAAAAAGCTTGGTAATATCACCGTATATGTTAATGGTGAAAAGGTCGGAACCATATCAGAAAGCTCACATTCTTCTACAACCTTCCATTACGATCGTGGTGGCCAAGGATATCCTGAAGGCTATGATTCAAAAGCTGCGAGTGCGGCAGGTGTTAGCAAATCAGGTAACTACGGACGTGATGGTGGAAAAGTGGGAACCATTACCATTGAAGGAGAGGCTAAGCCTATTGTAATACGTTTTGAAACTTCTGGTAATAGCTTGACTCAAGCTGTTTTGTTCCACTGGTGTTTGAAACCAACTGCTGATTGTTATTAATTATTTTGAAAAGAAAGTATTATGAAAAAGATACAAGTTTTATGTTCAACTTTTTTGCTTTGCCTCTGTACTGTCAGTGTCAATGCACAAAAAATGAATACACTGAAAGGAAAAGTACTGTCAACCCTTAATACTCCAATTAAGGGTGCGGTAATTTCCGTTACCGGAAGTGAAGATGTTACTACAGGTGAGGATGGAACGTTCGAGATTAACTGCAAAAATCTGAAAGATGCACAGCTCTCAATCTGGGCAAGTGGATATTATTCTGTATCTCAACTGCTGAATAACCGTTCGCAAGTAACAATCATCATGATTCCTGAATCGCAGTATAAATACAATGAAACAAAAGTATTGCCTTTCAGAATTTCCCAAAATGATGAAAGTACTTCAGCCGAGAATATTACAAAGAAAGACTTTATGCCGGCCAGTTCAAAGATTGACCGTGCATTGTCCGGACAGATTGCCGGTTTGCAGATTGTTCGTAACAGTGGTCTTCCGGGTGAAGGCAGTTATATGAACATGCGCGGTATACGTTCGTTCGTTGGAAACAATGCTCCTTTGATTGTTATAAATGGAGTTCCTTTTATTCCCGATACTCACGATTCTCAGTTGTTGAATGGAATAAGTTATGATATTCTGAAAGCATACAATATCAACGATATCCAGAATATTACCGTATTGAAAGGTGCTGAAGCTGCCATGTATGGTTCAATGGGTGCAAATGGAGTTATCCTTATTGAAACAGATGGTGCAACATCTACTAACCTGAATACGGAAATCAGTTATTACGGACAGTTTGGTATGAGCTGGAATGATAAACGCATGCCATTGCTTAACGGTATAGATTATAAGTCATATTTGTCTGATATAGGTATGAACTATTATGCAAATATGGATGCGTTTTTCAATGACTTCCCGTTCATGGCCGATCCGAATAACAAATATGCCCGTTACTACAATAACAATACAGACTGGCAGGATGAGATTTACCGTAACGGATTTGTTTCAGACAACCTGTTCCGTGTAGAAGGTGGTGACGCTATTGCCAAATATGACTTGTCATTGGGATATGCTCAAGAAGAAGGTATTCTGAAAGGAACTGATTTTGACCGTTATCATACTCAGTTGAACGGTAACTTCCTGGTAACGGAGAAATTTGAAATTAATGCAACGGTAGGACTTGCATACATGAACGGTTCATACCAGAACCAGGGCATGGATGTTCGTACAAATCCGATTCTTGCAGCTTATGCCAAATCTCCTTTGCTTTCTCCGTATGAAAAGACAATGGAAGGCGATCTGACTCCGATTTATTCTAATTATTATTATGGTATATGCGAGAATATGGACTTTGCAGTAAGTAACCCGACTGCAATTGTACATACCGTAGATGCCAATAACCGTGTGTATGATGTGAATATCAAGGCCGGATTCAATTACAGACCGACTAATTCACTTTCAATCAACGGTATCTTAGGTATATATTATAATTATAATAAGGAGCATTTGTTTGTACCAGGTAAGACTGATCTGACTATTATTCCGGTAACCGATACTCGTGGTGTGGAAGAAAATACCATCAGAGACGGTGTTGGTGAAACTATGAATTATTTCTATAACCTGAATGCACGTTACAATCATGTATTTGACATGCGTCATGCATTGAATGTGGTTGCAGGAATGCAGGTTATGACAACTCAAGATGAATATGACGGTGCATATGCGCGTAATACTACCAATGATTATTATCAGGTATTGGGTGCGATAACCGACAAGACACAGTCTTATTTTGACGGATATCTGGAAAAATGGAACTGGATGAACTTCTATGCTCATGCAGATTATACTTACAACAATTTATTGAATGCATCATTCAGCATGTCTGTTGACGGTTCTTCTGCTACAGGTAAGTATACAGACCGTTTCCGTGTATATCCGGCAGGTGGTGTTACATGGATGGTAAAGAATATGCCGTCACTGATTGACAAGGAATGGTTGAGCCGCTTGAATCTGCGTGCAGAATACAGCATGACCGGTAATACCCGTTTCTCTTCAACTTATGGTCAATCATACTATGGAAGTGCTCCTTATCAGGCTGTTTCAGGTATTGTACGTGTACAGATACCGAATACTCATTTGAAACCAGAGGTTACTTCACAGGTAAACTTGAGTTTGGATGCAAGCTTCTTTAATGACCGTTTGAGTTTAGGTGCCGATTATTACTATGGAACGACCAGAGATGTAATTATGGCATTGCCTAAGTCTTCAGTATATGGAACTTCTCCTTATTATGCAAACTGTGGCAAGATTGCCAATAGCGGCGTTGAGCTTTCAATGCAGGCTTCACTGCTCCGCTATCGTGATTTTGAATGGATTGTAGGTGGTAACATTGCTTTCATCAACAGTGAAATCAAATCATTAGGTGGTACAGAAGAATCTGTTATTGAATATAGCGATGGCTCACAGGTTATCAGCCGTGTAGGTGGTAATCCGTATGAATTCTATGGCTTGCAGGCTAACGGTGTATTCTCTACTCAAGCTGAAGCTGACAAGGCTGGTCTGAATGGAAATCAACCTTTGTTGAACAGCAGTGGTCAGGCTTATGCAGCCGGTGATGTTCGTTATGTTGACCAGAACGGTGACGGATATATCAACTATAAGGATTATGTTTCTTTGGGTAGCGCTACTCCTGACTATTTTGGAGGATTCTATACTAAGATTCGTTTCAAACAGTTTGCCGTATCTGCAGAGTTCTCATATTCACAGGGTAATGAAGCATATAATGCAGTACGCCGTACATTAGAATCTGTTTCTTCATTCTCTAACCAAAGTGAGGCTGTAGCTAACCGTTGGGCTGTTGAAGGACAGCAGACAGATATGCCTCGTGCTACTTACGGTGACCAGATTGGAAATAATGATTTCTCTTCACGCTGGATTGAAGATGCATCATATTTGCGTATGAAGAATATTACCGTAAGTTATAGCTTTGATACACCGGTATGGAACTTCTTCCGTTCAGGAACAATTTACCTGACTGGTGAGAATTTGTGGACAGTTACTGACTATCTGGGAATGGATCCGGAGTTTGCTTATTCTTCAAGCAATTGTGCAACTCAAGGATTTGACTATGCTAAAGTTATGCAGCCGAAAGCCGTTAAATTGGGTATTAACTTGAAATTCTAATATGATAATGAAAAAGATACTTTGGAGTGCTGTCTTTGTTTGTGCAGCAACTATATTTGGAGGATGTTCTGACTTCTTTGAAGTTAGCACAGATACTGCCTTGAACGATAAAGATTATATTTCGGAAGAAAGTGAAATATATTCCGGATATATCGGTATCATGACAAAGATGCAGGCTATTGGTGACAAGTCTATTTACTTGTTCGAACTGCGTGGCGAGATGGTAGAGCCTACTACTACTGCTCCCCGTGAATTGTACAGCCTGTATAATTATGACGATGATTTGACCGGTAACAAGTATGCTGATCCGGCCGGATATTATGAAGTAATCAACGCATGTAATGATTATCTTAGCAAGTTGAAAAAATATAAAGAGTCTCATTCAATCAATGAGGCTCATTATAAAGCTCTTGTCAGCAGTACCTTGCGTGTTCAGGCTTGGACTTTCCTTACAATGGCAAAGATCTATGGTGAGGTTGTTTGGGTAGATAAACCTATGACATCATTGAGAGATTTGTCAAAATTCAAGACTCTTCAGTTTGATGAGGTTATCCTTGCTTGTAAGAATATGCTTGAAATAGGTTTTGATGGAGTAGACGGAACTTATTCTACTTCATGGAAAGAATGGGTAGATCCGGATACCGATTTGGCCGACAGTGAATATCGCCGTTGGGATATGATGACTCCTCCCTACTATGCTTTGTATGGAGAACTTTGCTTGTGGTTGGGAAAATATCAGAAATGTATTGATGTAATCTTGGATTATGTAAATTCTGAATATATCAAGACTAACAGTACAAGTATCATCTTCTTGAGAAACGATATGCTTCTTGGTAAATGGAGCACTTTCTGGAATAATGAAACTCCCTGGGATTACGAATCAGCCAGTGCCATCATGTACGATTACCAACATGACCAGACCAATGAGCTGTTTAAACATTTTGACTCAGATACTCCAAATAAATATTGGTTAGCTCCGTCTGAAGCTGGAATGTTGCGTTTCTCTGACCCTGACTTTGATCCGCTGGGAAGCCTTACAGAAGATTTCAGAATGAACAGTACATTTAGAGAATATAACGGAAAGTATGTTATCTGTAAATTCCGTCCGACCTCAGGTGCTGTACGTGAAGCTTACCGAAATGACGTATTCGTATATACGTATCGTGGAGCTGATATTTACCTTATGTTGGCAGAAGCATTTAACCAATTGGGTAAGAGAGAAGCTGTTGACGCTTTGATGAATGTTGGTGTAACCAGCTATACTGATGAGTTTGAGGTTGATGAAGACGGTACATTGTCTGGTACATGGAATGGATTTACACCTCACTGGACTACTGCCAATGCTGTATATTATTTCTCTGATGGTAGTGTGAAAGTTTCAAGCCGCAAGTACGGTGACAGAGGTCTTCGTGGTGTAGATTATACCAAGATGGGTTCACGTATATTTACCAATGATGCGCGTGAAAATGACGAAGAACTTCTGAAGGAAGCTATGCTTGAAATGTCATGTGAAGGAAAAGTATATCCTATGATGATACGTATGGCCAAGAGATATAATGATCCTAGCATAATGGCTAAGTACATTTGTGAGAAATATGCGGCAAATGGAAACGCTGAAGCTATACGTGCCAAGATTATGAATGGTGACTATTTTATTAAATGGGATCTGAAGACTGAAAAATAACAAATCAAAGAGTTCAGTTCTCTTTAATATAAGGATGCATTCATAAGAATGCTGATAAAATACTGTTTTAAGAATCCTCTTTTCAATGTTAATTGGGAAGAGGATTTTTTTATAGAAGAGGTTACAGAAGTATTGGTAACCTCTTCTATTGTTCATTGACTGTTTTTTAGGAAAGATAAATAGTATTTGGGAAAAGTAGGCTATGAATTTTAAAAAGACAGTTATGATTCTGAACAGTCATAACTTATAAATTTTAAAATCAAGGATATCTTTTTAAAAAAGATAAGTTATTATTTCATGATGATTCTGGAATGCATTTTTCCGTATTAAAAAAGAATACATGCTTTTTAAAGCAGTCAGGATTTATTCTAAGCGGAAAGGTAATGATAGAGGAAATGTTTAGACATGAAAAAAGCCGCATTAGTGATGCGATGAAACTCCGAGTAATAAGATTTGAGTGCTCACCTCCTTTGTAATCCACCGGCTTAAAAGCTACCCGAAGGCGTGGCCCGCCATTAGAGATTGAAGCGTATCTCGGTATTTCGGTTAATTTGATGAGTTTCCCAGTTCAACCAATGCGGCTTATCTTTATTACAAAGGTATGAAAATATTTTTATAAACCAAATTGTTTGCCATTAATTCTTTGGTATACCTTTTCTCCTTTTTATTTAGTAGATTATGTTTTTAAATCTGTTTGTCATAATGATTTATTAAAAGTATTATAAAACAGGCCTTTTATTAAGCATATATTGTCTGTGATCAGATTTATTTGCTGTAATATTTTTATGATAAGTAAATGTTGTGTGTACCGTTGAAATGGCGAAAGTGTTAATTATTGTTCCTGAAGACTGGGGTGATTGTATTCTAAATAAAAATGCCGTATATGATTTTTTTTCATATACGGCATTTTTATTTATATCTGCTTTATATTAATAGATGCGATATAATAACCAGGCTCCCTGGAAATCTGAGCGGTTAGGATATTTTGCCTTGAATGCATCTCTGGCTTGTGCTGCAGCCATCTTGTCGTCAAATGAATCGACAATTACACGATACATATTAGTAGCTTCATTTTTTACGATTACGGCATTAGGATAATTTTCTTTTTCCAACCATGCTTTCAATGATTCTGCATTAGCCTGAACACCGAAGCTTCCGCAAACTACGCTATATGCTTTTAAACCGTTTCCGCTAACCATTGTTACTTTTTCTTCACGGATAGGACCGGTTTCTGTAGTTTGTTGTGTATTGGTTGAAACTACCGGATTAGTAACTACAGGTGCTACTTCTACAGGTTCACTTACTTGAGGTTGTGCAAGTTCTTCTTGTTTTGCTTTTTCATATGCTTTTTTATAAGCACTTTCACTTGATTTACATGAACCAAACATCATGATCATGCATAAACTTGTACCTAAAATCAAATACTTCTTCATGTCTTTATTTTGTTTATATTAATTTCTAATGTACAGTATCGGGGGCAAAAATACAATTATTTCCTA
This sequence comes from uncultured Phocaeicola sp., assembly GCA_944320885.1. Classification (GTDB taxonomy): domain Bacteria; phylum Bacteroidota; class Bacteroidia; order Bacteroidales; family Bacteroidaceae; genus Phocaeicola_A. The sequence goes on from CALUJE010000019.1 coordinate 55,731, forward strand.
TTATAATGTAAAGAAAGAAAGAAAAAAAACATATATATCTTAATAATTCAACTTTTATTAAAAAAAATGATGCATATTCTTTTTTTGATGCAGAAAAACTATAAATTTGTGGTTGAACTAAAATGTTGAAATTATGAAAGGTTTAAGTGTTTTAGCTGCTTTCCTCGGTGGTGCCGTAGTGGGTGCAGCATGCGGAATCTTGTTTGCTCCTGAAAAGGGAGAAGACACTCGTTTGAAAATTGCTGAAGCTTTGCGTAAAAGAGGTATTCGTCTGAATCGTCAACAACTCGATGAACTGGTTGATGAGATTGCTTCAGAAGTAAAAAATGATGGAGAATGATTGCGATTTAATCATAATCAAATTGTCATCTCATATTTGGACTTTTGTCGGAGTATGAGATGGCAACTCCGCTAACCTTTAATAAATCAATTCTTATCACGTATGTTTGCTAACGATAAAAGCATAGAAAATCTTGAACAGCTTTTTTTCCAACTGAAGAAGTATGTCTTGCTTCAGAAAGAATATGTAAAACTGGAATTTGTTGAAAAGTTAACAATTCTGGCTTCGGCTATTATCATTACTACCATAGCCATAATATTGGGAATGATGGCTTTGTTCTATTTGTCGTTTAGTCTGGCTTATATCATGGCTCCTTATGTGGGTGGGCTGAATATCAGTTTTGCCATCATAACAGTTGTATTGCTTTTGTTGTTGGCTTTTATCTATTTGTTTCGTAAGCAGTTGATTGTTAGACCGCTGACAAAATTTGTTGCAAATCTTTTTATAAATTCATCAGATGCAGACAAAGAGCAGTAATATTATGGAGGAAAAAAGTGTATCTATAGCTCCGGTTATAACTCTAGAAGAGATTTCCAGAAGAAAGAAAGAAGTGAAGAAGCAAATAGAGATTCAGAAGGCATTGATGAATTCTACTGCTTCAGAACTGTTTTCGCCTACAAAGGCCACGAATAAGATGGAATTCTTTATGAATTCCTTCAATTCTGGAATGGCTGTTTTTGATGGAGTTATGACGGGGCTGAAAATAATGCGGCGTGTTCGTCTTCTGTTTAAAAAGAAGAAGTAGCTATGTTCTGCAACAGATAGACATCCTTATATCCGTTTTCATCTCTGAGCCAATCTTTTAGTACGGGGCCTTCTGTGAATCCGCATGCCTTGAACAAATGGAGGGAAGCATTATTATTAGCGGCGATATAGGCATATAATAGGTGAATGTGTAGCTGTTTGAATGCATAATCACGTAAAAGTTCCAATGCCTCACGGGCTATTCCCTGTTTTCTGTAATCTTCCAGAATGGCTATGCCAACTTCAGCCCGTTCGTGCAGGGGAGTAAAGTCTATCAGATCGACGGTACCAACTACCTTTTGATTCTCGGTCAGCTGTATCATCAGTCTGAGTTCTCCATCATTGTATATATCGTTACGACAGTTTTCAATATACCGTTTTAACGTATATCGTGAGTAGGGGACTGTAACATTGCTGACAGCCCACATTTCGGGTAAGTTTTCCATTTTATACATTATTTCAAGATCTTCGGGTTCGGGAGCTCTTAAAATAATACGGTGGTTGTGAAGGATTCTTTGTCTCATGGCTCTTCAATATTCAGTTCATTGATGACTCTTTTTTTGCTTGGCAGGTAATATAAGGCTGCGGCACTGCTTATCAATGCACATAAACCTCCAATGTTGTTCAATGTTACATAATATAAGATTAAATTTCCCCAAATAATGATGGCGAAAAGGAGCAGTCGGACGGTATTCCATTTTCGATAAGCTTTTATTGCATCAAGAAGTGTCAATTCACGGATATAGTTCAGTTTCTGCCCAAACTGTTTTAATGAAAATGGAATTATCAGCAAGGTGAGAATTATGGCTCCGGTTTCCAGAAAAAATTCAAGTTGGGCATGTCCGGCCAGTTCTCCTTCGGGTAGTATGCCGGTTTCAAACAAGACTATAATGGAAAAGGCAATAATCCAAAGGAGTGCAAATTCTATGATTTGCCTCATGAGAAGTTGGTTGATTTCTTTCATATGCGGTCAGTTGTTTCCAGTGAATAAAATACGATTGGCAATGGAACGCCCTAATGTGACTTCATCTGCGTATTCAAGTTCGTCACCGACAGAAATACCGCGTGCAATGATGCTTAATTTTACATTATAAGGTGCCAGCTTTCTGAATATATAGAAATTTGTTGTGTCGCCTTCCATTGTTGAACCCAATGCAAGTATGACTTCTTTGATATCACCCTTGGCTACTCTTTCGACGAGACTGTTGATTTGCAAGTCTGATGGGCCGATTCCATCCATAGGAGAAATTACTCCTCCCAGAACATGATACAGGCCTTTGAATTGCTGAGTGTTTTCTACCGCCATGACATCTTGTATATTTTCTACAACACATATGGTTGATGCATCCCGTTGGGGATTATTGCAGATATGGCATATTTCAGAATCTGATATATTGTGGCATACTTTACAGTATTTTACTTCATTTTTCAGCGTGAGCAGTGCATTGGCAAATGATTCAACCGCATTGTTGTCCTGGCGTAACAGATGTAAGACCAGCCGCATTGCAGTCTTTCGTCCGATTCCGGGCAGTTTTGCAAATTCATTCACTGCTTTTTCCAGCAGGGCAGAAGGATATTGTTGGCTCATTGTTGTTAACTTGTATGTTTTTCTTTTTTATTTGGTTGGACAAAGATACGCAAAAAACAAGAACGGAATTATAGAAATAAGGTAATAAGCTTCTTGACGGTTTAATAAATGTTTTTTATCGGAACAATAAAAATGTGATGAGGAAGATCTTATTAATCTTTTATATTGCTGAAGATTTTTCTGAGTACGTTTTGACTGATTCTCAATTCATCGGTAGAAAGACCGTTAAGTGCTTCTTTAAGAGTTCTGTTTGCAATAAAGCGTGCTATTTCTTCCAGCTCCCGTCCGTTTTTTGTCAGGTAAATCATATTGTATCGTTTGTCGGTTTTGCTGGCAATGCGTACTACCAGATGCATCTTTTCCATATTATTGATAAGACGTGTCATGCTGGGTTTGTCCTTGGATGTTTCATTGCATAATTCCTGTTGTGTGACACCGTCTTTTTCCCATAGTGATAAAAGTACGGTCCATTGTTCCGGATTGATGTTCAGATTACCTTGCTTGAAATTATTATATAGTTTCTGGTTGATGGCAGCCGAAACATTTCCGTTCAGAATAGCAAATATGAGGCGTGTATCAAAATTAAATTCTTCGGTCATTGTTTTCTGTTTAGAATTGTATGGCAAAGATAATAATAGTTGTTGATATGAATGACTGTAATAAAGTAATAAAGAAAGTACTTGTTTTTTAATAAAATGGAGCTACCGTCAAGATAGAAGTGCAACACCATCCCCCTCTTCCTCCGTCCTTGGAGCGTAGCGGAAAGGGAGGAGAAAG
>CALUJE010000020.1 GCA_944320885.1 uncultured Phocaeicola sp.
ACATAGTGGTAATCGTTTAAATCTTATAATTCGGCACTATAAATTTAATACTTTTATCGCTATGTTCCTAATTATCAATGAAATATATTTATTCTTATTTCGAACTCACGTTATTTATATAAATTCTCATTGTAACTATCTTCTGCAATAACACTTTTTACATATACTTTTTCTTATATATTTTTACAAAAAGATACTTTTAGAGCTATATTCCAACAATATGCAAACTTATACTCATTATTACAACAAATATATATGCCTTTCCAATAACAATATTTTATCATAAATTAACCTTTACGACTTAATCTGTTTCAAGATTATCTCTATATTTGCTCACACATAAAGACACAATTTAATTTATTTATTTAATAAAAAGAGCGAAATTATGAAGAAAAGTTTATTCTGTCTTGCTATGGCATCATTATGCTGTAGCGCCAACTTGTTGGCTCAACACACAATCGAAGTTACAGGAAAAGTTAAATTCCTAGACAAAGATCAATTTAAGATGACTGCTTTCCAACGCGATGGATTTAACAAGAAAATCTTATCTGAAACTGTAGTTGATCCAACAACCAAAACCTACAAGTTAAGCATTACTGTAGACAAACCGGGAAAAGTAGAATTGAATTGTGGAATGTGGCAATCCGTAAGCATCTGGGTTGAAGATGAAAACTTAGGAATCGACTTCCGCGGAGCTGATACAGCAAAAATCAAAATCAAAAATCCTCCTTATGTATACATCAATGGTGGAAAAAACAATGAAATCATGAACTGGATTAACTGGACAGGTTACCGTAACTACCAGAATATGATTGCCATTTCACAAAATACATATCGTGCAAAATTCTCAGCTGAAGAAGATGCTATCAAGCAAAAACTTACTATGGATTTGTATGATATGAACTCTGCTGACACCGAAGCTTACATGCTGTATCTGTTGGAGCACTATGCAGACCGCAGCAGTATCATGGCTGTTATAGCTTCATTGAACTATGACAAGCACCAGGCTAAAATAGAAGAAGCATTGGATAAGATTGCTCCGAAATATCCGGCTCTTGTTGCTGATTACCGCAAAGCTGCAAAAGAAGCTAAAGAAAAACGTGAACGCATGTTACCGGGAAGACCATTACCACAATTTGAAGCTACTTTGGCTGGCAACAACAAAAAAATAACTCCTGCCGACTTCAAAGGAAAAGTATTGGTACTTGACTTCTGGGCTAGCTGGTGCGGTCCTTGCCGTATGGAAATCCCTCACTTGAAAGAATATTATAATGAATTCAAAGGTAAAGATGTAGAGTTCTTAAGCGTATCTATCGATGCAAAAGACGCAGACTGGCAAAAGGCAATGAAAGAAGAAAACATGCCTTGGTTACAGGCTCACGTACCTAATGCAGGAAAAGAAGTTATGGAACTCTATCAATTCAGTGGTATACCATTTATCTTGGTTATCGATAAAGATGGAAACATCTACAAAAAGAGCGTAAGAGGTGAAGAAATCAGAAAAGCTATCCAAGAAGTTCTTGATGGCAAAAAAGCTGAAGCTCCTCAAGCTAAAAAATCTATTGGATTTTCAATGATGGGTGCATCAATGTAAAAACAGACTTATCCTAACTATTTGAATTATCTGCAAGAGGTGTCTTTTGTAAGCTATAATAAAGGAACCTCTTGCAGTATATTAGATACCTCCTACCGAGAATTCTCAATTTTATTTTTAACTTTTAAATCCTGAGAGATGAGAAAAAGCTTATACTACAGCTTAATAACCCTATTATGTGCAGGTTTCTTTTATTCATGTTCCGATGATGACAATTCAACCCCTGTCATTGGAATAAAAGAAGTAAAAATAACTCCGGCCGATGAAGCCATCGCCGTGTCTATGTATGGCAGATACAATACATTCACTTTGGAAAATACAGATGACAGTATTGACGTGGATGTTCCTAAAGAAGCATTGAAGAATGCTCAAATGGAAGTAATCACAACCGTAGCTGCCAATATCCAAGCTTTCTGTAATGGAGAACTCATTAACGGTCCAGTAACAGTTGATGCCACTCAACCTATCAATGTAGAAGTAAGAGGCTACAATCAAAGCCATACCTACACAATTAAGGTGGTTCAGGCAACAACCATTGCAAGTGGTGACGAGCCCAGATTAAAATCAACAGACATGCGCAAAATGGGAATCAATCCTAGCGCATATGATTTTGATGTTACCGTATTCAATGACAAGTTTTATGCTATAACATCAGCAAAAGTCAACGATTTGATAGAGTATCAGCTTTATGAATCTGAAAACGGTGTTAAATGGAATGAAGTTTCATATAATTGCGTAGATTCGGAAAACAATCCTTGTACCATTGGCGGACGTGGAGCACGCCTTGCCGTATGGAACAACCGCTTGTATGTAATAGGCGGCGGACGCTATGACGGAGCCGACAAATATGGTTACGGACCGGAAGTAAGCTGGGGTTCACCTACAGTAAGCAACTGGCGTTCGTTCTCAACTGAAGACGGAATCAATTTTAAAGTTGATACGATTGGTATTGAATACAAAAAGCAAGATGACAAATTTGTAAGAAGGATTCCAACTCCAACCAGCTATCCGAATGTTTTTGCATACGGTAACAAGATTTTCTATCAGGGAGGATATGCCGGACAGGTATTCGGCATGTGGCAATTTAATGCTCAATTCTATGCTACTACCGACGGAAAGAACTGGGACAGTGTAACAGATAATATCTCACTTAAAAACCTTCACAAAAGCGCATACTTTACATTTAAAGGCAAACTGTGGTGCGTAGGAGGATTCAAGAACTACCTCTCTACTTCAAACATTTCAGCAAATATATATTCAACCACCGATGGAGAAAACTGGACACTGGAAACCAGTGAACCAGCTTTCGGAAAACTGAGTGGAATGGGCGTTGCCGCAACCGATGATGTTATCTATTTATTTGGAGGTGAATATTATAATGAAGAAAACAAGCGTGTATTGTCCGATAAGATTTATCGCTCTACAGACGGTATAAACTGGGAACTGGTAGAAAACATCTCTGCAAAATATACAGCCAGATTGAGTCCTGCAGTTGTTGTAAAAGACAACGAGGCTTACTTATTCGGACGCTATTCAAAAGCTACAAGTGATAATTATGCTTATCCGGTTGATAACGACGTTTTATTCGACACATATGTAATATCACTCAAATAAACCATATATTCATGTAATTAAAAGAGCATTATGAAAAGGAATCTCATATTATATATTTTCTTGATTCTGATGGTACCGGTTATGGCACAAACCAAGCGCACCATTACAGGTACCGTTAATGACGAATCGGGAGAGCCCGTAATATCTGCATTAATCAACATTGATGGTACAACCACTGCTGTTTATTCAGATTTGAACGGTAATTACTCTATCCAGGCAGAAGAAGGTCAGACGCTGGTTTTCTCATTTCTTGGATATGTAAAACAAACACATAAAGTGGGCAAAAGCGATGTTATCAACGTCATATTGAAAGAAGATGATAACACACGCCTCAGCGATGTGGTAGTAGTAGGTTATAGTACGGTAGAACGCCGTGACCTTACCGGTTCTGTTTCTTCCGTAAAACTGCCTGAAGAAAAGCCATTCCTGTCCATTGACCAAATGCTTGCAGGACAGGCTCCTGGTGTATTAGTCAGTGGCTCATCCGGAGCATTAGGATCAGCCAATATGATGACCATTCGTGGTATCAGTTCTATCATCGGTGATAACAATCCTTTGTATGTTATTGACGGTGTTCCAATGTATAGTACAGACCGTGAAAACAATCTGGCAAGCACCAGTGGAGGTAGTATTTCTGCACCAAGTATGAGTGGAGGCCAAGTTGGAGGCGGTTCACTCATGTATAATCAAGACGTGGTAAACTCTTTTGAAAAGAATCCGTTGATGTCTTTAAATCCTGATGATATTGAATCTATTGAAATTTTGAAAGATGCATTCTCAACTGCAATCTACGGTTCTAGAGGATCTGCCGGTGTAATTCTTATCACCACCAAAAAAGGTTCACGTGAAAAGACTCAGGTAAATATCAATTACTCAATGGCTATTGATAACCCGATAGGCAAACTGGATTTACTCAATGGCGATGAATACGCAGCCATTTATTCAGCATATTATCCTGACGGAAGTTTCCCAACAGGATATAACACTGATTGGGTAGATGCTGTAACACGTACAGCTGTAAGTCACAACTTATCTGCATCTGTTTCCGGAGGTACTCAAAAGAGTAATTACTTTGTCAGCATGTCATACAATGACAACGAATCATACATCATCAACAACGGACTGGAACGTTTCTCTGCACGTGCAAATTTGGATACCAAATTGAACGACAAGTGGAACATGGGAGTCAACATGTCTATCGCTAAAGTTAACAACAACTCTGTAGCCGCTCAAAGCATTTATTCTGCAGCCATTAAAAAGGCTCCAAACCTTCCGATATATGATGAAAACGGTGACTATCATTATGGATATTCCCCAAACTCAAAAGGTGACAATGAAGCATATAACCCAGTAGCAATGGCTTATAACAATGATGAATCTATTAAAGATATCCGTGTTATCGGTAATGCCTACTTGGAATTCAAACCATTCTCATGGATGACTCTGCGTTCTGAAATCGGAACAGATATCTCAAACTCTCAGGCAATGATCCGTAAAGGAGACATTCCTGTTGATTTGGAGAATGTTGTAGACAATCAGGCTACAGAAACAACCAATATGAACTACAAAGTGGTAATGAACAATACGCTGAATATAACAAAAGCATTCGGATATGACCACTTCTTCCAAGGAGTTCTTGGACAGAGTTATGAATATTCCAATGAACGAGTAACATCTGTAAGAGGAAGTAATTTCTTCAGTCCAGACTTGATAGGAGTAGGTGCCGCAGAAACAAAGAGCGTAACTCAGGCGCTTCGCCAAAAATGGGCCTTGTTCTCTGCTTTTGCACGCTTGAATTATCAGTACAAACACCGATACATGTTTGGTGTGACATATCGTATCGACGGTTCATCAAGATATAATAAAGACCATCGTTACTTGGGAACTCCTTCTGTTTCTGTTGGATGGAGAGCTTCTGAAGAAAGTTTTATTAAAGAAAGTCTGCCATGGATTGATGAAATGAAACTGAGAGCATCCGTAGGATGGTCAAGTAAAGACGGTAACAATAACTATTATGGTGCACAAGCTACTTATGAATTGTCAGACCGTAATTACGGTGGCCACAATTATCTGATGATGTCACAACCGGGAAATGAAGACCTTGACTGGGAAAAGACCATCACTTATGATGTCGGCTTAGATTTGTCTATATTGAAGAACCGTTTGGATATTACCGTAGATTATTTCTACAAAAAGACCACAGATATGCTGTTTGGTTCTGACCTTCCAGGATATACCGGATACACCAAGCAAAACCAGAACATTGCCGATATGATGAATCAGGGTATAGAATTCAAAATCATTTCGACCAATATCAAAACCCGCGATTTCACATGGCAGAGTATTTTCAATATATCACACAGTACTAATAAAATATTGAAGCTGAATTTCAAGGGTGACCAGATTACCCAGCTGAACAGCTCTGATAAATACTACGCTGTAGGCTATCCTGTAGCACAATGGTATTTGCATGAATGGGCAGGTGTTGATCCAGAAACAGGTAACCCGTTATGGAAATATGCAGATGGTACATTATCAACCACTCCTCCTGCAGCTAACGGTGAGACATCCAATGACAACAAAAAGGTATGCGGAACTGCCATGCCAACTTTCTATGGAGGTTTTACCAACAACCTTACATGGAAGAACTGGGAACTGGATGTATTGTTCACATTCTCATGCGGCGGTAAGATGATTAACGCAACCCGTTCAAGCTTGCTGACATACACTACCGAAAATGCATATAACTTGAGCAAAGATATTCTTAGAATGTGGCAGGTTCCGGGACAACAGACTGATATCCCTAAACTGAATCATGCTTCTATTGTCGGATCATATGACTACAGTTTGGGTATCACCACTACCCGATTCCTGGAAGACAGTTCATACCTGCGCTTGAAGAGTCTGCAACTGACTTATAACGTACCGCAAAGCTTCTTGCAGAAAATCAAGATATTCAACCAATTTAAGGTTTATGCAGCCATGACCAATGTATTTACAGTCACCGGATATTCCGGAATAGACCCAGAAGTCAGTGCATTCGGTTCATCAGCAATCTATGCAGGCTACGATTACCTTACAATGCCTCAGTCAAGAAGCTATCAGTTTGGTATCAGAGCTAGTTTTTAAAAACACATAATTCAGAAATACATTATGAAGAAAATAGTTACATATATATCATCTTTACTGATTGCACTCAGCAGCTGTAATCTGGATTTGGCTCCCGAAAACACAATGGTGGACCAGACGGTTTACAAAGACAAAAATACTGCCGAAGCAGCCCTTTTGGGTGCATACGTACGACTGAACATCGCCATATCTGGAGGTCCTCTGGACCAGAACTATTATCCCAATATCGGATATCCATATCTGTATGGTGATTTGGGAACCGACAACCTGAAAGCGCAAACTACCTCTACATCCTGTCTGGCCATAGAAACGAGCGAATATTCGGAAAACGAACATGACGGCTTGTTGTTAGATACATGGAGATATGGATATAACGGTATAGACTACGCCAACAATATCATCACCGGTATCAACAAATACGGAGCTTATGACAAGACAACAATGGATCAGCACATTGCAGAAGCCAAGTTCATCCGTGCATATATCTATTTCCAATTGCTGATGATTTATGGTGATCAGGCTTTAATGGGCAATGATAACGGATTAGGTCTGGTAGAACGACTTGAGCCTTATGCCGGATATGACCCTGAGGTCGTAATAACCCGTTCAACAAATGCTGAAACATGGAACATGATTATCAAAGATCTGACTGAAGCAATTCCAGATCTTCCGGAAAGTGCTCCCGCCAGTGTAACAGAACGCATACGTGCCACACAACCCGTTGCCAAGGCTTTGCTGAGCCGCATATATTTATATAAGGGAACTTACACTAACAATAAAGAAGAACTGACTCTTGCCATGAACTATGCCAAAGAGGTATTAAACAGCAACAATTATCAGTTCTCTACAGAAAATTCGGAATATACTACCAATCTGTTCCCTGAAAACATATACAGTACAGACGGTAGCACACAGCAGCCTACCAACCGCAGTAATGAAATCATTTTCTTCCAGGCCAGCCGTTTGGAAACAGACATGTACCCTTCAGGAATATATCAATATTATGGAAAGAAGAGTTTCTATGTGCCTGATGAAATGAAAAATTACTATGAAGAAGGCGATGTAAGAGGATATAATTCTGATACGGAATCAGACACTAAATATCTGCTTGCACAAGGTTCTGCAACCGACAATTCGAAGCTGATAACAAGCATGAAGTACAGTAACAGCAGTTCTGCCGATTTTAATAATGACGTTATCTATATTCGCTTGGCTGAAGTAAAATTAACATATGCCGAAGCTCTTACAAGATGTGAGAATGCTGTAAAAGAAGAAGCTGTAAAAGAGTTAAACGATATACATAAGCGCGCATTTGTTGACGGCAAAACTCCGGAAGACTATACCACCGGCTCATTTGCATCGGCCGACGAACTTCTGAAAGCCATCTTGAAAGAAAGAAACAGAGAGTTGGCTTACGAAGGTCTGAACCGTTGGGACATCATCCGTACCAACAATCTGCTCGATGACCAGACTATGAAGAAAGTTGCTCCAAACAGATGGAACGCTCCTATTCCAAGTTATGAAATTGAAATTTCAAACGGAAATATCAAGCAGAACAGCGGATATTAGAATTAAAGAAATAAATCTAATATAACATAGAAAAGGTATATCATTAAAAAAGGCTGTCTCAAATAATTTTAGGCAGCCTTTTTTGTATTTACAAGTTAAGCTTTTGTTCTGCCTCATTTTTACTATATATTAAGGGAATAAATAATTATTTCTATTCACAAATAGACCCCGAAGATTCACCTCATATCACTAAAATACAGATTAAACATAAATTCTTCAAAAAAGTATTAGCCTTTGTTCAATACATTGTATATAAATTCTAGCTATTTACAAAACCAAGTCACCCCTAATTTATAAAAAGTATAAAGGCTGCTCTCTGTTCTTTAGCAAAAGAACAAGAGGCAGCCTTCTTTTTAACAGACAGGGTAATGAAAAAACAGATATGGCTATCCGTCTTCTCCTTTTTCGTACTCCTCTATACAGAATTTGTTTACAGTAATCTCAAACCAGTCATCTTTAGGCCGATATATCACCATCCGGACTGCCATTCCATCATTTGCTTCAAGGATATATTCCTTTTTACCCGTTCCGTTCATTTTATACCACATACCATTCTGACCATACAATATAAAAACAGGTTCTGCCGAAGTATAATCCCAGCTAATACGATAAAACGAAGTTTTTCCTTTATGGAAAGAGAACGTACAAGACTGTTCGTCATATTCCACATAGTCCAGACTGGTCACCTCTTCCTTATAAAAATTCAATACTACGACTTTTCCCAGAGAGTCATAATCAAGCTGAATGTAATTATTCAGTTCACACTGATAACCGAAAGGTTCGCCTATATGTAATTTAGGTATGGGAGTGTATTCTCCAACTTCTTCCTCATCACAAGCATTTATCACCAACATCATCACACAAGAAAATATAATTAAAATCTTATTCATAATGTATTTGCATATAAGGTTTGTAAAAGTTTCCACTCTATTCTCACGAACAGAGTGGAATGAAATCATAAATATGAGAAGCAAATTATTCACTTACTCCACCACCTAAAGCATGGTAAAGGGTAATGATACTCTGTATTTCTTCGTTATAATCAGAAACTAATGTCAAACGTGAAGTCAACAGCGACTGGCGTGCCGTAAGTACCTCCAGGTAATTTTTTGTTCCGTGTTCCATCAGCAATTGCGTATCATGCACAGCAAGGGTCAGATGCTCTACCTGCTCCGTATCGAACTTTTTCTTCTTACGCGCAGCCTGCCAATTATATAACGCATTGTTTACCTCACCACCAGCATCAAGCAATGTCTGCTGAAACTGTAAAAGAGCTTCTTCTTGCTGAGCTTTGCTGATTTTCAGATTTGCAACATTCTGCCCTCGGTTAAATATGGGTTGAACCAACGAGCCAACAGCCTGCAAGAGCCATGCACCCGGATTTGTAATAGCTGCTCCCCCACTGTTTGTCCATCCAGCTGAACCGCTAAGAGTTATGCTGGGATAAAAATTAGAGCGTGCCTGAGCAGTAGTATAAAAAGCCTGTTTCAATCCAGCTTCGGCCTGCATGACATCTGGACGACGTGACAGAAGTTCAAGCGGAACACCTACAGACAATGTATCGGGAAAGCTCTGTTCGCTCAATTTTCCACGAGCAATGTATCCCGGTTGCCAGAACAGTAAAGAACAGAGTGCATTCTCAGTTTCCACCAATTGCTGTTTCAGACTAATCAGTGAAGTCTCTGCACTAAGTCTGGAAGCTTCGGCCTGACTGACCGTTGCCCTATCGGCCTGCCCGGCTTTCATCAAGGCATTCAAACTGTGAATGTATTCTTTCCAGCTTTCAACAGTTTCCGTAGTAATCTCAATCTGTTCATCGAGCATTAACAATGTATAGTAACTTTCAGCTACTGTTGCAATAAGCTGTGTCTGTACGGCTTGCCTGTAAGCTTCACTCTGCTCCAAAACAGCACGCTCTTTGCGCTTGGCCGTGGTAAGCTTACCCCATATATCTACTTCCCAGCTGGCCGACGCGCCTATATTATACGTTTTAGTCGAATTTTCTCCATCATATTTGCTCACACTACCTTCAGGATTAAGTTGCACAGACGGCAGATAAGCCAACTTTGCAGAAGTCAAGGATGCTTGCGCTTCTTCAACCTTCAACCGGGCAACATTCAAATCCGTATTGACTTCGAGAGCACGTGTTATCAGATTTTGCAGAACTGTATCTGTAAAAAGCTCATTCCACTTCAAGTCTGCCAGCGAAGAAAGAGTATCAACGTCCTCGGTCATTTCGCCAAACAGTCCGTCCACCTCAACTTCCGGACGCTGGTATTTATTATAAATACCACAACTGCACAATGACAATACCAGCAGAATAACTCCTATATTAATTGTATTCTTTCGCATATTCACTTTCTATTTATAAGTTTTCATCTATATCCCGTTTGGGAAGAACACGTTCTTCTATAGTTTGGAATACCATAAACAATACAGGAACCACAAACAACAGAGCCAATGTTCCAACCAGCATTCCACCAACTGCACCTACTCCCAACGAACGGTTTCCGTTTGCACCGGCTCCCGTTGCAATAATCAATGGAAATAAACCGATAATCATAGTCAGAGCTGTCATTAGAATAGGGCGCAAACGTACACCCGCAGCAGATATGGCAGCCTGAGCAATCGACATACCCTGTTTACGCCGTGTTGACGCATATTCGGTAAGAAGAATCGCTGTCTTCGAAAGCAAACCAATCAACATTATCAGTCCGGTCTGCATGTAAATGTTGTTCTCCAGTCCGAAACATTGCGCAAACAGGAAGCTTCCCAACAAACCAAACGGCACAGAAAGTATAACAGCCAGGGGTACGAACAAACTTTCATAAAGAGCACACAGTATGAGATAAATGAATATTATGCAGATGGCAAAAATAATCACCGTATTGCTTGAGCTGCCACTTTCCTCACGAGTTATGCCGCCAAATTCATAACCATATCCTGTAGGAAGAGTCTGATCGGCAACTTCCTCTATGGCCTTGATAGCCTCGCCAGAACTGTAATCGTCGGCCGGCATACCATTTACAGGAATAGATGTGTTCATATTAAATCGTGTCAAGGTTTCAGCACCATAGACCTTGGTCAGGGTAACAAACTGCTCAATAGGCGCCATCTCACCGCTGCCCGTACGGACATACATATTCTTCAGAGATTCCTTGTCTGTTCTGAAATCCTTGCTTGCCTGAACATAAACTCTGTAAAGTTTAGAAAAGCGGTTTAAATTTGAGGCATAATTACCTCCGATAAAACCGGAAAGAACATCGAGAACATCAGAAGGTGATATTCCGGCTCGTTCACATTTTGCAGCATCCACATCAACTCTATACTGTGGGAATTTGGTATCAAACGTAGTATATGCCATAGATATCTCAGGACGCTTATTTAACGCAGTTATGAAATTTTGCGTATATTTCTGCAAATCATTGATATCACCTCCGGTATAATCCTGCACATATACTTCAAATCCGCTACCCATACCGTATCCCACAATCGTAGGTTGTGCAAAGACAAATATATTGGCCGATTTTATATCCTCAGTACGTGCATAAATCTGTCCGATGACGCTATTGATATTATCTTCACTGTCTGTACGCTCATCCCAATGCTTCAATTTTATAATAATCATACCTCCTGATGCCGACTGTCCACCCATCATGCTATAACCTGCCACATTTGAGTATAACCTTATTTGCGGAATCTCACGCAGGCGCTCGTCTATCTGTTGCATCGTACGCTTTGTCTGCGCAAGACTGCTTCCCGGCGATGTTGTCACATTGACAAAGATTGTACCCATATCTTCATCCGGTACCAGACCAGTTTTGGTTATACGCAGGAAAACAACCAGCAACGCGCAAACTGCAACCAATCCTATTCCAGCAATCCATTTTCTGCGAAGGAAGAATGAGACTCCATTTTTATATTTCAACACCAAACGGTTAAACGAAGCTTCAAATGCATGATGAAAACGGCTGGAAAAACTCATCTTTTCACCGGTAGACTTGTCTGTATGAGGTGTCATAATCAGTGCACATAATGCCGGACTGAGTGTCAGAGCATTAATAGCAGAGATACCAACAGCAACAGCCATGGTCAAACCAAACTGGGTATAAAAGACTCCACTGGTTCCTCCCATAAAAGAAGTTGGAATAAACACAGCCATAAACACCAGTGATGTGGTAACAATCGCTGCAGAAATTCCATCCATGGCAGCAACCGTAGCCTTATAAGGAGAACGGTATCCTTCATCAAATTTTGCCTGTACAGCCTCAACCACAACAATTGCATCATCGACCACCGTTCCAATAACCAGTACCAGTGCAAAAAGCGTCAGCAAGTTCAGACTGAATCCAGCCACATAAAGAAAGGCAAATGTACCTACCAGTGAAACAATAATGGAAACAGACGGAATAATGGTAGAACGAATGCTCTGCAAAAAGAAATAAACAACCAGAATTACCAAAATGATAGCCTCAATCAAAGTCTTTACCACTTCATTGATAGAAGCGTCCAGAAAGTCTTTCGTACTCATCAAGTCAGTCAATACCAGTCCTTTGGGCAAGTCTTTTGAGATTTCCTCAACCAAAGCATCTACCTCCTCTATGATTTCGTTGGCATTTGAACCGGCCGTTTGCGAAATCATACAGGTAGCTCCCGGATGTCCTGCAATCTGACTGTTATATGCATAACTCTGTGAACCCAATTCTACCGTAGCAATATCTTTCAGACGTAATACTTCTCCCGAAGACAGAGACTTGACTACCATATTACCGAATTCCTCTGCCGTTTCGTAACGACCACGATATTTCAAGGTATACTGAAACGTATTCTCGGAATCTTCGCCCAATGTTCCGGTTGCAGCTTCTATATTCTGCTCACCCAGCAAGGTAACCACATCCGAAGGCACCAGACCATATTGAGCCATAACACGCGGATTCAGCCAAACACGCATGGCATAATCACCACCCATAACCATCACATTTCCTACACCAGAAATACGGGAAAGGCGAGGTTCTACGTTTATCTTAAAATAGTTGTTTATAAAATTCTGGTCATAGCTGTCATCTTCACTATACAATGCCAGAATTTTCACCATACTGTTCTGACGTTTTTCTACAGTTACGCCAATCTTGGTAACTTCGGCCGGCAATAATCCTTCTGCTTCACTAACACGGTTCTTGGTATTAATAGTAGCCATATCAGGATCTGTGCCCTGCTTGAAATAAACAGTTATAGAAGCAGAACCGGTATTCGTTGCGGTAGATGTCATGTATGTCATGTTCTCCACACCGTTAATAGCCTCTTCCAATGGTGCTATAACACTTTTTTGAACGGTTTCTGCATTTGCTCCGGTATATGTAGCAGACACGAATATAGTAGGTGGTGCAATATCCGGATACTGTTCCATCGGTAGATTAGACAATCCTATCACTCCAAGCATCAGAATGATTACGGAAACCACACACGACAGAATCGGGCGGTCAATAAATATCTTCAGTTTCATAACAATGTCTCTTTATATTACTTATTTATGAGGGGTAGTTACCTGTGTATCTTCTCTTAACAATCCGGCACCTTCTGCCACAACAACTTCTCCTTCTTTCAGACCACTTTCTACAATATATTCCTTTCCATTATTTAAAGGATAAACCGTGATCTGTGCCGATTTGGCCTTACCGTTCTCATCTACCTTATATACATACACCTTGTCTTGAATCTCAAATGTTGCCTCCTGAGGGACAACCAGAACTTCATTACGCACGTAAGGAAAAACAATTGTACCGGTACTTCCGTTTCGCAACATTCCTTCCTGATTGGGGAATACAACCCGAAGAGTAATCGCACCGGTTTCCGTATTGGTTGTTCCACTTATTGCATTGACTTTTCCCTTATGGCCGTACATTTCTCCGTCGCTCAACTGCAGTTCTACCTCCGGCATTTCTGCAAGGGCCTTATCCAAACTCCCATACTGACGAACCAATGACAGAATCTGATTTTCAGACATGGAAAAATATGCATAGATTTCCTTATCATCAGAAACAGTAAGCAATGGAGTGGTAATGGAAGAACTTACCAGTGTTCCCACACGGTAAGATGACATACCGGCAACACCATCAACCGGACTTTTCACTACCGTATAAGAAAGATTGTTTCGTGCATTTTCTTCATCAGCTTTAGCCTGAGCCAATACAGCCTCAGCTTCCAGTTGAGAATTACGAGCTGTCTGCAAGTCAAAATCCGAGACTACGTGTTCCTGATACAATTCATATTTGCTATCAGCAGTGAGACGTGCCGTAGCCAGTGCAGCTTCTGCACTTTTCACATTGGCCACAGCCGTTTTTAAAGCAGCTTCATAAGGAACTTGATCTATAATAAACAAAGTTTGTCCCTTTTTTACACGAGCTCCCTCGTCCACACAGATATCCGTAATTATTCCACTTACCTGAGGGCGAATTTCTACACTCTGTCGTCCATTAATCACTGCCGTATAAGTAGTGGTCAAAGTACGGTTCTCTTTTTTCAAAGTTAACGTCTTATATTCACTTCCTTTCTGTTCAATTGTTGATTGCTTACATGATGTAAGAGAGCATGCAAAAGTGATAAGGCAAATGCTCATTGGCAAAAATGACTTTCTCATTTTATCATTCATTTTGTGATACATACAAATTCTGTGAGCGCAAAATTATAAGAGAGAAGAAGCATAACATTTGTCCAAATCCGAAAAGAAATTGCCAAAAACCGTCACTTAAATGTTTTTCTGTTTACAAATCGTAAAACATCAGAAATACTTTTCTACTATTAAACAATATTTATACTTTTAAAAGCAAAAAGTCAGCGTTACAAGAATATAAAGACATTATCTTTATGGATCAGACCAGAAGCCTTAACAAATGGACAAATTAAGGAAAAGGCCTGCAATGAATATATGAACATCATGGAAGTTACTGGTAATAATGCGCTCTATCCTGATATGCCTAAAGGATTCCATGCTCTGTTACTGTTTCTGACGGAAGGCGAAATCAGCTTCGTGATGAAAGAAGAAAAGATAGTAGTCATTGCGCCCGCATGCATCGATTTCGTATTCATTTCACAATTAAATGACGTAAAGACCAGTGAAAATTTTAAAGGAACTCTCATAATAACCGACCAGATTTTCTTTAAAAAGGCTACAGAAGCCTTTCGTTTCAGTCTTTCAAAGGTAATTTATTACTATTCACAAAAACCTTTTGTTCTATTCACACAACAAGAAATAGAGCGCGTTACCCAACTCACCGGTTTCCTGGAAAATATTATCAAACAGAAAGAGCATCGTTTTAACAATGATATGGTGAGAAACTTTCTACAATCCATTTTATATGAAATATGGAACGAAGTCTTATGTACATTTGATGATAAAATCAATACTACAGAATACATTGAAGATGATTTGCTTGGAGATTTCTTTTATCTGGTGCATACGCATTGCCGAAAACATCACCAAGTCAAATGGTATGCAGAACAACTTTGCATATCATCTGATGCTCTTTCATCCAGACTACGAAAAATCTACGGAAAAAATGCCAGCCAGTTAATTGACGAAACATTACTAACCGATGCAAAGTTATGTCTGCTGGAACCCAGAGCTACCATACAAAGTGTTTCTGAACTGCTTTGTTTTGCCGATCAGGCATCATTCTGCAAGTTTTTCAAAAGATGCAGTGGAATATCACCCAGCGAATTCAGAAAAAGCAGAATGTCATAATACTACTTTCCTTACTCAAACCAGGCATCACATACCCTTTTCTATATAAACCTTCCATTTTCAAATAATACACATATTAACATCTTACATTTAACAAATATTACCATATTCCTCCTTTGCCTAATTAAATATCTCCTCTCCTGTTCGAATGCAATATTTGACATAATAACACAAAAAAATGGACTAAATCGAATCCTTTCATGATAAGAAAACATCTGTTCAAAGAATAAACCACCACAAAACTTACAAAGAGTTATTACTCTTTAAAAATATGCCGAAAAACATATTTACGATATATTAACCATTAAAAAGGATTTTTAGATGTTAAAAAGGGAAAATTTTAAGAAATAAGGACCTAAAAAATTTGATTTTAACTTATAGGCCGCATACATTTGCCATACACAATAACAAAATAACAATCTATTTTAAAACCTATGAAAAACATGAAAAGAACCTCGTCTTATCATGGAGACAGAACATTCCTGACAAAGTTTTTCATGCTTTGTTTCTTTTTAGGAATTACCATGTTTACTTATGCCCAACAAAAAATTACGGGTAATGTGTCTGACGCAACAGGTGAACCAATTATCGGTGCTAGCGTCATTGTAAAAGGAACTACCAACGGAACAATCACCGATTTTGATGGAAACTTCACTTTAAATGCTCCTGCAAAGTCTGTTTTGGAAGTATCCTATGTAGGATATCAAACCCAGACGGTTACTGTCGGAGATGGCCCTCTTAAAATTATATTGCAGGAAGATACCGAACAACTCGATGAAGTTGTTGTTGTAGGTTACGGTTCTGTCCGTAAACGCGACTTAACCGGTTCCATCAGTACGGTAGGTGCTGACAAGCTGAAAGAACGTTCTTTCGGTAATGCGCTGCAATCTATGGCCGGACAAGTTTCAGGTATACAAATCACCCAGACTCAAGGAGCACCGGGTATGGCCCCGACAATCAAAGTACGTGGTGCAACGTCTATCAATGCCGGTACTACCCCATTGTATGTTATTGATGGAGTTCCTTTGGAAGATGATACAGATTCTGGTGACGGAACTAATGGAGGTAGTCTTCAATACTCTAACCACAACCCGTTGAACAACATCAACCCGAATGATATTGAATCTATCGAAGTATTAAAAGACGCTGCTTCTGCTGCAATCTATGGTTCACGTGGTGCTAATGGTGTTGTTTTGATTACCACCAAACAAGGAAAAGCTGGTAAAACAAGAGTAAATATCTCTTATGAAATGGGTATTTCACGCGTTAACCGTCGCATCAAGCTGATGGATGCAAGCCAATGGATTGAATATGAAACAGCAGCTCGTGAAAACCAATGGGCTACCGACCTCGCAAAGAATCCGAATGCAACTCCAAGCTATACCAGCCATATCGTTCCAACAGAGTTCTCTGATCCTGAATGGTTGGCTCGTATCGGTAACGGTACCGACTGGCAAGATGTACTTTATCGCACCGGTGTCAGCCACAATGTACAAGCATCCGTATCAGGAGGTAGTGAAAAGACACAGTTCCTGGTTTCTCTAGGATATCTTAATCAGGAAGGAGTTGTAATCACCAATGACTATGACCGTATTTCATTACGCTCAAACATCAATCATAAGGTAAGTGACCGCTTGAATGTTGCGGTTAAAATGAATCTTACCCGTTCAAATGATTCTCCTCAGGGATTGGCAGGAAAATCAGACGTTGTCAGCCTTGCTTGTCAGAGCGACCCTATCTTCCCGCTGTATGTAGAAACCGGTTCTCTCGGATTCAAAGACCCTGAATCTATCTGGAATACATTTGTTAAGTATGGTTTCCAGCTATGGCACCCTTACTCACTGACATACGAAAGTTCAAAGAAACTGAAAACCGACAATATTCTGGCTTCTGTTTCTGCCGACTATAAAATTATTGACGGTCTGACATTCAAGACACAAGCCGGTATCAATACTTCTGATTCACATTATGAATATTATTGGAACGAAGGACAGAATTGGGGATATTCCGGATGGGTTTCAGCTACCGGAACTTATGCAACCCGCCGTGTAGACAACTGGGTATGGGAGAACACATTGAATTATAACAAGACTTTCAATGAAGACCATAATGTTACAGGTTTGCTTGGATATACCATGCAAAACCAAAAGACTACTTATGCAACTATGACCGGAACTGGATATCCTAACGATATGGTACATACCATCAATGCCAGTACTTCACAAACCGCATCAAGTACTCAGTCTGAATGGGCTTTGATTTCTTATCTGGCACGTGCCACTTATTCATATAAAGGAAAATACCTGGCCAGCACATCAATACGTGCTGATGGTTGCTCACGCTTCGGAGCAAACAACCGTTGGGGTTACTTCCCTTCAGTTTCTGCTGCATGGCGTATTTCAGAAGAAAATTTCTTGAGAAACACTCAATGGCTGGACAACCTGAAACTGCGTTTAAGCTATGGTGTTACCGGTAATAACCAGATTGATGATTATGCTGCCATCGGTTTGCTTTCTACTTCTCAATATGCAATCGACGGTCAACTGACCAACGGACTTTACACCAGCACTCTTCCGTCAAAAGACTTGAAATGGGAAAAGACCGGACAATATGACTTAGGTATTGATGCCAGCTTCTTCGGCAATCGTCTGAACATGGTATTAGACTTTTATTATTCTAAGACTACTGACATGTTGCTCATGGTTCCGGTACCTGTTTTAACCGGTTTCACTGAATCACAAACCAACGTAGGTTCTGTAAGCAATAAGGGTGTTGAATTCACTCTTAACACTGTAAACTTCAGAAACAACAATTTTACATGGACTACTGATTTCAACATCTCAGCCAACCGCAACAAGGTGTTGCATCTTGGCAATAACGATGCGCCGATTGATATCACTACAAACTCTGCCATTTCACGCACAGAGGTCGGACAACCGGTAGGTAACTATTTCGGCTACAAAGTAACCGGTGTTTACAGCACTGCCGATATCAATGACCCCAATGTTCCGAAATACGATGGAGCCGAACCGGGAGACCCAAAGGTAGCCGATACAGACAATAGCGGATACATTGATGCTGAAGACCGTACCATCTTAGGTAATTATCAACCGGACTTTACATGGGGACTGACCAACAATTTCTCATACAAAGGCATTGAACTGTCATTTATGCTTACCGGAACTCAAGGTAATGAAATCATGAACCAGAACGCACGCTTCTTGGGATTCTACAATGGTGCACGTAACCTTTATGCTTCTAGAAGCAACTTCTGGAAGAGTGATGCTGAACCGGGCGACGGTATGACTCCGAAACCACGTACTACTCCCAACACCATTGAATCAAATTCATCATCAATGTGGGTAGAAGACGGTTCTTTCGTACGTATCAAGAACATTCGTCTGGGTTACAACTTCCCGTCATCCATTACAAAAGCACTGCGTATGGAATCAATGAAACTCTACGTAAATATGGAAAACATTTACGTATTCTCCGATTACTCAAACTATGATCCGGAAGGTTCTACATTCCAGACAGGTTACCGTGTAGGTTACGACTACGGAGCTTATCCTAATCCGTTTACTTGCACTTTCGGTATTAACATTGGCTTCTAAACTATTAATTCAGACTATTAAAAATGACAATTATGAGAAAATTAAAATATCTGCTAATATCCGCATTAATATTCGGTACTACAGGATGCAGTGACTTCCTTGAACTGAACCCCATCTCAAACGCCAATGAGAACGGATTCTATAAAACAGCCGAAGATATGGAAACCGCATTGGTTTCTGCCTATGCTACACTTTACGATATCTGGGGCCCGGAAGGACTTCCTTCATTCTACGGAGAACTGATGTCTGACAATGTATACAGTGACAATACTGCCGGTGTTGTTGCCGACTATGAAGCCTTCGACACCCACAGTGGAATGACCACATCAAATACACTTGTAGAAGGATATTGGGAAACTTACTATAAATCACTGTTCATCATCAACCAGCTGATTGAAAAAGGAACCCCGCTGGGTGCTGAAGTAGAACAATATATAGCCGAAGCCAAATTTCTTCGTGCCCTGTATTACTTCGATATGGTACGTGCATGGGGTGATGTGCCATTGATAACCAAACCTGTCTCTGTAAGCGAAGCTTACGGTATAGGCCGTACTCCAAAAGCCGAGGTTTATGCAAGCATCATAAAAGACCTTGAAGACGCAGCTAATGCTCTGCCAGACAAACAGCATGAACGTTTTGCCGGTGCAGCTACCAGTGATGCAGCCAACACACTGTTGGGTAAGGTATATCTGACCATGGGTGACAAACAAAATGCCATTACTTATTTAAATAAAGTATATAACAAGTTCACCCTTGAAACAAATTATGCAGACCTGTGGGACTTGAATAACAAGAACTGTGAAGAATCTATTTTTGAAATCCAGTACGCTACCACTACATCCAGTTCACAACCTTACAGCAAGTACTGGTCTATGTTTACTCCTCTTGACAACCGAGTTGTTACTGCATGGGGCGGTGGAATGAACCAGGTATCGGACGACTTGTGGAACGCATATGAAGAAAACGACCCGCGCCGTGACGCCTCCATTGCCGACGGATATTACACAACAAACAATGACTTTGTACCAACCCGTTACTGCATCAAATGGAGAGATACAGAAGCTCCAGTTGACAAACTTCGGGAACTGGCACGCAATAACTTCATAGTTCTCCGTTATGCCGACGTATTGCTGATGCTTTCCGAAGCTACCGGAGATGCAAAATATCTGAACGAAGTGCGCAGACGTGTAGGTATGCCCGAATATGGCGAACCCGGATATCCGGCTCAATACAATACCGTAGCCGCTGCCGTGGAACATGAATGTCAGGTAGAGTTCGCCATGGAATTCCACCGTTGGTTCGACCTGCAACGATTCGGAACAGCCGCAACCGTTATCAAGAACTGTGCAAAGAATGTTTCGAACCCGATTTACCTATTGCCTATTCCGCAGAAAGTAATTGATCAGAACCCAAGTGTGATGACACAGAACGAAGAGTATAAATAACAGATACGATATACGTTCTTAAACATAAAAAAGTGAGACGCCTCAAACATACAAGGCGTCTCACTTTTTTTATTGTCCAATATCATGCTAAAAAGGAAAAAGCAACGGGAGCACAAGTACCATTACCACTCCCATAATAACCTGCAGCGGAAGGCCTACCTTAATAAAATCGGCAAACGAATACTGCCCGGCAGGCATTACCAAGGCATTAGGCGGTGTTGAGAAGGGAGAAGCGAAACACATGCTCGCAGCCACGGCCACGGCAAAAAGAAAAGGAACCGGACTGACTCCCGCATGTACCGCACTTTGCAGGGCGATAGGAGCCATCAGTACGGCTGTCACCGTATTACTGATAAACATCGTCATCAGTGAAGTCGTGAAATAAATACCAGCCAGTAACACGATAGGGCCATACCCTCCGATATAAATTACCAGCGAATCGGACAAATATTGCGATACTCCCGTCTTCTCAAGTGCCAACGACATGGGGAGCATGGCACCGAAAAGCACAATGGTTTCCCAATTGATGGTTTTGTAGGCAGCCTCCACACTACGCAGACAACCGGTGACCACCATTAGCACAGCTGCAATCATCACGGCTGTAACCGGTGCCACAGGAATAAAGTCGAAAACCATCATGGCCACCATCAGTATCATGATGGCTGCCGCCACAGGCGCCTTATAATCAAGCGTCACCCTGGCAGCCTCGGCCAAGGGTTGACCCAATACTACCCAGTCATCTTCCTCTTTCGACAGGCGGGCAATGTCTTCCCAACGTCCCTGCACCAGCAGAACATCACCACTGTGCATCTTCTCACTGCCCAAATGACGCCGGATATACTCTTTCTTCCTTCGGATGGCAAGCACATTCACACCGAACGAACGACGGAAATCGACATCCTTTACCGTACGGTTAATCATGCGCGAAGAAGGCATAAGCACAATTTCGGCTATGCCGATATCATAAAACGCAAGCCCTTCTTCGCCCTGAGAAACGTCGGCATTGTCAAGAACAGTCAGCCGGAACGATGAAGCCATTTCAACCACATGCTCACGGTCGCCCGAGATGTAAAGAATATCGCCCTCCTCGAGCACCGTATCGGGAGCAGAATGTTGTGTCACTGAATGCAGAAGCCGTCCTTGCGGATTCTTTTCACGACGCACCTCAAGGATATTTATACCATAAACACGGCGTACATCAAGCGAAGCTATCGTGCGTCCAAGCACCAGCGACGACGCGTCGACCCTCAGACGAAACAGATTTTCCGTAAGATCATATTCCTGTGCAAGCTCACTGAGCGATTTACCGTTTTTTCTCTCTTCACCGTTTTCCGCTTTCTTTCCGGTGAGGAACCATTTGGTAGCAGGCAACAGCACAATTACTCCCACAGCCAGACACACCAGTCCGACAGGCAGGAACGAGAAAAATGAAAGCGGTTCATAGCCGGCATTGACCAAAGCTTCCTGAATGATAAGGTTGGGAGGCGTACCGATGAGTGTCATCATACCGCCCATGCTGCTGGCAAAGGCAAGAGGCATGAGCAGACGGCGCGAATTGGTTCCCGTACTGGCTGCCATACTCACCACAATGGGAAGCATGAGCGCCACTGTACCTGTATTGCTGACGAACGCACCGATAAATGCCGTGGCAAGCATCACAAGCAGAAAAAGCCTCAGCTCACTTTTACCCGACAGTTTCAACAGCCGACTGCTTATCATCTTGGCCAATCCTGTCTGAAAAATGGCACCACCCACCACAAACAGACCAATCATCATGATAACCACCGAATTGGAAAAGCCCGACAGTCCCTCCTCCGGTGTAAGGATATGAAAGATAAGCAACATCAGCAATGAACAAATGGCTACCAGGTCTGAACGGACTTTTCCGCTCATGAAGAAGGCGGCCGCAATGGCCAGAATCAAAATTGTTATCCACATACTCTACACGTACTTTAAAGAAGTTAGGTTAATTATTTTCTTAATCGGTACAAAGATAATAAAATACAGTAAATTAAAGAAATTGCATAGAGCCACATCCTAACCGACAGATCACCAATAAAGAATATTGGTCTTGCAACCTTTTTCAGCGGTCATTTAAAACGAACCTGCTGAGCTCGAGCGTCAAACCAAACCGTACCATTCTGAAACAACCGTTCTATGCATCCACTGTCGACCATGTTGGCAACCGTATCATGATGAATGTCAGGATTCTCTATCAAAGCAATCGAATCGCACAAATTCAATGCGATGTCAAGCTCATGAGTAGAAAACACGATACACTTCTGCTTTTCGTGAGCTAACCTGCGCAACAAAAGTCCCAATTCATACCGATTGGGCATATCCAGAAATGAAGTAGGTTCATCGAGTAAGACTACCGGAGTGTTCTGCACCAAAGCCCTGGCTATCATAATACGTTGGCATTCACCGTCTGACATGCAGTTCATTGTTTTCGCGGCATAATCAGCCATACCTACCGCATGCAATGCCTGCTCAATTTCGGCTTCATCCTCACTCCTCATCCTACCAATCCAATTCGTATAGGGCGAGCGTCCCAAAGCCACCAAGTCCTTACATCTCAAATATGGAATGCGTATCCGTTCGGTTGTCACCATGCTCACCTGTCTGGCCCGTTCCGCAAGGTTCATGTCAGTCTGCCGTTTCCCCGACAGGAATATTTCACCACCCAGCTTCGGAATCAATCCCGCCATGACTCGCAGCAACGTACTTTTTCCGGTTCCGTTCCGTCCAAGCAATGCAACCAGTTGTCCGGAAGGGAAATCGGCCGAAATATCCCGAAGCAGGACATTCGCGCCATATCCTATGGTCAAATTCTTCAGCCGTATCATCGATAACACATGTTTTTCCAAATAATCCATACAATAACCGGTACTCCCAGCAAAGCCGTTACACAGTTAATCGGCAATAAAAAAAACTTAGCAGCCACATCACATGCCAAAAACACAACAATTCCCAGCAAAGCCGCCCCCGGAAACAAGACACGATGGTCAGCATTTCCATACAACATCCTGGCCACATGAGGCACAGCCAACCCCAGAAAACCAATCGGTCCGCAAAAGGCCGTAACCGTTCCGGCCAACATTGCGACAGAGAGGAATATCAACGTGCGGCTTCGCCTCACATCCAGTCCCATTGTCTGAGCATAATCTTCGCCCAGCAACAACAAGTTCATGGCTTTGACTGAAAATACAGCCAGCAACAGCCCAACCGTCAACAAGGGTATCATAATCATCAGTTGGCCGGCAGTCACACCGCTCATCGTTCCCATTGACCATAAAAAGAACAACTTCAACTGCTCTGCCGAACTGAGATATTGAAGAATCTGTATTACGGCCCCCACGATATATCCCAACATGACGCCCAAAATCAATATGCCGAATATATTTCTCACATACCTGCTCACAGCGATTATGCAAAACAGCACCAGCAAAGCCCCTGACCATGCAGCACCAACCACTCCGACTGAATGCCAGAACGGAGAAAGAGACAATCGCAGCAATGGAACCCCCAGCACAAACAGGGCTACCCCTAACGACGCCCCTGAACTGACACCCAGCAGATAAGGGTCTGCCAAAGGATTACGGAAAACGGTCTGCATCTGCAATCCACTGACAGGCAATGCCATTCCTATCAACACGGCAAGAACCGTACGGGGCAACCTTATCGAGAGTATGATATCCTGCGCAATTCCGTCTGTTCCGGTTCCACGCAGAAAGTCTGCCAGATGTTTCCACGACACGGACGAATCGCCTACGCACATGTCAGCAACAAACAGAAGCAGTGCGGCAAATCCCAATATGACAAACCAAAAGGCCGTTCTGTTCATCCTTTCTTTCAGTTTAGATGTCTGTAATAATAAAGCGCGCCCTTATCCAGTTCGGGATGGAATATCCGAATCAGATCACGCAACACCACGTCGGGCTTCACAACGGCCGATTCCCAGAAGTCATTTCCTCCACCGGCTGTCGTCCGCAGGTTATTGTTATATACATTGCCTTTTCTCACAGCCTTTGCCTCTGCGAATTTCGGATTCATGGCACACAGTTCGGCCAGTGTCGTGCACATCCCGACATTCAGCCAGTAATCAGTTTCCTTCATCAGCCCATAGGCCGTCTCCATACCTATGGTAACCAAAGCATTCGTCTCACTCTTTCTACAGACATAATCGCCTCCGGCATCTGCAACAAGGCGAGCCATGTAACTTTGTGACGAAGGAACAATCCACGCATCATTCCATGGAACATTGAACATGACACGAGGTCTGTAGCTTACACCGGCAACCTGTTTCCTTGTCCGATTATAGCTTCCGGCCACTTCAGTAAACAATCTCATACCCTCTTCGCGACACCCGGTTATTTCTGACAAGACAACCATCCATTCGGCCTTACCCAGCGGCGACTCTTCAAGATACTCTCCCATATACATATATGGAATGTTCAGTTCACGCAGCTTTCCGGTAATGGTGGTCTGTGCGTCACCGATGCCATACAGCAACACCACATCGGGCTTCAACGTAAGCAGCACTTCATAATTCATCTCCGGTCCCACATCTTTTATCACATCACGGTGCTCGTTGACATAACGATTGGAAACATATTCAAGTCCTGATACTCCCACTACTCTGTTTACTTTTCCAAGGGCACCGAGCATGGCAATATACGACGACGACATACAGACAATTCTCCGAGTATCGCCTTTGATTACCTGTCCGGAAAAGCCATCAGGCACTTTCTCACCGTTGCGCCGGATAAAATAAGACATCTCAACATCGTGCGCCCCTTGCCAGGGATTGTATACATGAATCAACGTACTCTCACATCCATCGGCTCCCTTTATCTGAAAACCGGCAGCATATCCAGGCTGGTAAACTGTTTTATTGAAAGCCTGTTGTGTTTCCGCCGTCCGGAACCCGCATCCGACAATCAGTGGCAGACAGACGAAAAAGACGATCAAACGCCAATGTTTCATTTCACTGTTCCTCATTACTTTTATGCAGGAACATCCCGCACAAGAGACATTCCTGCATTAATGAATATTTATTTACCTGTTACAGAAGCACTCTCGATACGGGTTCCCAGCAGATGCAAGTCGTCAACTCCCATCACCTCGGTAGAACACTCGCCCAGCCAACCGTTTTCCTGATTCACTCCTGTATAAATCTTGATGAAATCAACTCCGGGAAGATGCACCTTCTGCCCTTTCGCATTTACCGCCCAATCTATATCTATAGCTGAACCGTCTTTAGAATTCTGTTCATTATCGGCATACCCGTAACGGAATTTATAAAGCACAAAATAGGTTCCCTTTCCACTTTCATCAATAGCATTCTGAGGCAGACAAGTTCCCCTGAATGTTAATTTGTCTCCGGTAAACCATTGAGGGAAATAAGGCTGATTATGAAAATTATTCTTTACTTTAAATCCACTATTCCCCTGATTGTCTTCCCAACGGATATATTGCTCTTTTCCTTCAGCTGTAGTAGGTTCTTCTGCCGGACGATAATAGGTTATTTCATAATTCTTGTAAATATTAACATCATTACCAGCTTTCTGCGCCATTGAGTACCAAGGTTCTCCAGATGGGTCATCATAAGCACTTCCAGCTATTTCATACCACTCATTGTCATCCGGCAATCCGTTCTTATTTTGGTCATAGGCCACCATAATTATTCCCGGCTCGCAGCTACCACCTTGTGGAGCTTCAGGATTCGGATTTGCTGCAGCATAAAAAGCATTACCCAAAACCCGAAAATCACACAGTCCCTCCTTATTCTCAATAGTATGATCAAAACCAACAACTACATATCCACCAAACCCACCTAATGACACCATTCCTTTTTTATTATTACCGATAGCTTCCAAAACTTTGGCATTCATACTTTCCTGCGTATCACCCTCTTCATATTCTGGAAGAGTGTTTGTAAACTGTCCCACTGCCGGCATAAAATCAAGTACTTTGGTTATGTATGGCGTAGCATCATCAGGAGTAGGAGATAACTCCGAATCTATAACAACATCTACAAAAAATTCATAAACATAACTCAGTTCGGCCTGACTTACTTTCAACACTAGTGTATATTGCCCTGCGGCTTCAAACATATATTCCAGATTTTTACTGTTTGAAATCACCTCATCGTCTATGCTCCACTGATAAACCAATCCATCATCACTTACACTTTCAACAATAACATTGAACAACTGATCAACCTTTGCAACAAAACCATCCTGTGGCTGACTAACCTTAATATCTTCTTTCTTGAACAAATAAGGTGTTTCCTTTTCGTCACTGCATGCAGTAAACATTCCTGCACAAAAACTTCCTGCAACAGCCATTGCAAGAATACTTCTTAAAATAGGTTTCTTCATATTCATTATATTATTTAGAATTAATAAAATGTTTTTGTCGTAAAAGCAAAGTGTGCTGGGATGTCTCCTGTGCGAACCTTCCATTTTTTCTTTCCATCCGGTGTAAAACAATACAAGTATCCGGGAGTAACATAATCCGTAGCATCTGCTACATATATTTCACGAGTATAAGGATCTACCGCTATTCCATAAGGAATTTTTATTTCTTTCTCCGTCCCATCGGTTATAAAATTGCGCGATACTATTTCCTGTCGCTTTACATCGTATAAAGCATAACTGATAGTGTTGCTCTCGGTTATATAACTCCATTCGACAGACGTCACATAAAGAGAATCTCCGCACAAATACATTTCGCTGGCAGCCAGTTCTAGATTACCAATCACTTTATCAGTATTAGTATCAATAACATATACATCTGCCGCAACATCATAATAATCACCACGAGAAGAAACATAAATACGTCCATAACGGTCCAATTCCATACGGTGCAGATTGATTGCTACATCTATTGTATTGCAAACCTGAAAATTTTCCAGATCTATCACCGAAATCGTACGGTCATAATTCGGGAAACGATATCCTCCAGAATTTGCCACATACAGCTTATTTCCTTTTATCACCATTTCTTCAGGCTGATACCCAACGACCACTTCACGGGTTACTGATAAAGTAAGGGTATCTATCTCAACAACCTTTCCCGGCCGAGCATTCGGATCTATCTGTACAGGTCCGGCATATGAACTTACATACGCCTTACCGTTATTAAAAACGATATAACGGCAATTGGTTATATCGATGCTTCCCAAATGTCTGGCCGTATGCACATCCATCACTTCTACAAAATGTGAACAATTGATTACTGCATAGAGTTTACTTCCATATATCCCAATATCATTACCTACGTCGCCCAACTCTTTCACTACTCCAGGATTACGCTCAGCATATATATTACGATGATAAGTACCAGTTGACCTGTCAAAAAAATCAAGTGTACATTTATTGCTTCCCATATTTCCTTCATTCAGCAGGAAAAAGCCTGTAGTTGGTTTTCCGTCTACTCCGGGAATCACCGGTTCACCTCCCGTTCCCGGCTCAGATACTATTTCTTCTTCGGAATAAACAAACGGAATATCATGCCGGCAAGCAAAATGAAACATACATAAAAGTACAGCCAATAATGTTTGAAATAATTTCTTCATACTTACTACAATTTAAAAGATATATTGAGCAACTGCTTTAAAGTTAATTCCCGGCATAGGGTAACATATTACTACCTCATACTGTTGGTTAAACAAATTGTTGACCTCAAGTGTAAGCTTCAGTTCACTAGAAAACAGATTAATAGTCCGCGCCACAGAAAAGTCACTTGTATACCAAGGCAACTGATAATTGACCGGCAGATTAGCTTGCGACGAATATCTTTCACCCGTATATATGAAGCTGTAATTGGCCTCCCAATTCCGATAGTTCAGATTTATCACAGCCGAACCGCTATGCCAAGGTATATAAGGTATCTGCCCACCATAGAACTCGTCAGTAGGATTGGTAAAATCCTGAGCTTTCTGATAAGTATAACTCAATCGTGTCGATACTAACCAATCTGAATGCCACTGCCAAGCAGTCTGTACACTAAGATCTATGCCACGAATCTCCACCTCACCTAAATTTACCATTGTTCAACGGAAAAAATTAGATGTGGGGGTTGCTATAATCTTATCTTCCACTTCATTGTAATAGGCATCAGCCTGAAACTCCATATATCTCAACCATTTGTTGGAGAATGTCTTTTTATAAGTAAACCCCAGATTATATTGGTTAGTGTATTCAGGTTTCAGATTAACATTTCCTACAAAGGTATAATAGAGGTCATTGAGCGTGGGCATCCGGAAAATTCGTTTATAAAAAGCCCGCAGACTGAAATCATCATTGCCAAAAGGAGTATATGAAAAAATAGCCGTAGGAGTCCATTCACATTTTGACGATGCAGCCGAAGCTCCCTCTGTCACCTGTTCATGCACAAACGTACCAAGCAGGCTGGTTTGCATCTTTAAACTTCCAATATGAAAAGAAGCAGCAGCAGCCACCAATGCTGTATGCCTGCGCGGATAAACAAAATCGGTTAAGTCTGCATCGAGCGCATTAAACTGATAATCGGCCGAAAGGGCTACATCGCAATACGATGCCAACCGAAGGCGATTGGCTACGGAAGCATAGACTTCATGCTGGTAATAATGATTATTGGTATACATCAAAGCTTCATCTTTACGTGGATCAGCCAGATAATGCAAATAATCATAAGCATATTTCATATTAGCCAACATACTATAACGAGACGTGAAATCTTTCTTGAACGAAGCTTGTGCAAACAGGTTCGTATCCCATTGACGGTCTTCATGCATGAATTTATTACGTACTACGGCTCCCGGATATCCGCGCTCGGAATCATAAAAATACAGCTTTGACTTCCAGTAACCGTCTTTCACCTTTCCATATACTCCGGCTTCGAGACGGACGGCGCTTACATCTCCATTATGACGTACAGCCGTCGTGTCATAACCGTCTTTCACTCTATAAGTAAATTTATAACGGCCGGTAGTATACATATATTCGCCACTGAACGAAACAGAAAACTTTTCATTGAGTTTCTGCTCCCACAAGACCGACGGATTGACCACCCCAAACGAACCGGTCTTGAATGTGGTCTTCAAATGAGTACGTTCTCCGTTTGTAAAATCGGGTGTACGTGACTGCATATAAACCGAACCGGCCGAACCAAAATCCTTAGCAGGCTGAAAGATGCTCCCCTTTTGTCCGTTATAAAGCGTAACAGACTCCATGTTATAAAGCGAAAAACGCCCCAAATCAATCTGTCCGTTCTGAGCATTACCCAGTTCTATACCGTCATAGAAAACTCCTACATGATTAGTCCCCATACTTCGGATATTGATAGTCTTCAATCCTCCTATTCCTCCGTAATCCTTAATCTGGACTCCGGAAAAATAGCGCAAAGCGTCGGCTACACTATGTGCCCCCAAACGCTGTAGCTGCTCACCTGACAACTGTTGCACGGGTATGACATCACGAGTACAATCCTTACCTGTCACCACCACTTCGTGCAAATACTGTAAACTGTCGAGTCTGTTCTGTGCGCCAAGCGTATGTATCCAAACATTACTGCATGCCAATACACACATCAGACCGACAGCACAAAAAGTGCGTCTGTACATACAATTAAAAAAACGAAAAAACAATCTGCATTTACCAGTCTAACCCTAGAGACCGATAAACAATAAATGATGGCAGGTCTTCTGACTGACTCCCACTTTGACACCTTCCCGGCTTTAATAGCCAGTGGCTAAGAGTATTTGTCAAAGTGTTGAAAAAGAGCTTCACAGCAGCAGGACTGTTCGGGATTCTCACCCGATTCCCTTTTAATTCCAGAGACAGAATTGTATCTTGGAAACCTATCGGGAGCAAAGGTAGATTTTTTTTGAAAGAACAATAGTCTTTTGATAATATTTTTAGAAAGGCATTTTTTCTATTAAGCAAGCATTAATGAGATTCTACAACTTCACCTACACAAACAGAAAAAATTATATCTGCAATACGTGCCCCATCGTCATCAAAAGTTTCACCCACGTTCCATAGGCCGAAACTTTAGTTTCAGTTAAGAGAAAATTTAGTGTCAGCAAAGGGAAACTTTTGTTTCACTTAACTGGCACAAAAGTTTCTGCCGGTGAAACATCGGCGGAACAACTGCTGCCAAACAGTTGGGCACAATAGGACGGGTATCCATCGGCCTGTCTTACTTTTACAAGACTTATATATAAAAAAATCTGCAAGTCTTCATACACCATGATATGAAAGCTTGCAGATTTTGCTTTGCCACTCCTGCTCTCTGTTTATGCCAATGAAAAAAGAAGAGATACAGAAGCTGAATATTTACATGTCAGACAGAAATCAATCGGGAATTTCCTGTATGATATTCCAGTCTGAGATACCTATCAACGGAAGATACTGTTCGAAGTATTCATCTTCTTCAGGAGTTCCGGCTTTCTGATAAGTATACCACACAGGCTTGGGCTGCCCAGCTTCCGGTTTTCCGGTTCCTTCCTGGAAACGAAGTCCCAGCAGTACGGCTTCAGCCGGATTATCATACCAGTTATGCCACTGGATACCTTCAATACCTTCAAGAGCCTTAATCTTCTTCCATCCATATGCAAATCCGGCTGCCTGATAAGTATTGTCGCTTTCAGTCGGAGTCACAGAAGTACCCGTTCCGGTTTCGGACAACCATACCGAACGGTTATGAGTTCCCAGATATTTATTTGAAGGAGTCAATACCCACTTATTCAGAACTTCCAGGTTCTTCAGACTTACGAACTGAGTCTTCATGCTGAATGTAGAATTCTTGTCATTCCATACTTTAGGATTTCCCAACTGCTCCGGATAGCTGTGACAGGCCGGTGCCCAGAAGAAATCACCTTCAGCCTTGCTATACTGGTTCAGCATGTCAAGCATGTCTGTCACACGATACCAGTCGCCACCCGCCATCTGAGTCCATCCATGTGTAAAGGGAATGTACACACGTGCATTTTGGTCATACTGATGTACAATATTGTAACACATGCGAACGGAACGCATATAAGTTTCCATAAACGTAGCAACTTCCGGATCACCCATATTCACCCAGTTGATGGCACCGTCTATCTCATTATGCATAATCCAATGCGTAATACGCATTTCTTTCGTGCAATAACGCTGAGCCAGAAAATCCAGGATAGCAGCATAACAGTCGGTCGACTCTACGGTAGTCATATTAGGCATCGTATAAGTACCTTTCACATTATAATCAGGATGTTGAAGAATGGAAGCAATTCCCTGGTCAGCTCCTAATGCACTTGCCGGATGAATCAGAATAATACCAGCCACCGCTACGTTATACTTAGCCGCAATTCTTAACGGAGCGTCCAGATTGCCTTCCAGGAAAGATTTATTGAAATAATAAGTCTTGCCGTTATACTGATGCTCTATATCATCGGCCTGCTTGGTAGAGTGCATGAAAAGAACAGGACATATATTGATAGTGGCACTTGTAATGCCTAAATCACGGATATCCGATTCCAGATGTTCGGAGTTGATAATTCCTCCCAGTCCTTTTTTACCGGCAGGATTCAAAGCTTCAATACTTCTTATAGACGCAACCTTGTCGGCATAACGCGCATGCGATACCAGTTCGTCTTTCTCGGCTCCTTCCTTGAATATAGCCCAGCGTGACAGAAGACCGTCATATTCATATCCGTCTACCGTACGACGGCGATTTACCGTCTCTGAAAAAGAGGCCTTGTTTAAAGGAATCTTATAGGCATCGTCAACCTTGTTTATTCTGAACAAGTCAACATAAGTCGGGATTTCTGCCAGGAAGAATGTACCTTCGCCTGTACAGTTTCCTGTAACCGTAATCTTGTCTGCCGCAACATTCACTTCCGTAACGGCACACGGATAGTCTTTTGCCAGATAATCCTTGATGCTCTGCTCATATTTCAGCTTTTCATTAATGATATTGTCTTCCTCTTCTTCTGCTTTCTTTTCCTCTTCATTCATCACACGCAGCTTCATATTCTTTATCTGCATTTGTGTGCGGTCTGTACTGCCTATGTCAATACGGAGTTTTTCATCCATATATCCCCAGTCAAACTCCTTGCGTTTTTTCTTGAGGCGCAGGCTATAGGTGGCCCATTCAGACGAAGCCTTTACAGTTCCGAAACTGGAAGAACGGGCAGGCTCTACCACACCCTTGGCATTGACGAAAAAGATTTCAAAATTGTCTATATCTTCAGCCAGAGTATACTCAAATTCCAGAACACAGCATTCTTCCGGCACATCTTCTTCCAGCGGATTCAAAAAGAAATAAGGGTCGGTATTCCCTTCTATTCCTTTCAGCGTATATACACTGTCTTCCGACATGCTCAGTTCCAGCTGACTGTCCAGCTTGAGATTGATACTCAGAAGTGTAGGAGGAGTCTCCGGCGCGGGAGGTGGCGGCGGAGGGGTAGGTACAGGCTTGTC
Source organism: uncultured Phocaeicola sp. (assembly GCA_944320885.1). GTDB lineage: Bacteria > Bacteroidota > Bacteroidia > Bacteroidales > Bacteroidaceae > Phocaeicola_A. Next base: position 33,159 of record CALUJE010000020.1, read on the forward strand.
ATCGTCACTGCAAGACGGGAGCATCAGCAGCACAAGCAGCAGGCTTAGCATGCTCCAAATTCGGTTTGATAGTTTTCTAGTCATAAGTTTAGTTTTTTTATGTTGTTATTAAAATGGTTCTATGATATTCCAGTCTTTGATACCGATATATTCCAGTGATGGAGCAAAAGCCTCATCTTCGGTTTCAGTAGCGGCCTGTCGGTAAAGGTCCCACACAGGCTTCGGCTCTCCGTCGTTCTTGTCGGGATATTTGCGGAGTCCCAGCATTACCCCCGGTCCATCGCCTTCATTATCGAACCAGTTATGCCACTGCAGCCCGTCTATTCCTTCCAGTCCATTCAACTTTTTCCATGCATAGGCAAATCCGGCAGCCTGTTCCTTAAGACTTTCTTCTGAATAAGAGCGCGAATTTATTCCTGCTTCCGAAAGCCATATTGAGCGTTTTATCTTTCCTTTATACATATTCTCCCCGGTCAAGGCCCAACGGTTCAGCACTTCAAGATTTCTGAAAGTGACAAACTGTGTATTCATGGAAACAGTCGCGAGCGGATCTTCCCAGGAACGAGGGTTGTACAAATCATACGGATAACTGTGGTAAGCCAATGCCCACTGAAAATCGCCTTCTACCTTACTATAACGATTCAACAATGTGATTATCTCCAAGGAAGAATTCCATCCGGCCTGACAAGGTGCCGTCCATGAATGGGTAAATGAAGCGAACACTTCACTGTGAGCGTCATACTGACGGACTATATTATAACACAGGCGCAAAGATTTTACATAGGTATCGGTAAAGACCGTGACCGGCTTATTTCCCATATTTGCCCATTGTATGGAAGCATCAACCTCATTCTGCATAATCCAGTGAGATATTCGTCCATAACGGTCATTCTTCCGGCAATAGCGTGAAGCCAGATAATTGATTGCAGCAGCATAAGCGTTTACTGATTCCAAGGTGGTCATATTAGGCATTGTATAAGCACCTCCGGTATTGTCGGGATGTTGCATCAATGCTCCGAAGTCCGGGTCGGAACAGTTTTCAGCCCGTTGCAGCAGAATGATAGCAGCCACCGGTATTTTTCTTTTTGCCGTAACTCTCAGTACCTTGTCGAGCGTAGCCTGCAAATATTTCTCATTGACATAATAAGTTCTTCCGCCATATTCATAAGGGGTATCACTACCCATCTGATTCAAATGGAAAAAAGAATCGAGTATGACATTTACGGTAGCACTGCTTATGTCCAGCACATCTACATCCGATATGAACTGATTGTATATAAGTCCTCCTATTCCTTTTTTATTGCGTAACTTCAATGCTTCCAAATCCTGTACCGCATGGATAACATCCGGATAATGTGCGGCCGAAACTATTTCATCCTTACTTTCCTGCCTGGTAAACAGCACCCACTTGGATAACAGACGGTCATACTTTGTCCCGTCGATATCGGCATAACGCTCTACGACAAGCGTAAAGTCATCTTCTGTCACTGGCAAAGAACTGTCAAAATGCTGCATGGTTACCAGGTCTTCATAAAGAGGTACTTCACCCAGATAAACTGTTCCATACCCGGAAGGGATTTTTCCTTTGACAATAACCGATTGGTCTGTTACTTCTACCAACGAAATCTCACATGAATAAGATTGCGACAAATAGCTCTGGAGTTGTTTCTCCAACAGCTGGTCTTCTTCACTGTAGGGTGAAGAAGGTTGGGGTTCCGGTGTTTCATCTTCGCAAGCTGTCCATAAAGAAAGGGCAAAACAGCATGAAAGCAAGATGAAAATCTGCTTTAAGTTTAGTTCCACTGAATAATAAGTCTTATAGTTTAGTTTAATAATTTGTGCTGACCCACTCATAAAAGTGCGTCATTTCTTTCATTGCAAAAATATACATTTAATATAAAAGCTTGCTTAATCTATTGTATTTTTACGTTTCTTTCAGTTTTAAGACTGTGTCGCTTCTTACAAAAGCCAACTCGCATTTCTGTTTTTACGACCGTTTTTATCCGGTTCACACCAACCATCTCTATAGCCAAAGAATACTGAACTCTTATAAAAAAGAATAACACGCTTTATTCACAACTGGTCATTTTCGTATATTTGCAGATATCTTTACTCACCAAATATCTGAGAGATAACACAAACACATAAGAACAGACACATATGACAAAATTCAACAAGAAAACAAGAATAACAATCGGGATAGGATTAGGAATACTTTTCCTCGCAGTTATCGCACTTAGTGTTTATCAATGGAAACAGAAAAAGTTCGAGGCTCTGGACGAAGTGGAAGTAACCGACTCAACCGAGGTAGAGGAAATCGTATATAAATACGGAATACCAACTGACCGGTATAATGTAAAATACGGTATTGTAAAACCCGGACAGACTCTCTCGGTAATCCTTTCAGAACACGGACTCAGCAAAAAGGAGATACACGAACTGAGCCAGAATGCAGAAGGTACATTTGACGTGCGTAAAATCAAGGACGGACAGGCATATGCAGTATTCACCACGCAGGACAGTGTGGCCACTCCACGTTATTTTGTTTATGAAGAAGACCCCAAATCATATATCGTATTCGACCTGAAAGAAAGTCATAACGTCAGTCGGGGAAAAAATCCGGTAGAATGGCGACAGAAGGAAGTAAAAGGACAGGTGGAATCATCCTTATGGGTAGCCATGCAGAACAACAATACCTCTCCTCAGCTGGCCATCGTCCTGTCACACATTTTCGGATGGAGCATTGACTTCTTCGGTCTTCAGAAACAGGATGAATTCCGGGTCATTTACGAACAGGAGTATGTAGACGGCAAGGGACTGCAGAACTTTCATGTGCTGGCAGCCTCGTTCCGTGCTTCCGACAGCACGTATTATGCCATCCCCTTTGTACAGGACGGTGAGGAGCTTTATTACAACGAAAAGGGAAACAGTCTGGAAGGTGCCTTTCTGAAAGCTCCGCTCGACTATTACCGCATCTCGTCACGCTTTACGAACAGCCGCTACCATCCGGTGCTGAAACGTTACCGTGCCCATCACGGAGTGGACTATGCCGCACCTACCGGTACACCGGTATATGCCATCGGTAGCGGAAAGGTCATTGCCAAAGGCTATCAGGCCGGAGGTGGAGGAAACTACGTAAAGATAAGACATAACAGTGTTTACACTACTACCTACATGCATCTGTCGCGCTTTGCCAAAGGTCTCAAGGTGGGCTCTACGGTAAAACAGAAAGAAGTAATAGGTTACGTAGGTTCTACCGGACTGTCTACCGGACCTCATCTCGACTTCCGTGTATATGAGAACGGCAAGCCTATCAATCCGCTGCTCATAAAGTCACAACCCAAGAAACCTATCAGCAGTGCAAACATGCAGCAATATACTGCTGTACGCGATTCACTCATACAACGTCTTTCGGCTTTGTAAAATAACTGAAACAAGTACAACCGGCTATGGTCTAAAGGCAAACGTTTTCCGGATGCAGGTACAGTTTGCAACCCGACTGCACAAAATAGCAAGTATATTTGCTGCATCAGAAGAAAACAGAAAACAACAGTCAATATGGAAACAAATCTAAACGAAAAGACCGACACTCACGCAAACGATACGTGTACATGCCATTCCCACTCTGCATGTGGCTGCGGATGTCACTGCCACGAAGAGAAAGGAAACAGCATACGTGACTTTGTCATGCCAGCCCTCTCATTCTGCCTGCTCATAGCCGGTATTATCATGAACCATACCGGAACCTCCTGGTTTGCCGCACAGTCAGTCAAGCTCATCTGGTTCCTCGTTGCATTCCTGCCCGTAGGATTACCCGTCATACAGGAAGCGTGGGAGGCCGTACGGGAAAAAGATTTTTTCAGTGAATTTACACTGATGCTCATAGCTTCTATCGGAGCCTTCTGCATCGGTGAGTATCCCGAAGCCGTAGCCGTAATGCTGTTTTATACTATCGGAGAGACCTTGCAGCACAGAGCCGTAGACAAGGCCTCACGCAATATCAGCCGATTGCTTGATGTACGTCCGGAAAGGACTTCGGTGCTGCGAAACGGAAATTATACGGATATATCACCCAAAGAAGTACGTACGGGAGAACTGATTGAAATCAAACCGGGCGAACGTATTCCGCTGGACGGAGTGCTTACCGAAGAAGAAGCCACGTTCGACACATCAGCCCTTACGGGAGAGAGCATGCCGCGCACCATTGCCAAAGGCGGAGAAGTGCTGGCGGGAATGATATCTGCCGGACAGACCGTGCACTTGCAGGTAGTCCGCCCCTACGAAAGCAGTACACTGGCACGCATCCTGGCACTGGTGAAGGACGCTTCCGAGCGCAAGGCTCCCGCCGAACTGTTTATCCGCCGCTTTGCACGCGTCTACACTCCCATTGTCATCGCGCTAGCTCTTTGTATCATTGCCGTACCTGCTCTCATAAGCTTCTTTTCGCCCTCGTTTGAATATGTTTTTGCCGACTGGCTTTATCGCGGACTGGTATTTCTGGTTATCTCCTGCCCCTGCGCACTGGTCATCAGCGTACCGCTGGGATACTTTGCCGGTATCGGAGCCGCTTCACGTGCGGGTATTCTGTTCAAGGGCGGCAACTATCTCGATGCCATTACACACGTCAGCAGCATTGCTTTCGACAAGACTGGCACACTGACCAGTGGCAAGTTTCAGGTGACGCACGTGGCATGTGAGGGCATGACCGAAGAAGAACTGCTGAGTATCGTGGCAGCCGTAGAGAGCAAAAGTACGCATCCCATAGCACAGGCCATTGTGGAATATGCCAACCAACGCGGCATCGTATCCGCACCGGCAGAGTCTATGCACGAAATGCCGGGATACGGAGCCGAAGCCGTGGTAAACGGAAAGAAAATACAAGTAGGAAACGTACGCCTGTTTGAAAAGGAACATATACAAATATCCGGAAAGCTGTCGGACAACACGGGCACAACCGTTATCTGTACCATCGACAGCAAATATGCCGGTATGCTGACCTTGTCCGACGAACTGAAAGAGGATGCCTCCGCAGCCATCGGCCGACTGAAGAATATGGGTATCAACGACCTCATTCTCCTTTCGGGCGACAAAAAGGAAATCGTAGAAGAATACGCACACCGTCTGGGAATAGAAAAGGCTTACGGTGAACTGCTGCCCGAAGACAAGGCCCGGTATGTGGAAGAGAAGGCCAAGCAGCCGAGACAATCGGTAGCTTTCGTCGGAGACGGAATGAACGATGCTCCCGTACTGGCACTGAGCAACGTTGGTATCGCCATGGGCGGATGGGGTTCTGATGCGGCCATTGAAAGTGCCGATGTGGTAATCCAGACCGACCAGCCCTCGAAAGTAGCTACCGCCATACGGATAGGACGGACCACACGTGCCATTGTGCGACAGAACATTGTGGGTGCCATTTCCATAAAGGTCATCATCATGGCGGCCGGAGTTCTGGGATATGCTTCCATGTGGGGAGCCGTATTTGCCGACGTGGGTGTGGCCCTGCTGGCAGTACTCAACTCCGTGCGTATCATGGGAAAGAAATTTGAATAAACAAAAGACAAAGAAACAACGATATGAACAGGATTGTGAAAAAGAAAGATACTTACCCCATTTCCGGAATGAGCTGCGCATCGTGCGCCGCACGGGTAAGTAAGGTTTTGAACAGTCAGCACGGTGTGTACGAGGCACGCGTGAATTATGCATCGGCCACCGCACAAGTGATATATAATCCGGAAGAGTGTTCTTCGGAAACGCTGAAAGCTGCCGTGCAGAATGCAGGATATGACCTGCTGATAAATACAAGTCCGACTGAAGAATGCATCGAAGAAGAACATAAAAAACGGTATGCCGCCCTGAAACGTCAGACGTGGGGAGCCGTGCTTCTGGCTATTCCCATCATGATACTGAGCATGTGTTGCATGGAAGTAAGCTATGTGAAGTATATCGTATGGCTGCTTGCCACCATCGTAGTCTTCGGATTCGGAGACCATTTCTATGCCAGTGCCTGGCGGCAGCTGAAACATGGTAGCTGCAACATGGATACGTTGGTGGCCATCAGCACGGGAATAGCTTACCTGTTCAGCATGTTCAACCTGTTCTACCCTGATTTCTGGATCTCACGGGGCATCGAGCCTCACATCTATTTCGAATCGGCCAGCGTTATCATTGCCTTTATCCTGCTGGGACGGACGCTTGAGGAACGTGCCAAGCAAAAAACTTCGGAGGCTATCAGAAAACTGGCCGGACTGCAACCCAAGACCGTAAGCGTACTGACCGATACGGGCGAAACGGTTATCCCCATCGAACAGGTACGACCGGGCAACATCCTCATCGTACATCCGGGAGAACGCATCGCTGCCGACGGAACCGTTACCGACGGAGAATCGTATGTAGACGAAAGCACGCTGACCGGAGAGCCTGTACCTTCTTTTAAACAGGCTGGCGAGAAAGTGTATTCCGGAACCATGAACCAGAAAGGAGCTTTCCGCTTCAAGGCCGACAAGACCGGACAAGATACCATGCTCGCACAAATCATACGCATGGTGCAGGACGCACAGGGAAGCAAGGCTCCCGTACAGAAGCTGGCCGACAAGGTGGCCGGTGTTTTCGTTCCGGTCATCATCGGTCTGTCGGTACTGGTACTTATACTGTGGCTGGCCTTTGCTCCGGAAACCGGACTGACACACGGTATACTTGCCATGATTACGGTACTTATCATTGCCTGCCCGTGCGCATTGGGACTGGCCACTCCTACAGCGCTGATTGTGGGTATAGGCAAAGGAGCCGAGTATGGAATCCTCATAAAGGATGCAACCAGTCTGGAAACAGCACGCAGGATTGATACGATAGTACTCGACAAGACAGGTACCATTACCGAAGGGCGGCCGGCGGTGACGAATGAATATTGGGCCGGCGGACAAAATACCCGCCGAGACATTCTTTACAGTCTGGAACGCCTGTCGGAACATCCGCTGGCAGAGGCCGTCACCAAGGCTCTTGAAAAGGAAAAGAGCGTTGACATAACGCATTTCACGAATATTCCCGGAAAAGGCGTAAAAGGAACAGTCGGCAACGAGACTTACTATGCCGGTAATCTGAATCTGCTCCGCGAAAACAACATTTATATTGAAGATGCACTGCTCCGTAAGGCGGAAGACTGGCTCCGCGAGGCTAAAACGGTAATCTGGTTTGCCGACTCCATGAAGGCCGAAGGAGTGATTGCCATTACAGACAAAATCAAGGATTCGTCTATCCGTGCCATTGAATCACTGCATAAAATGGGCATCACCATCCATATGCTTACCGGAGACAACGCCACCTCTGCTGCCGCCGTAGCAAAAGCTGCCGGAATCAAGCATTACCAGTCGGGCATGCTTCCGCAGGATAAGGCGCTTATCATAAAGCATCTGCAGGAAGAAGGACACAAAGTAGGCATGGTGGGTGACGGCATCAACGACAGCGCCGCGCTGGCACAGGCCGACCTGAGCATCGCCATGGGAAAAGGAAGCGACATCGCCATGGATACGGCTATGGTAACCATCCTTTCGTCCGACCTGACAAAGATTCCCGAAGCCATACGCCTGTCGCAACTCACCCTGCGCACCATTCATCAGAACTTGTTCTGGGCATTTGTATATAACATCATCGCCATACCGGTAGCTGCGGGAATATTCTACCCCATCAACGGTTTTCTGCTGAATCCGATGATAGGTGGAGCGGCAATGGCTTTCAGCAGTGTAAGCGTAGTAACCAACAGCCTACGCCTGAAACGGAAAAGAATAGATTGCGGTTGCGGCGATGCACCACAAGCCTCTACAGCCGAAACAACTGAAACAATTGAAACTACAGAAATAATCGAAAATATCAATTCTCAAAAAGAAATCTGTATGAAACAGGAATTTAAAGTAGAAGGCATGATGTGCGACCATTGCCGCATGCATGTAGAAAAGGCATTGAACAGTATGGAAGGCGTGAAAGCTACCGTCACCCTGAATCCGCCCACAGCCATTATCGAAGCGGACAGAGAATTCAGTGTAGAAGAGCTCCAGGACGTGATTACTGAAAAAGCGGGCGACTACACAATCAGCAAACCGTAAAAGATTGATTTCCCCATAAACGTCACTCATATGAATACGGACGACGAAAACAGAATCCTGGAACGGAAGGGGGTAAAGCCTACCTCCAACCGCATCCTCGTATTGCGGGCACTGATTGCCTCCAGCCAACCGGTTTCACTTCCCGAACTGGAGGACGCCATGCCCACAATGGACAAATCGAGCATATTCCGGGTATTGAGCCTGTTTGTAGAGCATCACATCGTTCATGCGCTGGAAGACGGCAGCGGCATGCTGAAATATGAAATTTGTGACGGCGAAGACCAATGTACGCTTGATGACATGCACACCCATTTCTACTGCGAAGCATGCCATCAGACGTTTTGTTTCAAGACGATTCATATTCCGGAAATTGCCCTTCCCGAAGGCTTCGTCATGCATTCCATCAACTATGTGGTGAAAGGCATATGCCCCAAATGCGCAAGAAAGGTTTCAGCCGGAAAGAAAGATTAAAGCCTGCCACAACCTACCACAAGCACAAAAAAAGACTCTGAACTCACATCACGTGAGCAATCAGAGCCATACAAATCCATGAAAAAAGAAAGCGAAAAAACTGTTTCTGTCTTCTAAACTTAATATATTTATCACCTAATACGAATGTTGCAAATATAAAGCAACCCTAATCAGACAGCAATACCTAAAAATAATGATTTACATAAACGCTTTCTTTATAAATAAAGGTAATTTCTTACAATCACCATTCTACTTTATTGTCCGATAACACGCCATCTGCTGCGTCTTCTGCGGTAAATGTACCTCCTTTATACTGCACACAAAGCATTACCAGAGGTTCTGTCCCATTATTACGCACTGAACGCAAACCGGCTGGAGAGACGCGAACAATACAACCTTCTGCAACCGGAAAAATCTTTCCATCTACCTGAAACTCTCCTTTACCGGAAAGAAAAAAATACAGTTCTTCGTGATTTTTATGCTTGTGAAGGAAACCGGTTTCTGTTCCCGGCGCAAAAGATTGAAACGAAAAATCGGCTCCGGTAGCCTGCAAAGCTGTACCTCCAAAAACCTTACCGGGAATCCTTACATTCGGACCAAGTTCCAATACATACTCATTCAAATCATTCAGATTACCAACACTGATAGCACTAAAATTTTCTGCCTCAGAAATTTTCTCAATTTGTTTCATATTCTTTTCAATTAAAAAACGGTTACTAGTATTTTTCACATCACAAAGATAATGTACAACATATTATTTGTCAAGAAGTTACTTTTTAACCAGATAGTAACCTTTTACTCGGTTTTGCAGAAAAACAGCCATTTATGAGACTAAAAAAATCAAGAAAAAATATAACCGCTCTATACATTGTAGCAAACAAATTCATATTAGTTTTGCATTTGAAAACCAACAAGCAAACATCTGTTGAAAAATTATCCGAACATGCAGAAAAAGGAAGATAAAAATTCAATCATAGAGTTCTGTCCCATAAGAAATGTAATAGCCCGCTTCGGAAACAAATGGGCATTTCTTGTATTGTTCATTATCAATGAACATAAAGTAATCCGCTTCAATGAACTGTGTCGGGAGATTCCTGACGTGTCGTCACGCGTGCTGTCGGGTACACTACGCACATTAGAAGCCGATGGACTCATTTCACGTAAAGTTTATCCGGTTGTACCTCCCAAAGTGGAATACCGGCTTACGGAAATAGGAGAATCTCTGATTCCACACATCATACATCTGACCGAGTGGGCACAAGCCAACATGAAGAAAATAGTTGCACACCGTGAACAGTTCAGCCACAAACAGATGAAATGAAACTTTATAAGTTATAAATAAAAAAAGCAAGGCTATAAATCCTGAGAATACAGGCTATAAATAAAAAAATCATAAGTTATGATTTTCCGGACGATAAGTGATGAAAAACAAAAACGTCTATATAAAAAACAAGCTACATCCGGAAAATCCGGACATAGCCTGCAATATCATTATTAAAGATTACTCCTTAATTATTCAGCACGCAAAGTGAAGCGTTTGAATTCTGCAACGGTAAGTTCAGGATCAGCAGCTTTCAACACGTCTGCTACAGTCTGCTTCGGATCCATGATGCTTTCCTGGTTCAACAGACAAACTTCTTTCAAGAATTTGCCCAGACGACCTTTAGCAATATTTTCAATCATAGCTTGTGGCAGATTAGCAGCTTTTTCTTCTGAAACCTTAGCGATGATTTCCTTAGCCTTAGCTACATCTTCAGCAGTAATCCATCCCTTAGCCATGTTGCTTTCCATGTGCTCTTCGCTATCAACATGAGCAGGGTTGATACCAGCTTTCTTCAAAGCAGCTTCTACAGCCTTCTGAACTTGCTCAACCTTGGTCTTTTCAATAGCTACATTGATTTCATTTTGTTTAACTGATTCAGGAACACCAGCCTCGTCAACAGCGATAGGATTCATTGCAGCAATCTGCATACAGATTTCGTGAGCAACTTTTTCATCGCAAACCTTGTTGAAAGCAACGATTGTACAAAGCTGATTCTTGTTCATGTGGTTATATACAGCAGTGCAAGGACCAGAAACGAAGTTGAAACCATCCAGTTCAGTCTTTTCACCGGTAACACCGCTACGTTCAACGATAGCATCAGCAACAGTACCGTTACCCATCGGCAAAGCCTTAACTTCGTCAAGAGTCTGGCACTTGTTTGCGATAGCAGCGTCCAGAATAGCCTGAGTCAAAGCTACGAAATCAGCATTCTTTGCAACGAAGTCAGTTTCGCACTTCAAAGCAATCATTGCAGCATAATCACCAGTAGATTTAGCCAACACACAACCTTCTGAAGTTTCGCGGTCTGAACGTTTTGCAGCTACTGCCTGTCCTTTTTTACGAATAATTTCCATTGCCTTATCGAAGTCGCCTTCAGCATCGTTCAAAGCATTCTTGCAATCCATCATACCAGCTCCGGTCATTTTGCGAAGCTTGGTAATATCTGCCATACTTACAGCCATAGTTTTTTCTTTATTTTTGGGTTAATAACAATTTCATCTTATTTAAAACGAGAAGAGTTGAAGGCTGAAGGTGAAAGTACCGGGATGAAACATCTCAACTCTCAACTCTCAACTTTCAACTCTTATCTATGTAGTTGTTGCTTAATTACTGATTAAGCCTCTTCGTCGTCTTTCATGAAAGCAGCAGCCTTGCTTGCATTGATTGCAGCTTCAGTTGATTTGTCAAGACGAGCTTTTGCAGCGCCTTTTTTCTTGTTAGGAGCTTTAGGAGCCTCACCGGCAGCTTCCATATCAACTTTTTCAGCTTTTCTTTCTTCCAGTCCTTCAGCGATAGCACCGCAGCAAGCATCAAGAATTACTTCGATTGACTTGTTTGCGTCATCGTTTGCAGGGATTACGAAATCTACATTGTTAGGATCTGAGTTTGTATCAACGATAGCAAATACAGGAATACCCAAACGGTTAGCTTCGCGAACTGCAATGTTTTCTTTCATTACGTCAACAACGAACAAAGCAGACGGCAGACGAGTCAAATCTGCGATAGAACCAAGGTTCTTGTCCAATTTAGCACGTTGACGTGAAATCTGAAGGATTTCTCTTTTTGAAAGGTTTGCATAAGTACCATCGTTAGTCAACTTATCGATAGTAGCCATTTTCTTCACAGCCTTACGGATAGTCGGGAAGTTGGTCAACATACCACCCGGCCAGCGCTCGATTACATAAGGCATATTAACAGAAGCAGCCTTGTCAGCTACAACTTGTTTAGCTTGTTTCTTAGTAGCAACGAACAGGATTTTCTTTCCTGATTTAGCAATTTGTTTCAAAGCTTCAGCAGCTTCGTCTACTTTTGCTGCAGTTTTATGGAGGTCAATGATATGAATACCATTGCGTTCCATGAAGATATAAGGAGCCATTGCAGGGTTCCACTTTCTTTTCAAGTGTCCGAAGTGGCAACCAGCCTCCAATAAAGTATCAAATGTTATTCTTGACATTGTGTTTATTCTTTTAAATCGTTTACATTCTTTTTTGTTTTCACCAACCACCGGGTAGTCCTTTCAAAAGTGGAATCCCGACAGTTTAGATACTAAACGCTTATTCAGTTCGGGTAGTTATTGAGCTTAATAGCAATAAACAAAAACCTACAAACTCAATATTAACGTTTACTGAACTGGAATTTTCTACGTGCTTTTGGACGTCCCGGTTTCTTACGTTCAACCTCACGGGCATCACGAGTCATGAAACCTTCAGCACGAAGTTCTTTCTTATCTTCCGGGTTGATTTTTACCAATGCACGGGCAATAGCCAAGCGAAGAGCTTGTGACTGTCCGGTAAAACCACCACCATAAAGATTTACTTTAATATCATATTTCTCAGCTGCACCTAATTTTACCAGCGGCTGTTTTACTACAAACTGAAGAATAGTTGATGGAAAGTACTCTGCAAGGTCTCTCTTGTTTATAGTAATCTTTCCTGTACCTTCGCTAACGAATACGCGTGCAACTGCGCTTTTACGTCTGCCTAATGCGTTTACTACTTCCATTCCTTATTATTTAAGTAAGTTGATATCTATTGATTTCGGGCATTGAGCTTCATGTTTGTGTTCGCTACCTGCATAAACATATAAGTTGTTCAGCAATTTAGCGCCCAGACGATTCTTGGGAAGCATGCCTTTTACTACTCTCTTAACTAATTTCTCTTCGCCGTTCGGACGAGACATGATACGAGCCGGAGTCCACTCTTTCTGACCGCCTGGATAACCAGAGAATGTCAGATAAACGCGTTCGTTCCATTTGTTTCCGGTCAATTTAACTTTGTCAGCGTTGATAATAATAACGTTATCACCGCAATCAACATGAGGGGTAAAGTTTGGTTTATACTTTCCTCTCAACAGTTTCGCAACTTTTGCACCGAGGCGACCCAACACCTGATCGGTTGCATCAACAACAACCCATTCTTTGGTTGCTGTTTCCTTGTTTGCAGAAATGGTCTTGTAACTTAAAGTATCCACTCTTAATAAATTTTTAAATGTTAACTACTAAAAAACTTTTTTGCTAGCGATCCTAACCACTCTCGGACAGAGCTATTAACACGCTAAATTCTAAACTTTTATAACGTCTAGATAATAATCGGCTTGCAAAGGTACAGTTTTTCTTCTAATCTGCAAACAAAATCAGTGACTTTTATCTCAATTAGAGTAAGTTATTATCAATATCCTCCAAAACATTCGTAAAAAGTTTATCATACCGATTGCATCCGGGCAGTATAGTTTTACCGCCCGATACTACCTCCCGATGCGAAAGTAATGGTATCCGGATTCTGATTATCAGTACACAGATTTCCAAACAACATTTCCCTGGAAGATTTCAAGGAAAGATACGGTCTTGCAATGCATTGGTTCTCAACAAAAAGTTTATCCTTAGCTTAAGGATACATATCCTCAGGTTAAGGATACATATCCTCAGGCTAGAGATATATATCCTCAGACTAAGGATAAACTTTTACCCCCGCATTGACGGACTTTTGTTCAGAAAATATAAAGAATCGGACCGTAGGGTAAATGCCATCAGTCCAAAGCATGCAGACACTCTGCCCCCATTACGCCCAATGGGAGCAGATAATGCTGCAGCACTTTTCACACAGTTTGTCGGCAGGCATCACATTCTGAAACAAAAAATCAGTATATTTGCCACTATAAGACAAACCATCTAAAAAAAACATTATATATATGTATAAAAGAACAATTCTCCTTTTGGTATCAATACTGTTACTTACCAATCAGATTTATTCGCAGGAAAGCATGGAAATGAAACAGCAAGAACCTGTCAAATGCCAGTGGAACGGAGTGAAGGTTGCTTTTCTGGGCGACTCGATAACAGACTCCATTCATGTAGGAACCACCAAATGCTATTGGGAGTATCTGGCCGAAATGATTGGCATCGTACCTCAGGTTTATGCAAAAAACGGCAATCAGTGGAACGGAATATACAAACAGGCTGAAAAGCTGAAAAATGACGGCCGCCAGACTGATGCCATTATCATCTTTGCCGGAACCAATGACTACAATGCCGGAGTGCCTTTGGGTGAATGGTTCGCAACTCAGGATATGGAAACAACCGTAAAGGGAGGAGTTAAGGAAATACGGAAGAAAAGAATCATGCAGATGGACGAAAGCACATTCAAGGGACGTATTAATAAGGTAATGGACTTTCTGAAGACAAATTTCCCGGAACAGCAGATTATCCTGCTTACTCCCATACATCGTGCTCAGGCGCGTTTCAGCAATGAGAACTGCCAGCCGGAAGAAGCCTTTCCCAACAAACTGGGACTTTATGTAGACGCTTATGTCAATACCGTCAAGGAGGCCGGAAACGTATGGGCCGTACCGGTTATTGACCTGAACAGCATATGCGGACTGTATCCCATGAACGATGCACATGCCGTCTATTTCCACAAGGCAGATACTGACCGCCTGCATCCTAATGCCAAAGGACACCTCAGAATGGCAAAGGCTCTCATGTATCAACTGATGGCCTATCCGGCACAATTTTAATCTTTCTGAAAACAAAGAAGACTATAAAACAATAAATTGTAGTTAAAATAGAAATTAAAAAGAGAAACTTATAATATAATTTCTAAATTTGCTACAATTTGTAAATACTATAATAACTAACTAAATAATATGGTAAAGATAACAAAAGAAGCAGCATTGCTTTATCACTCACAAGGGAAGCCCGGAAAAATTGAGGTCGTTCCCACCAAGCCTTACCGCACACAGACAGATTTGTCACTGGCATACTCTCCGGGAGTAGCCGAACCGTGTCTTGAAATTGAAAAAGACCCTCATAAAGCTTACGACTATACGGCAAAAGGAAATCTGGTAGCCGTTATATCAAACGGTACCGCCGTGCTCGGACTGGGTAATATCGGAGCGCTGAGCGGAAAACCCGTAATGGAAGGTAAGGGACTGCTATTCAAGATTTATGCCGGCATTGACGTGTTCGACATTGAAATCAACGAGACCGATCCTGACAAATTCATCGAAGCTGTAAAGGCCATAGCCCCTACATTCGGAGGTATCAACCTGGAAGATATCAAGGCTCCGGAGTGTTTTGAAATAGAACGCCGTTTGAAAGAAGAACTGGACATCCCGGTAATGCACGACGACCAGCACGGTACGGCTATCATTTCTTCGGCCGGACTGCTGAACGCACTTGAAGTGGCAGGAAAGAAGATTGAAGACGTACGCATTGTGGTAAACGGTGCAGGAGCGTCGGCCATTTCATGTACCAAACTGTATGTTGCTCTAGGAGCACGCCGCGAAAATATCCTTATGCTCGACAGCAAGGGAGTCATCACTTCTGACCGCGAAAACCTGAGTGAAGGAAAACGCTTCTTCGCAACCGAGCGCCGCGACGTACATACACTGGCCGAAGCCATCAAGGGAGCAGACGTATTTTTGGGATTGTCAAAAGGTAACGTGCTCAGTCAGGATATGATTCGCAGCATGGCTGCAAACCCGATTGTATTCGCACTGGCCAATCCGACTCCCGAAATATCATACGAAGATGCCAAGGCTTCACGTCCTGACGTATTGATTTCAACCGGACGTTCGGATTATCCTAACCAAATCAATAACGTTATCGGATTCCCGTATATCTTCCGTGGAGCATTGGACACTCATGCCAGCGCCATCAACGAAGAAATGAAACTGGCTGCAGTATATGCCATTGCCAATCTTGCCAAACAGCCTGTACCAGATGTTGTCAACGAGGCTTACCACGTAAACAACTTTACATTCGGTCCGGACTATTTCATCCCCAAACCGGTCGATCCCCGTCTGATTACCGAAGTTTCTACAGCCGTAGCCAAGGCTGCCATTGAATCGGGAGTTGCACGCAAGGAAATAACCGACTGGGATGCATACAAGACTCATCTGCGCGAACTGATGGGACAGGAAAGCAAGCTTACCCGACAACTGTATGAAACAGCCCGCCGTGACCCGCAACGCGTAGTGTTTGCCGAAGGTACTCACCCCAACATGCTGAAAGCTGCCGTTGAAGCCAAGGCTGAAGGTATATGTCATCCTATATTATTAGGTAACGAAGAAAGAATCCAGAAGCTGGCCAAAGAGCTCGACCTGAATCTTGAGGGCGTTGAGATTATCAACCTCCGCCATGACTGTCAGGCTGAACGCCGTGAACGCTACGCTCATATTCTGGCAGAAAAGCGCGGACGTGAAGGAGCAACCTTTGAAGAGGCTAACGACAAGATGTTTGAACGCAACTACTTCGGTATGATGATGGTGGAAACCGGAGAAGCCGACGCCTTCATCACCGGACTATATACCCGATATTCAAACACTATCAAGGTTGCAAAAGAAGTAATCGGCATACAGCCGGAATTCAAGCACTTCGGAACCATGCACATCCTGAATTCCAAGAAGGGAACATACTTCCTGGCCGATACACTTATCAACCGTCATCCGGACACAGACGTACTTATAGACATCGCCAAACTGGCACGACGCACGGTTGAATTCTTCAACCAGACTCCGGTTATGGCTATGCTTTCTTATTCTAACTTCGGTTCAGATGCCATTGGTAGCCCGGCAAAAGTGCACGATGCCGTTGAATACATGCAGACACACTATCCGGAACTGGCCATCGACGGTGAAATGCAGGTAAACTTTGCCATGAACCGCGAATTGCGCGACAGCAAATATCCGTTTACTCGCCTGAAAGGAAAGGATGTAAACACACTGGTATTCCCTAACCTGAGCTCTGCAAACTCAGCATACCAGCTGATACAGGCCATGAGCGAAACCGAAATGATAGGTCCTATCCAGATGGGATTGAACAAGCCTATCCACTTCACAGATTTTGAAAGCTCCGTACGCGACATCGTAAACATTACAGCGGTAGCCGTAATCGATGCAATTGTCGACAAGAAGAAAAGAGGATAAACCTATACAGAGAATATCCCCCACATAATGGAAAAGCCTGTCTGAAAACGTTTAAATTCAGACAGGCTTTTCTGCTTATATAGCCTCCGTATCGGGAATCACTTTATTCTGACGGGAACAATCGGCTGCATCTTTTCCTTATCCAAAGGTACTGCCTGATATTTCACACGGGCAAAATCAATGGTCTTCAAATCAATGGAACGGATGGCACTGTTGTACATCGTTCTGTAATACAACACCCGGTTCTGCATGTCAGTAGCCGAAGTCCACTGTGTAGCACTTGGAATGTCAACCGGCATTTGTCCCTCGGCAAACTCAATACCCAATGGAATATCGAAATTGTTCAATATCTGAAAAGCCTGAAGTACGGTCTGCTTTGCCGTAGCCTGACGGGGAGCCGTGGCCTGATACCATGCCGCACGCACAAAACGTGAAGGAGGAGTTACGTCACCCGGAATACCCAGGAAACCACTGCCTGCACCAAACGATGCCAACTGAACATCACCCAGTGATTTGGCTTCGGCCGTACCGGGGAAAAGATTCACGTAATTGTTCAGATTGGTCATCTGCCATTCGAAACCCGGCGAGTTGGTAAGAACACCCAACTTATTCTCGTAAAAGTGTGCCTTTCCATCTACAATCTCAAGAACCAACTGACGTCCGGAAAGGTCGGAAAAGCGCCAGTGAACAGTAGAAGCACGGGGATCTATCGCTATCACATGTACTTTAGAAAGACCTTCCTGCACTTCCTCTATTGTTCTGAATGAAGCCAAGACCCAGGAAACCAATTGCAAATCGGCAATGCTTGCATCTTTTACACTGGCATTATAATCTTCATATTTACCGTAATGGGGGAAATAGAACAATCCGGCAGACAAACCGGCTTCGTTCAGGCCCTCTGCCACGAACTCCTTCTGTTCTACAGCCAGTCCTACATATCCATAACGCGAGGTAAACTTCATTCCTTCCGTTACTCCTCCCGGAATGTATGACTGCTGCGTATATCCTCTGGGGACAATTACATACTGACTGTTCAGTTCACTTCCTCCCCACTCTATTGTACGCGCCAGTATTCTGACGCTATCTTTGGTCATCAGGGTAATTCCCGTACACGCACACACTTTGTTCCATCCACCGGCCATTATTACGGCCAATGTCAACAAAAATAATAATCTCTGCTTCATAATTCTCTTTTCTATTATAATACATTGCTAAATGTAACTACAAAAAGTAACAATTCAGCATAATTTACCAACAATTCAAGAGGTAAAGCATATTTTTAACATTAAGCTTTTCCAACCTGCAGATGAAAGACTTGAAATTTTTCATTCTGCATAATCTTTTTGAACAGCAATAGGGCATTTCAGATGCACGAGTTTATAGCAACCGTGTATTTCTAATATTATTCACAGCCGCAGACAGAACAATTTGTCAGAATCCAAGTATCTTATTATCTTTGCAAAGAGATATAGAACTTATTAAAAAACCAATGCATGAAAAGATTAAACCGTTACTCAGTCCACTTTGCAAGTCTTTTATTTACTTGTCTTCTTTGTATACCGACAAAGGCTGTTACTTCCAACGACAGTATACGAAATTCTTTGGCCGGTTACCTTCTGAATAAAGAAATCCCTGCAAGCCTGAATGCAACGCTAAGCATACGTCCGGTATTCCAGACTCATTTCAACTCTACACAGGATGACACAAAAGGAGCTTTCCGGTTTGATTATCTGATGCTAAACCTCAGAGGAGATATAACCGACAAGCTTTCCTATTATTATACTCAAAGACTGCATGAAGGAAACCGCGCATCTACAGTAGAAAATTTATCGAAAAGCATAAATTATGCCTACATACAATACAAGTTTACACCCCGTCTGCATACCATTGTCGGGAAACAAGCCATTCTCTATGGAGGATTTGAATATTATGAATCACCCGTAGATGTATTCACTTACAGCACCAGCAACAATTATCTGAGTTGTTATCAAATCGGTCTGAGTCTTTCCTACAAGGCCAATGAACAAAACGAATTGTGTGCACAAATAACCAATAACCGGACTGCGAGCATGCAAGAGACCTATGGAGAACTCCCCGATAACATAAAAGGTTCATCAGTACCTCTTCTTTATTCGGCAGGATGGAACGGTTCGTTCATCAACGACAAACTGCAGTTCCGTTATGCGACATCTGCAGCAGAAGTAGCAAAGGGCAGATGGGCTTTCATGATTGGAGGTGGACAGCAAATAAATCTTCATCCCGTAAGTCTCTACCTGGATGTACTCTATCAGCGTTCTTCTCTTGACTATCTGGGAGCCGTCCGCGAATTATACGTCAACAACGAGGGTATACAAGGAGCCAGCGGAATACAATGTGTAGAATACCTGACTGTTGTTTCCAAAATCAATTTACGCCTGCATTCACAATGGAATATTCATCTGAAAGGATTTTATGATCAAGGATCGGTATATAAGGAAAAAGGAAACATTCAAAAAGGAAAGTATCTGCAATGCTGGTGCTATGAAGGAGGAGTGGAATATTACCCACTGCCGAAAACTGACCTTTATTGTTTTCTCAATGTATCAAACAAGGCTTACCGGCAAACAAACAAAAGCAATATCATAACTCCCGACAGAGAAACAAATCTGAAGCTGGGATTTGTATACAGAATACCGCTAATATAACAAAAACAGTTTTCATCTTAAGGCCATAAGGTTTTAAGATGAAAACTGTTCAATAAATTATCTTATCAACGCAGACTAGAAACGCTTTACATAGCGATGACAGTCCGGCTCTCCTCCATTCTTTTCAAAATAATGCTGATGATATTCCTCTGCGGGCCAGAATGTAGAAGCTGGCGTCAGACGAGTCACCACATCCAATCCTCCGTTACGCAAGACTTTAATTAAAGACTCAGCAATATGCTTCTGTTCTTCATTCATGTAAAAAATCTCAGAACGATACTGAGGACCTATGTCTGTTCCCTGACCATCAGTCTGAGCCGGATCATGAATTTCAAAGAAACGTTTAGCCAAAGTCTCATAGTCAACAAGCGTTCTGTCGAATGTTATCCTTACAGCTTCTGCATGTCCTGTTGTATGTGACTTCACTTCTTTATATGAAGGACTGGCCTTATGACCACCAATATAACCGGCCTCTATTGAAATGATACCCGGCAATTGCTTCATATAATACTCCACTCCCCAAAAACAGCCTCCTGCGAATATGGCTGTTTCTATATTTTCTGATAATACTTCATCCATAATACAATATTTATTTGGGAGCAAATTAAAGACTTTTTTTTGAATGCAACGAATATTCCCAGTAAAAAGAAAGTTAGCCATACTTCATATATAATTCCAGACTGTCAAGTCAATCCATAACAGCTTCTTTCTACTTCACACATATCTGTAAGCCCAAAAGAAAATCCCCATAGACACTTTCCAATAACTTTTCCTGTAAGCCGTAAAACTTTATGCGCCCCCACAATTTTTCGGGTGAGTCAAACTATCGCGCCCTTACTGGCACACATATACAAACAAAAAAATCCTCCGCAGTATGTTTCAACTTGCGGAGGATTCCACTCTTCTTTAAAAACGGCGACT
>CALUJE010000021.1 GCA_944320885.1 uncultured Phocaeicola sp.
CTCATACAAATAGTAAGCCCAATTTCTGCATATCAAGGAGTTGGACTCACTACTTTACGGTTTAGCGGACAGTAATATATTTATTTTGAATTTAATTTGTTTTTACTTACTTTTTTTATCAAAAACTCTTGATTTTAGTACACAATATTTATTTCTCATATTTTATACATACTATATATTAACCATTTTTATCCCTTTAATCCTAAATGTTTGCTCTCTACTATAGAGTAAAAATTATTGTTTTACAATGATTTTATCTAAAATATATGTTTCAGATCATGTAATATTTTTCTGTTTGCTTTGTCAACTTCTCTTGTTTCGATAGAAGCTAAATAAATTTGTGTGTGAACTTCACTGTCATGTCCAAGTCCTTTACTTATAATAGATAATGGTATATGTTTGTTGTGAGCAATAGTGGCCCAACTGTGTCGGCTTGTATACATGGATAATGGCAGTGGTATGCCTGCCAATACTCCGATTTTTTTGAGTTTTCTGTTAATCAGCATCATGGCATTTTTGTATTGACGATACTCTGTACCATCTTCTCGTGTGATAATTGGAAGAAGGTATTGAGTAGAAGTAGGATATCTGTTTATAATAATCTGCATTTCTTTTTCCCAGTGAATACTTAATTGTTGTCCTGTTTTGCATCGTCTGTATATAAGATTTTCTCCTTTGATATCTTTTTTTCGTAAATATGCTAAATCAATAAAAGACATTCCACGAGTATAAAAGCTGAAAATGAAGAGATCTCTTGCCAGTTGTAGAGTAGGATGAGAGGTAAGATCTAATTCTATGATGCGACGTATATCTTTCATGGAAATGGCTCTTTTGATTGTTTTGTCCACCCCTGTGTATACATGTCTGAAAATGTTTGAGGAAATGTCTGGAGATTGTTCGATAGCTTGATGATAGATAGATCGTAGGTTTCGTATGTAAAATGATGTTGTATTTCGGCAGTTACCTCTGGATTTTAAAAATGCTTCGTATTCTTCTATTGTTTCAGGATTTATGTCAGTGAAGTCTATATCTTTTCCTTGACGATATTTTTTAAAACTGTGTAATGCAGCTTCATGATTTTTGGCCGTATTTTTTCTTCCTAACAACCTGAGTCGTGAAATCTCTTTTTGTGCAAATTCAAAAAACGAATTTTTACATGTCTTATTCTGCTGATAGTAATTTAAAATATCATCAGTGGAAAAGTTCGTAGAGAAGTTAGAAAGATTCTGAATGATTCTTTTTATAGCTGTTTGTTCTTTTTCTGTTTGTTCAAAAATATGTTTTATTGTTTTATAACGAGGATGTGTTTTTGGAGGAACAAGAATACATTGAAGTGAGAAATCCCATTCATGACTGAATAGTTGATATTGTGTCCTAAGTATTCGTACGGTTCGTAGATGAGTTATTTGAAAGTATAGTCTTCCTTTTTTTTCTTGTATTGTAGATGCTCTGAATTTTAATTTACCAGATGTCATTGTTCCTAGGATTTTATAAATGGTTAAAAACTTTTGTATTGTTTATATCCATTAGTATAATGGATCAACTTTAAAGCTATATACAAAAGGAGATCTCTCGAAAAAAAATCCATTAGATTGTGCTATCTTTTTTAGTTTTAACAAATATTAGAAATGCATGCAAAAAATAAGAGTGTATTGAATAAAAATAAATGTGATTAAGGTTCTGTAATTCAATAGTATATTAAATAAGAAAAAAGCACGCGTGCTTTCATGAGAAAGGACTCGTGCTTACAGTTAAAAGGACGTGTACTTTTTCAAAAAGCACACGTCCTTTTTTTAGATAAACAAGTTCAGATTTGATTCTTCTGCTTTTTCCAGATAGGTAGCTACTCCTCCGAGACTGACGTTATCCATGAGCTCCTCCTTTTTGACCCCCATAACGTCCATACTCATGGTACAGGCAATCATTTCAATATTGTTTTTTACGGCCTGATTGATGAGGCTTTCCAGACTGTCTATTTTCTTTCTGTTCATAATCATTCTCATCATACGGCTTCCCATTCCTCCCATATTGAGTTTTGAAAGCGCAAGTTTTTTACTGCTTGATGGAAGCATAAATCCAAACATCTTGCCGAAGAAATCTTTTGAAACTGCCGGCTTGTCGCTTTTCTTGATGACATTGAGTCCCCAAAATGTGAAAAACATGGTAACTTTCTTTCCCATAGCTGCTGCTCCGTTGGCTATAACGAATGAAGCCAGAGCTTTATCTAAATCATCGCTGAAAACAATAATCGTTTTTTGCTCGGATGATTTTACCGGAACATTGCCGGGATTCTCTGCATTACTTTTTGTCTTTTCAATTAATGCAGTGATTACTCCATTTTTGTTCTCTTTTTGGATAAGTTGTGCGCCGGTAACCTTACACCATGATGCAACGTCTTTTCCAAAAGCCTGATCTGTAGCAGATATTGAAAGGACATCTCCTTCGCTGAGTTCTGCATAATGTTTCTTTAATTGCATGATAGGGCCGGGGCACATAAGTCCGCATGCATCTACTTTCAGAATATTTTTTGCAGAAACATTCTGGCATTTGTTGTTATCGGCATCTCCACTTTCGGTTGTTGCGAGGCAGCAACTGTTTTCCATAGAACTGTTTTCTATTGTTTTTGCTGCGGCACACCATGTCTTGTATCCTCCAGAGAGATTGTATACCTTGGTAAATCCATTTTGTACAAGTATGCGATATGCCAGATATCCCCGTAATCCGACAGCACATGTTACAATTATTTTTTTGTCTTTGGGCAGTTCGTTCAAATGTTCACGCAGTTCGTCAACGGGAATATTGATAAATCCGGGGATGCTTCCCAGGCTGAATTCATCAGCTGTGCGGACATCTATTTTTACGGTATCATTATCAAGTTTAGCAATATCCCGCCATGTGACAATCTGTACGCGTTTGTTCAGAATGTTTTCTGCTACAAGACCTGCCATGTTTACCGGATCTTTTGCTGAAGAGTAGGGGGGAGCATAAGCATGTTCCAGCTCCATCAAATCATAGATGCTGCCATTGCGCTGAATAATTTGCGACATCATTTCTATGCGTTTGTCTACTCCTTCAAATCCTACAATCTGTGCGCCGAACAGTTTTCCGTCATGAGGTGAAAATAATATTTTTATCGACATGGGAATAGCATTAGGATAGTATCCGGCATGTGAACTTCCGTGTGTCCAGGAAGAAACGTATTCAATACCTTCTTTCTTCAATAATTTGGCATTAGCTCCTGTCGCTGCTACGGTAAGGGCACATATCTTGGCAATTGAAGTTCCGATGGTTCCATTGTAGGTTTCGCGATTTCCCAATATAATATTGTTTGCAACGATACGTCCTTGTTTGTTGGCCGGTCCGGCAAGAGGAATCAGTGCAGGCTTTTTGGTAACGTAATTTATTATTTCAGTTGCGTCACCCAAGGCGTAAATAGATTCGTCCGATGTCTGCATGTATTGATTTACATGTATGCCTCCAGTTTGTCCGAGTTCAAGTCCGCATTCTTTGGCGAGTTTGGTTTCAGGACGTACACCAATACTCAGAATTACAATGTCTGAATAAATTTCATTGCCGTCGTTCAAATGTACGATAACTTGATTATCAGCTTCAGAAAAACGTGTCACACCATTTTTCAGATGGAGAGAAATACCTTCTTCAATAAGATGATGGTGCACGATAGAGGCCATTGAATAGTCGATAGGAGCCATTACCTGATCACTCATTTCCACAATATGTACCTCTATTCCTTGATGGTGCAGATTTTCTGCCATTTCCAAACCGATAAATCCACCACCTACTAAGACTGCTTTTTTGACATTGTTTTTATGTATATGCTGTTTGATTGTGTCTGTATCCGGCACATTGCGTAATGTTAATATACGGGAGTTTTCAACGCCTTCAATTCTTGGTCGGAGAGGTTCCGCACCAGGTGAAAGTACCAGTTTGTCGTATGTTTCCGTATATGTGCGGTCTGAAGCCAGATTGTGAACTGTTACGTTCTTGGCTTTTCGGTCAATGGCTGTTACTTCTTGCTCTGTGCGGATATCTATTCTGAAGCGGTCTGTAAATCCTTTGACCGTTTGTACAAACAGTTTTTCTCTTTCTTCAATAACACCGCCTATATAATAAGGTAAACCACAGTTGGCATATGATACATACTTTCCTCTTTCAAAAAGAATGATTTCTGCTTTTTCATCCAGTCTGCGTAAGCGTGCAGCAACAGTTGCTCCACCGGCAACTCCTCCAATGATAAGATATTTCATAACTGATATTATTTTTAATATTAATAATTGCTACTGGGAAATATTTGGGGAAATAAAAAGGGATTATTCCCCTTTTATACATTTGCTGAGTTCACGGAAGAATTCTTCAAATCCAAGCTCTTTTTGTTTCATGAACTCAATTTGCTGTTTCCCTTCTTTGGTTAGTGAAAATAACATCTGGCGTTTGTCGTTTGGATTAATAAGTCTTTGGATAAGATGCTTATTTTCAACGGATGTTATTACTTTTGATATTCTGGAGTTAGAAAGACCTATATATTCGCTTATTGCTCCTGCTGTTTTTGCTTCTCCGTCTTTCAGGCAGCATAGTATCATGGCTTCATTAATAGTCATATCATTACTCTCTGAAAAAGTCTTTTCAAATTGGTAGAGTATTTTATATATGTCTTTAATAACACAGATTGGTTCCATAGATTCTTTTTATTGATTACACCTGCAAAGATATATAAAATTTTGGGATAGCAATATTTTCTACTAAGAAATATTGCTATCCCTCTTGTTTTTTCTTGGACTCTGTTCTATGAACGAGCCATGGGGTTATTTTGTGATAATATGGGTAACATATTGTTGAAAAGCCTGTGCTTTTTCATTATTAAAATAATGTATGGAAGTGACAGGTGCAAATAAATATGACTGATATGAGAATAGTTGTACTCCTGCAAAGTTTCCGTCTTCAGACATTAAGACATCCATTCGTACATTACCGTTGTGTATGGATTCTAATTTGTTTTCTGTAAAAGAACCGCTTTCAATATCCCGTTGTAATGAAACCAGGTTTTTCATATCAAAAAACAATGTTTTCTTGATGATTTTACTGTTTGTTTTCGTGTATACAAATTCTTTGCTTTTGTTCATCAGACGGAAACATCCATATCCGATAATCAGTAATCCGATAATAAATACAGTCAGAAATATGGATGTCTGTGTATCTTTATACGGAAGTCCGATAAGGCAGGCACATAAACCGGCAATAAGCAGCAATAATGCGATGATGGTTTGTTTAGAGTTGGTTCTTTTTATAATTTCGTTATGGTTTACATTAAATAATGTAGCGTCGTTGTTATATGAGTTCATAATTATTTAGCAGTTTAAATTAATACAATTGGTTTAATGCCGTGATGGATATATATCTTGGCATGATAAATTGCTTTCTGTTTTACAGCAACAGAAAGACTTGTTTCTTTGGATTATGTATGTTCTGCTAAATAAGAATGCGCCTCATGGCGTAGATGTAATACTCGCTACAAGGCTTTCCGGAACTGAAAAAATGGGAGTTATTAAATAAAATATATTGAGAGATAGCGAGTTGATGCTTATATGAAGCCTGATTGATAATACACTTCTTCATATGCTGCGCAATACTTTCTACAAAGCGTTGCTGATTTTGCAACCATTGGGTGCGGAATGCATGGAATGATGTATTGAAATCAATTCTGGCTTCTTTATATATATGTGTTAATGCCGATGATAAAAACCGGCAATCTTGCTGTTTATGGGTAGCTGTATCTTCTTGCTGATATATGCAAACAGTCTGTTCTGGTTGGGTATTTGTTTCCAAAACCTGACCAGTATAAATCTTGTTTGCAACAAGAAAGATTATTAGGATAATGATAAAATGTAAATACTTCATATTTATAAACAGCGTCGCAAAGGTATGTAGAGATAGTGAACTATCCAAATATTCGTTCAGTTTTGTAGCTTTCTGGCTTGTTCTTGTGTGAAAAGGAAATCTTTTTTTATATATGCATGCATACAATTTATAATCTCGATTACACTTCAGAGGTGTTTTTCTGAAAATTCATTAGTTTTGCAGAAACTCAAAATGATTAAGAGGAAAATGAAGATAGAAACAAACCATTCACAAACAATAAGTGCGGTGTTGGGAGATATAACGACCTTATCTGTTGATGCCATTGTAAATGCTGCCAATAATTCTCTTTTGGGAGGAGGTGGAGTAGACGGAGCTATTCATCGCGCAGCCGGTCCGGAGCTTCTTGCAGAATGCAGAACGTTGAACGGATGCAAGACCGGAGAAGCTAAATTAACTTCAGGCTACCATTTGCCTGCCAAGTATGTGATACATACGGTGGGTCCCCGTTATTTTGGTCCGGAAGAAAACAAACCGCAATTGCTGGCTTCATGTTATCGCAATTCACTACGTCTGGCTTCATTACATCATATTGCTTCCATCGCTTTTCCGTCAATAAGTACGGGAGTGTATCATTATCCGCTGACAGAGGCTGTTCCAATAGCTGTTCGGGAAGTTTTGTCGGGACTGGAAGAGTATCCGGATATTAAAGAAGTGATATTTGTCTGCTTTAACAAAGAAGTATTAGACTGTTACGAAAAGGAGTTGTGTAAATTGAAGTAAAAAACAGAATAAGGAAAAGTTATAATGAAAGTTTTGATAACTCAGGCTTTGCCTGAAGAATGTACGGAGATAGTACTTCCGGATGCGGAAATCCGACGTGTATATACATCTATTGGTAAGGTTATGGCTTCGTATCGTTTGTCTGAAGCCATTTTTCACTATAATCCGGATATTGTTCTGAATGTAGGAACGGCCGGAACTTTATCGCATCAGGTAGGAGATATCATATTGTGTACGGAGTTTATCGATCGCGATATGCAGCGTATAAAGCATTTGGGAATAGATTATAAGGTTTCCATGGATACTGTTCCGGATAAAACACCGTGGAACTGGAACACCTGTCTGAGGGGGATCTGTAATACAGGCGATAGTTTTGTTACGGAACCGGAAGCATTGGAAGGAGATGCTGTAGATATGGAAGCTTATGCCCAGGCTCTTGTCTGCAAGGAAAGGAACATTCCATTTATGTCCGTGAAATATATTACAGATATAATAGGACAGAATTCTGTAAAGCACTGGCAGGAAAAACTGGCTGAAGCTGATAAGGCTTTGTGTCATTATTTTCAATCGATAACCCTAAAAAATAAAGAGCTTTGACTATATGGAAATAAAATCAATATTGGAGAATCTGCATATTGATGCGTTGAATCCGATGCAGGAAGCGGCTTTGGAAGCGGGACGTGGTTCTAAAGATGTGATTCTTTTGTCACCGACGGGTTCGGGAAAGACTTTGGCTTTTTTATTGCCTTTGTTGAATGATTTGTCTGAATCGGCTGTTGGCGTACAGGCTGTGGTGCTTGTGCCTTCGCGTGAACTGGCTTTACAGATAGAGACCGTCTTTAAGTCTATGGGTACTTCATATAATGTAATGAGCTGTTATGGAGGCCGGCCGGCAATGGAAGAACATCGGGTAATGAAAAATATCCACCCTTCGGTTATTATCGGAACGCCCGGACGTATGAACGACCATTTGGCAAAGCAGAATTTTGATTCTTCTTCTGTCAGATTGTTGGTTATTGATGAATTTGACAAATGTCTTGAATTCGGATTTTATGATGAAATGTCAACAGTCATTTCCTTATTACCCAATTTGCAGAAGCGTTATCTGCTTTCGGCGACCGATGCATCGGAGATACCCGAATTTACGGGATTGAATAAGGCTACTAAATTGTCATTTCTGAATACGGAAAGTCAGGAGTCAAATTCACGGCTTCATATATATAAGGTAGAATCACCCGATAAAGACAAGCTGGAATCCTTGTATAAACTTCTTTGTATGCTGGGTAACCAGTCTTCATTGGTGTTTTGCAATTACAGGGAGTCCGTGGAACGAGTTGGCAATTATTTGTCTTCGAAAAAGATGTATAATGAAGTTTTTCATGGAGGAATGGAACAGCAAGACCGTGAAAAGGCTTTGTACAAGTTTAGAAACGGGAGTTGTAATGTTTTTATTTCAACGGATTTGGCTTCGCGCGGACTGGATATACCGGATATAGACAATGTTATTCATTATCATTTGCCAGTAAATGAGGAAAGTTTCATTCATAGAAACGGACGTACTGCCCGTTGGGAAGCGACAGGAAACGCTTTTATGCTGTTGCATGCTGAAGAAAAAATGCCGGATTATGTAAAGGAACTCCCGGAAACTTTTGTTTTGGATGTGAATCCTCCCAAGCCCTCGTTGCCTCAATGGGTAACATTATATATAGGTAAAGGCAAAAAGGATAAGTTGAACAAGATTGATATAGCTGGTTTCTTATATAAGAAAGGTAATTTGCAACGTGAAGATATCGGTCAAATAGATGTTAAAGAACATTATGCTTATGTGGCAATTTGTCGAAAAAAACTAAAGCAAACCCTTAATTTGATAAAAGGAGAGAAAATTAAAGGCCTTAAAACTATCATTGAGGAAACAAAATGACATTAAAAGCATAAATAAGTACTTATAAATTCATTCATTGTAGCAAAATGATAGTTTTATTATGCAATAAATATTCAAAATGATTAATTATATGAACAAATGTCACTTTTTTAATAAAAAAGTTGTTGGATGAATAATAATGTGTAAATTTGCAGCATGACATTAGTATAAACCAAAACTTATATCAACATGAAAAAGCATAATTTTAGCGCAGGACCGTCAATCCTTCCTCGCGAAGTAATCGAAGAAACAGCTAAAGGCGTTTTGGATTTCAATGGTTCAGGACTTTCAGTATTGGAAGTTAGCCACCGTGGTAAAGATTTTCAAGCAGTAATTGATGAAGCCGAAGCTTTGTTTAAAGAAATCTTGAACATTCCGGAAGGATATTCTGTATTGTTCTTGGGTGGTGGTGCAAGTACTCAGTTCTGTATGGTTCCTTATAACTTCTTGGAAAAGAAAGCTGCTTATTTGAATACTGGTGTATGGTCTAAGAAAGCTATTAAAGAAGCTAAAGGTTTTGGAGAAGTTGTTGAAGTTGCTTCATCTGCAGATGCTACATTCTCATATATTCCGAAAGATTTCGTAATTCCTTCTGATGTAGATTATTTCCACTTTACAAGCAACAATACTATTTACGGTACTGAAATCAGAAAAGATTTTGATTCTCCAGTTCCTGTAATTTCTGATATGTCTTCAGATATATTCTCTCGTCCGATTGATGTATCTAAATATATGTGTATTTATGGTGGTGCTCAGAAGAATCTGGCTCCTGCTGGTGTTACATTTGTAATCGTTAAGAATGATGCAGTAGGAAAAGTATCACGTTATATTCCTACAATGTTGAATTATCAGACTCATATCGATGGTGGTTCAATGTTCAATACTCCTCCTGTATTGCCTATCTACTCTGCAATGTTGACTCTTCGTTGGATCAAGGCTCAAGGTGGTGTTGTTGAAATGCAACGTCGTGCTGTAGAAAGAGCTGAATTGCTTTATGGTGAAATCGATCGTAACCGTTTGTTCCGTGGAACAGTTACATGTGATGAAGACCGTTCTTACATGAACATCTGTTTCGTAATGAAAGACGAATACAAAGAACTTGAGGCTGACTTTATGAAATTTGCAACCGAAAGAGGTATGGTAGGTATCAAAGGTCACCGTTCTGTTGGTGGTTTCCGTGCTTCTTGCTACAATGCAATGCCGTTGGAAAGCGTAAGAGCTTTGGTAGAATGCATGCAAGAATTTGAAAAAGCTCATTAATAACCAGGAGAATTTACAATAATCTAATTTTAGACATCTTATCATAGCTGATTATCCAAATTAGAGAGCTTCGGAATCGTAGTTTTGATAATCTGGGTAATCAGCTTTTTTAATAAATATCGTAGCTATGAAAGTATTAGTTGCAACAGACAAACCATTTGCTAAAGTTGCAGTAGATGGTATTCGTAAAGAGATTGAAAATGCAGGTTTTGAACTTGTGTTGTTAGAAAAATATGGCGAAAAGGCAAAATTGCTTGAGGCTGTAAAAGATGTAGACGCTATTATCATCCGTAGCGATGTTATAGATAACGAAGTTTTTGAAGCTGCAAAACAATTGAAGATTGTTGTTCGTGCAGGAGCTGGTTATGATAACGTTGATTTGGCTGCTGCTACCGCTCACAATGTATGTGTTATGAATACTCCGGGACAAAATTCCAATGCTGTTGCAGAATTGGTATTTGGTCTGTTGGTATACGCTGTTCGTAACTTCTATAATGGTACATCAGGTACAGAATTGAAAGAAAAGACATTAGGTATTCATGCATTTGGTAATGTAGGTCGTAATGTTGCACGTATAGCTAAAGGCTTTGGTATGGAAGTTTGCGCTTTTGATGCATATTGTCCGAAAGAAGTCATTGAAGCTGCAGGTGTAAAAGCTGTTGATTCTGTTGAAGATTTGTACAAGAACTCTAATGTTGTTTCTTTGCACATTCCTGCAACTGCAGAAACAAAGAACTCTATCAATTACGAATTGGTTAATTTGATGCCGAAGGGAGGTATTCTTGTAAATACTGCCCGTAAGGAAGTTATCAATGAAGCTGAGCTGATTAAATTGATGGAAGAACGTGCAGATATCAAGTATGTAACTGATATTATGCCTGTAGCAAACGAAGAATTTGCATCTAAGTTTGCTGGCCGTTACTTCTCAACTCCTAAGAAGATGGGAGCTCAGACTGCAGAGGCTAATATCAATGCCGGTATTGCTGCAGCAAAACAGATTGTCGGCTTCATCAAAGATGGTTGTGAAAAATTCCGTGTGAACAAATAAATATTAATCTAAAAAGATTTTTTTAATTATGGCAATTATAAAACCTTTTAAAGGAATTCGTCCACCGAAAGAATTTGTGGAGCAAGTTGAATCACGTCCTTATGATGTTTTGAATTCTGAAGAAGCTCGCAAAGAGGCAGAAGGAAATGAAAAATCCTTGTATCATATCATTAAACCGGAAATTGATTTTCCAGAAGGTACAGATGAACATGATCCTCGTGTTTATGACAAAGCTGCTGAAAATTTCCAGAAATTCCAGGATAAGGGATGGCTTGTTCAAGACACAAAGGAAAATTATTATATCTATGCACAGACAATGAACGGTAAGACACAATACGGATTGGTTGTTTGCGCTTATGTAGAAGATTATTTGAACGGTGTTATCAAGAAACATGAGTTGACCCGTCGTGATAAGGAAGAAGACCGTATGAAACATGTTCGTGTAAATAACGCAAACATTGAACCGGTATTCTTTGCATATCCGGATAATGCCAAATTGGATGAAATTGTAGCACGTTATGCTGCACAGGAGCCGGTATACGATTTTATTGCTCCTATCGACGGATTTGGCCATAAATTCTGGATTATCGATAAGGAAGAGGATATTCAGGCCATAACAAAAGAGTTTGCTGCAATGCCTTCATTGTATATTGCAGATGGTCACCACCGTTCTGCAGCTGCTGCTCTTGTTGGTGCAGAAAAAGCTAAGCAGAATCCTAATCATCGCGGTGATGAAGAATATAATTACTTCATGGCCGTATGTTTCCCTGCAAACCAGTTGACCATTATCGATTATAACCGTGTTGTAAAAGACTTGAATGGCCTTACTGCTGCACAGTTCCTTGATGCACTTCGTGAGAACTTTGTTGTAGAAGAAAAGGGTGCAGAAATTTACAAACCAAATAAATTGCACAACTTCTCTCTTTATCTTGAAGGCAAATGGTACAGCCTGACAGCAAAAGAAGGAACTTATGACGATAATGATCCTATTGGAGTATTGGACGTTACAATCTCTTCAAACCTTATCTTAGACAAGATTTTGGGTATTAAGGATCTTCGTTCTGATAAGAGAATTGATTTCGTAGGTGGTATTCGTGGTTTGGGCGAACTGAAACGTCGCGTTGACAGCGGTGAGATGAAAGTTGCCTTGGCACTGTATCCTGTTACAATGAAACAAATTATGGATATAGCCGATACCGGTAATATCATGCCTCCTAAGACTACATGGTTTGAACCTAAGCTTCGTTCTGGATTGATTATCCACAAATTGAGCTAAATAAATACTTGGAATATTTGAGCCGTACAAGGAATATTGTTTTCTTGTACGGCTTTTATTTATATTATATGGAGCATGGGAGTTTCTGAACATTTTTACATGAATGATTTTGCCGCTATTGATTTTGAAACGGCAAATGCCTGCCGTTACAGTATATGTAGTGTGGGGGTGGTGATTGTGCGTAACGGAGAAATCGCAGATAAGTACTACAGCCTGATACAGCCGGAACCAAATTATTATTCTTATTGGAATACGAGAATACACGGACTGGCTTATGAAGATACTGCAAATGCTCCTTTATTTCCGGATGTATGGAATGCTATAGCTCCCCGTATTGAAGGATTGCCATTGGTGGCTCATAACAAGGCTTTTGATGAGAGTTGCCTGAAAGCGGCTTTCCGTGTTTATGGAATGGATTATCCTGACTATAATTTTTATTGTACCTATCAGGGAGCAAGACGTCGTTTCCCTTTCCTTCCCGATTTTCAATTGCAAACAGTTGCTTCATACTGTGGTTATGACTTGAAGCATCATCATCATGCCTTGGCTGATGCTGAGGCCTGTGCCCGTATAGCTATTGAATTATGGACGGTATGATATCTCTGGAGACCGAGTTTTTTATAACCATCTTCGAGAAACTCCGATTTTTTGACTATGTTTGCAGATGCTATGGAAGAAGATGTTTATAAGACAATTGTTGATAAGGCAGAAGCCATTTATACGGAAAAGCGCAGCAAGTTTATTGCAATAGCTTTACCGGTTCGTTCGTTGGATGAAGTGAAGTTGTATCTGGAAGAGTATCAGAAGAAATATTATGATGCCAGACATGTATGTTATGCCTATATGTTAGGGCATGAACGCACAAACTTTCGTGCCAATGATAATGGTGAGCCTTCGGGAACAGCCGGAAAACCGATTTTGGGGCAGATAAATTCCAATGAACTGACAGATATATTAATAATTGTGGTACGTTATTTTGGAGGAATCAAGCTGGGGACAAGCGGTCTGATTGTAGCCTATCGTACAGCGGCAGCCGAAGCCATAGCCAATGCCACAACCATAGAAAAAACAGTTGATGAAGATGTTGAGATAACATTTGAATATCCTTTTATGAATGATGTGATGCGGGTTGTCAAAGAAGAAAATCCGAGCATCGTTTCACAGTCATATGATATGGATTGTGTCATGACATTACGTATCCGTCGTTTGCTGATGCCGCGTCTGCGGGCACGACTTGAGAAAGTAGAGACTTTGCGTTTTAATACGGATAAATAGCGGATATTCTTGTCTTTAAGATAATACGCGGCATGCACCAACATATCTTTTCTGATAATAAGCCTCTTCAGAAGATGAGATGCGTACACCCGTACGGCTTGCATGAATAAAGGAGAAACTGCCGGTTTCATGGTTTACCTTTGTAACGATGCCCACATGACCGATACCACTGCTTCTGCTGGAACCGCAGAAAAATACCAGATCTCCTTTTTTGAGCTCTTTGCAGTCGTTGATTTTTATTCCTTCTTGAAATTGAGAGCGTGAAGAGCGTGTGAGTGAAATGTTTTCTTTCTTGAAGACATAACTTGTAAAACCAGAACAGTCAAAACCGATTTTCGGATTCATACGTCCACTGCGATAAGGTACTCCGATATATTTCATGGCACGTTGCACAATGTCTTTACCTGTAACTGTTGTAGAATCAGATAAAGATATGGTTTGGGCAGAAGCCGATACTGCAAATGCCAGACATATAGTAGTTATGAGAGTACGTATATATTTCATTCTTTTATTGGTTTCTGGTAATCTGGTTAATCTTTATGTCTCAAAGTTATTGAAAAATCAGGTTTCAAGCAACCCCTTTTTGTATCTTTTGGGATTTGCTAAAAAATGTACATTCTTTATGGTGATGCTTAGATTGTTGATAAACAGGGATATATTAAAAGTATTTCCAACAGAACGGAATTGACCTCTTTAATATTTATTTAAAAGAACCTTCGTCATTTCTTTTTCATTTACATACAATGTAAATTAGTTAAAAATGACATGTAGCTTATCGTTCGTGTGTGCTTGTATTTGTATTTCAAGTAACTTTGTCTCCGTCAAAATATCAACTGAGAGATTATGGATTTTGAATTAGTATCAGATTATCGTCCTACAGGCGACCAACCGGAGGCAATAGCACAGTTGACCGAAGGTGTGCTTCACGGTGTTCCGGCCCAGACTTTATTGGGAGTAACAGGGTCGGGCAAGACGTTTACCATAGCCAATGTAATAAAGAATGTCAATAAGCCAACCTTGATATTAAGTCACAACAAGACATTGGCCGCACAGCTTTACGGTGAGTTCAAGAGTTTTTTTCCGAACAATGCCGTAGAGTATTATGTATCGTATTATGATTATTATCAACCGGAGGCCTATTTGCCTTCAACTGATACTTATATAGAGAAAGATCTTGCCATAAACGATGAGATTGACAAGTTGAGGCTGGCGGCTACTTCGGCCTTATTGTCCGGACGTAAGGATGTTGTGGTAGTATCGTCCGTTTCGTGCATATATGGTATGGGAAATCCTGCCGATTTCTATAATAATGTCATTGATATTCATTGTGGACAGAAGCTGGACCGTAATGTTTTTCTCCGTCGGCTGGTGGACAGTTTGTATACTCGCAATGACCTGGAACTTAATCGCGGTTCTTTTCGTGTGAAAGGCGATACGGTAGACATCTATCTGGCTTATAGTGACAATTTGTTGAGAGTCGTATTTTGGGATGATGAAATTGATGCCATAGAAGAAGTTGACGCGGAAAGTGCGCACAGAATTGCAGGGTTTGATTCATATAGAATATATCCGGCCAACTTGTTCATGACTACCAAAGAAAGCACTTTGAAGGCTATCCATCAGATTGAAGATGACCTGACTAAACAGGTAGAATATTTTAAGGAAATAGGAAAATCATTTGAGGCCAAGCGACTTTATGAACGTGTAACCTATGATATGGAAATGATTCGTGAGTTGGGACATTGCTCCGGAATAGAAAATTATTCCCGTTATTTTGATGGGAGAGAGGCAGGGACACGCCCTTACTGCCTGTTGGACTTTTTCCCAGACGATTTCCTGATTGTTATTGATGAGAGTCATGTCAGCGTGCCACAAATCCGTGCAATGTATGGAGGAGACCGTGCGCGAAAGACTAACCTGGTAGAGTATGGTTTCCGTTTGCCGGCAGCATTGGACAATCGTCCACTGAAGTTTGAAGAGTTTGAGGAAATGGCAAAACAGGTAATCTACGTCAGTGCTACTCCGGCCGATTATGAATTAATGAAGAGTGAAGGCATTGTCGTAGAGCAGGTGATAAGACCTACCGGACTTCTGGACCCGATTATTGAAGTTCGTCCAAGCTTGAATCAGATAGATGATTTAATGGAAGAAATACAGCAGCGTATAGAGCAGAACGAACGTATACTTGTGACTACGCTGACAAAGAGAATGGCTGAAGAACTGACAGACTATCTGCTGCGCAACAATATACGGTGTAATTACATTCACAGTGATGTTGATACGCTGGAGAGGGTGAAGATTATGGACGATTTGAGACAGGGACTGTATGATGTGCTGGTAGGAGTGAACTTGCTCCGTGAAGGTCTGGATTTGCCCGAAGTCTCTTTGGTAGCTATTCTTGACGCCGACAAGGAAGGTTTTTTACGAAGTCACCGTTCTCTGACACAGACAGCAGGACGTGCTGCGCGTAATGTACATGGCAAGGTTATCATGTATGCCGACAAGATAACCGACAGTATGCGGCAAACCATTGACGAGACCAATCGTAGACGGGCCAAGCAGCTGGCTTATAATGAAGCACATGGCATAACTCCCCAACAAATCAAGAAGGGACGTATGACAGCCTTGCTTGATGCTACGGAGGCTCCCGAAACGGCTCCTTCCATGTCGAAAGAGTATGTTGAACCATCGTTCAATACGGTTGCGGCCGATCCGGTGGTAGAATACATGTCTGTTCCGCAATTGGAGAAGAGCATAGAGCGTACGCGTAAGCAAATGCAGGATGCAGCCAAGAAACTGGATTTTATAGAAGCTGCCCAATATCGTGACGAACTGATAAAACTTGAAGATATTTTAAAAGAAAAAAAGGCACAAGAGCAAGTAAATTGATACACAGGCATAAATTTGTATTAAAAAATATGGATTCATTGTATAATTCAGTGCTTCTCTGTAAATTTGCGCAATATTT
The DNA here is from genome assembly GCA_944320885.1 of uncultured Phocaeicola sp. Classification (GTDB taxonomy): domain Bacteria; phylum Bacteroidota; class Bacteroidia; order Bacteroidales; family Bacteroidaceae; genus Phocaeicola_A. Next base: position 16,403 of record CALUJE010000021.1, read on the forward strand.
TGGAATATGATGAAGAAAAATCTGATTATAATAGCTTTGGCTTCTGCATGCTTGTTGTCATCATGCGGTGATTATAATAAGGTCCTGAAAAGCCAGGATTATTCCTATCGGTATGAAGCTGCCAAGGAATATTTCTTTAGTGGACAATATAATAAGGCGTCAGTAGTGCTGGCCGATATGATTACAATTCTGAAGGGTAGCACGAAAGCAGAAGAATCTCTTTATATGCTTGCCATGTGTTATTACGGGCAAGGAGACTGGTTGGAAGCCTCTTCTACGTTTAAGAAGTATTACACCACTTATCCTCGTGGCGAGTTTACCGAATTGGCCCGTTATTATACCTGCAGAGCTTTGTATAATGACACTCCGGAACCGCAATTGGACCAGACAAGTACATTCAGTGCAATTAATGAAATTCAAACGTTTTGTGAATATTATCCCACCAGTATATATAAGGATGATGCACAGAACATGATGTTTGAGTTGCAAGATAAGCTCGTTGAAAAAGAATATCTTTCAGCCCAACTGTATTATAATTTGGGTAATTATATGGGTAATAACTATGAATCATGTGTTATTACTGCTCAGAATGCCTTGCAGGATTTTCCCTATGCCAAAAGACGTGAAGACCTCTCTTTCCTGATAGTACGTGCCAAATACAAGATGGCGGTAGAAAGTGTATTGGAAAAGCAGGAAGAACGTTATCGCGATGTAGTGGATGAATATTATGCTTTCAAAAACGAATTTCCTGAAAGCAAATACATCAAGGACGTAGAAAAGATGTTCAAGGCAGCAAATAAGAATATTAAAGATTGAAATATAAATAACAGAATTAAAAGCTATGGATTACAGAAAAACAAATGCCCCTACTACTACGGTTACACGTGATTTGATGGAGTTGTGTGAAGATACCGGTAATATCTATGAAACAGTAGCTATCATCGGTAAGCGTGCCAACCAGATTGCAGTGGAGATCAAAAACGACCTGTCAAAGAAATTGCAGGAGTTTGCTTCTTATAATGATAGTATGGATGAAGTTTCTGAAAACAGAGAGCAAATAGAAATCTCACGCTATTATGAAAAGTTGCCGAAACCGACATTGATAGCAACTCAAGAATATATAGAAGGTAAGGTATACTACAGAAATCCTGCTAAGGAAAAAGAAAAATTGCAGTAAAAACGAGTACCTCTATCTCTTTAACAGACAAGGATTATGATTCAGCGCATACAAAGTGTTTACCTGCTGTTAGTTGTGGTTTTGATGGGGGTAGTGATGAGTTTGCCGTTGGGAATTTATATCGGAGCCGATGGAGGAGTTTCTTCATTGCGTGCTTTGGGTATTGACATTGCAGGAGTAGGGCATGATAGTTCCTGTTGGGGATTGTTCGCCATAGCTCTGCTTTCGGCAATTATTGCATTGGCTACTATCTTCTTATACAAGAACCGTAAACTACAGGTACGCCTGACAATATTTAATATATTGGTAATTATAGGATGGTATGCTACATTTATTGCATTTGTAATGGCATATAAGGAGCAGCTGGTTTCTGCTTCTTTTCATTGCAGTACAGGATGTGTGCTTCCTTTAATTGCTGTTTTCTTTAATCTGTTGGCTATTCGCGGCATTCGCAAGGATGAGCGCTTGGTAAAGGCGGCAGACAGGTTGAGATAAGATATTTTGTAAGATATTATATTTGAACTATAGGAGCAGAAGTATAGATGTAAATCTTATATTTCTGCTTTTATTATTTTATGGCCATCTTTCTTGGAAATTATAACTTATGAAAAAATAAAAGTAGGCCATGATTTTTATTTTTATAAGTTATGAAATTTTTTTTCATAGCCGCTTTTTCTCCCTTTTATAACTATGTTTTTTTAATTATAAAGTTATAATATAGAAACGGGATCTGTACAAACGCCTTGCACAAATCCCGTTCTTTCATCGATTGAGAGAATACTGTTTTTTCATTTTATTTATGTTTTTCGCTTTCAAGTTCCAATAATTGATAGGCTGCATATAATATTTCTGTTGCGCTCATATCGCTTAGGAAGCTACGTATGAAATTGGCTGCCTTTTTGCGTATGGTTTTGTCAGTCGTGTTTATTAATTGGGAATATTGAATGAGAAGCATATTTTGTTGTTCTTTAGTAAGTGCTGGATATTCTTTTTCGCACATTTCAATATATGCGTTCAAGTCGCCTTTTGCATGACATTCTATGAGTTTATAAACTGTATCATAGTTTTTATCGGCATTTAATCCAATTTCATTTATTTTCTTCTTTATTTCAAGATAATCTTTTTCGTTATATTTTGTATTTCCCCCTAAGTATGAATAAATTTCTGATTTCATTAAATTGCTGATGATATCTGCTACTGTTTGCTTTATTTCTGGAGCAAATTCATTGCGATGTGTTATCATATATTGGGCAATGGATGAATTGCTGTTTTTAGTGTAATATTTATAAATAAACAAATTTTCAGCAGAGAGTTTTTCTGAGTCATTCAAATTATTAAAATATTCATTAATAATATTGTATGCCAGATCTATTTTCTTTTGATCTCTTTTATCCATTTGAGATTCAGTCGTTAAATAACCAGCATAAGCAGAAATCAATTCAGCTGTTCGTTCACCTTTTTCGTATCTTTCTTTCATTTGTTATTTCGTGCCATTGATAATCTTCCACCCAAATATAAGATGCTGTTTGACCTGAGTTTTGAACAGGGGCTGAAAAATGCAGAGGTGGCAAAGATCTTGAGTGTATCAGAAAGTGCCGTGAAAAAACAAAAGGCTTTTTTAATACAGCGATTACGTGATGAACTGAAAAAAACAACCGATAAGGATTTCATGCGGTTATTGCTATTTCTTATGCCATAAAAAAACACCCGCTCTTTTGTAATATAGCGGGTGATAAGTATTTGCAAGTGATTTATTTGGTCTTAATAATATCGAACAAATAACTTAGTTTTACGGTAATCGTAGAGTTTCCCGAACGTCCGAAATAATCCTTTTTGGTATTTCCGAAAATATCAGCCAAACCATAATAATATCTTCCTTCGAGAATGAAATGACCTATTTTGGTGCTTAAGTCAAGTCCGCCTCCACCTGCAATTCCATAGTCGAAACTGTTTTCAGTATCTTTACCATATTGTTCTGTAACATTGTTGGGTCTGTTACTCGGGTTCCACGCATCTCCTCCATATGTTTCTTTCTCACTCAGGAAAAAGTTCATTTGAGGGCCGGCATTAATGAAGAACTTTACTCCGTTCCGTTCCTTTCCCCATCCCATGTTGAACATAAAGGGGACTTCTATATAATTGGTTACACGCTGGTATGTATTGTTGCTTCCATCGTCAATATCTTCCTTCCATCCACGTTGTGCATAGTTGATTTCTACCTGCAAGCCACAAATCGCAGTAAAATATTTCTCGCATGTATACCGGATACTTAATCCGCCGCACATACCCATGATGTTGCTTTGCTTGATTGTCGGAGTAAAGCTGACGCTACTCATATTTACGCCTCCGTTGAATCCGATAGCCAAATCATTTCTTGATTCTCCTACCTGTGCATTGGAATACAGGGAGACAGATAAAAATATAATTATTACCGACAGATTTTTTAATATCTTGTTCATTTGTCAAAGTCTATTTTTATCAGTTCATGATTTTGTGTGAAATGAATAAAGAATACTTTCTTGTTAATAAATCCTCCCCAGTTGTTGACTCGCTCAAATTTGAAGCTGGTCTGTATGGGAGTGACTTGTATTTTATCCAGATTCTTTTCGAGCTTGTTTCCGTACAGAGACAATCCTTTTAATATATAATAGGCCGTTTCATATCCCAATATGGCGTATTTAGGATATGTATTTAATATCTCTTTATGATACCATTGGCGAAATGCATTCTGGAAGTTTACAACGTTGACCGATAAGTTATTCGCATAAAACGAAGTATAGAAATAAGTATCAAAAGTATAGAAATCATCTAAATGGTCATTCGTATATGTCTGCCATTCCGGATAGCCGAATAAATGCAATTTATATTTGTCTGGAGTATTTTCTGCTTCCCATGATAATTTCAGTGCTTTCAGATATGGAAGCAGTTTGATTAATGTGATATTACTTCCAGATGTAGGAATAAGTATGTTGTCTTTGTTCGGACTTAATGCGCTTTCAATACTTTCCTTGCTGTTGGCATTAATCGTTTTGAATGCGATATTGTTATTTTTCAGTTCCTGTTTGAATCCTTTTATAAATTCCTGCTTGTCTCCGTTGTTTCCTTCGGTAGTTACGAAAATGAGGTTCTCATTATTGAATTTACGGATGAAGTGCTCATATACTTCAGAATACAGATAAGATTGTGGTGTATTTATCTGATACATGTATGGATTATTGAAAACCTCATCACATTTGGATGTAAATGGTATGACCATTCTTATCTTATTCTTTTTGGAGAAGTCAGATACTTCAGAAATAAGACTTGAATGACCCGGACCAATAATCAGATCCATATCCTTCATTTCATCTTTTCTTAATATTCTCTTGATGGTTGTTGCGTTATCTTCTGTGTCGAAAGTATAGATATCAAACGATGTTCCGTTCTTTTTCAGCTCATTGATAGCCATGAGAAATCCCTGATAATATTCTATCATGCGGGGTTGTTCGGCATTATTGCCGCTGTTTAGCATGAAGGGAAGCAGTACGGCTATTTTCAGACGCTCCTTTTTGACAGGCTCAGAGACTGTATTTCCGAACAGGTCATTATTGGTAGGAGCAGTGACAATCTGAACTGCTTCTTCTTTGTGATATGGAATCCGCAGATATTTACCCTTTTTGAGTTTTTCTTTTTTCAATTCAGGATTGGCTGCAATAAGTTCCTCTTCAGTAATGCCATACAGCTTACTGATACTGTATATTGTTTCTTTGCGTTTAACCTTATGTATTTCCCGAAAATCCTGTCGGGTAGAAGTTGCAACCGGAGTCTTTTCGACGACAGGCGATGTTGTTGCATTTGTTTCATCTTTCTGCGGGATGATGATAACCTGTCCGCTTTTGAAGTTTTGTGCGCTCAGTCCGGGATTGGCATCACATATGCTTTGAGCCGAAACATTATAAAGCTGTGTAAGCTTATATAAAGTTTCTCCCGGTTGTATGGTGTGGAACTGTTGTTTGTCGGCACCTGCCTTTTGAGGTATGCGCAACTTTTCTCCGCTTTTTATTATCTTGTCACAGCCAGGATTCAGTTGCAGAATATCTGCTACCGATACATTATAAGTGGTTGCTATTGAGTATAAACTTTCACCTGGAGCAATTGTATGTAAGAAATAAGTTGATTGTTGTGCGGATAAATACGTTGGTATACTTATAAGTAAACTAATCAAAAACCATCGCCAGTTTCGTTTCATAGATATCTTTTTATGAATTAATTTTGCTACAAAAGTATAAAAAACTCCCATTATACTGTTATAAAAGACAATAATATTCATTCTTTTTACCTATAATCTCATCGGGATACATTAATTTTGCATAATATGTAGCAACAGATTCTATGGAATATATGACAGATGAAATAGAAAAAATTAATGTATACGGAGCCCGTGTGCACAATCTTAAAAATATAGATGTTGAAATACCCCGTAACAGTTTGACTGTAATAACCGGCCTGAGCGGAAGCGGTAAATCTTCTTTGGCCTTTGATACGCTTTTTGCAGAAGGCCAACGTCGGTATATAGAAACCTTTTCGGCCTATGCGCGCAATTTTCTGGGAGGAATGGAACGGCCGGACGTTGACAAGATAACAGGATTGAGCCCGGTTATTTCAATAGAGCAGAAGACAACCAATAAGAATCCCCGCTCTACAGTTGGAACCACAACGGAAATCTACGATTATTTACGTTTGCTGTTTGCGCGTGCGGGAGTGGCCTACTCTTATCTTTCGGGAGAAAAAATGGTGAAATATACCGAAGAGCAGGTGATAAACCAGATTTTGCAGGAATATGCCGGAAAACGGATTTATCTGTTGGCTCCGCTGGTGCGTTCCCGTAAAGGACATTACAAGGAACTGTTTGAGCAGATACGTAAGAAAGGATTCCTTTATGTGAGAACAGATGGTGAAATCCATGAAATAATGCATGGAATGAAGCTCGACAGATATAAGAACCATGACATAGAGGTTGTCGTTGATAAGTTGGTTGTAAGCAATAAAGATGACAAACGTCTGTTGCAGAGCATTGCTACAGCAATGGTACAGGGCAATGGACTTATCATGATATTGGATGTTGAGACAAATACGGTTCGTCATTACAGTAAAAGACTGATGTGTCCGGTTACCGGACTTTCATACCGCGAGCCGGCTCCTCATAATTTTTCGTTCAATTCTCCGCAGGGAGCCTGTCCGCGATGCAAGGGACTGGGATTTGTCAATCTGATAGATGTCGATAAGGTTATTCCAGACAGAAGTCTTTCCATTTGTGAAGGAGCCATAGTACCTCTTGGAAAATACAAGAATTCCATGATATTCTGGCAGATTGAGGCTCTTCTTGAGAAGTATGAGGCCAATCTGAAGACTCCGGTCAGCGATTTGCCTGATGAGGCTATTGATGAAATTCTTAACGGCTCGGACGAGCGTATAAAGATAAAGAGCTCGCTTCTGCATTCTTCATCCGATTATTTCACTTCTTTCGAGGGAATTGTGAAGTATATACAGATGCTTCAGGAAAGCGATGCTTCGGCTACCCAACAGAAGTGGGCCGAACAGTTTGCCAAAACGGACGTGTGCCCCGAATGTCACGGACAGCGGTTGAACAAGGAAGCATTGAGTTTCCGTATACATGACAAGAATATATACCAGCTTGCTACAATGGATATCAGCGAGCTTTATGAATGGATGATGCATGTTGAGGAGTTTCTGGATGCAAAGCAGAAACGTATTGCTGAGGAGATCCTGAAAGAAATCCGTACCCGGTTGAAGTTCCTGCTTGATGTAGGTTTGGATTATCTTTCGCTGAACCGGACTTCCGTCTCACTTTCGGGAGGAGAGAGTCAGCGTATTCGTCTGGCCACCCAGATAGGTTCTCAGCTGGTGAATGTACTTTATATTCTTGACGAACCCAGTATCGGTTTGCACCAGCGTGACAATATCCGGCTTATCAATTCCTTGAAGGAGTTGCGTGACTTGGGTAATACGGTTATTGTGGTAGAACACGACCGTGATATGATGCTCAGTGCCGATTATGTGGTTGATATGGGCCCGAAAGCCGGACGCTTGGGAGGCGAGGTCGTTTTTGCGGGTACTCCTGAAGAGATGCTGAAGTCGCACACATTGACCTCGCAATACCTGAATGGAGAGATGAAGATAGAACTTCCTGAAAAGCGTCGTGAAGGAAACGGCAAGCTTCTTTCTCTGCACGGAGCTTCGGGAAATAATCTGAAGAACGTGGATGTTGATTTCCCTTTGGGTAAGTTCATATGCGTTACCGGCGTTTCCGGCAGCGGAAAATCTACTCTTATCAATGATACCCTGCAACCCATTCTTTCGCAGCATTTCTACCGCTCGCTTCAAGACCCGTTGCCATACGCATCCATTGAAGGACTTGAATATATAGATAAGGTGGTGAATGTAGACCAGTCGCCTTTGGGACGTACACCGCGTTCCAATCCGGCTACATATACAGGTGTATTTTCCGATATCCGTTCGCTCTTCGTTGAGTTGCCGGAGTCAAAAATCAGAGGGTACAAGGCCGGACGTTTCTCATTCAATGTGAGCGGAGGCCGTTGCGAGGCTTGTGGAGGAAACGGTTACAAGACTATTGAGATGAACTTCCTGCCCGATGTGCTTGTACCTTGTGAAGTCTGTCACGGCAAGCGCTATAATCGTGAAACGCTTGAAGTCCGCTTTAAAGGAAAGTCGATTGCCGATGTGCTCGACATGACCATCAACCGTGCCGTGGAATTCTTTGAAAACGTTCCGCAGATACTGAATAAGATTAAGGTATTGCAGGAAGTGGGATTGGGATATATCAAGTTGGGACAGCCCTCTACTACTTTGTCGGGCGGAGAGAGCCAGCGTGTAAAACTGGCTACCGAACTAGCCAAGCGTGATACCGGCAAAACGATTTATATTCTTGATGAGCCTACTACCGGACTTCACTTTGAGGATATCCGTGTGTTGCTGACTGTACTCAATCGTTTGGTAGACAAAGGAAATACTGTGATTGTGATAGAACATAACATGGACATTATCAAATCTGCCGATTACATTATAGACATGGGTCCCGAAGGCGGAAGGGGAGGAGGTCGTGTGCTCAGCTGCGGTACTCCTGAAGAGGTGGCCCGTTGCAAAGAAGGATACACTTCGAAATTTTTACGTGAGGAACTGGAAAGAGATAGGAAACAATGAAGTTTGAGGGAGTTAAATGGATTTATAGGGAGTTATCGTCCGCATTTGCGGACGAGGGAGTTAAAGGCCAATAGTTTAGCCTGGTATTGGCTTCTAACTCCCTGTAACTCCATTTAACTCCTTCTAACTCCTTAATAATATCATAACATTATGAGCAACAAGATAAACAAAACCAATGCAGCCCGTTTGCTCGACAGGGCTAAAATCAAGTACGAGCTGATTCCCTACGAAGTGGATGAGAACGACCTGAGTGCCGTGCATGTGGCCGCTACGTTGGGCGAGAATATAGAGCAGGTGTTCAAGACTATTGTCTTGCATGGTGACAAATCAGGCCATTTCGTCTGTGTCATTCCCGGCGAACATGAAATCGATTTGAAGCTTGCCGCCAAAGTGTCAGGCAATAAAAAGTGTGATTTATTACCTCTGAAAGAGCTCTTGCCTACTACCGGATACATACGTGGCGGATGCTCTCCGTTTGGCATGAAGAAAGCATTTCCTACCTATATTCATGAGTCTTGCCGCCAATTTTCCTATATTTTTGTCAGTGCAGGGGTGCGTGGCTTACAAATAAAAATTGCTCCAGACGATTTAATTCGTGAATTAAGGGCCGAAGTTTGCGTTTTATTTGTATCGTAAGTAAAAAAAGATATATATTTGTGTACTTAAAATTAATTATTAATAATCTAATATCTAAAATTTATGTTTCAAGGACAACCTAAAGGGCTTTACGCCCTGGCACTGGCTAATACCGGTGAACGTTTCGGGTATTATACTATGCTTGCTATCTTTACCCTATTCCTGCAAGCAAAATTCGGCTTTACAGAAGCCGTTACATCAACAATCTTTGCTAGTTTCTTGGCTGCGGTTTACTTTTTCCCACTGGTCGGTGGTATTTTAGCAGATAAGTTCGGTTATGGAAAAATGGTGACCCTCGGTATCGTGGTCATGTTTATCGGCTATATATTGCTGGCTATTCCTATTTCCGGCGGAACTGCTCTTGTATTCATGTTTACGGCCCTTGCGCTGATAGCCTGCGGTACGGGACTGTTTAAAGGAAACTTGCAGGTAATGGTAGGTAACCTTTATGATGCTCCCGAATACAGTGCCAAGCGTGATACCGCTTTCAGCTTGTTCTACATGGCTATCAATATCGGTGCTTTGTTTGCACCTACTGCTGCTACTGCAGTTACCAATTATGTGCTTGGAAAAGCTGGTTATACTTATGTATCACAGATTCCGTCACTGGCACACCAATATCTTGACAAGACTATTACTCCAGAGGGTCTTAACGTGTTGACCAATCTTCAGGCTGCACAAAATTCTACCGAAGACCTTGCTGTTTTCTGTCAGTCTTATATCGACAAGCTTTCTGAAGCATATAACTATGGTTTCGGTGTAGCTTGTATTTCTTTGATTATCTCTATGATTATCTACGTGGCTACACGTTCTACTTACAAACATGCCGACTATAACAGCAAGCAAGCTAAACCTGCTAACGTACATGAAGAAGAACTTACTCCTCAACAGACTAAAGAACGTATCGTTGCTTTGCTGCTTGTGTTTGCAGTAGTAGTATTCTTCTGGATGGCATTCCACCAGAACGGTCTTACTCTGACATTCTTTGCGCGTGACTATACGGCTCATGAAGTTGCCGGTATGGACCGTCTCGGATTCAGCGTATGGAATCTTGCGTTGATTATCGTTGCAGTATACGGTTTGTTCTCAATCTTCCAGTCTACTACCGGTAAGGCAAAAACCATTTCTACCATTGTTGTAGTAGCTGCTTTGGCTGTTTTGGGAATCAATTACAGTACAATGGACGAAACTATGCCTATTCTTCCTCAGATCTTCCAACAGTTCAACCCGTTCTTTGTTGTTGCGCTGACTCCGGTTTCACTGGCAGTATTCGGTGCATTGGCTAAGAAAGGTAAAGAACCTTCTGCTCCGCGTAAGATTGGTATCGGTATGTTCATTGCAGCTTGCGGTTTCTTGATTATGGCTTTGGGTTCTGTAGGTTTGCCTACTCCGGCCGATATGAAAGCTAACGGTATCGATGAGAGTGCTCTTGTTTCTCCAAACCTGTTGATATCTACTTATCTGGTACTTACATTCGCTGAGTTGTTCCTGTCTCCGATGGGTATTTCATTCGTATCAAAAGTAGCTCCTCCCAAGTATAAGGGTGCTATGATGGGTGGATGGTTCGTGGCTACAGCCATTGGTAACTATCTGGTTGCTATCATCGGTTATCTTTGGGGTGGAATGGAATTGTGGATGGTATGGAGTGTGCTGATTGTATGCTGCTTGCTCTCTGCATTGTTTATCTTCTCTATTATGAAACGTCTGGAGCGCGTAGCAAAATAAGCCGCGACTTTATGATAAAAATAAAAAAAGCGACATTCCCTTGTGGAATTGTCGTTTTTTTTATACCTTTGAGGCCAATTAACTTTGTAATAATGAACATTTCAGCGCACATATCTTTTCCTTTTCTATACCTGACGGGCAGAGAGAAAACTTATACATTAATATCTTTTAGCTTCGATGGCTTGCAGATGTGCGGGGTTTGTTTAAACACACACACACACACACACACACACAATTATTACCTTATTATAATGTAAGCGTCTGCACCGATGTGTGCAGCAGTTATGCCCGCGCGGTTGCGGCAGAGGAGCGTTGTTTCTCTTTTGCCCAACCGCTTTTTTCTTATGTACATGCTTAGTTATTTACTTATAAAACCAATTATTATGCAAACGCTGAAAGAAAAAGTATTGAATGGTGAAGCTTATGAGGCTCCCAAGTGTGAAACAATTGAAGTGCAGAACGAAGGTATGCTATGTGCTAGTGGTGAGCATAGTGCCTCTCACAATCCTTTTGAAGGTGGTGGAAGTTATGAATGGTAAGAAACTTAAAATCTGAAAGAGATGAAAATCATGAAATTCATTTATGGAGTTGTATGTGTGGCTTTGACAGGTGGTTTGCTGACTGCCTGTACGAACGATGAGGATGTGGTGATGAAAAATGACGGTACGAAAATGTCCATGACATTTACGGCCGGATCGGTGCAGACGCGCACCGCATTGGGTGATGACGGCAAGGCCGTGAACTGGGTAAATGGCGATGCGATTGCCATTTTTGACGGAACGGAGACTAATGAGTTTACTACGCAGGATGCAGGAGATATGGCTACCTTTACAGGTACGGCACACCAGGCCGATACCTATACGGCTTTTTATCCTTATGCCAACGTGACTGAAATCACTGCCACGACCATTACCTTTAACCTGCCCGAAGAGCAGACAGCCGTGGCCGGAGGATTTGCCAGCGGACTGGTGCCATCGTGGGCACAGACTGCCGAAGGAAGTACCTCCCTGCAGTTTCAAAACCTCAGTGCGCTGGTGAAGTTTACGGTAGGCGACGGTATGGCCGGTGATGGAACCTTTATCCTCAGAGGCGTAAAGGGTGAGAGCCTGACCGGAAGCATGAAATATACCATTGGAGGCGAAATCGTCCCGAATGAGGATGGCAAAGGAGATTACTCTTCTACTTCTCTGAACGAAGTCAGACTGAAAGGTACATTCGAGGCCGGAAAGACCTACTACTTTACGGTGGCTCCTGCCGAGCTGTCGGAAGGACTCAGCCTTTTCTACGTGAACAGCGAGGGAACGGCATACCGCAGAGGAGGTAACAAAGCGGTGACTCTCGAAGCCGGAAAGGTGCTTGATTTGGGAACACAAACCTCAGCCAAGTTTGAAGAAGCCATCATCAATCTGGAACTCATTGAGCAGATTGAAGCAAACCTTCCGTCGGGAGGAGGCAAGAAAATGGCACCGGCTGAAGGAGTGGAGAAAGCCACCAAGGCGGCCAATGATGTGGCATTGTATGATTCGGGTACCGGATTTGTGAAGAATCCCGACGGCACCGTTACGCTGACCGATGAAAACAGAAATATCATCAGCGGAGTTACTTATGTGAGCTTCTTTGATATAAAAAACGTATCGGGACTTGAGTATTTTACTAACGTGACAAGTTTTTATTGCGAGTGGGTAACAGAACAGGAGTCACTGGATTTGACTGCTTTGAAGAATCTGACATCTATAAATTGCAATAGTTGTGATATACTGACATCGCTGAATTTGAGCGGTCTGGACAAACTTAATTATATAAACATTAAGAACTGCCCGCTGACTTCATTAGACCTGACCGGTTTGACCAGTCTTACCACTCTGTATATGGGTGAAACTGAATTGACCTCTTTGGAGCTGTCTCATTTGACGAATCTGTCAAGTCTTGAGTGCACAGATTGTAAATTGCAATCATTGAATGTGAGCGGATTGACCAATCTGACCTGGCTGGTATGTGCCAATACCCAAGTGGAATCATTGGATTTGAGAGGCTTGACCAAACTGAACTTTTTGCAATGCACCGGTAACCGACTGACCTCTTTAGACTTGACCGACCAGAAAGAATGTCTGACCACGTTACGATGCTACGGTAATAATTTAGGTTCATTGGAGTTATCAGGCTTAACGAAGCTGCAAGACCTGTATTGCTACAACATTGGAGCTGCCTCATTGACTCTGAGCGACTTGCCTGAGCTGACAAACCTGGATTGCGGTGAGAACCAGCTGACCTCATTGAGCCTGAGCGACTTGCCTAAGCTGGCAACCCTGGAGTGCAGCGACAACCGGCTGACCTCATTGAGTCTGAGTAATCTGCCTGCCCTGACAGAACTGTCTTGCACCGACAACCAGCTGACCTCATTGGGTGTGAGCAATCTGACTGCCCTGACAGGACTGTATTGCTACAACAACCAGCTGACCTCATTGGATGTGAGCGGTTTGACCAAACTGAAAGATTTGTATTGCAGCAACAACCAGCTGACCGCATTGGATGTGAGCGGTTTTGCCAGTCTGAGAACTCTGGAGTGTAACAACAACAAGCTGACCTCATTGAATTTGAGCGGTTTAACCAGTCTGAGAACTCTGGAGTGTAACAACAACCAGCTGACCGCATTGAATGTGAGCGGTTTTGCCAGTCTGAGAACTCTGAAGTGTAACAACAACAAGCTGACCGCATTGAATGTGAGTAATTTGGAGGAACTGGCATATCTGTATTGTAGAGACAACCAGCTGACCGCATTGGATTTGACCAGTTTCAGTCTGAGAAATTTGATAGAAGTAGACTGCAGCAACAACCAGATAACCGGTGTGTTGGAAATAATGTTTCCCAGTAATCTGACCAAATTGTGTTGCAGCAACAACAAGTTGACCGACATAGATATTAATGGTGGTGATTACATTCTTCAACATGTGGAATGCCATCAAAACCAAATGCCCAAAATTTTTCTTGCTAACTACTACAAGTTGTCCGATTTGAAGTGCGGTCAGCAGACAAATGCAGACGGAACGCCACTGACAGCTGAACTTAGGATATATTCTACAAGGATAGAATACTGGAATACAACCTGGAGCAAATATCCGGAAAACGCAAATGTTACACTTAAATAATAATGATAATAGTCTCTTGCCCGCCTGCGGCCTAAAACCGCAGGCAGACAGGGGGCTTTGAAAACACGCGCGTGCAGTCTGAAAAAGACGCCCGTCTTTCTCAAGCTACACGCCCGTCTTTCATAAGCTACACGCGCGTCTTTTGCAAGCTACACGCCCGTGTTTTTCAAACCGCACGCGCGTGTTTTTTAAGAGATATTACCGGCAGATGTTAATCTGCTCATTATTAATACTTTAATAACTGATAGTCATGAAAGCGAATTTCAATCTGGCCCTCAGGGTCAACCCACAGACGAAGGAAAAACAGTGGTATGCCGTTCCGGCAGGCAAGGGTGCGCTCGACGCTGATGAGACGGCTGCTATGGCCGTAGCCGACACTACGCTGTCGAAAGGCGAGTATAAACATGCCATGGAGGCTACGAGTGAGAAGCTGATTTCGCTGGTATTGAGTGGCGTAACCATCACCATCGGAGACCTGGGCAAGCTGCGCCTCTCGTTCGGAAGCAAGGGTTCGCCCACTATCGAGGGCTTTGACACGGCCACGATGATTCAGAACCCGAAATTCATCTTCACACCTTCGAAAACGCTGAAGGCGGCCCTCGCGGGTGCTACCTTCGAGCTTGAGGGAGTGGTTGAAAACGGTATCAAGTACGGTTCGGTCAAGTCATACCGCATGGCCAAAGGTGAAAGCGGCGGCACCACCGAGCCCGGCGGCGGAGGCGAAGAGGAAGGCGGCGGCGGACTGTAGTCCGTGCGGCGTATGTGTGTGCATGCCGGGTAAATGAAGCGCGGGGCATGCAGGAGTCTGAATCCTGCATGCCCCGCTTGGTTTTTTGTGCGTGTGTGTGGGGTGCAATGTCAGTCGGCCGACTGCATGCCGTATCTTATCACGTCGGCCATCAGGGTGAGGTCTTGAGCTGTGATACCTTTCTGTGCCAGTTCGTCGGCATCGTTCATCAGCAGTGCGATGAAGGCCTCCGTATCGTTCTGCATGCGGCATCCCTTTATGTAGAGCTGTGCGGCCTGTTCGGTGCGCTGTTGTGCCCACTCGTTATGCGCAGCATTGAGGAAGTCCGTGGCTTCGGGCTTGTCTTGCTCCAGAAGGCGCGCATAATACTTGTCGGCCTGCTCGTGTTTGCGGGTTACGAATGAGCACCAGGCAATGTCACGCCATGCACGCGCGGAGTCGGGCTTGAGGTATTCCACCTTGAAGAAGCGTGCAAAGGCATCGTCATAAGAACGGAGTTCTGCCTCACACTCACCTGTATGCAACAGGAGCGCAGTGTTGTCGGGCTGTATTTCGAGTGCCTTCCGGTAGTAGGGCAATGCCTTTTCTGGCTGTTTGGTCAGCTTGTAGCATTGGGCCAGATGGCGCACGGTCCATAGTGTGTCGGGCTTGCGCAGGTCGGCCTTGAGATATGCCTCGATGGCGCGGGCGTATTCTTTCTTTTTCTGGAGGCAGAACCCGAGTTTCTGGAAGAGTTCGGCATCGGTGGCGGCGCCCTCGTCGGCCAGTTGGGCAAACATGCTTTCTGCCTCGCCGTAGTATTCCTTATGGAAGAGATATTCGGCTACCGTGCGCATGCTGCCGGCATCCGAGAGGAAAGGTTGCAGCACGGCACAGTTCCGGAAGTTGAGGTCGACATTTTCGAACACGTCGTTAAACTCATGGCGGCGCGGGTAAATCTTGTAAAAGCGGTAGAGGTCTTGCACATACTGGCGCACGATGACTTCGGCTGTGTCGCGGTCGGTGGCAATCGTCTTTTGCATTTCCTTGAACATCTCGTTTTGCTCGGTGAGATTGCCCGAGAAAGCTTCGCGCTGTGCCTTGGGAATGTTTTCGATAGTGAGACAGAACGAATACTTGTCAGAGTCGCAGAAGAATGATGAAGCCAGGATATGGTTTACGATAAAGTTGTTTTTCTGTTCCTCTTCGGGGAATACGCGCAACACGGCGCTGTGCTGCGGGTCGAAGGGATAGAACCAGTTGCACAGGTTGCGGAAGAAGGGGAATGTTTTGAGCTGTGCGAAGGTGCTCATGTAAACGTCTATTCCCTCCATCTGCATGTCGCCGAGTTCCTGAATCTTATGCGTCAGTTCGGTATTCTCTTCCCACTTTTTCCATTCGGGATTTTTGTCGTCGGTAAAGAGGTCTTCTTCAGGATTGATGAGGCGGAACTTGGAGCGGTCGAAGTTTCGGCTGCTCTTCATCACTTCGGGGATGATTTCGTCGCGCATCTTCCGGTCGGCCTTCTTGGTTTCGCGTGAACGCAGCAGCTGTATCTGAATGTTCAGCAGGTGCCGTTTGAATTCGGGATTTTCCTGCAACAGTTGCAGACGGTTCAGCAGGTCGGGCTCATATGCAATGCGATGTCCGTAGGTGAGGCATATGAGCACGATGCCCACCAGTGCACGCTGGCTTACCTGTGGATTGGTGTGCGCATAAGCGTCGAACAGGAAGTTTATCTTCTGCACGTCGAAAATCTGCAGTACTCCCATGGTGACGGCGCTCACGAAGAGAGCCGTATCGTTGGCGGGTACAAGTACCGAACCGATAAAGTTACGTGCCTCTTCCACCTGTTGTGCGTTCCATACCGGTGAGGTCCATACCTTGCAGAAGAACGTGTTCTGGTCTTCTTCGTGTACGGCACGCAGCGCGTCGGTCTGCTTCTTAAGCACGTCTCCCTCGTTGAGCAGACGCGCCATGGCCATGTCTTCGGTAAACGATTCGAAGATAAGCTGAAAATCGCTGATGCGGCGGTTCTCGTTTCGGTACTGGCGCATGGTGGAGTAGTATACTTCAGAAGAGAAGAGTTCCAGGCGTGCACGCATAAGCCGTTCGTTGACGATAAACGTCTTGCGTATAAGCTCGGTGTAGAGCTGTTCGCGGTGCGGGTCGCTCACTCCCTTGCTGAAATATTGCAGCATGTAGCGGTAAGCCGTCTGGGTTTCGTCAAACAGGCTGTGCAGGTCCCATTCAGGCACTTCCTTGATAAAGGCTGCAAGTGCGTCAATTGCCTGCTTCAGTTGTTGCTGTTCAAGCATTTTCCCAATGTTGGCGTGGTATTCTTTGATTTGACTGACGTTGTTCATGAAGTAATGGTTTGTTTTTGGTTATGATTTTTGGGGGAGGGAATTGGAGGGGGAGTTGGAGGGAGTTAGATGGAGTTATAGGGAGTTATCGTCCGCTTTTGCGGACGAGGAGTTAAAGGCCAATGGTTTTGCCTGGTATTGGCTTCTGACTCCCTATAACTTCTTTGCCTTCTCTATAACTCCTGCAAAGTTTTCACAGCTTGAAGTCTGTTGGTTTCTTTGGTATTGGCTTTTAACTCCCAAGCCCGTAAAACGGGCTTTAACTCCTTTTAACTCCCTCTAACTCCTTTACCTCCTATACCTTCTTTACCTTCTTTATCTTCTCTACCTCCTAAAACCTGATATACAGCTGTAGCATTGCCGTATGATAGTTATTACAGAACACACTACGCTCGCCGGTCTCCGAATATTGTGCGTTGCTGGTGTCGGCATAGCTGTAGGTAGCCTGAATCATAAGGTCTTTCCAAAGCTTGTAGTTGAGAGCAAGTGTATAGAGCGTATTTTGTGTGTCGCGTGTCTTTTCGTCACGGTATACGTCCCATGTGCCGTAAACTTTCAGTTTCTTGCAGACGGGTGCTCCTACGGTTACATACCATGCGTCGGCCTTGTCGGCAGCGTAGGCATTGGTTGTCTTTCCACCTTTAGAGCTGGCGTATTCGCTTCTGAAAGTCCAGTCGCTTTCATACTTGATGCCGTATGCCATACGGTTACGGTCTACGGTCACACCGTTTCCTTCGTAGCGTCCGCTCCATCCGAAGGCACCTATCTGCAGGTCTTTTACCGGGCTTATCCACAATCCACCGATAACATCTTTATGCTTGTTGGCATCCGAGTGGTTTATACCCTGTCCGTTATATACACCTACCTGATAATGCAGCCAGCGATGATTGTCTTTGGCCGGGAATAGGTCTCCCTGAATCACGATTCCGGCATCCCTTCCTCCTGAAGAATGTTCGCCTGCGCGGTCACTGAATCCGGCCAGTTTCTGTACCAGCTGTGAGTAGTTTCCGTATCCTACATCCCAAGGGTTATACGGGTTCTCAAAAGTGAATACGCGCTTCATCTGTCCGAACTTGATATTGATTTCGGGATATTTTTTCCATTCGCCGTAAGCGTCGAGCATTCGTACGCCCTTGTCTACTCCGGGAGCGCCGCTGAATTCTGCCTGCAGACGGTATCCCCAGTCGTTGAGAATGGTTCCGCTTACGTAAGCTCGTATCATGCGCAAGTCAAATCCACCTCCGGCATTGTCCGATGTCTTGTCGGTAGTATATTGGTATCGTCCTACAACGTATGCCCCGAATTTAGGGACAGATGCATACTTTTCGAGATTCTTCAGTTGGGCTTGTGCCGGTGCAACCGATAGGGCAATCAGTATTGCGGCAGCCAGTTTTTTTGTGTTCATTTCTTTACAGATTGTTTTGAGTCAGTATTTAGGTTTTCTTTTAATATGCTGCGGTCGATAATGTCGGCAATGTATTTCTGGGGAATGAGTTCATATTGTTTCATCCATACGGTAACAGAGTCGGCGTCTGCCTGCGGAATAACGCGTGCCTGATGGTAACGGGCTATTTTTACAGGTGCTTTCCAGTGCGGAAGTCCGATGCTGTCGGCTACGTTTCTGTACCATTCGCGCACCGGATGTGCATTCATGTATTCCACTCCGCGGTTGTATCCTTTTACCAGCTTTTGCACGTGTTCTTTTTTCTTGTCGAGAGCCTGCTGGCTGAATGCCGTAACAGTAGTTATCAGGTTCAGGTTGTTGCACGAATACAGTTTGATGGCCTTGTTGCGTACGGCTTCTGTAGCAAACGGGTCTCTGAATATTCCTGCATCAATCTGGCTGTTGAGCAGCATGCTCAGGCGTATATTTTCATTGTCTATGGCCGGCTTGTTCACATCATCCTTGCTGTATTCCAGTCCTTGGGTGAGTTTGTCTACCAGATAATGACTTGCGGCATAGTTGGCTACGGCAACGTTCTTATTGTTCAGATCTTTGATGTGAAGCACGCTGGAATCGGGGTTTCCTATCAGATAGAAGCATCCTTCATTGGCCATTACCGGAAAAATCCTGTTTCCGTCAGCCGACATTTTTATGGCATCGGTCAGGTCGAGCAGGCATCCGTCAAGCTTGCCCTTGCGGTAAAGCGTATCACGCTGTGTCTTCGATTCCAGTCTGATAAAGCGTATCTTTACTTTCAGCGAATCAAAGTATCCTTTTTGTTCTGCCAAACAGAAAGGCAGCATATCGCTTGAGGGAAAGTAACCGATTGTAAGGTCTGGGTTAACGACTGCGGTTTTCTCTTTTTTGCATGCAGAGAATGAAATGAGCAATGTAAGGAAGAGATATGGTATGATTTTATGTTTCATTATGACAATGGCAGAAATGATAAAAGAAAGAGACCTGTCTTCATGGATGACCGGTCTCTTTCCCGATATATGTTTTTATTGTTTATTAGCCTTTGATAGCAGCGATACCCGGCAATACTTTGCCTTCGATAGCTTCGAGCAATGCACCTCCACCGGTTGAAACGTAAGATACGCGATCGGCAAGACCGAACTTGTTGATACAAGCTACAGAGTCTCCACCACCGATGAGTGAGAATGCTCCGTTGGCAGTAGCTTCAACGATAGCTTCTGCTACGGCACGTGAACCGTGAGAGAAGTTGTCGAATTCAAATACTCCGGTAGGACCGTTCCAAAGAATAGTCTTTGAGTTTTTGATAACGCTTGCAAACTGTTCTTCTGAAGCAGGACCTATATCCATACCTTCCCATCCGTCAGGAATTTCTTTAGACGGAACAATCTGAGTATTGGCATCGTTAGAGAAAGCGTCAGCAGCCTTGGTATCGGTAGCCAGAACAAGGTTTACATTGTTTTCCTTAGCTTTCTTCATGATGTCAAGAGCAAGGTCGAGTTTGTCATCTTCACAGATAGAAGTACCGATTTTACCTCCCATTGCTTTCATGAATGTATAAGTCATACCTCCAGCAAGAATCAGGTTGTCTACTTTAGTCAGCAGGTTTTCAATGATTTCAATCTTGGTTGAAACTTTAGAACCACCCATGATGGCAGTAAACGGACGTTTGATATCGTTCATTACTTTATCAACGGCTTTTACTTCTTTTTCCATCAGATAACCGAACATCTTGTGGTCAGCATCGAAATAGTCGGCAATCAGAGCTGTAGAAGCGTGAGCACGGTGAGCAGTACCGAAAGCATCGTTTACATAGCAGTCAGCATATGCAGCCAATACTTTGGTAAATTCTTTCTGGCTTTCCTTTACGGCTTTCTTTGCAGCTTTCTTTTCTTCGTCAGAAGCATCTTCAGCCAAACCGCGTGGTTTTCCTTCTTCTTCAGCATAGAAGCGGAGGTTTTCAAGCAGAACAGCTTCTCCCGGTTTTAATGCAGCTACGATATCTTGAGCTTTCTGACAATCTTCTGCAAATTTAACTTCTGTACCCAATACTTCAGAAACATGAGCCAAGATATGCTTCAATGAATATTTGGGATCGGGATTCTTTTTAGGACGTCCCATGTGTGAAGCAATAATTAACATACCGCCGTCTGCCAGAATCTTTTTCAGGGTTGGCATGGCTGCACGGATACGAGTATCATCGGTAATATTGAAGTTCTCATCCAATGGCACATTGAAGTCTACACGGACAAATGCCTTTTTACCGGCAAAATTGAAGTTGTCAATCGTTTGCATAATGTTTTCGTTTTTTTGTTTTATAATTTATATTAGCTTTTTATCTGTGCTATTTCCGGACGCAAATTTATTAAATTCTGAGTTAAGCAAACATTAATTTGTATTTAATTATTTATCGTATGTGTTATAACTTTATTCTTTCGAGGTCTTTGCAGCAACTTTGTATTGCTTTTTGTAATGTTTGCATAGCAATTTTAATCCGCATTGTTCGCATTTGGGAGAGCGAGCCGTACAGGTATATCTTCCGTGAAGGATAAGCCAGTGATGGGCGGTCGGTATTATCTCGGAAGGAATGTTCCTGGTCAGTTCCTTTTCAACGCTGAACGGGGTAGTGCAGCGTTCACTTACCAGCCCTATACGGTGACTTACTCTGAATACGTGCGTATCGACTGCCATAGTTGCTTTATTGAACACTACGGCCTGTATTACGTTGGCTGTTTTGCGGCCTACTCCGGGCAGTTTGGTTAAATCATCCAGATTATCAGGCACCTGTCCGTTGAAGTCGGCAATCAGTTTTTGTGCCATGCCTACCAGATGCTTGGCCTTGTTATTCGGATACGATACACTGCGTATGTATTCAAAAATTACTTCAGGAGTGCTTGCCGCCATCACTTCGGGGGTGGGAAAGTCTCTGAAGAGGGCAGGAGTTATCATGTTGACACGTTTGTCCGTACATTGTGCCGAAAGTATAACGGCTACCAGAAGCTCGAACGGTGTATTATAATGCAGTTCAGTCTCGGCTATGGGCATAGCTTCCTGAAAGTAAGCTATCACTTGTCTGTATAATTCATTTTTTCTCATCTTACCTTATTCTTGTTGAAGTGTGGTGTAACTTTTAAGCGGAAATACAAAGCTGAGAAGATGGTCAGGGTTGCTCCGAACAGGTAAGCATAGCTGAAGCTGCTGATGTGTGCTATGTATCCTCCGGCTACCATTCCCAATCCGATTCCTACATCCCATGAAGTGAGATAAGTAGAGGTGGCGGTACCGCGCTGCTTGTTCTCTGCCAGGTTGACAAACAAGGTGTTGAATGCTGGAAACATGGTTCCGAATCCGATACCCAGGAACAGAGCGATGCCAAAGAACAGTATTTCTGTGACACGGCTGCTCCATTGTATGAAATATGCGCACGATGCCAGCAGAAAGAAACATGCAATAACGATATAGATGCCGGCATCAATAACCTGAGTGATTTTACCTTTGTCGACCATACGTCCGGAAAACATTCTGGAAATAGCTATTCCGGCTGCCATGAAAGTGAAGAAGAAACCCGTTTCTACGTGGATATGAATTTGTTCGGCATACATTGCCACGTAGTTGGTTGTC
The DNA here is from genome assembly GCA_944320885.1 of uncultured Phocaeicola sp. Taxonomy (GTDB): domain Bacteria; phylum Bacteroidota; class Bacteroidia; order Bacteroidales; family Bacteroidaceae; genus Phocaeicola_A. The sequence goes on from CALUJE010000021.1 coordinate 38,439, forward strand.
ATTCCATACGGAATGGATAGCAGCAGCAAGGCAAATCCTGCGGGCAGACCTTTCAGCAGAATAAAACGGTCCAGTGAAACAGGCTCCCGCTTTACCGGAACCTTGTATGGTGTTTTCACGAGAGATGCCATCAGAAATCCCAAGGCACACGATATGAGTGAACAGGTAAAGATGAAAGAAAATGATGTTCCGGCATTGTGCATGAAAAGTCCGGCCATCGGGCCTATTGACATGGCTATGTTGTTGGCCAGACCGTAGTATCCCAGTCCTTCACCTCTGCGTGAAGACGGCATGATGTCTATGACGATTGTATTTCCGCCTACACTGACCGTACCAAATGACAATCCGTGAATTACTCTGAAGATGATAAACATGGTGAGTGTGCCCGCAATGATATATCCTGCAAACATCAGTGTAAAGATGAAATAGGATATCAGGTAAAGGGGTTTTCGGGCAAATGTGTCTATCAGATAACCTGAAAACGGACGGATGCACAGAGAGGCTACTGTGTAACATGCCAGTATGATACCAATGCTTGACTCGTTCGCATTGAAAACTTCTTTCAGATAGAAGGGTAGTACGGGCATAAGAAACCAGAATCCGAAGAATAGAAGGAAATTGGCTGCCAGTATGAAGTAATAGCTCGGAGTGAATAATCTATCTTTCATATAGTGTAAACAGTATTATATATTACATATTTTAATGCCCCAAAACCTTGTATAGATTTTGAGGCATTTCTTATAGTAATAGATTAAATACGCAAAGTATATTACAGGCTATGATTTATTTTTTTATAGCCAATGTTTTTGTGTTTACCGGTTATAAATATAAAAATCATAGCCTACTTTTTATTTTTTATAAGTTATGCCTTGAATATTTATAACGCATGTTTTTTCCCATTAATGGGCTGCTTCAAATTCTTTCAGGAAGCGGGTATCGTTTTCTGAGAACAGACGCAGGTCATTGACGCGGTATTTCAGGTTGGTAATACGTTCGATACCCATACCGAGTGCGTATCCGCTGTATACCTTGCTATCAATTCCGTTCAGTTCCAGTACATTGGGGTCAACCATTCCACATCCCAATATTTCAACCCATCCTGTTCCTTTGCAGAACGGACATCCTTTTCCTCCACAAATGTTACAGCTGATATCCATTTCGGCCGATGGCTCTGTAAACGGGAAGTAAGAAGGACGCAGACGAATCTTGGTATCTGCTCCGAACATTTCCTTGGCAAACAGCAACAGTACCTGCTTCAAATCGGTGAATGATACGTTCTTGTCTACGTATAAAGCTTCAACCTGATGGAAGAAAGCGTGTGCACGGTAGCTGATGGCTTCGTTGCGGTATACACGTCCCGGACAGATGACGCGGATAGGAGGCTGTGTCGTTTCCATCACACGGCTTTGTACGCTTGATGTGTGTGTACGCAGGATAACATTGTGTGTAACGTTTCCTTCGTTATTTTCAATGAAGAATGTATCCTGCATGTCGCGTGCCGGATGATCTTCGGCAAAGTTCATGGATGAGAATACGTGCCAGTCATCTTCTACTTCAGGACCGTCGGCGATATTGAATCCAAGACGTGCAAATATATCGATGATTTCGTCTTTTACAATTGAAAGAGGGTGTCTTGTTCCCAGTTCAATAGGATATGCGGTTCGTGTAAGATCCAGTTCGTCACATCCGCACTCTTTGCTTTCAAATGCTTCTTTCAGTTCGGCAATTCGTTCTTGTGTGCGTTGTTTCAGTTCGTTTAGTTTCATTCCCACTTCCTTTTTCTGCTCGGCAGGAACATTGCGGAAATCGGCCATTAATTCATTGATGGCACCTTTTTTACTCAAGTATTTAATGCGGAGAGCTTCTAACTCTTCAGCACTGTTTGCCGTAAGTGAGTTTACTTCGGACAGAAGTTGTTGAATTTTGGCTATCATTATAGTGCTTTATTTTTTTTGTTCTACTTAAAAACATGCAAAGGTAATGATTTAAACTGAATAATATGTTGTTTTTAAAATAAAAGAGGTAATTTTGCACGAATTTTGAAAGTATGAAAACTTTATCTGTAGGATTTATAATGCTGTTCCTCTGCTATGCTTGTAAGCCTGGCAATGGAAGTTCAGATGGCAATTCTGTTGCCATGACTGCTGTGGGAGATTCTTCTGCTGTCGTTCAGGCAGATTCTTTGGTAATGGATTCTGCGGCGAAAGCTGCGATACCTAAGAATATAGATGAAACATTTGATGATTTTGTATATACTTATGCAAGTGACAAACGTTTCCAGCTGTATCGTACTCATTTCCCCTTACCTTATGTAAAAGATACCGTACGTGTGGAGATAAAACGTTCGGAGTGGATACATGATGCCTTGTATACCAATCTGGAGTTTTACAACATCCTTTTTGACAAGGAAGAAGATATGGAAATAGAGAAAGATACCCGTACAGATAAAGTAAATGTATCATGGTTGTTCCTTGACAAGAAAGAAGCGCGCCATTATTATTTTGAACGTAACAAAGGGTATTGGATGCTTGAAAATATAACTCAGAAATCGTATGAGGGTGGGCCGAACGAGGCTTTCCTCAGCTTCTTCTATGAGTTCTGTAATGACTCTGTTTTTCAGAGAGAGCATATTGCGCCTTCTTTAAAGTTTGTGACCAATGACCCTGATGACGACTTTAATGTTATCGAGGCTTTCATATCTGTTGACCAATGGTTTGCATTCCGTCCTTCTTTGCCGAAGAACAAGATGACAAACATAGATTACGGGCAGTCATACAGTGCAAAGTCAAGACACAAGATTGTTACGTTCCGTGGTATTGGAACAGGTTATAGCAATACGCTGTTCTTTACCCGTGACGGCAATTCATGGAAACTTACGGAATACGAAGACTTGAGTAATTAATATACAGAAACCAATATGATACACAGATATAACGACCATTCTTTGTTGGCCCACAATACATTCGGCATGAATGTAAAAGCGAAATCCTTTATTGAGTATACTACTGTTGATGATTTGAAGGAGTTGCTTGTAGAAATGGCACGTACGGGCGAAAATCAAAAAATGCTCTCGATAGGAGGGGGCAGCAACTTGTTGTTTGCCGGAGATTTTCAGGGGACAGTATTGCATTCGCTGATTAAAGGAATGGAAGTTTGTCGTGAAACAGATGAAACCGTCTGGGTGAGAGTAGGAGCCGGAGAAGTTTGGGATGACTTTGTGGCTTATAGTGTCTCTCATCAGTGGTACGGAGCAGAAAATCTGTCGGCCATTCCTGGTGAAGTGGGAGCCAGTGCCATACAGAATATTGGTGCATACGGAGCGGAAGTAAAAGATATCATAAGTCAAGTTGAGGCAGTAGAAGTAGAGACTGCGCAGATATGTTCCTTTAATGTCGGCGAGTGCAAGTATGCATATCGGCAAAGTATCTTTAAAAAAGAACTGAAAGGGAAATATATTGTAACTCATGTAATATATAAGCTGAGTAAAAATCCGGTTTTTCATATTGATTATGGTAATTTGAAAGCTGTTCTCGAAGGAAAGCCTTTGACTCTCGAAAATGTGAGAAATGCAGTATGTGCTGTTCGCAGCAGTAAATTGCCCGATCCTAAGGTGATGGGCAATGCTGGCAGTTTCTTTATGAATCCTGTTGTGCCGCGTGAACAGTTCCTTAAATTGCAGGCCGAGTATCCTTCAATGCCTCATTATGAAGTGGATGAAAATTCCGTGAAGATTCCTGCGGGATGGATGATAGACCAGTGTGGATGGAAGGGGCGTGCTTTGGGAAAAGCCGGTGTTCATGACAAACAGGCTTTGGTCCTTGTTAATTTGGGCGGTGCAACCGGACAGGAAGTCATGCAATTGGCATATACGGTGCAGCAGGATGTAAAACAAAAGTTCGGCATTGATATTTTCCCGGAAGTTAATTATATAGATTAGACTGACTTTACTTGCATATGAAAGTTACAATACTCGGAAGCGGTACTTCAACAGGAGTTCCTGAAGTGGGATGTCAGTGTGAAGTATGTACTTCAAAAGACGTACATGACAAGAGATTGCGTACATCGGCTTTGGTTGAGGTTAATGACGTGCGTATACTGATTGATTGCGGTCCGGATTTCAGAGAACAAATGATGCATGTTCCTTTCAGGCAGATAGACGGAGTGCTGATAACACATGAACATTACGACCATGTGGGAGGAATAGATGACTTGCGTCCTTTCTGTCGTCTGGGAGAAATTCCCATATATGCAGAAAGAACAACCGGTGATCGGCTGAAAGCGCGTATGCCTTATTGTTTTGTAGAAAACAAATATCCGGGTGTGCCTCAGGTGAATCTGGTTGAAATAACCGAGGGGATACCTTTCTTTATCAAAGGGCTGGAGATAACCCCCATTCGGGTTATGCATGGTCCGCTGCCTATATTAGGATATCGCATAGGTGATATGGTTTATATAACCGACATGAAGACAATGCCGAAAGAAAGCTTTCAGTATTTGAATGGTGTCAAATGTCTTATTGTAAATGCTTTGAGACATGAACCGCACTGGACTCATCAGAGTGTGGAAGAGGCTTCGGAATTTGCATCCGGAGTAAATCCTTCAGAAACTTACTTTATTCATATGAATCATCATATAGGATTGCATTCTGAGGTGGAAAAGACCTTGCCTGCTCATGTGCATCTGGCATATGATGGACTTGTTATCAATTGTTGATATCTTCTCTTTTATAATTCAGAATAATATTTGTATTCAGCTTATTGGGAGTTTCGGCGCTGAAAAGTTGCAGTGTAACGGTGAAGTGCCTGAAAAATCCCAAGTGGCGGAAGAAGAATGGAGGCAGAACGCTCCTGAATTCGGTTGGGCGTTTGTATATCTCGTCCAAATCGGAGAAGAATGTGAAGTTGGCTTCCATTGCCAGATTTCCTATATAATTATTCCATGCATTGTATGCTTCTTGTGAATAGGATGATTTGCTTACGTATGCCTGCAGATCTTCTTCTTCGTCAGAGATGATTATAAACTTCTTTGTCAGAATAGCTTTCATCTGTTCCTTGTTTGAAACTCTTTTTGACAGAAGGTATTTCAGTACCCGGTTGTTTTCTATGGTATAAAGCTGATATTTCTTTTTGGGTGATTGAATCCATTTTTTTACAGGGTGTGCCAAATCTTGCCAGGCATTATATGTTTGCTGGTAATCAGATTTGATAGGGATAAGCAGGATACGGTGATTGACGGTGGAATCTTTTCCTTGAAATTCCACATTGTCAATTTCCGGAGCTGCATAATCTTCAATAAATGTATAGAATGACTGGTCTTTTTCTCTGCATAGTTCTGTCGTCTTGTGCTTTATAGAATCATTATGGTTCAGACGTTGTGCCAGTGAATATATATTTTGTACTCCCATCTGATAAAAAACAGTAGTGTTCGAAGGCAACAGCTTAGCACTGAATAATGGATTCTTTGCTTCTGTTATCAGCGGAATGAGACTGTTCTTCTTGTATTTTTTTTGGTAGCAGGCTCCTGTAAGGTAAATGACATCGTCCAATATGTGTATATCATATTGAGCCCATTCTGCTATTGGATTGGTACGTGCGTATAAACGTATGTTATTGTCGTTCTTTTGCTTTATGAAAATATGAGAGAACATCTTGTCTGTTTTGACAGATGTATTGTTTTTGTATGTATCGATGACTTCTTCAATGAGTTTTTTCTGAAAACTTATGGCATAGCAGTTTGACAAGAAGAAGCAGGCTAGAAAGTCGTTGTTGCTGACAGGATATATTGTAATAGTCTCTCCTCTGTACTTGATGGTCTTGGGGGAATGTCCTGTGGTGTTCAGTTCTTTCAATATATTTTCCATCAGACTCTGATCTCCATTGCCCAAATGGCCGTATAAGACCTGATCCTTTGATTTGTGTGGGGCATGGAAGCTTATAAGCACATTACTCATGGGAATACTTAGTCCATGTCCTTTTTCTTCGGCCAGTTCATCAATACGGTAATTTAGGAAATTAAACAAGTCTGATATCTGGTTTTGAGTGCATGCATCCTGATAAACTGTTGTTTCCAAGGTTTGAAACAAATTACTGATATTGCTTGTCTCAAGAATGGAGTGGGTGTTATATGGCACAAGTTCATATAAATCCATCTTACTGCTTTTTTCTTTCATCTCCAGTTGGGTGTAAAAGAAAAATCCTGTAAAGATGCAACATAATATTATAAAGAACGTTATGGTTATTTTTGTTCGTGCCTTTTTTATCATAAAACCGGATGTTTGGCTTTTGCCTGTATTTACTATAATTTGCAAATATACTTAAATTGATGATACTATAAAATAAATCTTAAAGAAAACTATTATTTTTGAATACTTTTGTGTGGTAAGAGTTCTACAGAGTTACAGATATTAAAAAGGCCCATTATAAACATGAATCATTTATAATGAGCCTTGGGTATTTACCGAATATTCAGTTTGGTTATTTGGTTCGTTTTACGGTGTAAATTACTTTTCCTTCTTTATTGATCATGTGCAAGTCTATCTCCTTTTTGTCGGCAGTGATTAGAGAAAAACCTTCCTCTCCGCTGCAAAACTTGGTGCCTTCAATAGGTTTTACGTCACGACTCAATGAACCGGAAGAGTTGACAACATAATCTATGTTACTTCCTTTTACGCGGATATGCTGGAAGTTGTGGATGTGTCCGCATAAGTACATGGCAACATTGTTGTGCTTGCGAAGTATTGAATCCAGTCTTTTTTGAAGGTCAGCGCGCTCAGAGTTACTTTTTGAGGTTTCTGCATAGATGGGATGATGTCCTACAACTAATACCCAATCTTCTTTTGCATTGGTCAATACGGAATCTATCCATGCAAGTTGTTTATTCAAGTCTTGTTTGCAGGCATCCGGATATTTTTCTGTATCCTCACGATATTTGTCTATCATCGGTGCTGTATCAACCATTACCAGGCGTACCGTTACATCATCGTCTTCTATTACTTTGGTATAGTAGCGGTCTTCTATATCCCATCGTGCGCTTACTTTGCCATAATCAAGAACGGCTTGTGAGTTTCCTCTATATTCATGATTGCCCAATATCGGATACCATGGAATCATCAGTTCCGGATGGCTGTAAATCAGTTCATAGTTTGTCATCCACAAAGGGTCGTTTACGCTTCTTACTCCTTCAAAATGATGTACGTCTCCTGCTGCTACCACACATTCTATATCAACGGTTTCAGCCATCTGACCCATTAGTTCTGCTATTGGTTTCTGATCGTAGTATCCGTTGCGTCCTAAATCGTTTGCCAGATAGAAGTTTACAGTTTTACCCAGATTTTTCCAGCTGTCAGCATTTTGTGAGAAGCTTACTGTTACAATAAGCATCAGGCTTAATAAAGCCAATAATCTTTTAGTTTTATTCATTTTGTATCATTGATTAAAATTTCATGGCGCAAAATTCATACTTAAAACTGAATTTAAACTGAATATATGGTTACATTTATATTACATTGCTTATACAAAATGATATGAGTATGTTTTAATCCTTGTTATGTTGTAATATTACAGTCTTGTTTTGTCCGGAGGAAATTCTTGATGTGCGTCAAAAAAAGAATTAGTTTATGTGAAACGATATTTTTTTCTTCCCTGAAAAAAATAAAGGTAGTATCTTTGCGCGTTCTTTTCAGGAAACAGAAACTAATAGTAAAGAATTTGTATGTTTCCGTGATAATTTATTTAAGGTATTAGTGTTTTTATGAAAAAAAGTTTGTTGGCTCTTTCGTTCGGTACATTAGGATTGGGCATAGCAGAGTTTGTGATGATGAGTATTCTTCCGGATGTTGCTTCCGATCTTGGTATTTCTCTTCCTGTAGCCGGTCATCTTATATCAGCTTATGCTTTGGGAGTATGTGTAGGAGCGCCTTTGACAGTAGTAGTTGCCCGTACGCGTCCGTTGAAGCAAATATTGTTGGGACTTATGTTGCTGTTTATCGTGGGTAATCTTATGGCTTCTGTTGCTCCTTCATTTGAAGTGATGCTTATCATGCGTTTTATATCAGGACTTCCTCACGGAGCATATTTTGGAGTCGGTTCGATTATAGCAGACCGTTTGGCCGATAAAGGAAAAAGTGCCCAGGCCATTGCCATTATGGTTGCGGGAATGACTTTTGCCAACCTGATAGGTGTTCCTTTCGGTACGTTTTTAAGTCATACATTTTCCTGGCGTATAATCTTTCTGATTACAGGACTTTGGGGAGGCTATATATTTTATAGTATTTACCGATGGGTACCTTATATGGCTCCATTGCCCAATACGGGTTTGAAAGGACAGTTTGCTTTTCTGAAAAATCTGGCACCGTGGCTGCTGATTCTGGCAACAATGTTTGGAAATGGTGGTGTGTTCAGCTGGTATAGTTATATTACTCCATTGATGACAGAAGTTGCCGGCTTTATGCCTTCGGCCATGTCTTTGTTAATGGTATTGGCTGGTGCCGGCATGTGTATAGGTAATCTGATCGGAGGGCATTTTTCTGATAAGTTTGGAGCCGGAATAGTGGCAGCAACAACTCAGTGCATTATTTCCGTTGCATTGTTATCTATATTTTTCTTTTCTTCACATACTTATCTTGCAGCCGTGTTGATGTGTGTTTGTACGACAGGATTGTTTGCATTGTCTTCACCTCAACAGCTTCTTTTGTTAAAGAATGCTCCGGGAGGAGAAATGATGGGAGCTGCTTGTGTTCAGATAGCTTTTAATTTGGGAAATGCTTTGGGAGCATACTGTGGAGGACTTCCGCTGGCTGCTGGAATGGGGTATGAATATCCGTCGCTGATTGGAGCATTTTTTACCTTTACAGGTTTTTTAATGTTAGCGGTATACAGTTGTCGATATGAACGTAAAATCTTTAAAGAGAAAAAATTAACAAGAATATGATACGTCAATGTTTTATTTTGTTTGGTTGTCTGGCTTTGGGAGAGCTGATTATATATCTTACAGGCATCAAGATCCCGTCCAGCATTATTGGAATGTTACTTTTGACATTATTCCTGAAAATGAAGTGGATAAAACTGCAATGGGTGCAGGGTATGAGTGATTTCCTTGTAGCAAATCTGGGATTTTTCTTTGTACCGCCAGGGGTGGCACTGATGCTTTATTTTGATATAATAAAAGCTGAATTTATTCCGATTGTCGTATCAACTGTAATCAGTACCATATTAGTATTGGTATGTACAGGATGGGTGCATCAATATATACGTCGTCATATACATTTTACAAAGAACACTTCAAACAACAAACAATCTAAAAATAAAGACAATGGACTTTCTGAGCAATGATTTTTTCCTTTTGGCTTTGACCTTTGGCCTTTTCTTTATATCGAAATATATCCAGAAAAAAACGGGATGGGTAGTTTTGAATCCTATCCTCCTCACAATAGCGATGCTTATAGTTTTTCTGAAACTGAACGATATCAGCTATGAAACCTATAACAGAAGCGGACATTTGATAGAGTTCTGGCTCAAGCCGGCTGTTGTTGCGTTGGGAGTACCGTTATATCTTCAGTTGGAGGCTATAAAAAAACAGTTGCTTCCTATTATTATGTCACAGCTTGTGGGATGTCTGGTGGGAATCGTTTCGGTAGTTCTTACCGCAAAATGGTTGGGAGCATCGCCTGCCATTATTACTTCATTGGCTGCAAAGTCTGTAACAACTCCGATTGCAATGGAAGTTACAAAAACGGTTGGAGGAATTCCTTCTTTAACTGCGGCCGTTGTTGTCTGTGTGGGATTGTTTGGTGCTGTATTCGGATTTAAGGTATTGAGCCTTGGTCATGTAGGAAGTCCGATAGCGCAGGGACTTTCAATGGGAACGGCCAGTCATGCGGTAGGTACGTCAACCGCAATGGAGCGTGGACGGAAATATGGTGCTTTTGCGAGTTTAGGATTAACCTTGAACGGATTGTTTACCGCCCTTCTTACTCCTACCATTTTAAGGATAATGGGAATAATCTGAATTTCATGTATTTGTTTTTATAAAAAAAGGACGTGTGCTTTTCCTTGAAAGTACACGTCCTTTTGCTTGAAAGCATGTGTCCTTTTTTAAAAAGCACACGTGCTTTTTCTAATGAAATAAAGGTTTACGAGCAAAGTAGAATCTTCTTTGTAGAAGAATGGTTTAGTGATTGATAATAAAACTACTCTTCAGAATCTTCTTCGTCATCATCGAAATCAAATTCAAAATCCAAATCATCCAGATATTCGGGAGTATTGAACTTGTCCAGACTCCGGCGTTCCTTTTTGGTAGGACGTCCGGTACCTCTGGCTCTATCAACAAATCCACTGATCTTATTCATTTCAAGTAATTCGTACTGGTCGGGTGTAGTAACATTCTCAAGCATTTCCTGAACAAGTTTGGCTCCGACTCTTTTTTCTATTGTCTGTAAAACTTTGAAAGAATATGTGATGGGCGGTTTTTTTACCTGAATGACTTCTCCCGGTTTAATCATTCGTGAAGGCTTTACTTGTGTACCATTGATAGAAATTCTACCTTTTTTACAGGCTTCTGCTGCAATTGTACGTGTCTTGAATATACGTACTGCCCATAACCATTTGTCTATTCTGGCTTCACTCATTTCTTGTTGAACTGATTCATGGTTATACTTATTCCTGCCAGGCAGAAACTTTTAATGATTTCGCATGCCATATTTACGCGCTCGTCCATAGTCTTCATATTTTCTTCTGTAAAGTGCCCGAGTACAAAATCTATTTGGGCTCCTTTGGGAAAATCATTACCTATGCCGAAGCGTAAGCGTGCATAATTCTCGGTTCCCAATGTGGCTGCAATATGTTTGAGACCGTTGTGTCCGGCAGCACTGCCTTTGGGTTTCAGACGCAATGCTCCGAATGGTAAGGACAGGTCGTCAACAACAATCAGTACGTTTTCCAAAGGAATTTTTTCCTGTTGCATCCAGTAACGTACGGCATTTCCACTCAGGTTCATGTAGGTAGAAGGCTTAAGTAATATAAGCTGCCTGCCTTTTAAAGACATATTGGCAGTAGCTCCATATCGGCCATCTTTAAAAACAATATTGGATGCCTTGGCTAAGGCATCCAATATATTAAATCCTATATTATGACGGGTATTTTGGTATTCTTCTCCAATATTTCCCAATCCTACAATCAAATATTTCATTTATAGGAAATAAGATTCAATTTTAGTTATTCTTTGCAGCAGCACCCATTGCAGCACGAGTCAATTTAACTGCACATACAACAGTTTCTTTTGCATTTAAGATTTCCAATCCTTCGAAAGCTAACTCACCAACTTTGATAGTTTTACCCAATCCGAGGTTGCTTACATTAACAACCAGTCTTTCAGGGATCTTGTCATAAGTAGCTTTAACTTTCAGCTTACGAACCTGAAGTTGTAATTTACCACCGGCACGTACACCCTCAGCCAAACCTTCAAGTTGAACAGGAACTTCCATAACGATAGGTTGGTTTTCTTCAATTTGATAGAAGTCAACGTGAAGAACGTTATCTTTAACCGGGTGGAATTGGATTTCCTTCATGATAGCTTTACAAACCTGTCCGTCGATATCCAAGTTTACAGTGTAGATATGCGGAGTGTAAATAAGGTTACGTAAACCTTCATTGGTTACTGAAAACGGAGTTGCAATAACGTTACCTTTTTCATCTTTTTTAGAACCATACAAGTTGCAAGGTACAGAACCTGCATTGCGAACTTCACGAGTACCTTTCTTTCCAGTATCTTTTCTGGCAGTACCTTTAATGTCAATACTTTTCATGTTTTAAAAATTTTGTGTTACTCTAAATTAAGTTGATTGTGCTTAACTCACCATCACACGATGTGTCAAAAGCGGTGCAAAATTACAATATTCTTTTGAACTATCAAAAACGGCAGGATTAAAAATCGATATCAATTTTTATTTCATTGGCATTTTCTCCGTTCTCGGTTTCATTGCTGTGCTTTGATTCAATGGGACCTTGTTCCTGAACGATGTAATTTACGGCTTCGTTTAAGCCATTGATGAATTTTTCAAAATCTTCTTTGTATAGGAATATTTTATGCTTTTCAAAACTTACTTGTGAATCATCGCCCTCACCGGATACGATTTTTTTGCTTTCAGTAATAGCCAAAAACATTTCATCCTTACGATTCTTCTTTACATCTAAATAATATATACGTTTTCCGGCCTTTATTGCTTTGGAAAACACGATTTCTTTGTCTGTCTCAACAGCACTTTTCTTTTTTAACTCTTCCATAATAATTACTTGTATAAAAACTTTGCCCAAAATTGACTATTTTTTTGCTATTGGCAAAATAAAAGTCCAAAAATATAATCTATATATGCTTTTTTATATATGTATAGGAAATGTGATTTTTGTATGCCTGTCAGGAATGTTGGCTACCGTCAAGATAGAAGTGCAACACCATCCCCCTCTTCCTCCGTCCTTGGAGCGTAGCGGAAAGGGAGGAGA
>CALUJE010000022.1 GCA_944320885.1 uncultured Phocaeicola sp.
ACCCGTTCGGCCTGCTCGCGGGTAACGCCACGGCGGGCAAGCTCACCGGCCAGCGTACGCTGGTCCTTGCCGGATTTCAATCCGTCCTTCACGTATTCCAGCACCTGCTGGTCGGTCATCTGTGACTGGGCATGAACATGGCTCGCGCCAAAGCACAGACACAGAAACAACAATAAGCTGATAAATGGCTTTCTCATTGATTTACAAAGTTCTAATTAACAAAAAAAATGAAGAATGAAGAACGAAGAATGAAGAATTTATGTGACTCATTAGTGTTAGCCATTACGTAAGTATCGGCTTTAACTTCTAACGGAGCAAAGCGGAGTGATAACTTCTATAACTTCTTTACCTTCTTTCTTTACGACTTTACCTTCTTTAATACTTTACTACTTTATTTATCACTCACTTATTCTTTATGTCGAGGCAGAGGGCCCGACGGCGTCCGCTGCGGTCTTTTACGGGACGGGCATAACGGACGGATTTATAATATTCGGTGCCCTGCCGGAGGTAGAGCACGTCGTTTTCGACATCGTATACCTGATAGGCGCGTGACGGCTCGTGTGAGGAGACGTAGAAGCCTTGCCAGGAGAGGATGTAGGAACGGCCGGAAGAGGCGTCGAAACAGGTGGAACCGTACCAGGTGGGACGGTTGAAATCGTAATTGCGCACGCGGCTGACAAAGGCTACGTAGTCGCCGGTGGAGCGCAGACCGGAATAGTCGGCCTTATCGAAGCTGTAACCGCCCGGAAGGCGCACGACGTAACGGCCGTCGGCATAGAGCATGGGCACGAAATGTTCCATGAAAAGCAGGGGCTTCTCGTGGTAGTAGGTGTCCATGCGGAGGTCGGCATAGAGGGTGCCGCCGGATGACAGCTCGAGGCGTGCGAGGCTGTTCTCGTAAACCTCTACCCCACTGCACGGGGGAAGGGGCTTCTCTGCTCCGCGCGAATTGAGAATGCCCCAGGTTCCGTCAGTATGCAGGCAGGGGGCGTAATGGCCTACGAAACTGCCGATATGACGGTAAGAGGGTGCCAGCAATATGTCGCTGCCGGAACGGAGTCCGTAAAGGCCGTTTGCCTCGAAGACAAGGGGCGCGGACGGTGCGGAACCGGCGGAACGGAAGGCATCACAGCCTTTGATGAGTACCATGTCGCGATGGCGGGCATAGCCTTCGGCCAGCGAGGCACGGATGCCGGAGAGTGACTCGGCCAGATAGCGGAGGTTTCCACGGGCGGGAAGCTCTCCGGTGAAATGGCGGTTCCAGTCACGCGGCGCATCGGGAAGGCCGAAGAGATAGAACAGGCCAACGCTGTCGATGATAATGGCTTTCTCTTTCTGCGGACGGACACGCAGGGCACGGCCTACCTGCTGCAGGTAGAGCGACAGGGAGAGTGTGGGACGGGCCAGCTGGATAAACTCCAGGTCGGGACAGTCGAACCCTTCGCTGAAGATGTCGACATTGACGATGACATCGAGGTGTCCGTCACGGAAACGCTGCACGCAATCGGCACGAAGGGCTGCGGGCGTGCGGCTGTCAATAGCGGCAATGCGGACGCCACGGGCAGCGAAGTAGCTGCGGATGTGCTCGTTGTGTGCGCGGTCAATGGCGTAAATGATTCCCTTGCGGCCATGGGCATAGCGCTCGTAGGCCTGGTAAAGGGTGGCGACGGATGTACCGGTATTGAAGAGCCGGGAAAGCTCGCTCCGGGAGAAGTCGCCGTCGGCTCCACGACGACGGAGGCTGCAGACCATGCGGCCGGCCTCTGAATCGGGGGCTACGGATATGTAATCGAACAGGGACAGACGCCCCCACTCTATGAATTTAGAAACGGGCTGCGAGAGAAGAAGCTTGTCATAGAGCCCGGAAAAGCCCTGACGGCCCATGCGGCAGGGGGTGGCGGTGAGACCGAGTATGCGGCTGCCGGGACAGGACTCCCACAGACGGCGGTACAGGGGTGCCACGGAATGGTGGGCCTCGTCGATAATCAGGTAATCGAAATGCAGACGGGCGCTCTCTTCACGACGCGAGGCGGAGAAAAGGGTCTGGATGGATGCCACACAGACGGGGGCTTCGGTATCACCGGAAAGGGTGCCTGCCGCCAGCACGGAATGGGCTATGCCTGCAGAGCGTAGTTTACGGGATGTCTGGTCGATGAGCTCAATGCGATGGGCTACCACCAGGACACGACAAGGGGCACCGGACTGCATCAGCCCGGCGACAAGCGATGTAAGCAAATGTGTCTTGCCGGTGCCGGTGGGCATCTGGCAAAGCAGACTGCGGTATCCTCCCTCCCATGCGTGAAGGATACGCGATTTCATCTCGTTCTGGTAATCGTAAAGAGGTTCCACTACCTCAGAGGGTTTCTATTTTCTCGCAATACCACTTGGGGATGTGAACAAACACTCCCAGCGTGGCCAGTGTAATGACAACAAATGAACGGTTCTTATAACGGACCAGCTTGCCCGTAAGGCCTTTGAAAGCGCCGTGAATGACACGAACGGGCTGGCCGGGACGGGCCTCGGCAAACTCACGGGTGGAGTAAATGGTACCGGTATAACCGGGGTCGCAAATGGCACGGAACTCGGTCATCTGCACATCGGGGATTTCATAGTACCTGTCGGTCTGAGGATAACAGAGGATGCGCACGGGATACAGGCATCCGGCCAGCAACTGGCGCAAAGCCTTTTCGGAACTTTCCTTGCGCAGAAAAAGCAGATTGTGAACGGCAGGCGCCAACTCGCGGTGTTTCTTTCCGTCAGGAAGAACCTGCTCACGATATAGCATGGGGATAAAGGGTGACATGCCCTGTTCTTTCAGATAATCAGCTACCTGCTGCTCTTTCTGATAAAAGGTCTGAAGGGCATACCATACCACGCGACGGCTATTTTTCTTCTCTTCTGTTTCGCTCATAACTGTAGAAGGTTATGGCAACGGTCCGTATAGTTCTTCTCCTCCCCGCAAAAAGCATGTGCTTTTCACAGTAAAGTATTATTAAAGAACATAAAGGACACAGCCTGTTTGTACTACCTCTATTTAAGAGGTAGCTCACCTCATAAGAATGTTATTTTTCAAGCAATTACCAGCATCATAATAAATTTATGTCATGATTATGAATGATTATATTAAAAAAAGATGTAAAAAAAACTTTTTATAAATTTGGGCGCAATAGATTGTTTTTTCGTATCTTTGCGGCGTCATAGTACTTTGTATTAATCACTGTGAATCTGAATTCTTAAATAGAGGTGGTACTTTCTTTTTCCCAAATATTTTATTTATGATTCTTTTATTTGCACTGTCGAGTGCCGTATCGTTGATATCGCGCACGTAGATAAGTGTGGTCTGAGGCAGGGTGTGACCGAGTGCCTTGGAGATTACCGGAAGGCCTACCTTATCGGCGTATGCCATGCTGGCCCATGAATGACGGGTGACGTAGGATGTGAGGTTCTGCGAACAGCCGGCCAGAAGGGCGAGCTTCTTGAGCTGACGGTTGTAATAGCTCACTCCGCTGCGGTACTGGCTATAGGCCTGCACGGAACCGGCCCCGGACTTGATGACGGGAAACACGTAGTCGCGACCGGGAACGGCATAGCGACGGATGATTTCACTCATAGCGCCCTGAAGCTTGATGCGGATGCGACGGCCGGTCTTGTGACGGCGGTAGACGAGGTATCCGTCATGAATCTGCGACTTGGTGAGATAGGCCATATCGACAAAGGGCATGCCGCATGCCAGGAAACTGAAGATGAACATATCGCGCACCAGACTGAGCGAGGAACACGAAAGGGTGAGTGCCTGAAGCCGCTGAATGACGTCCTGCCCTAACCCGCGCTTGACGGTGCGCTCTACTCCGGTATAGACCTTGCGGAAGGGATGGGTCTGCTCGGCCAGGCCCTGAGACACGCCGCGATTGTATACGGCACGGAGGGAACGCAGGTAACAGGAGATGGTATTGAGGCATATGCCGCGGCGCTTGAGCCAGTTTTCATAATCGGACAACAGGGAGGGGGTGACGGAACGGAAGGACAGGTTGCGCACGGAACAGAAGGTGCGAAAGGAACGAAGGGCGGTGGCATAATTGCGCGAGGTGCTGTAACGGCCGGAGGATGCCATGCGGCAGACTTCGGATGACATGTAATGGAAAAAGGAGGTGCTGCCCTTGCGCACGGAAGCGGACTTACCGGATGATGCTCCGGAATGGAAATGAACGTGAATGTGAATCTCTATCATTGTAATTGGTGTTTGGGGTTAAACTTCAATTTATCGGATGATAAAGATAGGGGAAAAGAAGTTAAAGGGAGTTAGAGGGAGTTATGCCTGCCGGGCAGGCGGAAGTTAAAGGCCAATACTTTTTACAATGTCGCTCCCATTGCAATACTATTGGCTTCTAACTCCTTCTAACTCCCTATAACTCCTTTTAACTCCCTAGAATCAACTCACTTTGTCATTAATAATTCTCAGGCTTTACCTGGAAATATGCCTGCGGATGGAGACATGCCGGACATACTTCGGGAGCTGCTTCGCCTTCGAAAAGGAATCCGCAGTTGCGGCACTGCCACAAAACGGGTTGTTTCTTCTTGAATACTTCGCCGTTTTCGATGTTGGCTGCCAAAGCACGGTATCTTTCTTCGTGTCCTTTTTCGGCTACTGCTATATTGCGATACATGATGGCAATTTCGGGGAATCCTTCTTCGTCGGCAATGTCGGCAAACTTAGGATAGTCGAGTGACCACTCTTCGTGCTCGCCGTCGGCTGCTGCCTGAAGGTTCTGAAGGGTGTTTCCAATAACTCCTGCAGGATAGCTGGCAGTGATTTCGACCATACCGCCCTCAAGCCACTTGAACATGCGCTTTGCGTGCTCTTTTTCCTGATCGGCTGTCTCTGCGAAAATGGCAGCCATCTGCTCATATCCTTCTTTCTTTGCTACACTGGCAAAATAAGTATAACGCATGCGTGCCTGTGACTCACCTGCAAACGATACCATCAAGTTTTTCTCTGTTCTTGTTCCTTTTAATGATTTATTCATAATGCTCTCTTTTTAATGGTTATTACTGATGCAAAGATATGAATTTATTTTCAAATTTGTAATGATTACAAATAAATTTGCAGGGAATATGTGTTAAATAAATAAAAAGAGGTCTTGCCCAGAATATGACCCGGACAAGACCTGCTGAAATATAAACAAACACTTTTAGCGGATAATTCCCACCTTTGAACTGCGGACGAAATCAATAATATTCTGGATTTCAGGTCCTTTAGGTATCTGCAACTCTACGCGGTAAAGCGCATCCTCAATAGAGGTATTGGCATGATAGATGATGCGGTATGCATGGGCAATGTGCTTGATGACAGTATCGGAAAAACCTTCGTGCTGAAGCACACGGGTATTGATGCTGTAATATGCTGCGGGCTCATGAGCTACCACAATGTATGGAGGAACATCTTTGGAGAAACGGCAACCTCCCTGAATTACCGACCAGCTGCCCACACGGATGTGTCCGGTCATGATAACTGAAGAAGAGATGATGGAACAGTCGCCTACGGTAGACTGGCCTGCAATCTGGGCACCGTTACCGATAATACAACCATTGCCGATAGTGGCGTCGTGAGAAATACGAACGGCCTGCATGATGAAGTTATTGTCGCCTATCACGGTTTCATGACCCAGAGCGGATGCCTTGATGATAACGGCATTTTCACGAATCACGTTATTGTTTCCTATACGTACGATGGTTTCCTCACCTTTATGCTTGAAATCCTGAGGAGGAGTAGCGATGACTGCTCCCTGATAAAATGTGTTTCCATTCCCAATGCGCGCACCGTTCATAATGCTTACATAAGGCATAATCACGCAATCGTCGCCAATCACCACGTTCTTATCAATGTAAGCAAACGGATGAATGGTTACATTCTTGCCTATCTGTGCCGACGGATCGACATAAGCTAACGGACTAATCATAATTATATAAATTTAATAAGGTTAATTCACACGGTTTACTTTCCGTTGAGACAAAGCTACAAAAAAAAGCTATTATTAACAAAAAAAAGAGCACAGATTACACTTAGTCAGTTTCATATAATGAACATGTATTTTTGTGTAATCTGTGCTACATATCAATCTAAACGCAGTTACTCATTTGTGCGTCCGCCTCCAAGGGCCTGATACAAATTAATTACAGACTGCAAATATTCATAACGGTCTTGAACCTGAGTAAGCTGTGCACCGAGCAAAGACTGCTGGGCGGTGATAACATCGAGGTAATTGGCACTGCCTACCTGCATCAAATCCTGTGTATAGCCTACTGCCTTGTCGAGGGCTTCGACCTGCTTGTCACGCTGCTGGCTCTTCTCGCCTACTGTCTTGTAAGCAAACAGGGCATTGCTGACTTCTGCTCCGGCATCGAGAACGGTCTGCTGGAAATTCAGCTTGGCCTGCTCCTGCTGTGCCTTTGAAATCTTGTAGTTGGCAATGACAGAACCACGGTTGAATATAGGTTGTGTAAGCGAAGCTACTACGTTGCGCAGAATCTCGGCCGGATTGAGTTCGCCCATGTTTCCGTTGGTCCATCCCAGAGAACCGGTGATGGATATCTGCGGATAAAATGCCGAACGTGCCTTATTGGTAAGGTAGAAGGCATTGGCCAGACTCATCTCGGCTGCACGCACATCGGGACGGTTGGCAAGCAGCTGCATCGGAACACCGGCATTGACTTCCTCAGGCATCTGCTGCTCGGCCAGGGTGCCGCGCTCTATCTGGTGAGGAACCTCGCCCAGGAGGGTTGAAAGGGCATTCTCGGTCTCACGGATGCTCTGACGGATTTCAGGAATGCTGGCTGCTACGGAATAACAGCTTGCCTCGGTCTGTACGACGGCTGCCTCGTTGGTCATACCGGCCTCTTTCAGGTCTTTCATCATGGAAAGGGTCTGAGTCCAGTTGGTATAGGTCTGCTCACTGATTTCGAGCTGACGGTCGAGCATGAGCAGGGTGTAATACATATTGGCAATGGATGCAATAACCTGTGAACGGACTGCCTGCTCGTAGGCCTTGCTCTGCAACAGGGCTGCCTTGGCACCGCGTGAGGTATTGAGCAGCTTACCGAAGATATCTATTTCCCAGCTGGCAGAAACGGGTGCCTTGTATGTGCGGTAAGACGGGTCACTGGCCTGCTTGGTGATACCACCCTGCGGAGAGAGGGTAAACGACGGCAGGAATGACAGACGGGCGGTCATGAGAGATGCCTGTGCCTGCTCAACCTGCAGCATGGCATTCTGCATATCGACATTGTGGGCAAGTCCGCGCTCGATAAGAGCCTGGAGCTTGGGGTCACGGAACATTTCACGCCAGGAAATGTTTCCCATGTTGGTGGTGTCGGCTGCCAGCGTATCATTGACCGACAAGGTGTCGCGGTAAAGACCTTCGACAGTGAGATCGGCCGGGCGCTTGTAGGAGTTATAGATGCCGCAACTGCTAAACAGGGCAGTTGCGCACATCATGAATAATATCTGTTTCTTCATTTTTACTTCTTGTTTGTGTATTGTTCAATATCCGGTTCAACTTCACTGACATCGAGGTCGGTCCATTCAATAGGCTTGAATTTCTCCTGTAACCATTGGAAGACAACGAACAGAGTAGGAACCACAAAAATCTGACAAATCATACCTATCAACATACCACCGATGGCTGATGCTCCCAACGTACGGTTTCCGTGTGCTCCTACACCGAAGGCAAACATCAACGGAAGCAAACCGATAATCATGGCCAATGAGGTCATCAGGATAGGACGAAGACGGGCGGATGCACCCAGAACGGCTGCCCACGAGATACTCATACCCTGCTTACGACGGTCGAGCGCGAACTCTACGATAAGGATGGCGTTCTTTGCCAACAGACCCATCAACATAATCAACGCAATCTGCATGTAGATATCGTTTGACATCGTTCCCAGAATCATCTTCAGTGCCGGGATGCTGCCCAAAGCAGAGAATCCGTTGACAAACAGGAAGCTTCCGAGCAATCCGAACGGAACGGAAAGCAATACGGCCAGCGGAAGGATGTAACTTTCGTACTGGGCACTCAGCAAGAGGTAAACGAATACGAAGCAGAGCACAAAGATGATACCTGTGGTACTGCCGCTGTTTTCGGCCTCCTCACGCGCCATACCTCCCAGCTCATAGCTGAATCCGGTAGGAAGATTTTCCTTGGCAACTTCGGCAATGGCCTGCAATGCCTGACCTGAGGTGTAACCTGAAGCAGGAGCAACCATTACTTTCATGGATGTATAAAGGTTGAAACGGCTGATCACATCAGGACCGTAAACTTTCTCAATGGAAATGAACTGCTCTACCGGAGCCATCTCGCCACTGCTGTTGCGCACCTTGATGCTCTTCAGTGACTCCATGTTCTTGGTAGCTTCAGGCTCAGCCTGAATCATTACACGGTACATCTTACCGAAACGGTTGAAGTTTGATGCATAGAGACCTCCGAAGTATCCCTGCATGGTAGTCAGAATATTGGAAGGACTAATACCTGCCTTTTCACAGGCTGCCGCATCGATGTCAATCATATACTGCGGGAAGTTCGGGTTGAAGGATGTCTTCGCCGAATTGATTTCCGGACGGGCCTCCAATGCTGCGGTATAGCTGTTGACTACATCGAAGAACTTGTTCAGGTCTCCACCGGTCTTATCCTGCATGTTCAACTCGATATCGCTGGATGCTGAATATCCCGGAATCATAGGCGGAGTAAAGAACAGTACCTGTGCATCCTTGATAACTTTCTGGGCACGCATGAACAGAGATGCATATACTATATTAGAATTCTGCATCATGGAACGTTCTTCCCAGTCTTTCAGCTTGATGATGACTGAACCGTAAGATGAGCCCTGACCTCCGATGAAGCTGAATCCGCTGATAACAGTACGAGACTCAACGGCCGGATCGGCTGCAACCAGACTGTCGACCTGTGCAAGCACTTCCTGTGCACGCTCCTTGGAGGTTCCAGGAGGCAAGGTTACGGCACCCATGATGGTTCCGGTATCTTCGGTAGGCACCATACCGGTCGGGGTAATGTTCATGAAGAATACCAACAGTACGATAGATGCACCTACCAGACCGAATGACAGCCATTTTTTATGGATAAAGAACACTACGCGTTTCTTATACTTCTTCAGCAATGTGTCATAAGCGGCATTGAATGAGGTATGGAAACGTGAAATGAACGTGGATTTCTTTTCACCGTGATTCTCGTCATGCGGTTTCAGGAAGAGGGCACAAAGGGCCGGTGACAATGTCAACGCGTTGATAGCCGAGAATGCAATAGAGATAGCCATGGTAATACCGAACTGACGGTAGAACGTTCCGGCTGTACCTCCCATGAAACTTACCGGGATAAACACGGACATCATAACGAGGGTAATAGAAACAAGGGCGCCACCCAACTCGCTCATGGCATCGATAGCCGCTGCCTTGGAAGATTTGTATCCCTGGTCGAGCTTGGCGTGGACGCCTTCGACGACGACTATGGCGTCATCGACGACTATGGCGATGGCAAGCACCATAGCTGACAAGGTAAGCAAGTTGACACTGAAGCCGATGAGTTTCAGCACGAAGAAGGTTGCAATCAACGCAACCGGAATAGCGATGGCAGGAATAAGGGTTGAACGGAAGTCCTGCAAGAAGATGTATACTACGATAAATACCAGGATGAAGGCCTCAATAAGGGTCTTGATTACCTCGTGGATAGAAGCAAACAGGAAGTCGTTGGCACTCTGTGCGATATTGATATTCAAACCGGCAGGCAATGTCTTGGAAGTCTCGGCAAGCACAGCCTCGATATTCTGAATGGTCTCGGTCGCATTGGTTCCGGCCATCTGATAAGCGATACAGGTTACAGCCTTGTGACCGTTTACGGTATTATCGAATGAATAGGTAAGACGACCCATCTGGATATCGGCAATGTCTTTCAGACGAAGTACCTGACCGTCAGGAAGTGACTTGATTACGATATTCTCGAACTCTTCGGGCTGCTGCAAACGTCCCTTGTAACGGATGGTGTACTGGAATGTCTGGTTTCCGCGCTCACCGAACTGACCCGGAGCGGCCTCGATATTCTGCTCACTCAATACTTGTGAGATGTCACCCGGAATCAATTTATACTGTGCCATGACATCGGGCTTCAACCAGATACGCATAGAGTAGTCGGTACCAAGCACGTTGGCATCACCCACACCGTTTACACGCTGGATTTCAGGAATAAGGTTAATCTTGGCATAGTTTTCGATAAACTCTACGCTGTAACGGTCGCTCTCATCATACAATGAGAAAATCAACAGCATGGAGTTCTGACGTTTCTGAGTGGTTACACCGACTTTGGTTACTTCGGCCGGCAACAATCCCTGTGCCATAGACACACGGTTCTGAACGTTTACGGCTGCCATATCGGGATCGGTTCCCTGCTTGAAATAGATAGAAATATCTGCCGAACCGTTGTTGGATGCAGATGAAGTCATGTACATCATGTTTTCAACACCGTTGATCTGGTCTTCCAGAGGGGCGATGACTGAATTCAATACGGTGGATGCACTTGCACCGGTATAGGTAGCTCTTACCGAAACGGTAGGAGGTGCAATGTCCGGATACTGCGTAACTGGCAGGGTTGCCAAACCGATGATACCCAGAATAACCAATAAAATGGAAATTACGGTAGAAAGTACCGGACGGTTAATAAATTTATCTAGTCTCATAGATTTTGATTTAATTTAAATGGGAAGATGCAGCGCTTGCAGCACAACACACACTTCTCTTGTCAACTCGTTAATTAGTTAAATGCGGTAGAAAGATTTCCTTCTTTCTGGTCTTTCAGTGCCTGCTGAAATTTGGCAGTACGCTGTTCCGGAGTGATGGGCTTGATCTTCTGACCATCCTTCAGGTTCTGAACACCTTCAACAACAATCTTGTCGCCTGATTTCAAACCGTCTGTTACAATGTAGTTCTTACCATCGTTAACAGAGAATATCTTGATCTCAGTGTGTTTGATTGTAGTATTGTCGCCCTGAAGAACATAAACGAATTTCTTATCCTGGATTTCCTGAGTGGCTGACTGCGGAATGACAATCACATTCTCAAGCATATAGGGGAATATGATGTTTCCGGTACCACCACTGCGCAATACATTTCCCTTATTGGAGAAGATGGCACGCATGCTTACTGAACCGGTGCTCTGCTCGATAACACCGCTTACGGCATCGATCTTACCTTCTTCGTCGTACATGGTTCCGTCGGCCAACTGCAATTTTACCGGCGGCATCTTTTCAAGCTGCTCTTTCAAGGTACCTTCGGCACGAGTCATGGCAAGCAACTGTTTTTCGGTCATTGAGAAGTAAACATACATGTCACCGATTTCAGAAACGGTAGTCAACGGCTCTGCGATGGAAGCACTGACCAGACTACCTACACGATACGGGAAAGTACCTACCACTCCGTTTGAAGGACTGGTTACGGTGCAGAAGCCCAGGTTCTGCTTGGCGGCTACATAATTGGCCTCGGCCTGAGCAAGAGTTGCCTTGGCGGTAGCCAGATTATTCAAGGCTGTCTGATAATCATAGTCACTGATGACTTTCTTGTCATACAGCATTTTCTTGTTTTGAGCTGTCAGCTCTACAGTCTGCAGATTGGCTTTGGCTGACTCAACATTTGCTTCGGCTTGTTTGGCGGCAGCGGCATATTGGGTAGGATCAATCTGGAACAAAGCCTGTCCTTTGCGAACAGTTGCACCTTCGTCAACACACAGTTTAACAATGAATCCTGATACCTGAGGACGAATTTCAATATCCTGCGTTCCTTTTATTGTAGCCGGATACTGAATTGACTGACTACTGGATGTAGAAGTCACTGTCTCGACAGTAAACTCATCATCACCAAGTTTTGTACCTCCATTACCACTACAAGCATTCAATAAAGATAACGCTCCCAGACAGAGAATGCCTACACTTGAATAAGTGAAAATTTGCTTAAACTTCATATTCTTTTTACACATTAATAATTATTTTTTCTCTTCTTTTCCGAAAACTCATACAGGCTTCTAAGTTTCCAGCGCTGCAAAATTATACATTAGTTCTCTTGATTGTAACTTATACAACTTTTGTTTTATCTAACTTTAACCAATAACAGTCTATACTTTACGAATATTGAGATAATGAAAAATTATTTTGCAAAATGTTGGGGAACTGTCCTTTTTATAAAACAGATGGATGTTAAAAACCTTTTTAATATTAACCTAAAAAAGAACGCAGTCCAAGTATGAATTCATACGCAGACTGCGATCTTTTTTATGATGGCATCACTTGTTTCATTTATGTGTTTCGACAATCCGGGTAGGCGCTTTCTCACGGTTGCGCTTGTCGGTCTGACGAACCAGTTCTTCGGCCAGATTCATGAATGCCTGTGAAGAAATGGTATCTTCAAGAACAATCGGTTTTCCGGCATCGCCGCTCTCACAAATACCCTGCACGATAGGAATCTGTCCGAGCAAAGGCACGTTCATTTCTTCGGCCAGCTTCTTGGCACCCTCTTTTCCGAAGATGTAATAACGGTTTTGCGGAAGCTCGGCTGGCGTAAACCACGCCATATTTTCAACCAGACCCAGAATAGGAACATCGACCTTGTCGTTCGTAAACATGTTGATTCCCTTACGGGCATCGGCCAGGGCAACCTGCTGAGGGGTGCTGACTACAACCGCACCGGTAACAGCCAGGGTCTGAACTACCGTAAGATGGATGTCGCTGGTGCCGGGAGGAAGGTCGATGAGGAAATAATCGAGTTCACCCCATGCCGCATCGCCAATAAGCTGCTTGAGCGCATTGCTGGCCATACCGCCACGCCACAAAGTGGCTTGCTCAGGATTGACAAAGAAACCGATTGAGAGCAGCTTCACTCCGTATTTCTCAATAGGAATAATCATGTCACGTCCGTCAATCATCTCGGCATAGGGACGGGCATCTTCTACCTGAAACATCTTTGGCATGGAGGGGCCGAAAATATCGGCATCGAGCAGTCCGACCTTATAGCCCAGACGTGCCAGGGCCACTGCCAGATTGGCTGCTACGGTAGACTTACCTACTCCACCCTTTCCGGAAGATACGGCAATGATGTTCTTAACCTGCGGAAGCAGCTTTCCGACTTCGGGACGTGCCTGCTGAACGGTCTTGACGGAAATGTTTCCTACAATATCTACTTCCTCGCCTACATAGGTAAGGATGGCTGTTTCGGCAGCCTTGATAACCGACTTCATGAACGGGTCGGTAGGTTTCTCGAATATAAGGGAAAAAGATACCTTGTTGCCTTCGATGCGGATATTGTCTTCCACCATTCCGGCCTCAACAAGATTTTTTCCAGTGCCCGGGTAACGAACCGTTGCCAGAGCATCGAGTATCAGTTTCGGATAAATAGTCATCATCTTTATAATATCATTATGTTGTTATTTACTGGTTTGCAAACCGCTCCGCTTACTGCGGTTATAGCTGCGGTAGTCATCAAGCTCAATCTCAACATCAGGCTCCTGAAGCACTCCCT
The DNA here is from genome assembly GCA_944320885.1 of uncultured Phocaeicola sp. Lineage (GTDB taxonomy): Bacteria > Bacteroidota > Bacteroidia > Bacteroidales > Bacteroidaceae > Phocaeicola_A. The sequence goes on from CALUJE010000022.1 coordinate 13,568, forward strand.
CGTGCGGCAAACGGAACTTGATGTATTTGATGGACAGACCACGGTCAAGCCACTGCTGCTCATAATAGGTACGGATGGACAGTATATCGTCGGCAAGACCGGAATGATAGAGGTCGTCTGTCATGAAATCGACCGGAAGATGATTATGCTCTATCATGTAACGTGTATATGTGAACATGAAATTGCTGTCGGTCTTCAGATGCACGGTTCCGCCATCGACAAGGAACTTGCGGTAACGCTCCATGAAATAAGTAGATGTAAGACGCTTGGTAGCCTTCTTCATCTGAGGGTCGGAAAAGGTCAGCCATATCTCACTCACCTCACCCGGTGCAAAGAAGCGTTCGATAATCTCGATGTTGGTACGCAGAAAAGCCACATTGTGCAGGCCTTCGTTCAGCGCATCGGTTGCTCCCGTCCACATGCGGGCACCCTTGATATCAACGCCTATGAAGTTCTTGTCGGGATACATGCGTCCCAGCCCGACCGTATACTCTCCGCGACCGCATCCCAGCTCAAGCACGATAGGATTGGTATTCTTAAAAAAATCACGATTCCAGTTTCCCTTCATTTCGAACGGAACGTTATCAACAACAGAGTATGGATATTCAAACACATGCGGATAGCTCCGCATATCAGCAAACTTCTCCAATTTATTCTTACCCATGTATTCTTCAATTATGTTTATACTGCAAAAGTAGTAATTTAAACAAGAAGAAAAGAACAAGACCAACCAAAATGTGAGTAAAGAATTTATAATTATAAAAAAGACAACGGCACATCCCTGTCAGAATGTGCCGCTCAAATTATGTCTTATATTGATAGGTAGAATCAGTCAATAACAGTTACCCATCCGTGAACATCGGGCTCATCGCCATACTGGATGGCACGCAGCTTATTGTAAAGCTTGGTAGAGATAGGACCCGGTTTTCCGTCTTTGGAAATAACGTATGATTTCTTGTTTTCCAAATCGTCAATACGCTGGATAGGACTGATAACGGCTGCCGTACCGCAAGCACCGGCCTCTTCGAATGTAGCCAGTTCTTCTTCGGGTACCGGACGGCGTTCAACCTTCAAGCCCATATCTTCGGCCAACTGCATCAGACTGCGGTTAGTGATAGACGGAAGGATGGATGAAGACAGCGGAGTGATATATGTATTGTTCTTGATTCCGAAGAAATTAGCTGCGCCGCACTCATCCATGTATTTCTTTTCTTTCGCATCAAGATAGAACTCACAAGAGTATCCCAAATCGTGAGCCATCTTGTTGGCACGCAAGCTGGCAGCATAGTTACCACCTACCTTGAAAGTACCTGTTCCCAGAGGAGCAGCACGGTCGAACTCACGGATAATAACATAAGGATTGGTTGAGAATCCACCTTTGAAGTACGGACCTACCGGTGATACGAATATTACAAAAAGATATTCACTGGCCGGACGAACTCCTACCTGTGCTCCGGTACCAATCAGCAACGGACGGATATACAATGAAGCACCGCTCTCATATGGAGGAATAAAGCGCTCGTTGAGCTTTATCACTTTCTTCACCATTTCGCAGAATAATTCGGTCGGCAGTTCAGGCATCAGGATTCCACGGCATGAGCTTTGCAAACGCTCTGCATTATCCTTCATGCGGAACACACGAATTTTTCCGTCCTTACAGCGAAAAGCCTTCAGACCTTCAAAAGCTTCCTGACCATAGTGCAGACAGGTTGCTGCCATGTGCACGTTGATAGTCTCTTCTGAACTAACTTCTATTTCTCCCCATTTTCCGTCGCGATAGTAACAGCGCACGTTATAATCTGTCCGCATATAGCCGAATGACAGATTCGACCAATCTATTTCTTTCATTATATCAAAATTTTAAGTATGTACCTGCAGCAAATGTACATGAAAAGATTACATAATGCAAGAAAACTCTTCAAGATTTTAATTTTCTTTTTCCTGAAAAGACTCAAGCATCTTCTTTATTTCGGTATCGGTTTCGTAAAGTTTGCCTTTACAGAAAGTAATCAGCTCCTGCGCTTCTTTCAAAGATGTGCTCAACTGGTCAATATTCAACTCGTTATTTTCAATCTGCGACACTATCTGTTCCAAACGTTTCATCGCATTTTCATAAGTCAAGCTTTTTGTTGCCATAACCATTATCTGTTTATATGTATGCTATCAATATCTATTCGACTATACTTTTTATCTCTCCGTGAAGGACACGGGTAACAATGTGGTCGCCCGGCTTCACCTGTGACGCATCGGTCAGCGCCTTTCCGTCTTTCAACGTAATGCTGTATCCTCTCTTCAGCAATTTTTCGGGAGAAGATGCCTGTATCTGCTGTTCCAGAAGCTGAAGATGATGCTTCTCCTTTTCGATACGTGAAGACAGGAGAAAGGGAATACGCTGCAAAAGCTGCTCCATCTTATACCGGCGCTCCATGATGCGCGCATGAAGTGCCGTCTGCATGCGGTGTTCAAATCCGGAAAGCTTTTTCTCTTCCCTGATTCTATAACCCGAAAACAAAAGAGGCAGACGTGAAGAATTCCGTTCCAGACGCTGCTTTTCACGTTCCAGCTTCAGAGAAACGCCCTGCAACAGACGGTCATTCTGCTCACAAAGGGCAAGGTCGGCATCGTGCATCCTCGCTATCAGATACTCGGCAGCGGCCGTAGGAGTCTTCACACGGGTATGTGCCACCGCATCGATCACAGTGTCATCGCGTTCGTGCCCGATACCTGTAATCACCGGCAAAGGGAACTGTGCACAATTGGCAGCCAGCAGGTAGGAATCGAAACCGGACAGGTCGGAAGTGGCTCCTCCTCCGCGAATGATGACCACGACATCCCAGAAGTCCTGATGCTCATAAATACGGTTGAGCGCGCTGATGATGGTTTCTTCAATACGGTCGCCCTGCATCATGGCCGGAAACAGTACCGGATAGAAGACATAGCCATATGGATTGCCGGCCAGCTGATTGCAGAAATCGCCATATCCGGCTGCCGTGGCCGATGAGATAACGGCTATCTTGCGAGGAAGCAGCGGCATATCCAGCTCCTTGTTCAGGGTGAGTACGCCTTCTTCTTCAAGCTGACGGAGTATTTCACGGCGGCGGCGGGCCATATCGCCCAAAGTATAAGAGGGGTCTATGTCGACAATGGTCAGCGAATAGCCGTAAAGCTCATGGAACGTAACGGTAACACGGACCAGAACCTTCAGACCCGAAACGAACGCCTGCCCGGTCTCCTGCTCGAAATACGGCCGCAGAAGACGATAAGTGGAATTCCATATCATGGCACGTGCCCTTGCTATCAGACTGTTGCTTCTTTCATCTTTTTCAATCAGCTCCAGATAGCAATGCCCGGTAGCATTGGAACGGACATCGCTCAGCTCGGCCTGCACCCAATACTCGTCGACAAAGGTATCTTCCAGGCGGCAACGAACCAGATTGTTCAGTTCATATAGTGATAAGGCTTCCATCATTTTACCGAATGTTCCTGACTGTACAAGGTATAGGCCTTCCAGATATCGGGAATCCCATAACCGTATATGTTATCCGGAAATCCGTAACGGTCGGACACCCGGTGAACCAAATCAATCAACTCATAAACCGTGAGCCGTGGACATGCCTGCCACAGACAGGCAACAGCTCCGCAAAGTACGGGGGTAGAAAATGAAGTACCATTGGCCTGTCTTACACTCCCGTCGGGTCTGATAACGGTTGCAGCACCTCCGCGGGCCATAACGTCGGGCTTCACCCTGCCATCGGCCGTATTACCGACTGAGGAAAATACCGTATTTACCCGTGAAGCATCGACGGCTCCTACCGTAAGCACGTTTTCGGCATCGGCCGGAGGGGTAATTTTCTTCCACACCTTATTGCCGGAATTGCCCGCGCTGCACACTACCAGCATGCCTTTGGATGCGGCCATTGATGCAGAAGCACTCATCAGGGAAGTATGTCCGTCAAGATCGCGGTAACGGTAATTCTTGCTTGTATCGTCAAAAGCATGATAACCCAGGGAAGTATTGACTATGTCGACACCCAGACTGTCGGCGTACTCTATGGCCTGTGCCCAATAGTCTTCTTCTGCCATGCACTCACAATCGGGGTCTTCCGTACAGAAGAGCCAGTAGGATGCTTCGGGCGATGTGCCGACCATCACTTCGGGAGTATCGGCCGCCATACACGAAAGCACGCTCATGCCATGGTCGAGCTCTGCATATACGTCCCATCCCGGATGAACGAAGTTACGGACTCCCTCAATCTTTACCTTGCTCAACAATGGTATGACATCTGCGTTCAGGAATCCTCCGTCCATAATGGCTATGGTCATGCCCTGTCCGCGGAAACCTGCCTGATGCAATGACGGAAGATTCAACATCTCGGCCTGATTCTGAGCCGCTCCATAATATACGGGGAGTTTTTTATTATCGGGATTGACTTCGTTTTTCCGGCTGGCATTGCGCTGCGGAATACTGTCCGGTGCAGTCCATACCTTCAGGACAGAACGCACGAAAGGCAACTGCTGCAATGCTGCGGCACGAACACTGTCGGAGGTTTCGACCAGAACCGTATTATTCCAGCGGCTCGTTCCTACAATGCTCATTCCTGCCTTTGCCAGTCTTTCCAAATATACACGGGGTACCGGCAAATCGGTAGAATCGACCTTCAAGCCTTGTCTCTGCCTGCGCTCAACGGCTTTGGGAGACAGGTATTTTTCAGGCTGCTCCAGCGAATATTCGGTAGCAGCCTTATCGGTTAACCAGACACGATAACGAGCCAGACGGTTTCCGGCCTGTAATGACAAGGCTGTCACTACACATGCCATCCAGATAACATATACCTTTTTCATTCTTTATCTTCGTTTTTTCTTTGTACCATATCAACATACATTCCTATTCCGCGCTGTGAAGCAATCAGCGCACCAGCTACAACCCGCTTGCTGACATAGAACACGGCAGACTGCCCCGGCGTAACTGAAGATGCTTCATCCAAAAAATGTACCAGCCAGCGCCCGTCATCAAGCGGATGTACACGACAAGGTATGGGCTTGCTGCGGTAACGAATACGTACGCTCAATTCTTCTTCACGGAAGAAACGTCCGTCATCAACCATGCGCTGCTGTTCGACCAGCATATATGCAGTTTTCAGCTGCTCGGCATCACCCAGCATAACCGTATTCTTTTCAGGATTCAGTTTCAGGACATAAGCCGGTTTTCCCAACGCGATTTCAAGACCTTTCCGCTGTCCGATGGTATAATAGGCAAAACCTTTATGGGTGCCCAATGTAACTCCGGCAGCATTGACAAATTTTCCCGGCCCGATGCGCTGGTCCAAATCGGGTACCTGTTCGCGAAGGAAATCACGGTAATCACCGTCAATAAAACATACTTCCATGCTCTCACCGTCTTTCGACTTGGCTTCAAAACCTTTGGCATGCAAATACTCGCGTACGGTTTGTTTGGTATATTCGCCCAAAGGAAAGATGCACCGACGTAGTACAGCTTCGGATACACGCCACAGGAAATATGACTGATCTTTCTTTTCATCATCGCCGGCCACGATATAAGTATGACCGTCTATTTCGACAAGGCGGGAGTAATGTCCGGTGGCAATATAAGGACACGACAGTCTGTCGGCCCAATCGACCAGGACCTTGAACTTAAACAACGGATTGCACAAGGCACAGGGATTGGGGGTACGCCCGTTCATGTACTCATCAATAAAATTCCGTACAATCACATCCTTGAATTCCTGACGGACATCGGCTACATGATGCTCTATACCCAGTTTTGCGGCAAGCTCCTTTGCCTCCATTATATAATCGGGAAGTTCCTGAGAGGGAGAGGTAAACTTTGAAGGAGAATCCCATGTACGCATCGTCACTCCCACCACTTCATATCCTTTTTCCTGTAACATAATGCAAGTGGCCGTGCTGTCAATGCCTCCACTCATACCTACCAATACTTTCTTCTGTTCCATAAATCAAAAAAAATCTGCAGTGAGCCAACAAAGATATTATTTTTCTATTTCATTCAACTGTTAAACTATTCTATTTTTCATATTACACGCATAAGCGGTACTATCAAAAAAGACTACTTTTGCATGCCAAAAATTAAAATTACAACTATGACAAACAATGTAGGAGCAGCAACCGAACTGGGAACACTACCCATACGGAAATTGCTGATGCAGTATTCTATTCCGGCTATTATAGCCATGACCGCCGCTTCCCTTTACAACATGATTGACAGTATCTACATCGGTCACGGTGTGGGTGCAATGGCCATCTCGGGTCTGGCCCTTACTTTTCCGCTCATGAACCTGGCGGCAGCATTCGGTTCTCTTGTAGGTGTAGGTGCAGCAACACTTATTTCCGTACGTCTGGGCCAGAAAGACTATGATACAGCCAGAAGCATTCTGGGTAATGTGGTGGTGATGAACCTGATAATCGGTATTGCATTCGGAGTGATAACTCTTATCTTTCTGGATCCTATTCTGTATTTCTTCGGAGCCAGCGACGCAACCATCGGTTATGCCAGAGACTTCATGAAGGTTATTCTTCTGGGTAACGTAATTACCCATATGTATCTGGGACTGAATGCCGTGCTGAGAGCTTCGGGACATCCGAAAGAAGCCATGTTTGCAACCATCAACACAGTACTCTTTAACGTCGTACTGGCACCTATTTTCATATACGGCTTCAAATGGGGAATTGAAGGAGCAGCTCTGGCTACTGTCATGTCACAGGCCATCTCACTGATGAAACAAATCCGTATTCTGAGCAACAAGGATGAACTTATCCACCTTCAGAAAGGTATCTATAAACTGAACAGAAATATCGTTTCGAATATCATTGCCATCGGCATGTCACCATTTCTTATGAACCTGACTGCCTGTTTCATCGTGATTCTTATCAATAAAGGTCTGAAAGACTATGGTGGTGACTATCACATCGGTGCATACGGTATTGTAAACCGAATAGGTTTCTTCTTCGTTATGATTGTAATGGGACTTAACCAGGGTATGCAGCCTATTGCGGGATATAACTTCGGAGCCCAACAGCACGAACGTGTAAAACGGGTACTGAAACTGAGTATCTACGGAGCTACAGCCGTAACAACCGTAGGATTCCTGATAGGACAATTCTGTCCTCACCTGATAGCATCGGCCTTTACAACAGATAAAGAAATGATAGAGCTGGCCGGTAAAGGTATGCGTATAGTGGTAATGTGTTTCCCTATCATCGGTTTCCAGATGGTAACGACCAACTTTTTCCAAAGTCTGGGAATGGCCAAGAAGGCGATTTTCCTGTCACTGACACGACAACTGCTGTTCCTGCTTCCGGGCTTGCTGATATTGCCTCCTATTATGGGAGTAGACGGCGTATGGTACAGTATGCCTCTGTCTGACCTGCTGGCTTCAATTGTTGCAGCCTTTATGCTGGCTTATCAGATAAAACAACTTAAGAAAGGAAACTATACGATATAAAATCAAGAAGACCTGTCCATAACAATAGCGGAACCAGATGACACCATCTGATTCCGCTATTATCATATAGTAAAATAAGCTTCCTTAAAAGCGCAAGATATAAAAACAGGAAGTTGTAAAGAAATTGCGCACGTAAGGCAGGGCACCGATAAGCGGAGTCAGTTTTCTGGGTGTGAGATGGAACTTTGTCTCATAATGGGGATTGATGAAATAAAACTCCCGGTTGACCTTCCGGATTTTCCCTTCTGAGAGCAATGACTCAAAACGTTCAATGGAGATGCGTGTGCGTTTTATATTCATCAGTTCATTGATACAGGGAGCATCCTCACCCGCCGCTTTCAATAAAGCGCGATATGCCGTATTGGGAAGAAGATGCATGAAAGGTAAATGAGAAGCCCATTTGCTCTTACATATCTGCTGATGTCCTCCAAAAGGCATCTGCCATGCCGGGAAAGACATGAATATCACACCTTCGGGATTCAGGAAACGCTTCATTCCGGTAAGGAACGTCAGCTTATTATCCAGATGTTCAAGCACATCATGACAGATGATGATATCAAAACGGTTCTCAAGCTCCGTTAGCTTGAATACATCGGATGCAATAAATGTACCTTGAGCATGGGATTCTGCAAAGAAACGAATGGCGTCTTTGATGCGCGACTCAGCCATATCCACTCCGACTACAGTACATCCTTTTTCTGCAAAAGGAAGAAGGTTACCACCATCACCACATCCTATCTCCAACACATTCATCCCCTCACGAATCTGCTTAAATCGCTCTATATAAGGAATAAAATACTTACGGCTGGTCTGTGCCAATTCTTTAAAATATAAGGCTCTGTTTTTCTGACGTTCTTGCATGCTATTAGATTTATACTTATGCAATAATTGGACTGTGCATTTGTGTTCCTTCTTTGTTGAAACACAATGAATACACAATATAATCTTATAAATTCCTGTTTTGTTAACCGATGCAAATATAAAGGATAATTTTAAACAATAAACATAAAAGCAGCAAAGATTTGTATCATTTGGTGCTTTCTTTTCGGTTATCAGATTTCAAAAATGCAAGAGCCTGACAAAAATCATTCTTTCTTATCGTCTTTTTCCTCGAAAAGCATCCGTCCCGTAAAATCAATGGACTGCTTTTTCTGCATATTCACATTGATTCCCGAAGAGCCGTTGTCATAGACTGTCACATGAAACGTGTAATAATCTTCCTGCGTACGCGCAGAGAAAGTAATCTCATAGCTGCCTTTTTTACCCATTTCCTGTTTGTAATCAACAACTTTTGCCTCGAAATTAAGTCCCTCTCCTCCTCCATAAGGAAGCATGTATGCCCTGCCGTAATATGGAAGATAGGAATAAACGGAATCATTGCGCACCTTCAAGGAATAATAAGGTGAAAGCTGTATGCTTTGCCCTCCCATGGGAAAAGCCGTATTTACCTCTATCTCATAATTCTTAGCTTCGATACACTCTTTCACCATCCGCGCTTTTTCCTGCTTTTTCTCGGCCTTGCTCTGTGCCTGCAAAGAAAAAGATGCAACCAGTAACAAACAAACTGTAACAAACAAAGTTTTTTTTCCTTTCATAATCTTCATTTTTTAGATGGTTTGCAATCAAATATACGGATTTATACATACATCCCTCTCTGCTTTAATAATTTTATAGGATAAATATAAGTTATTAATGATGAGATTTGTTCCAAAATAAAGGCTATCTTTGCAGAAACAACAGCCAGACTATAATGCATCAATATATCACTGAATATTTGTCACCTTTAGGAAAGGTAATACTTGCTTCTGACGGAAAAGACCTGACCGGAACATGGTTTGAAGGACAACGGTATTTTCCGGATATAAGTTCATGCATTATTTCACCTCAACTGCCCGTATTCATTGATGCATGCTCATGGCTTAACTCTTACTTTGAAGGCAGGATTCCTTCTGCATTCACCCAACTGTCGCCTTCCGGCACACCCTTTCAGCAGGATATATGGCATCTTCTCCGACAAATACCTTATGGAGAAACCACAACATATGGGAAACTGGCACTACAGATTGCCAGACAGTACGGGAAACAGCATATGGCAGCTCAAGCCATAGGAAATGCTGTGGGGCATAATCCTATCTCCATCTTCATCCCATGCCACCGGGTTATAGGAACGGCACATAATCTAACCGGATATGCCGGAGGAATTGACAGAAAAGAGGCTTTGCTAAAACTGGAAGGAGCAAAATACTGACGTTTTGTCAGTTTTTATACTACTTTTGTTCTAGCAGTTCTATTATATTATTATATATCAGCAGATTATATTAGCGACATTTATTCACATACAATGCTCTCTCAAGCATGTCCGACAGGTATCTGATATTCCTTTCTTCATTTTTTTCTGCTTTTTTCATACGAATCACTTGCTTTGGCACATGGTTTGCATATTCCTAGTCGAAGTGTTTTTCACAAAGGCACAAGAACCTGAAGAAAGACACTTGGAATAACAACATTGAATAATAACAAATAAAAAACATACAATTATGGGAAAAATTATTGGAATTGACTTAGGAACTACCAACTCATGCGTATCAGTATTTGAAGGTAACGAACCTGTTGTAATAGCTAACAGCGAAGGTAAACGTACAACTCCTTCTGTTGTTGCATTCGTTGACGGTGGCGAACGTAAAGTAGGTGACCCTGCAAAACGTCAAGCCATTACCAACCCGAAACGTACGGTATATTCTATCAAACGTTTCATGGGTGAAACATATGACCAAGTAGCAAAAGAAATAGCACGTGTTCCTTACTCTGTAGTAAGAGGTGACAACAACACTCCGCGTGTAGACATTGACGGACATCTTTACACTCCACAGGAAATCTCTGCCATGATTCTTCAGAAAATGAAAAAAACCGCAGAAGATTATCTGGGACAAGAAGTAACCGAAGCAGTAATCACTGTTCCTGCATACTTCTCAGATTCACAACGTCAGGCTACTAAAGAAGCCGGACAGATTGCCGGTCTGGATGTAAAACGTATCGTAAACGAACCGACTGCTGCCGCACTTGCCTATGGTGTTGACAAAGCAAACAAAGATATGAAGATTGCCGTATTCGACCTTGGTGGTGGTACATTTGATATCTCTATCCTTGAATTCGGAGGTGGCGTATTCGAAGTATTGTCAACTAACGGTGATACTCACTTGGGTGGTGATGATTTCGACCAGGTAATCATTGACTGGCTTGTTCAGGAGTTCAAGAATGATGAAGGTGGTGATCTGACACAAGACCCGATGGCTATGCAACGTTTGAAGGAAGCTGCTGAAAAGGCAAAAATCGAATTGTCTTCTTCAACATCAACCGAAATCAACTTGCCGTATATCATGCCGGTAGGTGGTGTGCCTAAACACTTGGTTAAGACTTTGACCCGTGCAAAATTCGAAGCTCTTGCACACAACTTGATTCAGGCTTGTCTTGAACCGTGTAAGAAAGCGATGAGTGATGCCGGTCTGAACAATGCAGACATTGATGAAGTAATCCTTGTTGGTGGTTCTTCACGTATACCTGCTGTTCAGAAACTTGTTGAAGACTTCTTCGGCAAAGCTCCGTCAAAAGGAGTTAACCCTGATGAAGTAGTTGCCGTAGGTGCATCAATCCAAGGTGCCGTATTGAACAAAGAAGCCGGTGTTGGAAACATCGTATTGCTGGATGTTACTCCGCTGTCAATGGGTATCGAAACAATGGGTGGTGTAATGACTAAGCTGATCGATGCAAATACCACTATTCCGTGCAAGAAGAGTGAGGTATTCTCAACAGCTGCAGATAACCAGACTGAAGTAACTATCCACGTTCTGCAAGGTGAACGTCCGATGGCAGCACAGAACAAATCTATCGGTCAGTTTAACCTGACAGGTATTGCTCCTGCACGTCGTGGTGTTCCTCAGATTGAAGTTACTTTTGATATCGATGCCAACGGTATCTTGAAAGTATCTGCCAAAGATAAAGCAACCGGTAAGGAACAGGCTATCCGTATCGAAGCTTCATCTGGTCTGAGCAAAGAGGAAATCGAACGTATGAAAGCTGAAGCAGAAGCTAATGCAGAAGCTGATAAGAAAGAACGTGAAAAAGTTGACAAGCTGAATCAGGCAGACTCTATGATTTTCCAAACAGAAAATCAGTTGAAAGACCTTGGTGACAAATTGCCAGCAGACAAGAAAGCTCCTATCGAAGCTGCCTTGAACAAACTGAAAGATGCTCACAAAGCACAGGATGTTGCTGCTTGCGAAGCTGCAATGAACGAGCTGAATACTGCATTCCAGGCTGCCAGTGCCGAAATGTATGCACAAAGCGGTGCGCAAGCCGGACCTGGTGCACAAGCTAACGCAGGACAAAATGCGGGACAAAGTAACAGCAAACAAGGTGACAATATCCAAGATGCTGATTTTGAGGAAGTCAAGTAAAATATAGTAAACAATGATAATACTAAAAAACTCAGTATAGCTCTAATGAGTTATACTGAGTTTTTGTTTTATATTGCTTTTAAAAAATATGGCATGACTGGCTTCTCTAATTGCCATGTTACATTCATTGGAAAATCACCATGAGACGAAACATAATTGACTAAACCAAAACAGTAAAAAGGGCTCGTATTGCCATAGCCGTCTTTCTTGTTTTCACGAACGAACAATAGAATCTTACGTTGTGTTTCCATTTGGTGGGTATATCGTTTCCCTCCATCAGTCTGATGAGAGTCAAAATTCCAAGATTGCCAATGAAAAAAATTCTCATTGACTACATAATCATCGTATTGTGTGGTTGGAGAAAAATCTTTATCGGATTTATTCAAAGTTACAAATAACAAAGAAGCATTATGTTCCGATAAATGGAAAGCTCCAGTGGCTGTACCCTGCATTTTCTTTGCTGCAGTCTGACGTCCAACCAACATAAAAACCTCCTCACGTGTATAACAGCCATATACCTCCATTTGTGGACAGAACAGGTTTTGCAAAGGAATAGTCTTTATTTGCAAATGTTCCAGCAAATACGATACTATTTCTTCTATTTCCTGAGTGAAATACTTATATTTATCTGTTTGGAGTAAAGAAAGTGCTTCATATATGCTATTAAAGCCTGATTTATCCAACTTATCAGAAAACAAAGCATAATATAACATCAATGCATAAGTTTCATTTTCTTGTTTAAGAAATTCACTGTTACCATTTACGAATCTTTGAACAAAATGCAAGAAGTTAGCCGTATTATGATGTATCAAATTTGAAACACCTTTCTCTAAGCGTTTAGTTATATGATCGTCAATATAGCTAATTTTTCCTGCTGCACGTTTTAATAGTGTCCAACAATTTGAGCCTTGATATAATATACGAATATCCTGGCCATTATTATCAAGGAATTGTGAGATTGTCGGTATGATTTCGCCATAACTGTTTATTTCGCGTATTATTCTCATCTTATTATAAATTGCACTTTGAATATTATCCAATATATATTGACGAGCCAATTTCTCCATAATAATGCTACAGCCATTAGGCAGCATTGTAAAACCATCTTCGATTTGTTTCTTTATATTTTTATCAGAATTAAGTGTCAAAGCTCTGAAGCGACTGGCAAAATCATATTTACGATTTACTTGTGCGACAAAATCCAACACTGTAAGCTCAGTCTTACCTACAGAAAAACGAAGTCCTCGTCCTAACTGTTGTAAGAATATTGTTAAACTATCCGTAGGACGCAAGAAAAGTACAGTATCTATTTCTGGAATATCAATACCTTCATTGAAAACATCAACAACACATAAATAGTGAATATTCCCCTCACGCAAATCTTTAGTCAAACGTTTACGGACATCATTGGGGGTATCTGAAGTAAGGCTATATGCGTTAAAGCCATATAGAGATAATTGCTTAGCCATAAAATCTGCATGTTTCTTGTTTACACAAAAACAAAGTGCACGACATGTATATTCATCAGCCAAGTACTTATGTAATGCATCTACTATTCTGCCTACACGCTCTTTATTACATAATCTGTAGGACAATCGTTCCACATTATATTTATTTCCACTCCACAATGAATCATCTGAAAGATCTGTATTGTCAGTTATACATAAATACTGGAATGGAGTCAATAATCCTGCTTGCAAAGCTTGGGGAAGACGTATTTCAGCGCTGATATGTCCTCCGAAATCAGGACGTAAATCACGACCATCCATACGCTCAGGAGTAGCTGTAAGACCGATTAATATTTGTGGACTAAAATGAGTTAATAATTTCCTATAACTATCAGCCTGACTATGATGAGCTTCATCGATGACTATGTAATCGTAATAATCTTTATCAAGTAAAGAGAAAAATTCATCATATTTTGAGTTAAACATTGAAATGGAGATAAATAAATTCTTGTATTCATCCTCATTCTGCGGACGATATCCTCCAACCCACAAAGAACCAAAGTTTATATCTCTCAAAACACTCCTGTAAGTGTTCAATGCCTGACAAAGAATTTCCTCTCTATGTGCCGTAAACAAAATACGGCTACGTGAATGGTTCCTTATAAAATTTTGATAATCAAAGGCTGAAATAACTGTCTTCCCAGTACCTGTAGCCGCAACTATAAGATTTCTATAGTTATGATTTTCGTCTCTCTCTACACTAAGCTTATCTAGAATCTGTTTCTGATGTGGAAGTAATGTAAAGCAGTGATATAAATTCTCTTCGCTGCGGTTTCTAAATAAATTACGATTTATCTCTTTATTAAATTTATCTATACCTCCAATTCTAATATCTTCAAAATTTGGACTATTCCAATACATATCAAAAGTCGCTAAAGCGGTCTTGATTATGTGTGGATTTTCTATATTCGTTACACGAATGTTCCATTCCAAGCCATCAGTCTGAGCTGATTTTGATAAGTTTGATGAACCTATATATGCCGTATTCATGCCAGAATTTCTTAAAAATATATATGACTTAGCATGAAGACGTTCTATATCTGTATTATAAGAAATACGAATTTCAGTATTGGGAAGTTCCAACAATTGTTCAATTGCTTTAGACTGAGTAATTCCGCAGTAAGTAGTAGTGATAATTCTTAAACGACTTCCTTCTTTTTGGGTAAATTTCTTCAAATCATCCATTAAAATACGTATCCCTGAAACTTTCAAAAAAGAAACTATAAAACAGATCTCATCAGCACTAGCTATCTCACGACGAATTTCTTCTCCCAATGATAATGTACTTCCACCACCAGTAAAAAGATTACTCACACGAAAACCACTCATCGGTCTAATTGTTTGCGATCTACTTTGGCTCTGAAAAAGATATTGCTGATGCGTCATAACTTCAGTTAATAGATTCTCATAATCGACTATCTGCTTTTCCTCCAATAAACCGGCTTCTGATAAAATTCTGTTTATCATATTCACACGGTCTTGTTGATCCTCTATTTCTTCCAATTTATTGCGAATCACTTTTGCCAAATAATCAGCTAATATCTGAGGAGATTCTGCATTATCAACATTGTTTTTTACGCAAATAAGATTTTCAGCTTCCGATTGTTTAATTTCTCCCCTTATCTCGTTATTAATAATATGTTCATATATACCTTTTTTCAGCATAACAGTTTTAAATTATAAACCTACTCAGGTTTTATTACAATACGCCAATAGCCAGTCTTATCAGATCCTTCATGAACGAGAATGCCTCTGTCCTTAAGATTCTTTATCTGTTTCTTAACACCTTCCAAAGAAATATCCAATTCATCTGCCATTTTTTCACGGGTTATCATTGGGTTTGATATAACCATATCAATGATACGTTGAGCCGTTCTACCAACAGGTTTATTGAGATTCTGTTTTACAGGGTACTTTTCGAGGGTACTTTTTTCGTTTACAGGGTACTTTTTCACCGAACTATCTTCGTTTACAGGGTACTTTTCGAGGGTACTATTTACCCTGTTGGCAACTTCCTCGACAGGTATCCTTCCGTTCTCTCCCCAATTCAGATTATAAAATGTGGTATAGAAAGAAATCGCTTCTGTTTGATATTGTGGCTCTTTTCCCGGCAGGAAATTAGGCAGTTTCTCCGTAAGTTCCCGCATTTTCCTTAAACCTGAACCACGTTTCTCCATATAATCCAATTGAGTAAACATATCCGCAATGACAGGGTTACGGCGCATGGACGGCACTTTGTATATGTCCCGGTCTTGAATTTGTGTGCCATCAAGCATCGCACCGGGTGATACCAATTCTATCCGGTCATCATAGATATCAATATGTACTTCACCACCCATTACTGTGTAATCTCTATGGATAAGATGGTTTACCAACCCTTCAAAGATTGCACGATCGGAATAGTCGGGAAGGTTAAGTCGATAGTTCGGCATCTTCACCCATCCGCTCATAGTATAATTCTTGATGAAGTCCATACCATATTTCAAAAGCAATACAAGATTTGCCCGATGTTCCACGGAACTGATAGCATCGTCTTTATAAAGTCCTGTCCAACGGGTGCAGAAAATACGTGATTGGAATACAGTGCAATTATCCACAAACAGCAATCCGGCATTGGTCAGTTTACCGTCAGATGTGACAAGTCCGAATGATTCCAAATACTTATCATTCCATTCCTGATGGGTTTGCTCGCGGAAAGTGTTGGCAAGGATAACGAAAGAATGTTTGTTGGCATCCACTTGTGTAGGCAGCGAATCCCAGGTCATGTGCGTACCCTTTAATACCAATGAAAGAAGTTGTTGCGAATTGCATTCTACACTTTCATTGCCAATTCGTGTATATGCTGTACGTGTTCCGTCTTGATAATAATAATAAGGTGTCAGCGTTCCTGACTTTACTTTCACTTCAAGAAGGGTAAGTCCTTCGTGTTCTATTGGAATAAGTTGTACCTCTGGTACCGGGTCAAGTCTTGCCTTTATCATTTCACTGATAAAGTCGGCATCTGCTTGCAGATTATCCAAACCTACAATCATTCCGTCATCGTTTACTCCATAGAACAAGCTGCCACCGTCTGTATTGGCAAAAGCCGATACGGATTTAAGCCATGACTTCACTTTCTTACGTTCCAGCCTTTCCTTAAAATCGTAAGACGAGCATTCCGCTATCAATGTATTGTTATGAATTTGCATCGTTTTCCTTTTTGTTGTTCGAGTATAAAACCCAAGTTCTATATACAAAAGTAAAGATAAAACCAAATATCCTGTTAAAACAGTCCATTAATTTGATTATTACATATTTATATCTGCATACTATTAAAAAATTCATTTTTTACAGAAAAAGCTACGGTTGTTTATGAATACCGAGCAAGCACCATATCAGCTAACACTACGGCCGATTCTGACTCATCTTTCGGAGCATCCTTGGGTTTCCAGGCCACAATAAAACGGACAGATGCCGACTTTACCTCATAACCTTTCTCCTTCCAGCCGGACAAAACAGTTTGCATATTCTGTGAAAGTTTCGCTATTGGCTTATGAGAAAAAGCATTATACAGAATCGCATTTTCGTAATTCAACTTATCTCCACTTCTTAATGCCAGTACCTCCTGCTTCAGATTCTTGAAGAATCCCAAGTTGACATCCTTGTGTGAAAGTTGAAGTACAATTTCTTCAGGCATTGAATATTGCTTCTGATCTGCAAGATATTCATCTACAGCACAACGACTGAAACAGTCTCCATTTGTATGGATAAACAGACGATTTTTGGCACGTGTCATTCCAACATAATAACGGCGCATCAAATCATCATCTTTGGAATAATTGTCGGTTACAAGCATATATACATCATCGAACTCCCTACCTTTGGCTTTATGAATGGTAGAAACTACAACATCAGCATCTGAGACATCACAGAAATCTTCGACTGACGACTCAAATACAAATTCCTTGAAATCTGTCAGGTATTTTACTTTATTAGTCTGTTCAAACAATTCAACGCAACGCCTTACGTAGGTCAGACTCTGACCTTTTTCATAAGTTGTATAAGTGGCATGTTTTGCCTCCGACCATACCTCTTCCGGAATAAGAGGAGTATTGACCCGCTTATCTATATATCTCAAAAGATATCTTATCTCAGCCATATTGCAGAAACGAAAACCCTCCATAGACTGTATCAGCTTACAGTTTATATTATATTTACGCAAGAGAGCAACCAATATTACAGCTTCTTCATTTGTCTGGGTAAGTACGCACGAACTACCATTCTTATGATAACGGACAAAGTCTTCAACAAGAGGCTGATACATATAATCCGAGTGATAACATCTCATCCCCACCCATCCGTTCTCATCTTTCATGGATATAATCGGAGTGGTTTTCATTCTTTTGCCAATAACTTGTACAAATGCATTGGCAAAATCTACAATATGACGTGCACTCCGATAATTTTCCGTCATTTCCACAAAACTGCTTCCTGATTCTTTTGTCAACTGATACATATAGCCGGAATCAGAACCACGAAAACCATAAATATTCTGGTCATCATCACCCACAGCTATCACACGCATCTCCTCATTGTTGTCCATCAAAGCCTTTACAAGTGAATATTCGGCTTCACCCATATCCTGAGCTTCATCAATAACCAATACCGTCTTACCAATCTTATTAGGCTCCACCTCACCCTGATTAATCATACTGGCGGCTTTGGCAACGACATCTTTGGCATCTTCAAGATTTCCCATTCTTCCCAGAAGATCAAAACAATAAGAATGGAATGTCTTTATTTCGACAAAATGGGCTGCATTGCCTATAAGTTCCATCAGCCTTTGTTTAAATTCCGTAGCAGCTGCTCTGGAAAAAGTAAGCATCAAAAGCTGCTCATGCTTAACATCTTCAAGCAACAGAAGTGATGCAAGCTTATGAACCAGGACACGTGTCTTTCCACTACCCGGCCCTGCCGCCACAACAATACAACGCGAATCTTTATCAGAAATAATCTCCATCTGCCGTTTTGACAAGCAACCAAACAGCTGCTCATATTTCTTGGGTGTCAAATTACGCAATATTTCCGTACTTCTTTCCCCCTTAAAATACTTTGCAATGAACTTTCTATAATCCATCTGGAAATAATCCTGAACATACTGCAAAGCCGCATCATAATCTTTCACCATCAGATTGGCATATTCGCCCACTATATGAACCTGCTGAATCTTCTGCTTATAAAATTCATTAAGCATACGATAGTCTTCCTGCTTATAGCGTGATTTGTTATCCTTTACTCTTTTAATACACATGGCATTATAAAGAACAAGGAAGCCACCTTCAAGTTTGAGTGCACCTATTTTTGAAAGATACAGCAAAGCCTCCTCCACGTCTTCAAGCTGCAGGTTTTCACGTTCTATGAAAAGAGACTGCGGGTCAGACTTTATCTGGTTCAAAAGTTCAACTACAGAAAACAGAACAGGCGTATCTGATGAAATCCTCTGCTTGTTATCGTCTACTTGCCGATAAAGCCATTCTATAGCAAAACGACTGATCTCCAATCTTGTTTCATAACGCTTAAGAATAGTCTCCAAATCAGCTCTGCGAGTTATTTCCACATTATGAGCCGCATCTTCTTTTTTGTAAATATATCCTTTTACCGTCAAGAAATAGAATAACGTACGGATATCCTTTTCCCTGGAAGTTACAATTCCATCATTCACAGCGTTGTCGTTCAACTGCTTGCATGATATACGCAAAGATTCATCGGGAATGTGATTAAGAATATATTGTTCAAGCTTTGCAAAGCGCTCGAGAAGCATCCGCGATTTTCGTTCAGAATCACCGGCATCCAACAAATAAGCGGATATATCCTTACTGTCGGCCAGAATCCCTTCCTGGCGCATGCGTTCTACCACCGATACAACTTCATTCCTACTCAATCCCAATATATCTGCCAGATAATCAATACGTGACTCCGCTTCTGAATCATGTACCTTAACAACGTATTTCTGGGTAATCAATGATTTAATAATTCTAACAGCCTTTTCTATTTCATCTTTACTAAACAGCAAAGACATGGATATGCGCTGCCTGGCTTCATCCATATTTTTCACCGTAATACCCGTAGCATATACATGCGGCACATTATTACCTCTTTCCAGATAACCACTTTGTTCCAAAGCCGCCAATGCAGTTCTTACGCGGGTTTCTATATCAAAAACAGAATCATCCCATCCGGCCTGCCGGGCAATTTCCAAGGCAGAACAACTGACTCTCATACGCTGTTTGGTAAGCTCTTTAACTGACTTCCAAATCTGTTGTATTTCACTGATACTGAGTTTTGTCTGGTTCAGCAAAATAAAATGTTTATCCAAGTCACCGTCACTGTAAAGTACATAACAACGTGCACTGAGATGAGGGTCACGCCCGGCTCTACCTGCTTCCTGTACATAATTCTCCAATGAATCGGAAATATCATAATGCACCACAAGACCCACATCTTTCTTGTCAACTCCCATACCAAAAGCCGACGTGGCTACAATAATACGTACCTGATCTGTCATAAATGCATCCTGATTGGCTATCTTTTCATCGGCATCCATTTTTCCATTAAAAGGAAGAGCCTTAAAGCCGTCACGAGTCAGTTTAGAAGCCAATTCTTTTGTTCGTTTGGTGCGCGATACGTAAACAATTGTGGGACAGTCTGATTCAGAAACAAGATTTCTCAACTTCGTGTATTTGTCATCGTCTGTATCAGCATGAATTACAGAATAACGCAAATTGGTCCTTGAAGCTGTCGATGCGAACAACTTCAAATCCAAATCCAAAGTCTGTTTAAAATAATCACAGATATCCTGTACAACTTTCTGCTTTGCGGTAGCTGTAAAGCAAGAAACCGGTATAGGACTCTTGCTTCCTTTTTTCCGTTGATACTCACGGATAAACTTTCCAATATACAGGTAATCTACCCGAAAATCCTGTCCCCATGATGAAAAACAATGAGCCTCATCTATTACAAACCTCACCACATGACGCGCCAGCAGAATTTTTTCTATAGTTCTGGAACGAAGCATCTCAGGAGATATATACAACAACGAGGCTTCACCATCCTGTACCCGCTGTATAGATAACGAACGGGTGATGGGATCTAACATTCCATTGATCGTTACAGCCTCTGTAATACCCCTATCAGCCAAATTGTCTACCTGATCTTTCATTAATGACTGTAAGGGCGAGATAACAACCGTAAGTCCATGTACAGCACGTCCTTCCATCAATGCAGGCAACTGAAAAGTAAGTGATTTGCCCCCACCGGTAGGAAATATGGCCAACAACGATTCACCCTTCACCGCCGCACGGGCAGCCTGTTCCTGAAGAGGCTCTCCTTCATACGTACGAAACTGATCATATCCAAAAAAGATTTTCAGATTATGAACGACTTCCAGTTGGGTATTGCAATATTCACACCCCTCTTCACAATGGGTATAGCGTAAAAGCTTTATCACAAATTCTACTCCGGGATAATTCCGCAGTACCCATCCGGGAGTTACAGAACGTTGATCGGTTGTATCAATCAATGCCAAAGCGTAAGCCAGCTCACAGGGATATTGTTCAATTAACATGTCCAAATCGGCATGACTGCATATTTTCCCCTCATATAGTTTCCTGATTAATCCAGACAATCCCCCACCAACGTACTCCGCTTGCATCATACTGAGAAATCCACTGAACTCTTTCTGCTCCTTTAACAAGGAGGCAAACAGCTTGCGTTTTCCATCTGAAAACGAACTCCATCGTGCCATTTCATCAAATAGCAAATCCTTTGCTTTTGCACAATCGTTCACAGGATTATTAATCTGATCACTTATGAGTTTATCATCTTTCACAAGACGATGATAAGGCCGTTCCGGAAACAATAGAGGCGACCAATAGAGCGTATCTACCAAAATCCACCGGTCCGTCGTTTCCGGAAATAAATATCTGGCATCATGATGGATGATATTATGACCGCATACATAGTCAACATTATCCAAAAATTCCAACAATTCGTCTCTGGAAGTCTTATGATAAGTAGCTCCATCATAACGAAGCGCTCCTATATCATGAACCTTATGGTCTTTCAATCCAACCTCTACATCTACCAAAGCATAATGGGATGCATCATGTAAAACAGACACATTTTGCTTGCTGATGACTTCTTTTTTGTCTTCAGCCTTCCTTATTCCCATTAGCCTACTCCATATTGACATATATTCAGTCTTGGATTTTCGATTTTTACTTTAAATCTCTATCAATATTCTACAAAAAAAATAAAAATAAGCCAATAATAAAAGAAAATTCCCGATTTATAGCAAATGAACCAAAAATTAAACAATGCATATATACCTTATTATGAATAGTTATACTAAAAACTGATGCGATTACATCGCATATATGAATATAAAAGGAATCACCTAATGCCAAAAATAGTTGCTATTGTATACTATTCAAAATATAATATTACCTTTGCAGAAAATTAAACTGATATGAAAAAGGAACTGTTAGGAACTACTGTCGGAAAACTACGCAATAAATTACACCGCCTCATGAAACAGAGATATGCTTCTGAAGCTGAAGTTAAAATGACAGTAGAAGAATTTATTCTTCTAAACATGATTAAAGCCAAGACTGACCAGATTCTTCAGAATATAGCCATTGCAACCGGCAAAAATAAATCGGTCGTCATGCGTATGATAGACTCATTGGAGAAAAAGGGATTGGCCAAACGTACTGTTAACCCCGAAGACAGACGTGAAAATTTTCTAAGCATAACCGATGAAGGTGAGAAAGTAGTTACCCAATATCAGGAGATAGAAAAGCGACTCTCAAATGAACTGTTAAAAGACATACCATCTGAAAAAATAGAGATATTCTTCGAGGTTATAAATGAGATTTCAAAAAGAGCAAACAACCTTTAATGCTCTTTTTTACCCTAATAGTTGCTATTGCAAACGATTTATAATATCAATCAATATCCTATGAAATATATCATAAGAAATGTCATCACAAGTTGCTTCCTCTTAGGAAGCATTTCCATGTCGGCTCAACCAACAGAACGAATAATGACCCTGAATGAATTATTCTCATTGGCCGACACCCAAAGTAAAACCATCAAAATTTTTGAAGAAGCAGTCAGCGGTGCCAGTAAGGATATATCCGTGGCAAAAAATGCATATCTTCCCAATATTGATTTCTCGGCCTCTGCATCGTATAACGGAAATGCATGGGTAGCCGACCGAAATTTTTCAAACGGACAGTCGTATTCTTCTCCACATTTCGGAAACAATTTTGCCATTGAGGCATCACAAGTAATTTTTGCCGGAGGTTCTATCTATAACAATGTGAAAGCATTGGAAATACAAAAGAAAATAGCAGAATGGGATCTCACAGCACATCGTCAGGAAGTATATTTCCTGCTGACCGGATATTACCTCGATTTATACAAATACAGAAATCTGCTTACCGTATACGACAAGAATATAGAACAAACCAGACAGGTCATACGCGACATGCATGCCCGTGAAGCTGCAGGAGTAGCTTTGAACAACGATATCACACGTTATGAAGTGCAATATCAGAATCTTCAATACAAACGTACAGAACTCCTCAGCCTTATTGACATTTACAATAATAAACTTGTAACAATGCTGGATTTGCCATCGCATACAGAAATTCATCCTGACACAACACTGCTTTGCAAACAAATGCCCAAACCGCAGGAGAAAGAAGTACAAGACATGGCTTTCAGAAACTCACCTCTCCTGAACAGGAACAGGCTTACTCTTGACATGCTGAATAAAAAGGAAAAGGTCATCAAAGCCGGATATATGCCACAAATAAGCATTATTGCCGGAGACAATCTAAAAGGACCGATAACTTACGAGATTCCGACAATAGACAGTAACATAAACACATGGTATGTCGGTATCGGATTAAAATACAACATAGGAAATCTATATAAAACGCCCAAGAACCTGTCACGCATACGTTCATCGATCGAACAGTCACATGTTGAGCTTACCTCTTCTGAAGAAAATGTAACACTTGACGTACAAGCAGCCTATATCCATTATCTGAATTCATTCGAACTTTTAAAGACACAGGAAAAAAGTCTTCAGCTTGTCAGTGAAAACTATGAAGTAACCTCAAACCGATATTCAAATGACCTTGTACTTGTCACCGATCTGATAGATGCCGATAACCTCAGACAGTCGGCCGAAGTACAATATGTAAACGCTCAAATCAATGTAATATATAATTATTACAAACTAATGTATACAACTGGAACTCTCAACTCTATAAACAATTAACGCACTATGAATAGAAAAGAAAAAAAGATATTGCGCAACATTATTGTCATCGCAATAATTTTCGGCGGATTATTCTGGGTATGCTCCAAATTTATCCACCTCGGCAGTGTAGAATATACGGACAATGCACAAATAAGACGAAATATCATACCCATAAATTCACGGGTACAGGGATTTATACAGAAAGTTTACTTTGACGACTTTCAGTTCGTACATAAAGGTGATACGCTTGTAGTCATTGAAAGTTCGGAATACAAACTGAAAGTAGTACAAGCCAAAGCCAACTATCAGAAAGCCCTGATGGAAAACACAGCAATGGAAACCGTTATCTCTACCACAGCAAACAACCTTACCGTTTCCGATGCAAACATTGAAGAACTGCGCATCAGACTGACACAGGCAGAAACCGACTTTCACCGATACAAACAGCTGTACAGTCAAAAAGCCGTAACGAAACAGCAATACGACAATGCAAAGGCCGACTATGAAGCAACAAAAGCCAAATATGACATGCTTGTAAGACAAAAGAAAAGTACGTCTCTGGTTAAAGACGAACAAACGCAACGCCTTGAACAGAACCAGACCAACATTGAGGTTGCTAAAGCCGCACAGAATCTGGCGGAACTCAACCTGTCATACACCGTTATCGTTGCTCCATGCGATGGAGTGACTTCACGAAAAGCAATACAGGAAGGACAGCTGATACAACCCGGACAGACATTACTGTCACTGGTAGACTATGACAATGTATGGGTTATAGCCAACTATAAGGAAACTCAAACAGCCAATATCCGTGAAGGGCTTCCGGTCAGCATAACAGTCGATGGTGTTCCCGGCATTGAATACTATGGAGAAGTATCAACTCTTTCAAGTGCTACCGGTGCACAATATTCCATCATTCCCCAGGACAATTCTGCCGGCAATTTTGTAAAAGTGGAACAGCGCATCCCTATAAAGATTGTTTTTACAGACAAGAACAGCAAAGAAAATATCAACCGCTTACGCTCCGGAATGAATGTGGAGTGTGAAGTAAACTATTAATGCCATGCCAGCCCCATCATTAAAAGAAGCAGTAGTGGCCAGACGCATCATGGTATGGAAAGATTTTGTTCCCATGTCCTTGCGGTTTCCACTAATTCTGCTGATTATCATCGTATATATGTTTTCGGGAGGCGTATATATGTCGGCAGTCTCAGAAATGTCTGGAAGTTTGTCGTGGATAAATGAAGACATCATGATGGCCGGATATGCCTCCATGACCGGACTGACCATAGCCTTTCCGTTACTATTCAGGATTCTTTTCAGATTTCCCACACGCGAACTTCTCCTGTTTTCAGCCGGAGTCTTTATCGTGAGTGATTATCTGTGCATGGTATGCGACTTCCTGCCGCTCATTGTTTTCCTGTCATTTATCAGCGGATTTTTCAAAATCGTAGGAACATTTGTATGCTGGAGCAATATACAGCTTAAGATTACCCCCAAAAGGGATTTTGCCGTATTTTTCCCGTTCCTGTTTACATTTGTTCTCGGAAGCGTGCAGCTTGCCAATATTGCCACAGGATACAGCATCTATGCTTTTGACTGGAAGGCCATGCACCGGCTCACAATCGGTGCATTCATATTGATTTTTGCACTGGTATATTTCTGTATACGACGCAACTACCGGCAAGGCCCTCACATACCGTTCAAAGGTATAGACTATCTGGGAGGTATCTTATGGAGTCTCTGGCTGATATGTATCATTTTCATTTTCGTATATGGCGAGCACTATGACTGGCTCGACGGAGAAGAAATCCAGACAGCCATCGTCTTCGCCATTGTTCTCCTGGTTATGTGCATACAGAGGGCAGCCACCGTACGGCATCCCTACATCAGTCTGAAAACTTTCTCACAACACAACATGCTCTTCATATTCATACTGTTTGGGTGCATGACACTGATGTCGGCCACAGCTACCTCCACACAAAACATCTTCACCAGCGCCATATTGGGCTTCGATGCACGCCATAATGCCGATCTCAATTGGGGAGTACTTATCGGTATAGCCGTAGGCACATGCATATTCTATCTGTCACTGGTAAGATGGAAATGGAGAATAAAAAGCATTGTGTTTACAGGTTTTCTCTCATTCTTTCTTTATCAGGTGATGCTATATTTCCTGATAGATGCATCGACCGAAAAATACATGCTTTATCTGCCTCTCGTATTCAAGGGTGCAGGAGTAAGTCTGGTATACACGTCATTGACCTATGCCCTTGCAGGATGTGTCACATTTATCTATTACTTTGAGGCCATGTGTGTTATCGGTTTTATCCGGACCAGCTTCGGTGCACCACTAAACTCTGCCATTCTTACCAGGATGTTCAATCATGCACAGCAGGAAAACGTTGCCGGATTGGGCAGTTACATTGACTCCATGTATTCCATGGCCGATTCTTTCACGAGCGTATATAATGAGTTCCAACGGCAAATTCTCATGGTCAGCCTGAAAGAAGTATATGGCTATGCTGTAATAATAGCCATCATCATTTTGCTTGCCATTCTGGCATCAGATTACAGGCATTTCATATTTGCCCAATCAAACCAGATGCTGAAATTAAGCCAGATATGGAGGCTGGTCCGGAACAAAGTAAACTGAAATTCGTTCTCTGCAAGAATATGTCAAACATATATTCTGCACATTAATAATTGATTACACCAGCCAGCCTGTGCAAAAGTGCATCAACTCTCCGGTTATGCACTTTCACAGACTGGCAATTCTTCTTTTTCCCTATATCCGGATATCGTATCAGTCAGCCAGTACCGAGAACTCTGCACCTCCGGCAAAATCCTGTCCGTTCTGTGAACTCAATCCGGTAAAACGGATATAACGCGCCTTAACCGGAGCCGGCAATAAAACTTTCTTGGCTTTGCTTCCAGCGTCGAAAGTTCCGGTTATCACAGGCGAACCCCAATTCTTTCCATCCACACTCAACTCCAGTTTGTAGTCTTTTATCATACCATTTGTCCCTCCGTCCTGACGAGGCAGATAAACAAATCCCTTTATCTGCTTCACATCACCCGCGTCAAAGTCTACCCAGTGCGGATACTGAGCCACTGTAACCGAATACATCGTATGCCAGGTAGTATTAGCATCACCGTCTACCAGGTTTGCAGCATCTCCTTCACCAGACTCCTGACTGGAAGCATAAATCACCTCCATCGGTATCGTCTCAATCTTATTGCAGGATAAAGTAACCGCTATCTGTTTGTTGTTCTTATAGAAAGCAGTCACAAGTCCGCCTTCACGCAACATAAAAGGAACCACGTAGTCATATACCTTTTTACTTCCATTCAAAGTATAGCAGACAGCCTCCCCTTTTATGGGCGAAGATATGGTAACCATACCATTCCTGCTTCTCGATACAGACAAGGGCATTGCTCCCGAATTGCGCGCCTGTGCCGTTTTCGTAAATTCATTGGCACGAAGCGGACGGATGGAAAATCCCATTGCAAAATTATCGCCTTTTACACGGTCTTTCTCCAAAGGAGCCCCCTGTCCGCAACTGTTGCCTCCCAATCCCGTAACAGCCAAATCAATATGCAAATGCGTACCGGTGGAAGGCGGCAACTGATAGGTATGCGGTGCCAACGTCATTTCCAATGCCGACCAAGGGAGTGCCGACACACAAGAAGGGCGGTTCATGACAAACATCACCCCACATCCCGACGCATCGGTCTGTGCACACCAGCGCACATCCTCACGGTTACCCATGCTCTGAGGCTTGGCAAAACGCACCAACTGTTCACGTACCGTTGAAGTATGCTGCTCGATAAACGCTCCTGTCTTCCGGTCATTGTAATTGTTCTGAGGCCCCCTGCCGTAATAAGTATACCGGCTCAATTCTTCCGGGAGTTGCATGGAATATCCCAAACGGGGCAACACCAACGAAGCATCGTTTGAAGCAATAGCCGACTGCAGTTCGACAGTTCCATCCGGATATACCGTCCATATCTGACTGGTTACGAACTTGAAATCATCCGGTCCGAAAGGACGGTCCTTATGCTCTTCAAGCGTATAACGGCCCGATGTGCCACCATGAATAGTTGCTCCGTTAGGCGCCTGTGACTCTACGGTAAACATCAGCTGCACCGTATTGTCTGCCGTATTCAGCACTATCGAAGCTGTAACCTTATGCCGCAGGTTGTGAAGTCCTTTCTCAAACCATGACCGATAGGCCCAGTTATCATTATCAACCGGTGCACGCAAAGCATCCAGTTCAGGACCTTCGCCCGGACGTATCACAGCTTTTCCATCATACGACAGACTGTATAAAGTACCCTGTTCGTTGTCAAATTCGGCAATAAAGTTCCTGCCTTCAACAACCGTCCGGTTATTGACCACTTTCACATCCGGTTTAGGAAGTCCGTCATTCTGTTCTGCAATTGCAGGCAACTTGTCGGCGGCCTTCACCATGAGCTGTTCTTCCATTTGCACGAATCCCTTCCCGGCCCATGGTTTGTCTTCGGCCAGACGGAACTGCACCTTTACAAAATATTCACTCTGCGGGTCAAGTGCTGCATAATCGTATGGAATTGCATACACGGCACGCTGACGCGGACCTATAATCGAACGCGGAGCCTTAAAGACAGTGCTTTCCTCTATTTTCACCCCGTCCTTATAAAGCATCCATACCATATCATATCCGGTCAAGGGAGTAAAATACGCCTTATTGAAAATCTCAATAAGACCTTTACTCATGTCAATGGCCTTTACACCTACATTCTGATATACTTTCTTCACCTCATAAAAGACAGGCTTGGGCGAATGGTCGGGCAGCAGGATACCGTTCATACAGAACATTCCGCTATTAGGCTTATCACCGAAATCACCTCCATAGGCCCAGTATCGTTCTCCGGTTTTCGGATCATAGTAATCCAACGCCTGGTCTACCCAGTCCCAGATAGCAGCACCACAGAAAAAGTTGGTCGATTCAATGGCATTCCAGTAGTCAATCAGATTTCCGCCCGCATTCCCCATCGAATGAGCATACTCAGAGATATGAAACGGATATTTCAGCGGATACCGTCCTTTCACCGCCTCACGCACCCAGGGGATAGAAGGATACTGGTTTGAACCCATATCCACAATATCATTATTGCGCTCATACTGTACGGGACGTGACGCGTCAAAGGCATGCAGCGCCTCATAAGCCTTTACAAAGTTCACTCCGGGACCGGCTTCATTTCCTAATGACCATATTACTACCGAAGGAGCATTGACATGCTCATGAGCCAACTCCATAACACGTGCCACATGTGCCGCCTCAAATTCAGGCACATGTGAAAGAGAAGCTGCACCATAATAATATTCATGGCTTTCCAGATTTGCCTCATCTTCCAGATAGATTCCATACTTGTCACAGAGATAGTACCAGTAATTCTGGCAAGAATAGTGCGAATTACGCACATGGTTTATATTTCCCCGCTTCATAAGCATAATCTCTTCTTCCATCTGGCGGGCTGTAATGGCATTTCCCACTTCTGGAGCAATTTCCTGACGGTTTACTCCTTTCAGTTTTACCGGCATGCCGTTGATATAATAATAGCGTCCGGCCAGTCCGAACTCATCCTTCTCGGCCGGTGTATCCCTGATTTCCACCTTACGGAATCCGAAACCGGTGGAAACCGTTTCTACTACGTTACCCTTTTTATCTTTCAACTGGCCGACCAGTGTATACCGGTAAGGCTCTTCGGCCGACCATTTACGGGGATTATCCATCTTCAGTAAAGCAACCGACAAGGTTGCTTCACCGTGTTCAAGTTCTTCTACGTCCGAAGTCACACTTACTCCGGACACCAGTTCGTTTTCATCCGAATAAAGACGGTTTGCATACAATGTATAAGACATGGTATATCCCTTCACCGTTTTCATTCCCAGATTCCGTATCTCGGCAGTAATTTTTGCGGAACCATCCCGATAATTCCCATCCAAATCCGGAATTACCCGCAAATCACGTATCTGAACCTTTGCAGTCGAAGTAAGCGATACCGTACGGAATATTCCCGGCAGACGAAACATATCCTGCGCTTCAAGAAAAGAACCGTCTGAATTGCGATACACTTCCACGGCAACCGTATTCTTACCTTTTTTATTCAGGCACCGGGTTATATTAAAAGAAGCCGTATTTCTGGAATTCTTTGAAAATCCCACATACTGTCCGTTCACCCATACATAGAAAAAAGACGAAACTCCATCAAAGTTCAAATATACCTCGCGTCCGTTCCATTCATCAGGAATTGTAAAATCACGTCTGTAAGAGCCTACCTCATTCCGATGCCTGTAAGTAACCCAATCCTGAGGCGGAGTACGCATCACTCCTCCCTTCCAGTCGTTCACAGCCACCTTATGCTGGAAAATAACCGGTTGGTTGGCATAGATGGGAACACCGTATTTCAACGAACCGTCTTTCCGGATACCGGCAACATTCCACTGCATGGGCACCCTTACATCATCCCAACCGGATACATCATAATCCGTTTTATGGAAATCAACCGGACGTTCCTCGGGATTCCCCACCCAATGGAACTTCCACACACCATCCAGTGACAGCCAATAACTGCTATGCTCAGGCAAAAGCCTGCGCGCGCTTTCCGTATCCGGGAAAGCAAAGAACCAGGCATGAGGCTGTTCCTTATTCAGTGCAAGCTGCTCAGGACTCTCCCACTCTTTCCCTGTGGGTGCAGCAACTTCTCCATAACCAAATTCCTCCAGTGAACTTGTCTGTGCAATGGCTGAAACAGACAACAATGAACAAACAGACAGACCAATCTTCTTCATCCATGTTGACAGTCTGCCTTTATCTTTTACACACATCATATAATGCTTTTGTTATTGAAATACGCTGGCAAGGTATCAAGAATATTCAATACTTGCAAGGAAGAATACTGTATAATTATCGAAACAACATTGAAGCAATATAATCACATCTTTGAAATATTTTTGAGATATGGCCATTCTACTTTTGCAGACGGAAATGGAAAGCAATCATGAAAGGAAAAATTTTATTTAGTTTGTGCCTGCTTGCTTCTATCAGTGCCAATGCAGGAGTAATTAAAGGAAAAGTAAAAGATGCACGTACCGGAGAAGAGATTATCGGTGCAACAATCATTGTAAAAGAAGAACCATCAAAAGGGACCCTTTCCGGTCTGGACGGTAGTTTCAGCCTGTCTGTCGACAAGAAAAAATACACATTATTGTGTTCTTATGTAGGATACAAAAAAATCGAGATTCCTCTGTCTGACAAATCAGAAACCGTAGAAATTCCATTGGAATGTGATGAAATCATGCTCGAAGGAGTTACTGTCATAGCAAGTAACCCGGGACGTTCAGAAGCCGGTGCACGAGGCATTGAGAAAAAAGCAATGAACGTTATCAACGTAATGAGTGCCAAAGCCATTGAGCTCTCACCAGACATGACCGTGGCGAACGTAATACAGCGCATGTCGGGTGTAACCATCGAGCGAAACAGCAGCGGCGAAGGACAATATGCCATATTGCGCGGCATGGACAAGCGCTACAACTATACATTGGTCAACGGAGTCAAGATTCCGAGTCCCGACAACAAGAACCGCTTTGTTCCATTGGATATATTCCCCTCTGAAATGCTCGACCGCCTGGAAGTAAGCAAATCACTGACAGCCAATATGGAGGGCGACGGAATAGGCGGAGCCGTAAATCTGGTAATGAAAGACGCTCCTTCTGAAAGACAGTTTACCGCAAATATTTCAACCGGTTACAACAGCATGTATTTCAGCCGTGACTTCCAGTCATTCAGAAGTGGAGACATTGCAAAGAAATCTCCTTACGAAGCAATGGGAAAACCTGAAGACTATAAGGTTACAGCCGATGACTTCACAACATCAAACCTGCACATGAAATGGCAGAAACCCCTGCCCGATCTTACGGCAGGACTGTCATACGGCGACCGTTTTTTCAATGACAAACTGGGTATCATGCTGGCCGGAAGTTTTCTCAACACCTATCGCGGAAAAGAAAGTAAAATCTATTATCAGCCGGGAACCAGTCATAACGGCATAACTTACAGAAACTATTCGTCACAGCAGACCCGAATCGGAGCGCATGCCAAATTTGACTATTCAATAAATGACATGCACAAACTGACCTGGTATAACGGATACATGGACATGACCGAGGCCGAAGTGCGTGACGGTTCTGATGACAAGGAACGTGCTGTCCGCATGAAATGGAACCATCAATACATATTCAACTCTACACTGAAAGGCGAGCATATGTTTCTTGATGACGGTGCCCTGAAACTAAACTGGTCGGCCGTCATATCAAAAGCCTATAACGAGACTCCAGACAATACGGAAATCAATATACTGGGTTCACACATACCCTCAACCGATGCAGCTACCCGCCGTTGGGAACATAACTCCGACAACGACAAAGCCGGATATATTGATTTGACCTATAAGCTAAATACCAGAAACGGTTCTGTCTTCGACTTTTCAATCGGTGGTATGTATCGCGACAAGAAACGTGACAGTTTCTTCAATGAATACACATTCAATTCTGCAACCGGCAATAAAGACCCGCAATATATCAATGAGGACTGGTTCAACTTTGACGAAATCCTGTTAACCCCCGACCCCTATGGAGATATAGGTAATCCGTTGAACTATGACGCTACCGAAAAAATCGGTGCCGGATATGGTATGGTAAAATATACTTTCAACAAATGGGAGGTAATAACCGGAGTACGCATAGAACATACCAATCAGGGATATGTACTGAAATTTCCACGCGATGTCGATCCCGAAGGCAATCAGGAATATACCGACGTACTGCCCGACCTGCATATAAAATACAACATACACAAGAATGCCAACCTGCGTTTCTCATACGCACGTGCCATCAATCGTCCGAGCTTCTTCGAAATCGTGCCTTACAGCATTATCAACGAGGACTACGATGAGAAAGGAAACCCCGATTTGAAACATACCGTTGCCGATAACCTGGACTTGCGCTATGAATTTTTCCCCAAATCATCAGAGCAGTTTATGGTAGGCCTGTTTTACAAGAAGATTCAGGACCCTATTGAATACGGACTGATAAACGAAGGACAAAATACATACTACAAACCCATGAACTTTGGCGATGCCACCAATCTGGGTGTTGAAGTAGATATCATGAAATATTTCAACTGGTTCGGAATCAAGGCCAATTATACTTATACACATTCCAGAATAACAACCGACAAATATATTATGGACGGTTCGGATGTAAAGACCAAGCGTCAGTCACGCCCCCTGTTCGGACAGGCAGCCCACGTAGCCAACCTCTCTCTTCTATTCAAGAGCACCCGTTACGGCTGGGAAGGACAGATAGCCGGAAGCTATACCGGAAAACGCCTGAGTGATATCTCAAACTGGTATGACAACGATATTTGGGAAGACGGTTACATACAGCTCGACGCATCCGTAGAAAAGACATTCAAGTCGACCGGAATCAGTCTTTTCGCCAAAGCATCCAATCTGCTGGATACCCCTATTCTGCGGTTCATCCAGAAAGGACCTTATACAGAAAGTGTCGATTCAAAACGTCATGACGGAAACGTTATTGAAAGAAAAGAATGGCACGGCCAGTCATTTATCATCGGAATAAGATACAAAATATAATAAACACTATTTTAAACAGACAATTTTATGAAATTTAAAAGTTTATTCATTTGTGCAGCTATAATGTCTACGACTTTTGCTGCCTGCAGTAGTGACAGTGATTCAGATTTTGATGGTGATAATGAAGGAAATGGTGGCGATAAAGTTCCTACTACTGAAATTTCAGGAAATGTAGAAGGTACATGGGAAGCCAACTCCGTAATCAAGGTATCAGGTCACATTGTAGTTCCCGAAGGAAAAACCCTGACTATCAAGGAAGGCGTACAAGTTATATTCTCAGACAATGGCGTAGGCGTAAACCATGTGCCCATTGAATTTACCGTAAACGGAAATCTTTACTGTGAAGGAACCGCAGAAAACCCTGTTCTTTTATCTGTTGACGAGAGCAAACGTACGGCAGAAAACACTTTCGCCGGATTGTGGGGTGGTATTGTAGCTTCTGAAACATGTGGCGAGATGGTTATAGACCATACAATCATCGAATATACCGGCGGACAGGTAAAAGAAGGTTCACCCGCTGCAACCAATGGGGTTTATGAAGCTGGTGACGATGCTTATCCTCAAATTACAACCGATAACATCAATGGTAAGTATGTCATTACAAACTCAATCTTACGCAACGGATGGTCTGACGGAATCTACCTGATGGGAGGAAATGCCATCATTGCCAACAATACTTTTGCAGCTAACGGATATGACGGTGCCGAGGCCGTTAATGTAAAGGCAGGATGTGTAGTAGACGTTGCCAACAACGTTATGTTCAGCCCGAATACCAACGGTTTGAAACTCTCAAGCTCCGGACAGAGCGACACACGTGCCATGGCCAAGATTCAGGCTTACAACAATACCATCATCAATGCCGGATGGCGTCGTGACGGTGAGAAAGGCGGATGTATCTATGTTGAAAAGAATGCTCTTGCAAACGTATTCAATAACCTGATTGTAAACTGCAAGTTCAGAGCCATGACTCCAAGCTTTGAGATTCCTAACAATCCGGAGGAAGGATATAATGACCAGTCTGTTATCGACTATAACTACTATGCTTCAGGAAGTCAGAAGAGCGACATCGTATACGAAGAAGAAACCGGTGTAGCCTATGCATGGCAAGGATACAACTTCGACCATGAGAATTACAACAAGGGAGTGGTTGACGCCAACAGTGTAATAGCAACAGAAAACGATTCCAAAGATCCGATATTTGTCAACTATGACATCAACGGCGTTGCCCTTACCGGCTATATCTACGACAACAACTGGGATTTCCACCTCAAAGCAGGTTCACCTGCACTGAACGGAGCTTATAACGGTTCAGAAAGCAAGATGGCTCCCTACTTTATCAATGGTCTGACTGTTAACGGAAAGAAATACACTTCTCCAGCAGCACAACCGTACTTCGGAGCATTTGGACAAAACTAATCCTTTTACACATAACCTGTTGTTTATTAAAAAACAACTCTAAAAGTCCATCACTGGGAATCTATCCAATGATGGACTTTTTAATATTCTGACATCATCACTCATCATATACACCAACATCCGGCATTGACAAACGATTCCTAAAGCATCTGAAAGCATTTGACCGAAGTTGCATTTTAGTTTCACCAAGTGAAAATAAAGTTTCTCTTCGTTGAAACTTTTGTTTCTCTTCGTTGAAACTTTTGTTTCTCTTCGCTGAAACTTTTGTTTCGCGCCGTTGAAACTTTTGTTTCACCGTGTGAAACTTTTCTGGAACACAGGCAGAAACATTATCTTCTTGTAAACCAACAATTTTAATTGACTTGAAATCTTGTTATAGATAATATTGGTTTACCTCATTTTTTACTATTGATAAATGCAGTTGACTCCCTTTTAATTTATCCATCCTCAGATACAAACCATAATGAAAAAATCAAAAGGGTTCAACTTTAGTTTTACTTATTCTGGTTATTTGCTTACCATCTGTGACCACCAACGAAATATATAATTGAATTGCCTTCCATGTTCGGTAGGGGTAAACCATACATTCTTTTTGAGCTCCAGCTCTATTTTGCGATATACAGAGAGGGGAATTGTAGAAAAATTATCTCTATTGGCAAATGAAAAACTTACATCAATTACTTTTCCCGTATCGGGATGGATATATAAGCATATATCTAATAATTGTCCCTTAAGTTCCTGCTTTTGTGCCTCCGAAAAAGCATTTCTGACAATGGTAAAACATTTAGAACGAGTCCAAGTATCACGTTCCAATTGCAGAATATATGCATCCGTAGTACCGGAATACTCTCCGGTTTTTCTGTTTCTTTGAGCAGTTTTCACAAATTGCTGATTGGTATCATACAAGTCAACAACAACACCATCTGTTTCACACTGATAGGTATATCCGTCGCCTTGAATCTGTTTGGTTTCTTCATACAATTTAGACTGCGCATAAATACCTGTAGCACAGCACAGGCAAACGATTAAGCTGATTAATGTTTTCATGTTCATAATTATTCACTTACCTTCTGTTCCCACCAAAGAAATATATAGTTGAACTGCTTTCCATGTTCGGTAGGAACAAACTGTATATTTTTCTTGAGCTCCAGTTCCATTTTATGATATACAGAGATAGGAATCGTGGCAAAATTTTCTCTATTGGAGAATCCAAAACTCACATCAATGACTTTTCCTGTATCAGGATGTATATATAAAGATATAACTAATGTTTGTCCCTTAAGTCTTTGCTTTTGCTCCGCTGAAAAAGCATTACTGACAATGGAATAGCATTTGGGGCGGGTCCAAGTATCACTTTCAAATTGTGGAGTATATGAGTCTTTGATACTGGAATACTTTCCGGTTTTTCTATTTATCTGATCTTTTTCTACAAATTGTTGATTGGTATTATATAATTCTGCAATAATACCTATTACTTTACACTGATAAGTATACCCTTGTCCTTGAATCTGTTTAGGGATATTCAGTAAATGCCCTTAAAATATATAATGGTATATGAAGATGATAGAACATAATCACTCCATATGCCATTCTTATTGTAATTTTCTGTATTTTTTTCTCTTTATTCTAACCGTTAAGACATGACTTTCCAGAAGAAGTCTGATGACCTCTTCCGGTTCTGGTTATAAAAGTCATGTCATGCCGCTTTAGCTGTTCTGTTCGTGACTTTGTCTATCATCAGTATGGCATTTGCGGTATGTATCCCGAAGAAAATCCACAATATTTCAGTCTTTCTGTTCCGTGCCTTTACCCTTGAGAGTGAGTAATGTTGCTTTTGAGTACCGAAGCTACCTTCAAGCCTGGTAGCTCTCTGCCTTGAAAGTTCACTTCTGAGAACCTTTCTCAAGGGCTCATCCTTTGCTGCCCTCCCCTTGCGTACAAATGAAGTGGATATACCATATTTCGTACAGAACTTTCTGTTTGCATTGTTTGCATATATTGAATCTCCAGCCACACATCTTACCCTCACATTCATAAGCTTCTGGTGCATACGGACACAGTCCTTCAGTCGTATTCCCTCATT
The DNA here is from genome assembly GCA_944320885.1 of uncultured Phocaeicola sp. Taxonomy (GTDB): domain Bacteria; phylum Bacteroidota; class Bacteroidia; order Bacteroidales; family Bacteroidaceae; genus Phocaeicola_A. Next base: position 50,524 of record CALUJE010000022.1, read on the forward strand.
GAAAGCCTTGAACGAGATATGTTCGATGAACGATATGCCGTCTATCTGTATGTTGTTAACCTTTGCACCGAATTCAACGGATTTTGTTTCCTTTCCTCTTACAATGGGACGTACATAATGACGGTCAATGCTGA
>CALUJE010000023.1 GCA_944320885.1 uncultured Phocaeicola sp.
TCATACAAATAGTAAGCCCAATTTCTGCATATCAAGGAGTTGGACTCACTACTTTACGGTTTAGCGGACAGTAATAGAAAGAAAACTTCATCTTGTCCGAACCGCCTGTCAGGCTCAGGTTATGATTGAACGTATGTCCCGTACGTCCGAACACGATATCCTGCCAGTCGTTGGTCGCAACATCGTTATACAGGTCGATATCCTGCCAGTTTCCGAAGAACTTGGAATATGATTCCGGATTGATTTCATTCGGCTTGGTAGAATTCTCAAGCATGGCCAGCTCATACTGCCAGCGCGCATAGTCACCCGAACCCAGTACATTCAGTTTGTCGGCCAGTTTCTTGTAGCTGATATAAGCGTTATAGTTTACGCTGATTTTTCCTTCCTTACCGCTCTTTGTAGTAACAATGATAACACCGTTTGCACCACGTGAACCGTAAATGGCTGTCGAAGAGGCATCCTTCAACACGGTGATATCTTCAATATCGGTAGCCGGAATATCGGTAATAGACTCTACCGGGAATCCATCTACAATATAAAGCGGGTCATTGCTCTGTGTGATAGAACCTCCACCACGCACTCTGATCTTCATTTCGGCATCGGGCGAACCCTCGGTAGTGGTAATCTGCACACCGGCAAGCTTACCGGTCAGCGCTTCGGTTACGCTAGCTACCGGAACCGCTACCAACGCATCGGAATTCACGGTTGCCACAGAACCCGTAATATCTTTCTTCTTTACCGAGCCGTAACCAATCACTACCACTTCTTCCAGGCTCTGTGTATCCTCTCTCAATGTTATGTTCAACATTGACTGCGTACCCACTTTTACTTCCTGTGAGATAAATCCCACATACGAAAATATAAGTGTTGTGTTCTGACCGATATTATCCAACTTGAACTTTCCGTCAAAGTCGGTAATGGCCCCTTGCTGGGCACCTTTCACTTTTACACTTACTCCAATCAGAGGTTCACCGGCAGCATCGGTCACCGTACCGGTTACAGTTTTCCCTTGTGCAAAGGCTAACAGGCAACACAACCCCAAAATCAGAGTTGTCCCCATTCTTTTTGCAAAATTTACTCCATTCATAAAGTTCTCTTATATTTAGTTAAATGAATATTCATTCATCAACAGGAAGAGCACAGTTACTTCAATGGATATAATGATTTAACCAGACTATTCAGACTCTTTTTTCACATCGGCCCTTTTTGTCTTGTAGGTATTCATCATCTCTTTCCGGCAGGAAGTTTTCCGCTGACCTTTGCATTCAAGATCTCCATCTCACATTCTTTCAACCGTTTATTAAAACGACCTTCCTTCTTTCACCCGATAGCCCTAAAGATTAGTTTTTTTCAAGGTCTTTGTTTTAGGCAATATTAGCAAAAAAATCTAAAATATACAAGAAGCAGGCTGCAAAATATGTTTGCGCACACAGCAAAATAGTGAATATACAGTCATATTCATCCTATCAATTTATGAAACAGCTGTCTAAAAAAACGTTTTCATAAACAATAATACCTATTATATAAAGCAGTCTATCCGTATTTTTATTCATTTTAACCGACATATTTATAACAATTTAGGAAACATATACTTCTCTATTCTTTTAAAGGTATGCATATATTGAATCAAACAGACCTTACTGTTAATATCAGAACAAATGAAGGTGTAAGACAACCAGCAAAATGGTAAAAATTCTCCAGACAGTTATAATAATAAAAAATTATACATCCATTCTTTGCTTTTTAATATTAGATTTCTATTTTTGTAGTAATTATATCAAATTTCATATATTTGCAACAGTAATATATATGATTATTTTACAATAAAGTATTTAGATTTAACTAACTCATTGCCTATGGATAAATTGAACTATGATTTTTGGAACACTTATGACCTGTCTGGTCATATCTCTAACGAACACGGTTTGTCTTATTTTTGTAAGTAAAAACAAACTGTAACCTACTTTCGTGTATTAACAATTATAATCATCAAGAATAAACATGTATGAATAGGAAATTTAAAATTTCGGCATTATTAATAGTAGGATTGTTTCTGTGTATAAGTATAAAAGGTCAGAACATAGCAGTCAAAACAAATCTTCTTTATGATGCAACTGCAACAATAAATGCAGGCGTAGAATTTGGATTAACAGAAAAATTAACATTTGATATTTCCGGGAACTATAACGACTGGAATATGTCAGGTGGTAAGCAATGGAAACACTGGCTCGTCCAGCCTGAGGTAAGATATTGGTTTTGTAACAAATTTATAGGGCATTTTATAGGATTCCATATCCATGGAGGAGAGTTTAATATCGGTAATCTTGAAAACGATATCAAATTTTTAGGTACCGACTTCTCTAAGCTGTCAGACAAACGCTATCAGGGATGGTTTGCCGGAGCTGGAGTTGCCTATGGTTATTCTTTGGTTTTATCCAGACATTGGAATCTTGAATTTGAGCTAGGGTTTGGTTACTCTTATGCACGATATGATTGTTTTCCGTGTGCAGTTTGCGGAGAGAAACTCGATAGTGGTGGACACCATTACGTAGGTCCCACCAAAGGTGCTGTCAATTTAATTTATGTATTCTAAAAATCCGTCCACAATGAAAAAATTATTATCAATATTTTTCACGTTTCTATGGTTTGTATCAGGAGCGAATGCACAAATCTCTATCCTGAACGAACAAGTTACCGTACGTTCGGTTGATTTGGTGATGAACGACAAACTTTTATTTGTCAGTATGTATATGGATGTGGAAGAACTTGACATCAAGTCTAATCTAGAAGTTATCCTCAATCTGGAACTGATAGATGAAGAGGGTAATATCAGGAAGTTACCTGACATCACAATCGCTGGACGTAACAGATATTATTACCGTTTGCGAAATGATTCTGTTGATAAGAAACGCTATTTCTTCCGTAAGAAAGATCTTTCTACAATCCACTATGAAGCCAGTATACCATTTGAACCATGGATGAAGAATGCCGACCTCATGATTAGTGAAGATGTATGCGGATGTGGAGATCTGATATATAATCACAGCGACATGCTTCGGGGAAATTTTCAACCTTTATTTGTATACATTACTCCACCTCCTGTAGAGAAAACCAGAGTCTTAAAAGGAACTGCATTTATCGATTTCCCTGTAAGTCAAACTGTAATATATCCTGAATACAGAAGAAATACAGAAGAACTTGACAAAATTATCAAGACTATAGATGTCGTTAAAAATGATCCTGATACGAAAATCACCTCTATTAGAATCAAAGGATTTGCTTCTCCTGAAAGTCCATACAGTAACAATACCAGATTGGCAAAAGGAAGAACCCAGGCCCTAAAGGAATATGTACAGGAATTGTATGATTTCCCATCCGAAATATTTACCACTTCATACGAACCGGAAGATTGGAAAGGATTGGAAAAATACGTCAGAGCTTCAGATCTGAAAGACAAGGACAAGATTCTAGAATGGATTGCAAAAGATATGGAACCTGACAAGAAAGAATGGGCTATAAAAACAAAATATCCGGAATCATACAAATTCCTGTTGCGCGAATGTTATCCTGCACTAAGACATTCAGATTATGCCGTAGAATACATCGTACGTTCGTATACGGATATAGAACAGATAAAACGTTTATTTGTTACTTCTCCGGGAAAACTTAATCTTTCTGAAATATATCAGATAGCTGCTACATACGAACAAGGAAGTCCTGAGTATAATGAGCTGATAGAAATGATGGTGCGTCTATATCCACAGGATGAAAGTGCAAATATCAATGCAGCCAATGTAGCAATGTCACAAGGTGATTTGAAAGCGGCACGCAAATATCTTGAAAAAGCAGGCGAACGTCCGGAGGCTGAATATGCCAGAGGATTGTTGTTCGCATTAGAAAAGGATTATGCTACTGCACGCCATTATGTAGAAAAAGCTGGCAAAGCCGGTGTAAAGGAAGCAGATGAATGTCTGCGTAGAATAGACAGAGTGTCAAACATAGAGAAATAGACTATTATGAAATGGATATTTAAATGTTTATTTGTCGGATGTGTAATATTAGGTGTGGCAGCTTGTCAAAATCAGCCAGATTCACCTACTCCACCTTTTGGTGAAGTGCAGGAAGAAGAAAACGTATATCTGAAAATGGCCATGTCATTTTCAGCCAAGACGGGAACACGTACCCCCAGTGACAATGTTGTTACAGAGCCTGGTAAGGAATCAGAAACGATTGTTTCTGAGGTGTTACTCGTACTGGCTGACGACGACAACAGGAATATTGCTGCTGGAATTTTGGAAAATGCATCTTCCATAAAGGGAGAACACAGGAATTATGTCATTGGCATCCCATTCCGTCTTGTAAAGAATCATACCGGAGAGACTCTCAATGTATATGCCTTCTGTAATCCAACAGAAGAACTGAAGTCACTGGCAAAAAATACCCCTGACGGTACACTGCCAGAATACTTTATTGACAAAATTTATACATTGACCGGTTTCAACAATGACCCGGCATGGGAATCAGGACATTTTCTTATGTCGAACGCTCGCTCCTATCAAACCGTATTACCAGACAATTGGAGCGATTATCGTTCGATTTCCACCCCATTTCCTCTGCTCGGAGAAAAAGAACTGGAAGTGGAACGCACTGTTGCCCGCTTCGACTATAAGATGATTCGTGAAGAAAACAAGTACCCTGTTTCATCAGATAAGAATGATATTGATAAAACTGATAATCCGGAAGTCCTGATTCAGCTTACGGATGCAGCTTTTATAAATGCCAGCAAAAACTTCTACTATGTCAAGCGTGTAGGTGACGAAGGTATCACTAATATAAATTATTGCGGTGAAGAAACTGGTGAAAATTTCGTAATAGATACAGATGCCCGATATAAGATGGATTTAGAGAATTGGTCTTCAAAAAATGAATATTTCTATAGCAATATGGAAGATCCGGATTCATGGATATGGGATAATCTTTCTTCTATTACCGAAAACGAAGAAGATAATGTATGGGGTGACGATGATGAAATTACCCGTGGATATCATATATGGAGATACATTGCCGAAAATACGGCTCCGACAGTTATTTCCCAAGATAGAAAGATTTCTACCGGTATAGTGTTTAAGGGAAAGATAATACCGGGAGAAAATTGTAGCCAGGAAATGAAAAATGCCCTTGAGAAAGCAGAAGAACCTATATATGTATTCGACAACATATTGTATGGAACATGGAGTATGACAAAAAAGGCAGGAGAAACAAATGAACAATTAAGAGTAGCCTGCTATGCTGTAGAAAATGACAAGCTCTCATACGAAGAGGCCGGATTTACCGTATACAAGCCCACCAATGGTATTTATGAGAACTATTATTTCTATTGGAACATACACAACGATAATGGAATAGACGACCCCATGGACGATAAATTCCTGTGTCCTATGAAATATGCAGTAGTGCGTAACAACATCTATAAATTAAGCATAGATGGCATTTTCAATTTTGGATATCCTGATGATTATCCTTCTGACAAAAAAGACTTATTGCCACGTATTATGGTATCGGTAAAAGTCTTGCCTTGGGTTGTACAGGATTATGAATTAACCATTGAAGAGTAACAAATAAATAATGATAAATAATAGAATCATGAAAAATATGAAACGTAATATTATATTGTGCCTGACAGTATTGATGACCCTATTGACTTCCTGCATCAAAGAGTCTCTTTCCCCATGTCCGAGAGGTGTTTCTATGCGTTTCGTGTTCGATTATAATATGGAATACGCAGATGCATTTCAAGAGCAGATAGATTGCCTCACCTTATATATATACGACAAGGACGGCAACTATGTCCAGACTATCACCGAGGAATCAGATGTTCTGAAAAATGAAAACTATCGTATGGTAATCGATCTTCCGGAGGGAGACTACCGCTTCGTGGCATATGGAGGTATAGCTTGTGAGAAACATTCATTTTCGCCTGTCATAGAACCGGCTAAAGGTTCCAAGCTGAGCGATCTCAATGTAGTAATGAACAAAGAAGGCAATACTTCAAATGTACAGTTGCATGATTTCTTTTGGGGTACTCTGGATGTTACTGTCGAGGGAGAACTCTACAGAGACATTACGCTGTATCTGAAAAGGAACACCAATAATCTGCGTATCGTGCTACAGCAAGCAGATTCCTCATCAGATCCATTGGATATCAATGACTTCACCATATCCATAACCGACAACAATTACCTTTTTGCAGCCGATAATTCCCTGATTACCGACGGAGAAAGACTAACCTACAGTCCTTGGACAAGCGGAGACGATCTTGTAGCCGGAGAATCCGGACAAGGTACAACTGTTTCGGTAGCCTATGCAGAGTTCTCTATTTCCAGACTCATGACAACCAACGAACCCAGACTGGTAATTTACAGCCATCAACAACAGGAAAACGTAGTTGATATTCCACTCATAAAATATCTGCTTCTGTTAAAGAGTGAAAAATACTCAGGAATGGGCGATCAGGAATATCTGGATAGAGAAAATCTGTGGTCTATCATCTTCTTGCTCAACGACTATACTTGGCATGATGTACAGATAGTTATCAATGATTGGAAGGTTAAAAATGATAATATAGAGCTCAAATGAAAACGAAAATATTACAAGTAATAGGGTGTTGCATCCTACTGCTTTGGACCGGATGCGATACGAAGGATGATGTAAGTGATATGTCATCCGACAAGATTAGACTGACCATGAATGTGGCTGCTAATTTCAGTGTAAGCACGAGGACGGAAACTGCTCTGCCGGAAAAAGAAAAGATCAAAACATTGCGAGTGATTATTATCGACGGAGAAGGAAAAGTAGAATACAACGATCTGATAGAACAAGAGTCTGGAGTTGAACAAATATCCAACAGGACATTCCAGGTTTCCAAGAATAATAACAAAAAGATTTATCTTCTGGCCAATGTAGAAGGACTTAGTGATTTAGATCCTGCAAACAATGATGGTCTGGAAGAGAGAATCAAGCAAAATATAAGTATTACATCGGAATATTTGAGCAAAACAGAATATTTGCCAATGTCTTCGTGCTATGAATTCAGAGTAGAAGATGAAAATAAGGATTGTGGAACTCTTTACGTAGCATATGCGACTACAAAATTTACCTTTACTATAAAAAACGAGATGCCTGATTCTAAAAAGCTTGGCGTTTCTGGATTAACCATCAATCAGATAGCAGACAAATCTTACCTTTATCCCATAGTCAAAAATACTGAAGGGAAAGAAGATAAGTTCTGGCTGGAAAAATTGGAAAATGGTGAAATCATTCGTTCGTATGAAATTCCTGATATGGCAGAACACGCACCTTACGATACAGGTATCGAAGAACGTATAGTAATTGAGAATGGGCACGAATACAGTTTTCCTGCTGTTTATGTACCCGAAAGCAAATATATTGTTGATGGGAAACAGAGCTATTCTTTAAGTATCAATTTAGGAAGCGGTAATGATGAAACAAATGACCGTATCCGCGATTTACAGATCAGCAGCAACAATAAGCCATTGAATTCCCTATTCCGAAATACCCATGTAAATATAACAATAGTAGTAAAAAACTTGAATGAGATAGAAATCATACATGGTATTTATGGAATGATTAATCCGTGGGAAGATAATGACCCTGTTTCTGGATCTATTGAGGAAAAAAAATAATGTTTTGAAATTATGAGAAAGTATATAATAAAGACATCGATTCCTGCACTGATAATGTTAATGACAGCTTGCCATTCTTCTGACGAATTTTCTGAACATGTTCAGGAAACCAAGGTGCTGATTGGTGCCACCATTGCAGGAAACAACAAAACAAGCAAAGCTGATGAATATTATAAACATGATAATTTCATTAAAAACAGATCAAGAATCAGAGTTGTCAATACTGTAAATTACAGTACACCGGATTTTTCCGATGACGGAGATTATCGTGAATATATATACACAGATACTGATGATACAGGAGCTAATTTCTTCCCTTATAAAAAAGGAGCAACAGATCCAGGAGATTTAATTGATGAAAGTTCCGGTTTTGATTGGGATAAGATTGTTCCTACATCAAGCGCTTTCGTATTCGAAGCGGCCTGTTATCCTATGAAATACGAACCTTTCACAAAAATAGCAACAGATCAAAGCAATCAAGAAAACTTCTGGTCTGCAGATTTGCTTCTGGCTCATACACGAAAGCCATTAAGCGAACGTTACAATTTGCTCCGTCTCAAATTCTGGCACGTCTTCTCTATGGTACGTGTAGAGATAGAACTTCCTATTGCAGATGAAGATACTGATAGCGGATTCCCTGACAACACATATAACGGAGAAGAGATAACAGAAACTACCATTAAAGAGATACGTCTGAATAACATGCAGGTTGAATATGAAATCGATTATGCGGCATCCATAGGAAGTGACGGTCTCCGAACTGTAAAAGGTAAGGGAAATAAGGATGGAGTAATTAAAATGTACCGACTGCCTGGCACAGACAAGACAGAAGATGGAAAACTTTATTGCTCTTTTGCTGCCATTGTACCTACACAAATAATTGAAAAGGATAAACCATTGGTAGAACTTACAATAAGAACAATTGTAGGAGTAGACAGTGATAAGAAACAAATAATTGAAGACAAAGAATATATATTTAAGCCCAACACGGCAATAGAAATGACACAGGCTCATATTACAGTCCTCAAACTTAGCAATAATGAAGATACATCAAATCCGGTGTTAATCAGTGCCCAAATCATACCATGGGATAATGCATATACTGAAATTGATCTGACACCTACCAAAACTTTAATCAATAATTAATGAAGATATGAATACGTATAAAACAGTTTTTCTTGTAACTGCATTTTCCGGTTTGCTCTTTTCTGGCTGTACGAAGCAAAACGGGATTATGCCTAATGAGGAAACAATATGTCTTTCTGCATCTATAGGTGAATTGTCCTCACGCGCAGAAAATGAGCAGATACAAAATGGCACATATTATTTCACTTATAATACCAATAGCGGAAAGAAAGTCTGTATCACAAAATTTGAAAGTGGCATAGGTTATCCTTTGGTGAAAGCCGATGATAATGCAGACGCATATCAGTTTCTGAAATGGAATGATGTTGCCGCCAATGATGCAAAAAAATACGAATTTACTCTTGACAATGTTGAAAATAATGAAACATGTGGCACCATAAGCTTAAATGATAAAGCGTATCAGGCAGCCCCCATAACTGAAGAAAACTCCTATTTGGACATAGTTTATGGCAAAACCGTAGTTAATAAAGCTGGTACTAATATTAACATGCAGCTCTCACATAAAATGTCGAAAATATCTTTGGAGATATACGTAAAAAGCAACATTAACTTAAAAGACAATGATGTTATAATAACTTTAAAGAATGTCATAAATCAACCTGAAAAGTTCGACCGGACCAATGGCACAGTTTCTGTTGCCCAAAATCCAGTTTGGTCCGCAATCAAATTATTTGAGGGCAGATTACAACAGGACGGTGACAAATATACTATTTCATCATGGATTTTCCCGCCACAACAGTTCAATCAGGATAATTGGCCAGAGCTGGAAATAAAAGTCGGTAACACTACATATGCAGGTAAGCTGACACATTATATGATAGATGGAGATGAAAATAGCGGGAAACCTATAGATATGTCTGGATTCATAGCCGGCAGACACCTTACGCTACGTGCAAATTTATCCGAGAATGTAGGAGATCTTGAATTGATTTTTATGCCTGTATGGGTAAAAAAATGGGAAGACGTCGGAACCATAGGCATTATAAGTAAACAAAGAGGAATTTATACAGAGAAAGACTATGAAGCCTTGGTTGGTGCTTACAATGCAGATTCTAAAGATGAAGCCGTATTGCTGAAATATGGAACTAAGAATGAGACTGATGACAAATGGCAATTTACACTATACCAGAATGTTGGAAATGAAGGAGAAAATTTCATCAAATTCAAGGATGATGATTTTGATATAAATTTTAATGGATATAAAATTTATGGAAAAACAGTCAAAACAGATTTAGTTGATGATACCTCCAATACTGACGGTAACTAATTATAAACAGATGTATTTATGAAAAAATCAATGAAATATGGATGGATTCTTTTTCTGGCTACCGTCTTGTTTAGCGGCTGTCAGAATGCTGACGAATGGTCAGAGGACTCCAATAACAAAAGACTATTGGAATTCGTTGCAGAAATTGAAAATGCCGAGGTTGTACATTCCAGAGCAAACGGTAACGATGATTTCGATTCCAAAAAAAGCTTTGAAGCGGGTGATGCCATAGGCTTCTATTCTATACGGGATGAAAAAGGAAACCCAGAAAATGGATATAGCAATTTTGAATTAGTATACAACACTACAGGAAACTGTTTCACCAGTGACAAACTGAGCGGTAATTATGCTAATAACTTTGGTAACATTTTTTCATATTACCCATATGAAGCAAGCAACAATGATGATATAAACATTTATTCCAATGATAATGAGATTGAGGATCTCCTTATAGCCAATGGTGCTACCATATCAAATGGTAGAATTTATTTAACTTTCAGACATGCGCTTTCTATGCTTATCATCATTCCGGGTACGGGGTTTGAAGAAGCAGCTGCGAATGAAACGAATGAAGTTGCTATCGTTTTAAAATCAGGATATAAGGCATCTGTGAAAAAAAATAACGACAGCTTTAGTTTCAGCCTTCTGAAAGACAATTCGAAAAGCAAGAAAATCATTGCTAAAAGAAGAGAAAATGTATCATTTACAGAAGGAGAAGACGCCCAAATAATACCGGTATGCTATTCTGCCATTCTCCCCTATGGCGATATTATTGACTATATAGAAATGAATGATAATTATGGAAAGGTGCAAAAGATACTGCCGGATAACATCAAGACAATGAGTGCAGGCAAACGTTATCCCATAAATATCTATATGGAAGGTACAACACCTACAATTTGGCCTTACGAGATTCAGAATTGGGGTGATGGAGGAGATATATCTTTAGGTGGTGAATACGGTATAGATACTCCGCAAGAATTTGAAGAGTGGATTACAGCTTATAACAGCTATACAGCTGAAGAAGTAACAGAAGAAGCAAAAAAGCAACTGATTGAAATATTAAAAGATTTTGGGGAAATGAAAGAAGGTAAATGGAAATTCCAACTCAATGCTGATATAGACTGTAGCAATCTTTTTGCCGGTAATGCCAACTTGACATATTTGGTAAATTTCCTGGCTTCCGGCGATACGTTTGATGGAAGGAACCATACACTTCTTAATCTTAAAGTACCATTTGTAGACCTGATAGAAGGAGGAAAGCTAACCAATGTAAATATAAAAACGTTCAAGTACCTATCCGACCAAACAAGTCCTATCGGAACATTAGCGCTGAGAATGACCGCAGGAGAATTGACTGATTGCGACATAATAGGAATCCATATAGAAACGAAAGGACCCGTAGGGGCACTTGTCGGAGATGCCACCGGAGGAACAATTTCCGGTAATGAAGTAAGTGGTCTGCTGATAGGTATCAGCTCATCAGTAGATGGACTTACAGGACAAAGAACTGATAATGTAACTTGCACGAATAATAAATATTCTGCAATTATCTTCTGAACAAAAGATTAAAAAATACTATGTTATGAAAAAGAGTAAATGGCTTTCATTAGTATTGTTGGTTACATTAATATATGGATGTACCAATGATTTTATGACCGAGGAACAAAGTCGTGACCGTAATGGGAAAGCTTTACCCATAGAGTTTGTGATGAATGTTTCTGATATGATAGATTCAGCCAATACACCTGACAGCAAGGTAAAAAAAGAAGGCTTTGAATTTGAAGAAGGCGATATCATCCATATTAATGCCGTCTTTACGCTGCTGGATAAAACGACTGTAACAAAATATGATTGTCTCGAGCTGAAAGACGGCAAATGGATATCCAGAGAAGAAGACAGTGATAATGGAGAACCCATGTCCTGGCCTTGGGATGCTGATTTTGCAACTTTTGAAGCATATTACATATCTCACTCTTCCGGTATTTTGGAAGCAGAGATCAAGCGTCTGCTTGATGAACTCCGTAATGAAGCCGATCCTGTATATGCAAAGATAGAGAATGTAAATTATGGTGCAGCAGTAGAACTTGATTTTAAACATCTCTGTGCAAAGTTGACAATCAATGGATTGAAAGAAGGCCAAAAAGAGTTCTGGTTGCAAAAGGACAACTTAAAGGATGCCTTTTCACTACAAAGAAATAAAGAAGCAGAAAATGGTTCTGAATCCCTAAAATTCGATTTTATTACTGCAGGAGACGATTTGCTTAAAGGTCAGGAGAATCGTGTCATAGGAACAAGTGATGAAAAAGGAAGTGTAACATTTTATCTTGCTCCTGGCGACTATAGTAACATGAAAATCACTTATCCTTACGGATTGCCATACCTGATATTTACAGATGTTGAAGGATTAGCAAATCTGGAAAGCAATAAAGCATATACTCTGACTATAGGAGCAGGCTCAGGAAATGTGGAAGAAGCTGATGAGGGAGACGGCTGGACAGATCCGGATGGTCCGGATATCAAGCTTACGGAAATTGAAATTAACGCGTTACTGAAGGCTATTCATGATGGAAATGAATATGTTACCGAAAACGGTACGATTATACTCGCAAAAGATGGAGATGGAACAGTATTGCTAAAAGATGTAGACTTTCAAAATAACAGTTTCAAAGCCCAATCTCTTCCCAACGGTACTGTTTTTGATGGAAAGTATCATTACATTAAGAATATCAAAAATTCTTCACTTTTTACAGAAGTAAATGGTGTAGTCCGTAATTTAGGACTATATTGTGCAGAAATTAGTGATGATAAAGATTCTTCGGCAGGTATTCTGGCACCAATATCAAACAGTTCAGCAGAAATAAGCAATTTACATCTGATAAACATATCCATTATAAAGAAACCTGCTACTATTCATGAAATATGTGATGTTGGCAGTTTGTTGGGTACTAACAACGGCAAAATTCAGAATGTAAAATTTGGAGGAAAAATAACAGTTGAAGTAACTTCAGAAAATGCTCCCGCACGAATCCACATAGGTGGCCTTATTGGTCAATCTTCAGGCCATGTATCCAACATATCATTGTTAAGTGATTATAATAATGATTTAAGTATAGATGTTATTTGTGACTGCAGAGTTGTTGATTTTGATAAAATCACAAGTGGCGACCGCTATGTTGGAGGATTGATAGGACTTTCTACCGGAAGAACTGAAAACTGCATGATTAAAGCCAGAGTTACATCTGCCAATACCCAGGGAATACTGATGTATACCGGTGGACTCATCGGTATGATTAGAGGTACTACAGACGGCAAATCAGATGTATCATTATCCAATTCCGTAGTTTCCTGTGACGTTACCGGAGGGCTGGCTTTCCCCATCAACGAAACTACTAATGGCGAAGGACGTTCTTACACGGGAGGATTGGTTGGATATGTTTATAGTGCAACCTCAATAACATCTTCTAAATCCATGGGCAAGGTAAATGGTCATGACTACAAAGACGGTTTCAAACCGTATGATAATGCCTTTTATGCCTTAGGAGGAGTTTTCGGACAAATATATAATGTAAAAACTGTTCAGGATGTAGATGCCAGAGCAGATATTATTACCGACTTGCCTTATGATAAGAACTCCAGATACTATAAAGGAAAATTTGCCGGACGCTCCGATAAAGACTACATGCCTGGCAACAGTTGTCATAACACGGGAGCCAACAAGGAAATAGACGAAATAGGTAATATTAGTTATGAGTAAAATTCGCAAACAATGAGAAGAATTACTGAATATTGTATGATATATATCTTGTTCGCAGGATGGCTTTCATCCTGTAACAAGATGGATATGGACGGAGATTCACAAAATGGGAACGAGGTCCTTTTCCAAGGAATGGTAAGTGTCGGTGATTTGGTGTCACGCAGTAGCAGTGAGCCAGATTATGATAACGATTATGTATTGATAAACAGTTCTACAGACGCTAAATTTGGTGATATAAAAATATGTAAATCTGTAGATAACTACAATGATGTCTTTTCTGATTATGTAGCAGACGATGGTGTACAAGGACGCTTGGCCAATAAAGGAGGCTCCCCGTTGAAATGGACAAATCAGGACAGTGAGCATACTTTTTATGCATGGACATACCCAAGTGTTACCGCTGAAAACACTTTTAAGGGCGGCGTACAAATGGATGCAGCCAATCCTACCCGTGGAACCGTAACTTTCGGAACAAAGGGAGATACGGGTTTGGAAACCTTTATCGTAGCCAAAGAAGGTCCTGTGCAATTTTCCAAGCAAGGTTCTTATGTAAAATTATTGTTTCACAGACCGATAGCCAAAATACTTTTGGAAAGTGTGACACACATTGATACAGACAAAAACGAGACTCAAGTTGATGAATGTATAATTACATTCCCTAATCTGTATAAATCTGCCGAATTTGATGTGAAGAAAAATACAGGTACAGGTGAAGACATATGGACAACTTCATACCCATCGAATACAGATACCAATCTGGGCATTGCATGGAATTGGAGTAAAATTGAGAAGGACAATGATGGCAGTATAATAAATGATGATCAGTCAGTATTATACGTATTACCTTTCGAGTTTGGCACTCAGGAAGATGTAGACAGTCAGCCCGACCATACACAATTAGGATACTTCACAGTAGAAGCTACCATTGACAACGTGAAAAAACTTTATTTCGGATCTTTGGCAGGTCTTAAAGACATACAAGAACTTAAGGCCGGGCAGTATATGAAACTGCAGATTGGCATTCAGGATGGAGGCGGTATAGGATTAGGCTGTAAGATTGTGGACTGGAGTACTGAAAACGAACAGTATGTCTCTCACCATAGAGCCGGTATATATACGCAAGAAGACGCAGAAACCTTGCTGGATATATTGCAAGGCAATCCGGTCGATACAGATGCACTTGATTTATATTGCAAAGACGGAGGTAAAACAATTTATCTTTATACGTCTATAGATTGGAGTAAACTAACGGAAAATCTGACTATTCCTGATGGTTATACTCTAGACGGACAGGGATATTCCATCAAATTGGGTAATGAAGGTTCACTCTCTGGAAATTATATAAATATAAAAAACTAATTCGACTTGTACATAGATAAGTAAGCTACAAGTATCAGTTACATAACAATAGCGACTGTCACTATATCCCAATAGCTGCAGTCGCTATTATTTTATTGTATTCACAGGTTGCCAAATTCCACTTTTCCACCTGAAATCTCACTCTGTATTCACACCTTCATGACTCCACCATACATCCGGATATCTTCTGACTCTTAGTCTTACACGTATCGTAAATCATATCAGCTTACCGCTCTCTCCTTTTGACCGTAATTCTGTTTATCCCCGCCATTTTGTAACTCAAAACGCCCGTTTAACTTTCAGATACAAAATTTAGCTTTATTTTTGAAAGCTAGCTTTCAAGTTTGCACAGTGCGGCCATCCCGGTTTCAAGTTCTTGGAATTTACAAAAAAACGGTTTACATTCGTGACATGAATTTACTTAACAGTCAAATACTATGGTTAAAAACAAAGTAACTGAAAGAGAGGGAAATTTCATAACCATACTCTCAAACAAATGGGACAAAAATCCCGCAGTAATACCATTCGGTAAAGTATATGAACTCATCACTTCCGACAAGTTCCGGGAGATGACCGAAAAGTACCGCTTCAACCTTGAAAACGGATTCCAGAACGATGCCCGCAAAATCAAGGACTACTCGTCCGCCATCATTCCGAGCACACTGTGCAAAGACGGCCACCAGCGCAACAACGTAACCGCCTATACCGGTATCCTGATGGCCGACGTAGACGATGTTCCGTCCGAACAGCTGGACGGAATGCTGCAGAAGCTCCGTGCCGACAGCCATGTGCTGCTCTGCCATACCACCATTTCACGCGGCCTGCGCATCTTCTTCCGCAGCACCAACCGTGACATCAGCCTGCACAAAAAAGCCTTCGAACAGGGAAACCTCTATTTTGCGGAACTGCTCGGCGTACCTACCGACATGAAATGCAGCAATCCCACGCGTCTGGCCTACCTGTGTCACGACCCCGAAGCCTGGTACAACCCCGATGCCGAACCCTTCGAATTCAAGGCACCGGCAAAGGAGGCCAAAAAAGGACGTCCCCGCAAGTTCTCGGCCGAGAAAGCCTTCCGTGCAACCGAAGCCCGTCTGGCCCAAGGTGAGCTGCGATACGAACCGGGCCACTACAACGAATACGTCTCACAGCTCCTCTACCGCCTGAACCGCTACGGAGTGACCGAAGAAGAAGCACTCCGCCTCGTAACCGACAGGTTTACCGATTATGACAGCAACCAGCTCGCCAGCATCGTCCGCTCGGTATATGCCCACACCGAAGAGTTCGGCACCGAAACACTCTCCGACGGCCCGCATGCCGACCGCCATCTGCAATGCAGCATCCAGCAGATGAAAGACTTTGTCAACTCCACCTACGAGATGCGCTACAACATTGTGAAGCAACGGCTCGAATACCGCCCGGCCAACGAAGACACCTCCTTTCTGCCCGTCGACGACAATACGGCCAACACCCTGTGGATACGCTTCCTCGAATCAGGACACTACTGCTCGTTCACCCGCCTTCAGGCCCTTATCCGATCAGAGTTCGTACCCCTCTACAACCCCTTCCTCGAATACTTTGACCGCCTTGCCCCGTGGGACGGCACCGACTACATCCATAACGTGAGCAACTCCATCAATGCCGAAGACCAGGCACTGTTCAACCGCCTGTTCAAGAAATGGTTTGTCAGCATGGTAGCCAGCATTCTCAATCCCCGGTTCGTGAATCACAACATTCTCACCTTCATCGGGCGCCAGCGCATCTATAAGACCACGTTCTTCAGCAACCTCCTTCCGCCCGAGCTGAGCAGTTACTTCATGCTGAAGGTCGACAGCAGCCACATCAGCAAGGACGACCTCCTCTCCATCGGCGAGATGGCACTGATCTGCATCGAAGAGACCGACACAATGAGCCCCGCCGAGCTGAACCGGCTGAAAGCCCTCACCTCCGCTCCCGACATCAAGGAACGCCTGCCCTACGCGCGCTACAAGACCGAGATACCTCATCAGGCCTCGTTCTGTGCAACCGGCAACAACCGTCACTTCCTCACCGACGATACCGGCAACCGCCGCTGGATACCCTTTTTCATCCACAGCATCCCGGCCCCGTTTGAGCACCCCCTTCCCCACGAAGGGATGTACGCGCAGGCCCTCCACCTTATCCGCACCGGTTACAGGCACGTTCTCGACGACGAAGAAAACAACCTCCTCGAAAAGCACAACCGTGACTTCGAAGCCCCCAATCTCGAAATGGAGTTCGTGAACATGTTCTTCCGCAAGCCACACTACGGCGAGCTCTGCGAATTCGTGTCTACCGCCTCCATTCTGAAGGAGATACACCTGCATTACCGTCAGCGCCTCAGTCCCGCCCGCATCTGTCACGCCATGGAGCGCATGGGCTTCCACTACACCCGCAACGGCAATCAGCGCGGCTTCCAGGCAGTACGCATCAGCATCGAAGAGCACAAGAAAATAAAATATACTGACACTCCGGATATCTTCGACCAAAGCGCGGAAAAACCCGCCCCGGAGTGATATTCATAAATATGCACCGTTTATGATTTTTCTGCCAGCCACGCCAGCTTGTTCTGTACTTTTATATTTTCAAAAAATAAAATATGTTAATGCAATTTTTTCATTTTTTATTTTATCACACAGATACAAAGTCTGGAAAAATACTGGCACAGCTGGCAGAAACCCAGAAACAAGAGAAAGAGAGTATCGGTAACGTTCTGATTTACAGATTACCGTCAAAAATCAGGGCTGTCGTTTTGAATAAACTAAAATAAGTGAAAGAGTGTATTTTTATATTACAGTATTCAATCTGGCAGCCTTGATTTTTTATCCGAAGCCGCTCTGTTTACGGTTCGCCCAGATAATAGACAATCGCCCTTACCTCTCTCGCTGAAAAATATCTACAATTCCGGTTATATGCCTCGTTCTGTATTTCCTCCATAAGCGGTTTGCACCGGTCCATCCACCGTTTCAGTTTCCGTCCGGCCGTTTTCCGGTTAAGGGTCGGGAAGAAAAGTTGCGCCAGTTCACCTTTTTCATAACATCTCACTTTAAAGTCCGCATCTTGTATCATAACTGTAAAACATTGATTAACAGCTATAAATTTACTGATTTTTTATCAGATAAACAAACTTTGGAGTCACTATTCGTCACTGTTCGTCACGCATTTTTACACGCATGCTACCTTTGCAACGTAAACATTTTACTAACCTTTAAATCATTCAATTATGGCACAAAAATGTGTAGTAGTCGCTCGCGTCAATCCGAGCAACAGAGAAGAACCGGCCAAGTATTACGCGCTGGCCAAGAGTAACCGCAACGTCACGATGGACGAGATTTGCCGCCGTGTATCCGAGCGTTCGTCCTATTCACGCGGAGAGCTTCACGGATGCATCACCGAGTTCCTCATCGAGGTAGTCCACGTGCTCGAAGAAGGCAACATTGCCGAACTGAGCACCCTCGGCAATTTCAGTCTCCGCGCCCGCACGCTCACCCCTACCGCCACGGCCGAAGAGTTCAAGGCCAGCAACATCCGCGACGCATGGGTACGCTTCTATCCCGGCGAAGAGCTCCGCAACCTGTGCAAGACGGTAAGCTTCGAGATTGAGCGCAGCAAGAGCGACTCAGGCAGCAGCAGTACAGAGCCCGGCACCGACGACGGTGAAGAAGGCGGCGGCGGACTTTAACAGCCTTTCCTGACCGGTGGGGTTTCCTGCGGTAAGCCCCTGCCGGCCGGCAATCCGTAATACCGTTCAGACCGATAATTACCAACCCTTAAACCAATCAGCCTATGTCAACACAGAAATCCAAATCCGTATGGGGAGTCATCCTCAAAGTAATCATTGCCGTAGCCACCTCCATAGCGGGGGTGCTCGGCATCAGCTCATGCATTTCGTAACCCTGTAAAGTTTGTCCTATGAAAGAAGAAGATACCTATCTGCCCCGTGAAATCAAGTTTCTCGTAGTGCATTGCAGCGCCACCCGCTGTGACCGTCCCTATCCTGTAGAACGCCTCCGCGCCGACCACCTGGCGCGGGGGTTCAAGGATATCGGCTACCACTTTTACATCCTCCGTAACGGTGACCTTGTCCAGACACGTCCTATGGGCGAGCCGGGTGCCCATGCCAAAGGTTTCAACCTTCACAGCATAGGCATCTGTTACGAAGGCGGTCTCGACAGCGACGGCCGTCCGCACGACACGCGCACCCCCGCACAGATCGAAACGCTGCGCAACACCCTCCAGATTCTCAAGCGTCTGTATCCGAAAGCGGTCATCAAGGGCCATTACCAGCTCACGGCCGACATCCACAAGGCCTGTCCCTGTTTTGACGCGGAATGGGAGTATAGGGGATTGTAATTTTTTGAAGGAGTTAAAGGGAGTTAGAAGAAGTTATGCCTGCAAAGCAGGCGGAAGTTAAAAGCCAATACTTCTGCTTATCTGGAGGTAAAGGAGTAAAGGAGTTAAAGGGAGTTATGCCTGCAAAGCTGGCGGAAGTTAAAGGCCAATACTTATGTAATGGCTAACGATATGAATGAGTAACAGAAATTCTTCATTCTTCGTTCTTCATTCTTCATTTTTACATCTATTGCCTCTACCTCCTTTACCTTCTTGTATACTGGTATACTAAGCCTAAAAGGAGTTAAAGGGAGTTAGAAGAAGTTATGCCTGCAAAGCAGGCGGAAGTTAAAGGCCGATACTTCTGCCTGGTATGAACTTATCGTTCTCATATTTCTATTACCTGTTTCTTTCTGACAAAGAAAGAGTTTTTTCTTTAATCATGCAAATTTTCTACAACTTTCCACTTTACAAAAGAATCAGAGCCGGAAACTGATGTGTGAATTCCACACAGCAAGTTTTCGGCTCTGATTTTTCCTTCGTCCTTATCTTTTCCGATAAATCTCTATACCCACTCTTCCGATATGACTTATCAGCGCTTCATTCTTCAGTTTATGCCACAATGAAATGTCAAACTGATAAGGCAGGAGCAGGTCGTCCACCTCCTCCATCACCCGGTTCAAGTCACTTCGTGACAGTTCATCCCCTACCAGAGTAATATCTACATCCGAAAATGGTTTGAAACACCCTTTGGCTCTCGAACCATAGAGAATCACCTTCTCTATCCGGGAATTTCGTGCAAACACCCCGACCACTTTCTGCAGTTCTATGTCTGTCAGTCCGTATGGCATCATTCAAACAAAGTTGGCTCCAATCCTGAGAGCGGTAACATCTTTTTCTCAAAATCAACAAACAGCGAAAAATATACATCGACTATCGCCACATATATCTCTTCCGCAGTCTCATCATCATAATTGTGCGAGGTCCGATTACGGTCAGCTATCGATTCCATCCAGCTCTTGTCTGTAATCAGTCCCATTTCAAACGCTTTCCGGAATGCGTCACGCGAGCCTCTTATATCCGTATATCCCTGATACTCCGCATAATCCTTCATTACGTTCCAGGCAAGCTCGTGTGTATATTCAAAACGCTGAATCAATCCCTCCTTCAGCAGGTCGTCCAGTTCCATATCATCCTCCCCGCTTGTCTGTTCCGACACAATACTTACAGCCAGCCTCAATCTGTTCAAGGCTCTGCGGAAGTTACTGAACCGTTGCACCCAGCGAATATCCTTTTCTTCCTCCATACCGTTTTCCATTACCGTCCCTTATACATCTCTTCGTAGTACTTCATGTAGTCGCCGCTCGTCACGTTATCCATCCAGTCCTGGTTGGCCAGATACCAGCGTACGGTCTTCTCGATGCCCTCTTCAAACTGGAGGCTAGGCTCCCAGCCAAGCTCCTTCTGAAGCTTCGTCGAGTCGATGGCATAACGCATGTCGTGGCCCAGACGGTCAGTAACGTAGGTTATCAGATCCATGTCCTCACCCTCACGGCGGCCCAGCAGACGGTCTACCGTATTGATTACCACCTTGATGATGTCTATGTTCTTCCACTCGTTGAAACCACCGATGTTATACGTCTCGGCTATCGTACCCTTGTGGAATATCAGGTCGATGGCACGCGCATGATCCTCCACATACAGCCAGTCGCGCACGTTCTCGCCCTTGCCGTATACAGGCAGCGGCTTGCGGTGACGGATGTTGTTGATGAACAGCGGTATCAGCTTCTCGGGGAACTGGTACGGACCGTAGTTGTTCGAGCAGTTCGTCACGATGGTCGGCATGCCGTACGTATCGTGGAAGGCGCGCACAAAATGATCGCTGCTCGCCTTGCTTGCACTGTACGGACTGTGCGGATTGTATTTCGTATCCTCGTAGAAGAAATCCTCACCGTAGGCCAGGTGATGCTCCGAAGAGGAAGCCGTGGTAGTGAACGGAGGCTTGATACCCTCGGGATGCGTCAGCTCCAGCGCACCGTACACCTCATCGGTTGAGATGTGGTAGAAACGCTTGCCCTCGTATTTTCCGGGAAGGCTCTCCCAATAAAGCTTGGCTGCCTGAAGCAGACTCAGCGTACCCATCACGTTCGTACGCGCAAAGGTGAACGGGTCCCTGATCGAACGGTCCACATGGCTCTCTGCGGCCAGATGGATAATGCCGTCCACGTTATACTCCTTCATCAGCGCCAGTATCGGGTCAAAGTCACAGATGTCCAGACGGACAAACTGGTAGTTCGGCTTGTCTTCGATATCCTTCAGGTTAGCCAGATTACCCGCATACGTCAACTTGTCCACATTGATGATGCGGTATTCAGGATACTTGTTCACAAAAAGGCGGACCACATGGCTGCCTATGAAGCCGGCACCGCCGGTGATGATAATATTGCGTTTGAATTCCATAATCAACTGTTTTTCATATTTTCCATGCATACCTTCAGCGAATCCATCCAGTAAGGGATACAAAGGCCGAAAGTATCCTTGATTTTTGTCTTGTCGAGCACCGAATAGGCCGGACGCTTCACCGGACTCGGGAACTCGCTGCTGTGGCACGGACGGATGTCACACTCCGTATGGCCCGCAAGAGCTGCTATCACCTTCGTGAAGTCATACCACGAGCACACACCCTCGTTGCTGAAATGGTAGATACCACCCTTGCCGTATTCTGCCGCATCCTTCACCGGCGCATAGTCCGCCAGTACCGTACGGATGGCTACAGCCAGGTCATAAGCATATGTCGGAGTACCCGCCTGGTCGAACACCACGTTCAGCTGCGGCTTCGTGGCCGTCAGGTTCAGCATCGTCTTCACGAAGTTCCTGCCGAACTCCGAATAAAGCCATGCCGTGCGGAGTATCACATGCTTGCACCCCGTCTCCAGAATATGCTGCTCACCTTCCAGCTTCGTCATGCCGTAAACACCCGTGGGAGTACCCTTCTGGTCCTCCCGGCAAGGCACGTTATACGGGTCACCGCCGAACACATAGTCCGTTGACACATGTACCAGCAGACCACCCGTCTCCTTCATCACCTGCGCCAGATTCTTCGGAGCCAGCGCATTCAGTCTGCGGCAGAACTCCACGTCCGTCTCCGCCTTGTCCACGTTCGTATACGCCGCACAGTTCACTATGCAGTCTATCTCATGTTCGCGCACCATGGAGCGAACTGCCTCCACATCCGTTATGTCCAGAATCACCGTTTCCACCCCTTCCGGAGCAACCACATCCGTAAACAGATAACGGTCGCCGCTCTCACGGCCGATGATGCGCATCTCGTTGCCAAGCTGTCCGTTGGCACCTGTTACCAGTATGTTCATCTTTTTAATGAAAAATGAAGAGTTAAGAATGAAGAATTTTCATGTAATCCCGGCATGGCCCTATCAGTATCTGAAAGGACTGTCGAAATCCTTCAGCAGCACATGCTTCGTATCCTTCTCGCTCAGGATGGCACGGTCGGTCGGAATCTTCCAGTCGATGCCCAGACTCGCATCCAGGATGCTGATACCTCCGTCTGCCTCCGGATGGTAGAAGTTGTCACACTTGTACTGGAACACCGCCACATCGCTCAGCACCGCAAAACCGTGTGCGAATCCCTGAGGGATGAAGAACTGCCGGTGATTCTCCTCCGTCAGCTCCACCGCCACATGCTGTCCGTAGGTAGGACTACCCTTGCGGATATCCACCGCCACATCCAGCACGGCACCCTTCACACAGCGCACCAGCTTGCTCTGCGCAAACGGCGGACGCTGGAAATGCAGACCGCGCATCACGCCGTAGCTCGACATGCTCTCGTTGTCCTGCACAAAAGTCACAGAACCCACCTTCTCTTCAAATTCACGCTGCGAGAAAGACTCAAAGAAATATCCCCTCGCATCCTTGAACAGGCGCGGCTCAATGATTACCACACCCTCTATCGCTGTTTTTATTACTTCCATCCTTTCAATACAAATTTGCGTTTCCCGTACGTTCCACCTCGTCTATGATTTTCAGCAGATACTGACCGTACTGGTTCTTCAGCATCGGCTGTGCCAGCTCACGGAGCTTCTCCGAGTCAATCCACCCCTGACGGTAGGCGATGCCCTCCAGACACGCTATCTTCAGTCCCTGGCGCTTCTCTATCACCTCGATGAAGGTCGAAGCCTCACTCAGCGAGTCGTGCGTACCCGTATCCAGCCATGCGAAACCGCGTCCCAGCGTCTGCACCTTCAGCTCCCTGTCCTCCAGGAAGCGCTGGTTCACCGTAGTTATCTCCAGTTCACCGCGGGCCGACGGCTTGATGCTCTTCGCTATCTCCACCACCTTGTTCGGGTAGAAATACAGTCCCACCACCGCATAGTTGCTCTTCGGATGAGCCGGTTTCTCCTCTATGCTCAGGCAGTTGCCCTCCCTGTCAAACTCAGCCACACCGTAGCGCTCCGGATCGTTCACCCAGTAACCGAATACCGTAGCCTTCTGTTCCTCTTCTGCCGTGCGCACAGCCTCCTTCAGCAGGCCCGTAAAGCCCACCCCGTGGAAGATGTTGTCGCCCAGCACCAGGCATGCCGCATCATCGCCGATAAACTTCTCGCCTATGATAAAAGCCTGTGCCAGGCCGTCAGGCGAAGGCTGTTCGGCATACTCGAAGCGAACACCGTAGTCACTGCCGTCGCCCAGCAGACGCTTGAAGCCCGGAAGGTCATACGGAGTAGATATAATCAGAATCTCACGGATGCCCGCAAGCATCAGCGCCGAGATAGGATAATAAATCATCGGTTTGTCAAATACCGGAAGCAGCTGCTTGCTCACTCCCTTGGTGATGGGGTACAGGCGCGTACCGCTACCACCTGCCAGTACTATTCCTTTCATACGTATCAAATATTTCGGTCAGCGTTCCGTTGTTCCGGTTTCCGCATTCACCTTCTTAATAATCTGCAAAAGAAATAATAAATATTCAGTTTGCCTACGTTTGAAGCTTTTTTAGTAAGGAAAAAATCATCTGTATGCATAAAAACGGAACAATCCCGGCAGCAGTTTACCCAGGATACAGCCCATCAGCAGCGATGCCAGTACCAGCACCGCCCACAGCAGCACCATCCGCCACCCCACGAAGAGAGACACCCCAAACAGGCTGTACGTCAGTGCCAGCAACGGCCAGTGCACGGCAAAGATGAACATCGAGTTCCTGCCCAGCATGCAGAGCACCCTTTTCAGTACCCCCGTCTTCCGTGCGGCCATCCATCCGCTCAGGCACAGCACCAGCCAGCTTCCCGCCAGCGCCGGCAGCACATACAGCAGCGGGTTCGCGCCCACCCTCAGCACCGCCATGTCCGTACGCATGCCCCCATATACGGCCCATACCATTACGGCCAGCGCTCCCAGTACGGTCCACCCGTTTCCACGTCCTCCGGCAATCCGTTCCCTGAGGCGGAAAGCCGGATAAAAAAATCCCAGTCCGAGCAGCGCCTGTGTAATATACAGCGGCAGTTCCATATGGGCACGCGCCATCACGTATCCCCCTGCCGCCAGCAGCACCCATAGCACATCCCCCGCACGGCGTTTCCACCGTTCCACCCTGCATATCAGGAAAGCCATCAACAAAACGATAAACAATGCCGGCAGGAACCACAGCGGCACATCAAAGAATCCCGGCGATAGGCAGTGCCACGAAAAGCTGAAATCCGTCTTCCCCTCCAGCACCACCTTCTCCCATACCCTCAGCGGGACAAAGAGCACGGTAAACAGCACATAAGGCAGCAGCAGATGCTTCGCCTTCTTCCGAACAAACTCCCCCATCCCCGTTTTCGGAGCGAAGAGCAGTCCCGAAAGAATAAAAAACAGCGGCATGTGAAACAGGTAAATCGCATTCGAGAGCATCGGCGGTATACCCAGATGCCCCATCACCACCAGCAGGATTCCTATCCCTTTGGCTATATCCCAGTCGTCTATCCGTTGAATTGTCTTCATTTGCCCCTTCGGAGAGTATCCAATGTCTTATTTATTTTTTCCAGGTAATAAGGGATTCTCCCCATATAAGTTTCCGGCGGAGTACTATAATTCTGGTCAGTCAATTCATTGAGCGGTAACCTGTATTTGTCACAAAACACCTTGCCATCGATTCTTTCATACGTAACTTCCAGTTCAATATAATCATCAATCTTTTTTTCTCCGATATTCCTCCAGCTCTCAATATAGTAAGTGACCTCATACTGAGGGGGGAACGATGACATTCCTCGTTTAATGGCTCCACATTCTGACAGTAACAGATTGTCCGTTCCCATTCTTTTATAATCCTTAATTACCCTGAAACGCACATTTCTGGCAAATCCTTCACCAATATTCTTGATATGCAAAACCTCCACCATGTGACTGTCTGTCGATTGAAGATACGCAATAATAAAAGGAGAAATCTTCTGCTTGCGCGTAGCCCTACTCTCAAACCACATCATAAGGTTTATGATTGTATAACATACCGTAGCTACTGCCAATACCACACTTAATATCAGTTCTACGTCCATCTTACCCATAAATTATCTTTGAATTATTGATAGTTTGCTAGTCAGGAATCCCATCTATTTGCTGATATATCAAATCTATTCCCGAATCATTATCAGATAGCAAAGGTTTTTCTACAAAAACATAAGTCATAAGATCACGAATAGAAAGTGTATTCATTCCTAACCCTTTCCGATAATCAATAATGGCTTTATATGAATATTTCTTGTCCGAGAGTTTGTTTACGATATCTTTTTCTTTACATTTTTCTATTTCTGCGGCCAAACAATCAATGGCTCTTAACATATATCCTGCCAATGAATGCCCTTGAAGTAATTTCCAATAATCATTTTCCATATATCCTTTAACGGCCAATTCATCCTTCAAATCCTGTATCTCTTTTTGAAAACAGACCATTAAATCTCCGTATTTATCATTCATATATTTCGTCCAGTTTGTGGAGTCCGATATATAATTATCCTTACAGAATTTAAATTCAGCAATATCAGCTCTAAACCCTTTAATACTCAATCTTCTCTGAATTTCTTCTGTCAAAGTATTATCAGCCCTTTTCCGTTCACCTACTATTACCAGTAATAAATACGGCGCTATCGTTCTTGAAAAATCCTCCATTCTTATTTCAAAGTCAAAAGAAGGAGTTTCTTTCACCGCTTGAACAATATAATCTTTAATAACATCAGGATATAATTTATGATTTTCCATCGAATAATAAATCGTATGCAATACACACGGATCAGTACCTATTCGTGTAGAATAAGAATGATAGCCATTAACCAATTCATCATAATCCATATCAACAGCCACAACCTTCGAAGGCCCCAAATCGCTTACATTTTCCATCAGAGCCCTTTTACCCTTTCTGTCAACTTCAGTATCTTCGGCATCAACATCCGGAAGTTTTAAAGTATGTACATCTATTCTTGCATATTTATCTTTAGCATGTTCCAAAACCTTTTTCCAGAAAAATACATCCTCATCTCCCTCTACCAAAACAAGTAAATCCTTCTTTTCTGTCCACGAACGGAAATAACGACTCAAACCAATCTCTCTCGAGGTATTAGCATCACTCAATCTGGTCATTTCAACAAATCCTCCATATTAACAACCATATTTTCCCATCCTTCATAAATAATGGAAGGCGAATGAGTTGAAATAATCAGCTGTCCATTAGGATTTAATTTACGTACAGTTCTGATTAACATCCGCTGCCAGTCAATATGTAAAGAGATTTCGGGCTCATCCCAAAAAGTAATATACTCCTGTTCTCTTTCTATCAAAGCATAAATCATAAGAATAAGCAGTTGTTTTTCTCCGGACGACAATTCATTGGCAAAAATAACCGTCCCATCCTCCAGTTTAAACAACAACCCCTCTTCCGATTCAAAGATAGTTTTCCGGGTAGCCTTTAACATATCATTCATCAAATCCAGAAACTCCGATTTCTTCTTATAATACAGTGGCAGTTTTTCCAATAAATTCTGCTTAATTGCATTTTCCACTTCCTGCGAAACACTATTCACATATTTATAATAAATATCCAACATGCGTTCCACAACCCAATCAAGCTCCGACCGTATTCTGTCACTTTTGGTAATGATATATTTTTGATAATCTTCCAAACTGGGCATATTCGAATCAAAGGTAGAAATAGCACCTAGTCTGACTTGCTCTCTAAATTTCTTAAACTCAATCTCAGCACCATCTTTCTTATATAGACATTGCATTTCTCTGTCAGAAAGCGCCTTTCTATACTCAATGGAATATCCTTCAGAGAATACCAGATTCGCTTGCTCAACCTTCTTCAGAGACTTATTCTCTGTATGATTATTCAACAAATGAAAAATTACATCCAGCAATGTTGTCTTTCCAGCACCATTGATGCCAGACAAAATATTAACAGAGTCATTCAGATACCAATCCAGACTATATTTATTCCAAAATCCAACTATATGAACTTCCTTTAACAGCATACACTTTTTTCTTATCTGGAACAAATATACTAAATATTACGAACGGACAATCCTTTTACAAACTTTTTATAATATATCAAATCCTTGCAAAGATAAAAAAACTGTCACACACCTTTCAGCATGTGACAGTTCCCCTCTCCCACTCTTTCAATTTAATTAATACATATAAAATTGTACTTTGTGACTTGGAAATTACAAAGATATAAAAATAAAATTTATAACCTATAATTTTTCCAATTTTCTATATCTTTTTAAAAATTATAGCCTTGATTTTTTAAATTATAAGTTATGATTCCGGAAACGTCATCGGTTAATGGAGCCTTTTGACAAGAAGCAGAAAACTCGTTGCAGTAAAGAAACGTCTCTTATCTTACGTATAAAAAGTTCCTGTTCCTAATCTTGTTTTCTGAGATTCATTTCATGAATATTCACTCAATTTTCGAGTTTATTCAGCATAGCCATAATACGAAGTTCCCTTACATTCGGGGCCTTGATACCCTTTTCCGCCATATCCAGATAAAAATGATAACTTTCAGCAAGAGAATCACGTACACAATCAGGCATCAGCATCACCCATTCCCCCTTCTCATGATCCTCATAAGTCAATACCAGACCATACTTCTGAAGTTTCAGCATTGTCTTCCTCATCTTGCAATGCACATACACATTCGGCCCAGCCTTGACAAACTCATCCACCAGACGCAATTCCGTTTTCGACAGACTTTGCAGCACATTAAGCGGATTATCAAGCAGTTCCCTTGCTACTCTACGCGCCGTCTCTTCCTTTTTCAGATTCGGACTCACATATAAATCAAGCTTCTTGCATAGCTGCATCATGTTTTCTTTTGTCCGAACCATCAACATACTCGCCAAATCGATATCTGATGTAAAATGAGTATCTTTTATTGTGATCATATGATTCAAAATTTGTATATATTTCTACCAGTATTAATTTAAAATTCAAATTCCGTACTTTCAAAGCCTCCCTATCTCCTCTTCCGTCAGTCCGGTGGCCTTCACAATATCCTTCAGCCCTATTCCCAGCGATTTCAGATTCCGCGCTATTGCAATTTTTTCTTCCGCACGGCCTTCCGCACGGCCTTCCGCACGGCCTTCCGCACGGCCTTCCGCACGGCCTTCCGCACGGCCCTCTGCACGACCCTCTGCACGACCCTCCGCACGTTCGGTAAATATGTTGTCACGCAATATCACGATATTATCCAGATGACGGTAATAAGCCATCAGCTCATCCTTGCTCATGCGGTCCAGTTTCAGATGCTCCTTCACCTGATTCAGGCCCGGAGCCGTAGCGTTCTCGGGTACGCTACCCGTGTTCAGATAATAGATCCATTCCTCCAGAGGAGTCTTCGCCACACGGTTGAAATCATTCACCTTCAGGATATAATACTCCGGATAAAGCTGGCTCACCTTGTCCACTTTGAACGTCTGTTTCTGGAAAGGAGTCAGTTCAAGCACATCACCCTCATGAATCCCAACAAACTCCGTCTTGCCGTGATATACGAAATCCTTGCCGTGTCCCAGTGAGAAATACACGATGTTCACGCTATACACCTTGCGCACCTTGTGATACCCTTCCCCCCGGTTGATATACTCCGTCACCAGTTTCGATGTTCCGAACAGCATACGCTGAAAATACGCATACTCGTTGTTGTTCTGCACCTCTATCAGCACAAGCTCCCCTTTCGAGTTCTCCGCCAGGATATCCACACGGTTATACTTGTCGAACTCATCCTCCTGGTTTCCCTCACTCTCCAGCAGTGAGCGTATTGTCACCTTCTCCTCCAGCAAGGTTGTCAGCAGCCCTTCCAGCACACCGAAGTTCGCCTTGTTACGAAGCAGACGCTTCATGGCCCAGTCAAAACGAATATACTTTTCCATACCTCTTATGATTTGGTTACTTTTTTTAGTTCTTTCATCCAATCACAGACTTATCTCTATCGTCTGTCCGATATTTACAAAAGTAACATTTATTTTTTGCATATCCGTTCTTACCGATACAAAAAATCCCTATAAAGTATTGCATTCTGGAAATGGAGAAAATAAATAAGAAAACAGAATATCCTAATCAGTCTCTTCTGAACACGTCACGCGTGTAAACCTTATCTTTCACATCATCCAGACATACATCATAGCGGTTGGCCACAATAGCATCTGACAGTCTTTTGAACTCATCCAGATTATTCACCACTTTCGAACCGAAGAATGTACTGCCATCTTCCAGTGTAGGCTCATAAATCACCACTTCGGCACCCTTCGCCTTGATACGCTTCATCACACCCTGAATAGAACTCTGACGGAAATTGTCACTGTTCGATTTCATTGTAAGGCGATATACACCGATTACACATTGCTTCTCCTGTGCCGGATCAAAATCACCTCTGTTATAATAATCATAATACCCTGCTTTCTTCAGTACCTGGTCGGCAATAAAATCCTTGCGTGTACGATTACTCTCCACTATCGCATGAATCAGGTTCTCCGGCACATCCGCATAGTTCGCAAGCAACTGCTTCGTATCCTTCGGCAGACAGTAACCGCCGTAACCGAAACTCGGGTTATTATAATGCGTACCGATGCGCGGGTCCAGACAGATACCCTGAATGATAGCCTGCGTATCCAGTCCCTTCACCTCCGCATACGTATCCAGCTCGTTGAAGTACGATACACGCAATGCCAGATACGTGTTGGCAAACAGCTTCACCGCCTCTGCCTCCTTCATACCCATGAACAGCGTATCCACATTCTCCTTGATGGCTCCTTCCTGAAGCAGTGCGGCAAACTCATGCGCCTTCTCCTCCAGATGTTCACCCGCAATGGCACGGATAGCCTCGTTTTCCTCATCACGGCCGTCTATTATCTTCGGATATCCCACAATGATACGACTCGGATACAGGTTGTCATACAGCGCCTTGCTCTCGCGCAGGAACTCTGGAGAGAACAACAGGTTGAACTTCTTTCCCTGTAATGCCGGTGTATTCCGGAATTTCTCCGCATACTTCACATATAAGCTACGGCAATACCCCACCGGAATAGTACTCTTAATTACCATCACCGCATCCGGGTTCACCTCCAGCACCAGGTCTATCACCTCCTCCACGTGTGAAGTATCAAAATAATTCTTCACCGGATCATAGTTCGTAGGAGCAGCTATCACCACGAAATCCGCATCACGGTAAGCCGCCGCCCCGTCCAGCGTAGCCGTCAGGTTCAGCTCCTTCTCAGCCAGATATTTCTCGATATACTCATCCTGTATCGGGCTGATACGGTTATTTATCTTTTCTACCTTTTCTGGTATCACATCCACAGCCGTTACCTTGTGATGCTGTGACAGTAATGTAGCTATCGACAGACCTACATAACCTGTTCCGGCTACGGCAATTGTATAATCTTTCATATTACTGTATTATTATAAGGATTTATTTTTCTTTCAATATATTCATTACAAACAGCGCATTCCCGATGATATACCTGCGCCACATCCTTCTCGGTTCCTTTATCAGCCTATACAGCCACTCCAGGCTGTGCTCCTGCCACCACAGCGGAGCACGCTCCACCGTGCCTGCAAAGAAGTCAAATACCGCACCGATATTTCCCACATGACAATTCACATCCAGCTCCTTCCAGTGTTGGTACGTCCATTTCTCCTGTTTCGGCGCCGTCATTCCAATCCATAGCAAGTCCGGCTTTGCCTTGTTGATAGCTTCAATGATTGCCCGGTTATCCTCCTCGCTGAATTCCGGCTTGTAAGGCGGCGAATACGTCTCCACCACGATGTTCGGATAGTCCACTGCCGCACGCTTCTTTATTAGTGCCAGCACCTTCTCACTGCTCCCCATGAAGAAACACTTTCCCCCTTTACGGTTCAGCTTATCCATTTCAAAGGCAAATAAGTCCCAACCCGCTATGCGCTCTTTCGGCTGCGATTTCGCCTTGATTTTCCGACATGCCATCACAATACTTGCCCCATCGGGAATCAATACATCTCCTTTCATCAAAGCCTCAGCAAAGGCTTCATCCTTCAAAGCTGTGTTATAAGAGTGTGCGTTTATTGTGTTTATCAGTAACTTACCTTCCGGCAAAGCAGCAAGAGCCGCTCTACTCTCCAGGATATCCAAAGATTTTAAGCGTAACATAAATCCAGAAAAAGAATGATTATCTTTGTGGCCACTGTTTATTATCGCCA
Organism: uncultured Phocaeicola sp.; assembly: GCA_944320885.1. GTDB lineage: Bacteria > Bacteroidota > Bacteroidia > Bacteroidales > Bacteroidaceae > Phocaeicola_A. The sequence goes on from CALUJE010000023.1 coordinate 32,303, forward strand.
CGAAAATGAAATATTTTGATATAGAAAAAGTATATACTATTTATACCCAACTAGACAAGAACAAACGAAAAGAAGTCTTGAGGCTTCTCTCTGAAAAGGGAATGGAACTCAAAGCAATTGAAGCATTTACTTACCGCGAGGCTCCTTCTTGCAAACATCTCTTTTTTCATTTCAAGAATAACAATGTAGTCCTCCCCTACTATCAATTACCAGAAGAACAATTGAATGATGTACAAACAATTATATTAGAAGCTTATGAAAAAAAATTATAGGGTTCTATATAACTCACCTATCTGCTGATTGATAACATTTTGATTGAAAGTAGTTGTAGCCAAACGAATAGATTCTCCAGCAATACTCTGCCGTATATGATCATCTTCTATCATTCGTTCAAACTGTTTTGCTAAAGCATGTATATCCCCGGGAGCAAACAATAACATATTCTTTCCATCTTTTGCAACATCAGGAATACCTCCGACTGGAGTTGTTATTACAGGTAAGCCATACGACCAAGCGTCCAATACGGCCATCGGAAATCCTTCGGCATAACTGGGCAAACAAAAGATTGAAGCTTCTTTAAATGCTTTGTCTTTTTCCACACCACTGACCCATCCTAGGAAAACTGTTTGATTTTCAATTTCCAACTCTCTGGCTAATTCTCTTCCTTTCTCCACTTCACCGTTTCCTGCAAATACAATACTCCAGTCTGGATATCTAGGAGCAATCAAAGCAAAAGCCTTAATCATATCTGCATATCCTTTGCGAGCATTAACAGTACCAGCATACAGTATTTGTTTCTGTTTTAGATATTTCTGCGGAAGAACTTCAACTGTACAAGGGTTATATATTACCTGCACTTTATCACCTAAATAAAAAGCATCGTTCACATATTCTTTCCACAGTTGAGATAACACAATGACCTTATCGACACGGCGAAACAAAAAACGATAAATTTTCCAATACTTTCCATAAATGGTCGTATCATGAGAAAAGGCATGGAAATGTATAATCGTTTTCTTTTGAAACAACTGGGCCAAAAGTAAAAAAAGAACTTTCCTTATCGCTGACACTGGTTCGCTTAAATGAATATGGACTATCCGACAGAATGGAAGTAAAAAAACATACTCTATCAAAGCTCTTACAAGATACACAATCTTACGCCATGTAGCACCATCCCGATGCGTTTCTATCCACCGGCAATGATACTTCTTCCACTGTTCGCCCTGCTCATGGGCTTTGACTACGGAAGTTATGCCTCCACGGGTTTTGCGGGAGGTGGCTACAACTAAAACTTTAGGCATTATTGATTTTCTTATACTTAATTACTTTTGCCGGAATACCTCCAACAACTACATTATCTGGAATATCTTTAGTTATAACAGCATTAGCACCAACTGTTACATTATTACCAATTTTACCCCCCCAGAAAAATTTTTACACCAAGACCAAAATAACAATTGTCACCTACTGTAATAGGAGTATTGTCTGGCATTTCATACTTATTTCCAAAAACAACACCTGGCAATATAGTACAATTCCTACCTATCCGAACGTTAGAACCTATATGGATAAAATCACCGACATGATAAATACGCAAACCGGGGCCAATCGTTCCCGGATAAATCGTTATACGAAGCTTAAATCCCAAACGCTTGTATCGGAACAAATGCCACAGATAAAGAAACTTATTCTTGTCCTTATAGTATTCAACATAACGGAGATGACGAATATAGTGAAATATATACCACACTTCATTGTGTAAAAACCAATCTTTCAAATTCGGCTTTTTATTTCCAAAACGTTTTAGGTCTTCGGAGCAATAATAGCGAAACGTCTCTCTATCCATAAATTATTAACCTTTTATGTATTTACGGTGTCCTTTCAAATTTCGGCAAAAACCAGCCCATACAGCCCGATTAAATATCGCATAATTTTTCCATGATTTCTGCTTGAATAAATATAAATAAGAATAAAAGAAATAAGTAATCGCTATGTAACCATAATCATACATTGTAAACCTGTTATAAACAAGATTGCGATGTTTGCAATAAATCCTCAACGGTGTAGATTCCAAACTTACCTTCAACACCTTCCCTCCAATATTCAGTTTGTACACTTGAGGTATTTTACAAGGATGGTAATGAATAGCATGTATGACTGTCACAGGAGTAATTCCAACCTTTAAGATACGTTTATGATAATTTACTTCATCACCTTGAAAAAACATATCAGGATTAGGAAATCCTACTTTATCCACTAATTTCTTCGTATATAAAGTCCCGTTAAATGGAGCAGCATAATTAAAAATGAGACCTTCTTCATTGGCCTCCTGTTCTATCAATTTACGCTCAAATCCATAATCACCTCTCGGAAATGATGTTTTTGAATGATCATCTTCCGATATGACAAAAGCATTGATATAATCATAGTGTGAAGCATATTGTGCCAAAAAATTTAATTCATCTTTATCTGGTAATCCATCATCATCCATCATTACATAAGCATCATACCCCCCCTTTTCATGAGCCATTTTCAGTCCATGATAGAAACCACCAGCACCACCTCCATTTTCATTCAACCTATGATATTGGATTTCTACCCGATTATTCTCCAACATATGATTATCCAATAAACATTCATATGTTCCATCAGTAGAAGCATTATCTATTATAAAAATAGCTACAGGTAAATAGGATTGACTCAAGGAAGCCTTTAAGCATCTCAATAACAACTCCTTTCTATTGTATGTTACAATAATAAGAGCTAGTTTACAATTTATATTATTCATTTTCACAAATAAAAATTATATATACCTTTGGCATCCCACACAAACAATTGATTCGATGCCATTAGTATATTTTTCACAAAAAACACAATTAAATACATAAATATTACACACTGACTCAACAATTCAAACTTTGATAGTTTTGGCTTTTTCATTATGTAAGCAATCAAAAAAGCTGCAAACATATAAAATGCTCCAAAAATTCTTTTTGGGATTTCATAAACAAAGAATAATTGTAACCATATCAGAGAAACTACATACAAATTATATAGAAATACGATATTTTTATCTTGGTAATTATTATGTTTCAATTTTTTATAAGACCAATACACAACAAGAGAATCAAATACAAAAGCCCCTACCTTTGTAAATAAACTTCTGGCAAATTTATCTTTCACCGCATCTGCACTAAACCATTTATCAGCATTTTCTATATAAGAACTCAAAACTGTTCCATCCACAATAGGTATCAGTTTTATAATTTCAGAAATCCATCCCAACGCTTGGGATTCCAAAACAAAAGTTGACAGAAAATAAAGACTGATTACTATTACCGGCGATAAACAAGCCTGTTTCCTTTGACATATCCAATAAATAGCAAGAATATAAAGAATAAAGACAACAGAACTAGAATGAATAAGGAATGCCATTACAGCACAAAACAAAGCCTTTTTATAACGATGCTCCATCAACGCTGCCAGAAAAACAAATATTACAGCAAAAGCTATATTCTGACGGATAAAGCATTCAAAGTTATTCAATCCTAATAAAATAAAGATCGGCAATCCATATAATATATAACTCTTATGTCGCTTGAACAAATAGAGCAAAGCAACTATCCAAATGAAAGCATACACTACAAAAATAGCCCAATATGGCAATTCTAAAAAATAGAACAAAGATTGCAAAATATTATATAGCATCTCTATCGGAACTCCTTCTCCATGATATTTATATAACAAAGCATAATTAAGATAATCCGTACCCCGTAAATACCTCAATCCTTCTATCAATGAAAACATTAAAATAAGAGGAAACGCATTTAGCCAATAATGCCTATTTTTTATAGATGACAATGATATTCCTGTCAATACAGTACATAAAGCCAATATTAATAGCAGAACTATATAATCTACTTTTATTCCTGTATCATATTGCTGGAAAACATTGTATACTTGATACAACCAAAAATTCCTGATTTCTTCTTGCATATAAGTATAATCCTCTATTTTTTAACCCAACCTATCATTTTTTTAATCCAAACTCTCAAATGATACAGAAACATCCATAAAATTCTTTCATAACAAGATGTATATGTACACAACTCTTTCTTTAACCATTCTGTAACTTGCGGATTTACATAACCATACTTATATATTTGTTTAGTAATGTAATTATATGAATAGATCATAGAGCGACGTACTATGTATAAAGGAGAAAATCTTTCTTTCTGCAATAATTCATAAATCAATAAAAAAGCCTCAAAATCCGTGACAAGTTTAGGATTAAAAGAAGAAGAAAGCATTCCCATTGCACTTGATGAACGGATGTAATATTTATACGTAGGGACTGATACATAACAAATATTTCCATAACAATGGCAAAGGTATTCCACACAAAACAAACGATCTTCATTGAAATAGATATTTGTCTTAAAATTTATATCATAACGATCTATAATTGATTTTTTGAATATTTTTGTCCACAAATATCCTTGATATTCTCCTTTTATTGTTGTGAATAAATATTTAATCGCAGTATTGCGATTCATACATACATCCAAACCGTTTCTATTTTGATTCTGTTTACAAAATTTCTCATCACATACTTCAAAACTTCCCGTCACGCAATCAGCATCATACTCACGCGCTTTATTCATCAAAACAAATAAACCATCTTCATTGACCTCATCATCACTATCAACAAAATAAATCCATTCACCTTTTGCATAATTTAAGCCCAAATTTCTAGCAGAACTAACCCCTCCATTTTCTTTATGAAACACTCTAATGCGAGTATCCCTTTGAGCATATTCATCGCAAATTCTTCCAGAATTGTCAGGACTCCCATCATCCACCAAAAGCAATTCAAAATTGGAAAAAGATTGATTTAAAATACTATCTATACAACGAGATAAATATCGCTCTACTTTATAAACTGGGACAATAATAGATATTTGTGGATTCATTGTTTTATTTTAAATCAAGACTGGATACTAAAAACGAAATTGAATATTTCTGCATTTCATCACGTAAATGGTTTACACGTTCCCAATCAATAGACTTATTTATAATATTTAGAGCTTCACACTGATTAGTTACCAATCGATCTTCTAAGCCAAACAAAGATAAAAGAGAAAGGAAACGAGCATAACCCCGTTTCTCATTCCCATAAACAATGAACGGTTTGTTATAAATAATGGAAAATACACAAGCGTGAAAAGAATCGGTAATAACAAAATCAGCATCCTGAAATCCACAAAGCCATTGTTCAACGGCCGGTTGGATACGCTCTTCCAATTGTGCTGTTACATCCTCCACTTTAGAATTACCCCGAACAATATTCAATCCTTTTTCGTTGGCAATACACTCTACTAACTCTTTCTTTGTTTCGTCTTCATCTAATATATATTGCAACAACATATTAGAATTATGCTTGACTCCTTGCCGGGCAACCAACCACATATAATCCTCTACATTCAATAACAAAGTAGGGTCTAATACGTGAGTTGCTTCACATTCAAAATATTTAGCACACAATTCTACAGCTGAAGATTCACGCACTGAAACGGCGTCAAATTTTTGCAACAATAATTTACATCTTTCAGTTTGCTTTTGAGAATACTCCCAAACATCCGTACCAAACGAGGGAGCATAAGCAACTCGCTTCACCTGTTTCCAACGTTGTGCAAAATCCAAAAAAGCATTCTCTATTTTAGGATAATAGCGAACTCTCCAAATCTGATCACTTCCAACAACTATCGCCTCAAAATCTTTTTCATCCAATTTGCTTAAATCATTCACTTCCCTCCGATGAATATATGTATCTATAAACATCTGTGTATACTGACTAATAATAGGATACGCCCTATTATGCCATTGTTCTGCAAAAATCCTTACAGAAGTTTCCCCTAATATGTACTTTTCTAAAATCCGTTTAGGATAGGATAGCGGCATTTTCCATAAAGGTAAGTGACGATAAGGGGACTTATCTAACACTACGGCTTCATGCCCTATACATTCCAATATGGTCTGAAGTGCATAAGCCTGCAAAATCCCCCCGTAATTGGTATGAAGAGGGAGAGTTAATATTCCTATTCGCATTTTATAAACAAATGAGTCCTCAATCTATTTAATTGCATGATAAATTACCGATTCATCCCCAGCACTGCATATACTTTTTTTATGACGGCACCGGCCTTGCTTCGCAGGACATCCTCTAATGTCTTACGTTTGATTTCGGCATAATACTCCTTGAAAATCTTCGTATCTTCCAACATATCGGTAAATACTTCCAAGATTATCGGCCCTTCTTGTGACAAGTCTGTTAGTGTCTGTATGCCTTGCTCCACTTCATCAGCATTGTGTGCCGCATAATATTTGAATCCGCGGTCTTCAGTCCATGCCTTCGCCGAAGTATGATGACGGGCTGAAATATAGTTGGGCAACAGAGAGGCTGCCAACTGGGGGCGTTTGGGCATGTGCATGATGGCTCCTCCATCATTGTTGCTAAGGATGATACGCACATTCTTTCCCAATTGACGGTTCCACAAGGCATTCATGTCATAGAAGAAAGTCAAGTCGCCTATCATCAGGAACACAGTTTTGTCCGTGGCTGAAGCAAAACCTACCATCGTGGACATACAGCCATCAATCCCATCTGTTCCCCGGTTGCAATGCACCTCAATACTTGGGTCTATGCCGTAGAGTTGGGCGATACGCACGGAATTGCTGTTGGACAAATGCAGGACACTATGTGCCGGCAGGCTATGCAAGAAACGTCCGATGGTAAAAATATGGCTGTAAGGCACATTGGGTTCTGCAATGGAGGAAGCAATACTGGTCCAGACCTCAGCATACGTATGCTCCGACAGATCGATCTTCTTCTCTGCTACTTTCTTGAAAAAAGCAAAGGGAGACATTTCAAACATAGAAGTCAGACAGTGGAACGGGTCGACAATCTTGCCACTGGGTGACACATACCAGTTTTCCATGCCGGCATGTGCACACTTTCTAATAAATTCCTTGAACTCAGGGTTGAAAGAATAATTGGCACGTATGGATATGATCACATCCGGGGCTATTTCCCGGCAATCGCCCCTCGACAAAGCCTGCAAAGTGGGGAAAGCATTCTCCACGGCATAGGGATGGTGGCAATTGGACATCTTATCAGCCAAAATTACGCAATCGAACTTCTGGCAAAAAGCATCTAGGGAGGTTTGCTCGTCCGCTGTCAACGGATTGCCCTCACCGCAAACAATTATAATCTTTTTTCCGGAAAGCCGATTGGCCATATTTTCCCAAAAATCATCGGGTTGGCTGTAATCATAACGCCCAATCACCCGTTCTTGGGGTAACTGCATGACTGAAAAGTCATCCAAATGACTTTCTACCGGGATATTAATCTGGACAGGGCCTCTACCATGATGTTCCAATTCCAACAAGGCTTCATTAATAAGACGATTGTTGTACCAAGCATCTTGTGCATTGTTTACAACCGGCAGATTTGAAACCATTTTCGTGATATTGGTGTACATTGTGGATTGATGAATCATTTGGTCCTCATGTTGATCCAATAAACAAGGCAAACGGTCGGCGGTAAGTACCAATAAAGGTAACTCCTGATAATAGGCCTCCGATATGGCCGAACAATAATTGGCTGCAGCCGTGCCAGATGTACAAATGACACCTACGGGCCGGCCGCTTTGCTGGATTAGTCCTAGAGCAAAGAAAGAAGCACTCCGTTCGTCGACCACGGAATACAGCTTAAAAAAAGGGTCGGACTCCATCGAAAGCACAATGGGAATGTGACGGCTTCCGGGTGATACGACAAAGCAGCTGATATTATGTGCTTTTAATAACGATAAAAGCTGCAAAATATTTCTTTTGGTTGAAAACATATCTGTTATTCTATCTCGTTTTTCTACTCATTTTTTAATCCCAAACTACGTCCACCATCTACGATAAAGTTCTGCCCGGTGATAAAAGAAGCTTCATCGGAATGCAAGAACGCTACCATATTGGCAATGTCTTCCGGCTTTCCGTAACTGTTCAGCCAATTGGTTTTCTTTATCTGTTCCATTTGCATTTCGTCAATCTGCCCTCTCTGGACAATACCGGGAGTCACGCAATTGATTCGGATTCCATCCTTGCCCAGCTCCATCGCAATCGATTTCACAAATGCCATCAACCCGGCCTTTGCTGCCGCATATTCGGAATAGCGAGGCATCCCCTGCACACCGACAGTGGAAGAAATAATAATAACATTCCCTTTTCTATTGGAAAACATATGCTTACAAGCCTCTCTCGTACAAAGAATGCCTCCACGCAGATTGATATTCAACACATGGTCGATTGTTTCCATAGACTGCTCAGTCAATGCATGCATCCCATCTCTAGCTCCTCCTCCAGCACAGCATACCAACAAATCCAAATTCCCTACTTTTTTAAAAGCACCTACAACAGATTCTTCCTCCAAGACATTAAAGACCAATGGTTCTGCTTGTAATCCGGCTTCCTTAATCTCTCTTACAACAGCATTAATCCTATTCAAGTTAGTGCCACCGACATAGACCAATGCTCCTTCAGATGCCAATCTGAAACAGATAGCTCTTCCAATTGTTCCACTTCCTCCTGTTACCACGGCTACTTGACTGGTAAAACGATTCTCCTTTACCAACTTTATCTCATACGGGACATTAACCTCTTTGACTTTGATGACAAAATGAGATTTAATGCGACGCAACTTATTTCTTATGCTCATAAATTATCTTTTGATAAATGATTCAATAAAATATTCCTTTTTCTATAAAGGCTTTATGCTATTAAATAAATCAACCATTCTTTTATCTTTCAAAAAACCACCTTTAACTTGAGCGACGCTAGGCGTTGATGAACCATTCGCTTCGATAATCTTGAAACCATCCTCCGTTATGGCAACATCAAAACCGACATATCTTAAATATGAATTTTCATTCAAAATCTTCAATACTTTCGCTTTCATCTCTTGAAAATAAGGAATTTGCAAACCTGTCAAACTTATATGAGAATCCGGATGAACAATATGATGTGCGACCCTATCCCCTTTATGATTTTCATTAATTAAACCTATATCTTCCAGTATTCCTGTTTCAATGTCAACATAAACCAAAAGACCATTGCCGCTACCCACATTATCAACAACATTGCCATTACATCCAAACCGATGAAAACAACGAATAATTTCAAATTGACAAGTTTCTGAATTCCAAACGCCCAACATCCGAATTGTATTTAAACTTGTATCACATATTTTACGGGCATATTCATGCTGAATAATATATTCTGTAACAATATTATTGTATGCTTTAGAAATCTTACTTTTAAGTTCTTCAACATTACAGTCTTTGCCATTTAATGAATATCCATTTGTAGTCCTTTTAGCAATCATAACCCCCCAACCTACTTCTGAATGAGTAGGTTTTATTACCAAAATTTTTTTTAAATCTAAAAGCTTTATGAATGCTGAAGCATCTACACGATATGCAAATATTGAATCTTTGTTAGGACAATCCCATAAAGGTAACAGACCATACTGATCTATAAAAAAGTAATATTCAGGCATACATTCCTTGTACTCATGCAATATACGTACCAATCCCAATTTATCACTAACAGCACCTTGGTAAGGCTTATTAAATGGCCATCTATTATTGTGTTCCCAATCACTAATAAATTCACAATGATTCTTTGAAGTGATTTTACAAAGAGAAACCATTTCTTTTGTAAAGCCACGACGAAAAGCCCATGGCTTTTGGATAAATCCCAATATTCCCCACTCTCTAAAAGAGTAAATCAGCAATTTCAACCAATTTTTCATGTTTCTAAAAGAAAATGTCATATCCATTTTTATCGCACATTTTTATATAAAATCTCATTATCTACCTGTAATTTTATGTAATGCAAGTGTATACAGTTTTAACCTTGTATCTTTATCTATGCCTATCATATATATTATAACAGCAATAGACAAAACACATAAGAATATCTCTATAAGAACTACCAATAATGTATATTTAGGCAGAAAAAAATACAAGACAATAGGTATTGGTAATGAAATAGCACTAACACACAAGCATTTAACAAATAATGAAACAATATCTTTTACTCGATATCCATCGACTTTTACCATATAATAAGGCTTAACAAAAAAGGAAAGAAATACTGTCAATAATAATTGAGCCCAAGATAATGCTACAGGAGCAAAACCAAGTTTAAACAATATATAAATTGCTACAAAACAAAAAATTCCCGCAATTGGAGATGATAAAGCATTTGCTCTCATCTTACCACAAGCCGCAAACGCAGTATAAAAAGACGTACTAAAAACATTAAGTAAGGCAGTAATAATTTCTATCTGTAAGAATATGACAGTATAAGGGGGTACATCCTTTAACCATATATGCAATATTTGTTCTGAAAACAAGCAAAGAGGAATACATATTATCAACATTAAGAAATAGGCATATTTCGTCGAAACAAGTAATAAATTATGAGAAGACTCAATATTTCCTTGAGCATATCGCTTGATAATTTGAGGATTTACTGCCATAAGAAAATTAGAAACAAACTGATAAGCTGCCATACGAACTTGAACAGAAATAGCTCTAGAAGCGACAATAGATGAAGAAAAGAACATATTCAATAATATGAGGATGCCTTGCCCATTCAAAGTCACAGAACCATTGCCTAACAGATTCCATCCACTATATCCCAAGATTCTCTTCAAAATATCTTTTCGAAAAGAAAAACAAAATATTGTTTCCTTAAAATGATAAGAACAATAAAAGCGATAGAAAATGATTAATCCTATCTGCAAAATACATAAAAAGGAAGCATACATTTTCAAACGATCATAACCTCCTACCATCAATAGATAGCAAATTAATAATCGTAAAAGAACTTCTATAATACCAACATAAGCATATATGGACATACGCTCATGAGCAATTATGGAAGCAGAATAAGGTACTTGAGTTATATTAAAAAAAGCTGTCAAAATTGAGATATGGTAAACAAATACTGCTGCATCCATACGTTCTGATGCAATCTGCATTTTATTATATAAGAACCATAATCCAACAGTTTCAGCCAATAAGACAATAGCAATCGCTATTACCAAATGAATAACAAAAGTTGTAGAAAATGTTATTTTTAGATTTTCAAAATTTCTTTCTCCTAATGCATATGTCAAAAAACGAGAAGAGCCACTGCTAAGAGCTCCATTAATAAACGCCAACATACCGACTATACCACCTACAGCTTGGTAAAGGCCATAATCATCTGCTCCCAATACATCCAAAATAACCCGACTTGTGTACAAAGACACAAGCATAATAAACATCATTCGGAAATAAAGGAACAAAGTATTTTTCGCTATTTTTTTATTACTTGAATTTTCTTGCATTATCAAATATAAAATCCATAATCATCACACCATAGATAACCAGGTTTATCTGGCCACTCTAATCTATTCACAAATACTTTTTGAATATTTTTAAAATCTAAAACTTTAGGAATCAATGTATACAATTCTTCTTCCGAAAACAAAGGACCTCCTGTAAGCTGTGCAAGATCTAAAGATGGGGCAACACAATTATATTCCAATATCACGGGTATACCAGCTTCATCAACAGTAATATCCCAACCTATTAAATCAAAATAAGGAAGTTGTTCATGCAATTTCAGCGCAGCCTTAATAATATCCATATAAAATGGTATTTCTTTGGTTGTTGAATTAGGCAAAGTTTCTGTCTGTAATGAACAAAAACGGTATTTCTTATTTTGTACCAATCCATCTGGTGTTACCAAACAAAATCCTCCACCAGCACTAGCATTATCAACTACAGTTCCTTCTCCACCAAACCGTTGTATAGTACGAAGACATTCATATTCACCTTTACTATTATAATAGGTCATTGTTCGAAGTGTATTTACAGAAGATTTGTTGAAAGAAGCCATTTTAGGATGTTGACGAACACACTCCTGTATCAAAAAATTTAAGCCATACTGAACAGATAATATATTTAGCGTTTCTTTAGAAATATCGTGTTTTCCTATCTTGCGAACTCCATTTCCCCAAGTATCAAAAGTAGGTTTTACTATAATATCGCCTTTATAAGCCAACAAGACATTAGCGGCTTCTTCTTTTGAACATCTTATTTTTCCTCCTATATAGAATTTTCCATTAATACAATTAATTATTATATCAGGGAAACGAACTTTTACACTTTTATCCAACCACTCTAAAGACAAATGTTTATGAAACATATTTTTGTCTTCGTATGCTCTGCGAAAAGGCCAACGATTCAAATAAGGATTTATCAAATAATAATACATCCCCAAAGGTATGTAATGTTCTGCTTTTATTCCATTAACAGCAGAAAAATACTCTTGTTCTATTCTTGGAACTTTTATCCCCCCCCCGTGAAATTTTTGACCAAAATTCACTATAATCATGACGATAATGCTCAATATCAAAATCAGACGATATTGTATGCGCATAATGCCATTCAGACATTGCTGTCAACTCATGATGAAATATATCTTTCCTATTTAAATAGGCTTCATAAATACGTTTTAATAAACGTAACGGAAGAATCTTATCTTTTTTCATTTTTATATCAGTAAGCGTACACTTCTCCCCAAAGTCATTATAAACAAATGGTTTTCACCATTTTAAACGACCTGTAAAAAGTTACATGATTCATAATTTAACATTTTAAAGCCCTAAATCTGGGGGTGGAACTACATTTTGGTGTTCAAATCCTAAATTGTAACCTAAATCATCCAGTTCATGACCGGCATCTGCCATGCATTCTTGCAAGTGTTTACAGTAACCCCCATACTGACGTTCCATGTAAACCTCACGTATCTCATCTGAGTTTTCATCTCCTGATTCCACTAGACTTAATAAATCAACTCTCCCTTTATGCTTGTTAAGCTCTTGATAATAACGCAACCTCTCTGTTGCAAAACTATAGAGTTCACCCAAACATTTGATGCGACTGCTGATTTCCATCATGGAATCCCAATGATATTTTAATTCTTCGGTTTTCATCGTCTTACAATTTGCAATAATAAGGCAGTAACATTCGTTTGTCTGTTAGCGTCCAATTTTGACGTACCCCCTAAGGAAAGTCGCTTTTCAGCGGTTTCATATTAAATATTTCAAAATTTGAACGTGATTTTTAATGTTTGTTTGTACTGAGTCCGATCGTCATGGGAAGCAGGTTCTCATAATCCCTGCGACCGTTCACAATCTCACGGAAGAATTTCTTTAAATATTCCAATGCGGACAGACCGTTCATACGGCAAGTTGACAACAGCGTATGATAGGCTGCAGAGCATTTCCTCGTACCACTTTAAAGTCTTTCTAAAGACATTGCCTCCGCCTTATAGCAGATAAAAAGCCTGTTGACTCTTAGCGATTATTCTCACGCTCAGCATAGCAAACAAGCGTGAGAATAATCGCTTAATCAAATAATTCGAAATCAATGCTGCTATACATTTAACAGTTCCTATTTATAGCGACGAAGGTCAGCGTTTTTATCTTTTGCCAATACGTCAAAATTGGACGCTTACTAAAAGATTTTTATCTTTGCAATTTCATTTGTTCCTTCAACTTATCCAAATAAGGACGCCCTAACAGTTTCCATACCCCCGTACCACAAACAGCAAGAAACAGAATACCGAGTACAATAACCTTACGGCTAGTACCTGAAGGCTGTAAAGGAACGGTTGCCGGCTCTACCACCGCAAAGACGGGTTTCTCCTCCTGTATCTTAGCACGAGCCACCTGCAGCTGCTGGGCTACCTGACTGTATACCTGATAGGCCAGGTTCATATCGTTCTGCAAACGCTCCTGCTCCGTACGGACGCTCTGAAGTACCAGACTCTTGTTGGCATCCACGTAACGGGCATAACGCTGCTGGGCATCGTAATATTCCTGCTGACGTTCCCTGTAAAGCTGCTCCAGATAGACGCAGTCTTCTCTCGCCTTCTTGATGCGGTAGTCGATGATATACTGCTGAAGTTTCCTCACCACACTGTCGGCTACCATGGCCGTTACCTTCGGGTCCTGCAGCGTCACCGAAAGGGTGGTGATGCCCGTCTTCTTATCAATATCAGCCAAGATAGTCTTGCGTAAAGACTCTACCTTCTTGCTTTCTTCCTTTGTCAACTGGAAGGGATTAAGCGTGGCCACTGTATCCGCTTCTTCGACAAACAGGCTCTTGACGGCTCCAACCGCCATGCCGGGAAGACCCAGAACAGCACTCCACCACGGAGCACGCTGTTCGTCCAGGTAGGCTACCAGTGTGGTATCCGTCTCTCCGTCGAGGGTCTGGACACGGGCATCAAACAGCTCCAACAGGAAAGGTGTGGAGGAGACAATCTGCCCCGAAAGGGCGGCATTCAGCGCATCGGGAGTACTGTTCATGGCACCGGCTCCCAGAAAGGACGAGGCCAGACCGGCAAGACCACTACTCTTGGTGTCACTGCCCATTTCGGGAGAGAGGGTGACACTTACCGTATACTGTTTGGGGATGCTCAGGGCTATAATGATGCCGGCTATCAGACCGATACCGGCTGCCTTGTAAAGGCTTTTGCGGATGGCGATGACGCGACGCAGGATGTCCATCCAGTCTATCTCCAGTTCGTCGTTCTCCTCCTCACGCATGGGGGAGGTGTTACAGTG
>CALUJE010000024.1 GCA_944320885.1 uncultured Phocaeicola sp.
ACTCAATTTTCATACCTCCGCTGAATGTTTCTTCAAAAATATTTCCTAATGTTGCACTTGCTGGTTGACTCTGCCTTCTTCTTTCCTTGCATTTAAAGATTGCAAAAAAAGAAAAATACTGTTTTTTACTAATAAATAAAATTAGTATATTTGCACGCAATAAATTCTAAAGCTTTATAACCTATGTCATTTATTGCAGATAAAATTGTTATGGACGGTTTGACGTATGATGACGTTCTTTTGATACCGGCCTATTCTGAAGTATTACCCCGCACAGTCGAATTGACGACAAAATTCTCAAGAAACATAACTTTGAACATTCCTTTTGTAACAGCCGCAATGGATACTGTTACTGAAGCAAAGATGGCTATTGCAATTGCACGTGAAGGCGGTATTGGAGTTATTCATAAAAATATGTCAATCGAAGAACAGGCACGTCAGGTTGCTATTGTAAAGCGTGCAGAAAACGGAATGATATATGATCCGATAACAATTAAAAGAGGATCTACGGTACGTGATGCTTTAAATTTAATGGCGGAATATCATATAGGTGGTATCCCTGTTGTTGATGATGAACGTCATCTTGTTGGTATTGTAACAAACAGAGATTTACGCTTTGAAAAAGATTTGAATAAGAATATTGAGGATGTGATGACTAAAGAGAATTTGGTCACAACAACTCAACAGGCTGATATGGAAGCTGCTACTCAGATTCTTCAGCAACATAAAATTGAAAAATTGCCGGTGGTTGATAAAGATAATAAACTGGTTGGTTTGATTACATATAAAGATATCACTAAGGCAAAAGACAAACCTATGGCTTGCAAAGACGAGAAGGGACGTTTACGTGTTGCAGCAGGTGTTGGAGTAACAAACGATACATTAGATCGTATGCGTGCATTGGTTGCTGCCGGTGCTGATGCTATTGTAATAGATACGGCTCACGGACATTCTATGTATGTTATTGAAAAATTGAAGGAGGCGAAGAAAGAATTTCCTGATATTGATATTGTTGTTGGAAATATAGCAACAGGAGCTGCTGCTCGTGCATTAGTTGAAGCAGGTGCGGATGCTGTAAAAGTCGGTATCGGACCGGGATCTATTTGTACCACGCGTGTTGTTGCCGGAGTTGGTGTTCCTCAATTAACGGCGGTATATGATGTTGCAAAGGCTTTGGAGGGTACAGGTGTTCCTTTGATTGCTGATGGTGGTTTGCGTTATTCAGGTGATGTAGTAAAAGCATTAGCTGCTGGAGGTTATTCTGTAATGATAGGTTCATTGGTAGCAGGTACAGAAGAATCACCGGGTGAGACTATTATTTTCAATGGCCGTAAATTTAAGTCTTATCGCGGAATGGGATCTTTGGAAGCTATGGAGAATGGTTCAAAAGATCGTTATTTCCAGAGTGGTCAGACTGATGTTAAAAAACTTGTTCCTGAAGGAATTGCTGCGCGTGTTCCTTATAAGGGAAGCTTGTATGAAGTAATTTATCAGTTGGCTGGAGGTTTGCGTGCAGGAATGGGATATTGTGGTGCTGCAAATATTACAGAATTGCATAAAGCTAAATTTACCCGTATTACAAATGCTGGAGTTTTGGAAAGCCATCCACATGATGTAGCTATTACAAGTGAGGCTCCTAATTATAGCCGTCCTCAGTAAGATATAGAATATCTTTATAAAATTGTTATAAAGGGCTGTTTTTATATTAACTGAAAACAGCCCTATTATTTTTTATCTAAGATGAAAAAGATTATTGTTCTGTTGCTCTGTTGTTTTTTTATTATTTGTGTGAGAGCGCAAAGTGATTCTTTATTGATGTATGTAGGAGAAAAGCCTGTTTCAAAATCAGAATTTGTATATGCGTACCAAAAAAGTCGTTCCATATCGATTCATGAATTTCTTTCTCGATATGTAAAAATAAAAAGATGGGCTTGTGCTGCAGAAAAAATAAGGTTGGATACAACTCAATCATTTATTAACCGTTATTCTTTATATGAACAGCAAGTAAAAGAACTTGTTACTGCAGATGCGCAAGATGCAAATCTGTGTATTGAAACTGGAAATTTGTATATTGCTCATCTGTTTGTGCGTATTCCGCAAAAAACTTCATATAAAGATATAGACCAATTGCAGTGTCAGTTTGATTCTTTGTATCAGAGCATAGGGAAAAATGGTAGATTTGATATTTGGATAAGAGAAAATAGAAAAACTCTTCCAAAGGAGTGGAATGCTGAGATTCAGGAGGTAATACCATCTCAATTACTGACTGATTTATCATCATGTTTAAGTTCTCTTGAAAAAGGAATGTTATCTAAGCCTTTCTTCTCTCCTGTAGGAGTTCATATGATACAGAAGTTGGATTCGGTTTATGATGAGGCCGATAGTATTAAAAATGTAGATTTAGAAGATAAACAGTGGTTGCTTTCTGAATATCGTGATGGGTTGTTGACTCAAATGTTGGAGGATAGTCTTTGTTCTGTTAAGGAAAATGTTCTTGAAGAGTTTTATAGAAAACATCGTAGACATTATAGATGGAAACTGCCACATTTTAAAGGGATTGTATTACAATCTTCCGATAAAATCAAATTGGATAATCTGGAGAAATCTCTCCATGGATATCCTCAAGAAATGTGGCTGCAGATAATAGAGCGATTGAAGAAAACTAGTGATTTGTCTTGGTTGAAAATGGATTATGGACTGTTTCAGATTGGTACGAATGCATGTGTTGATAAGCTTTATTTTGGACAAGGTGATTTTCATCCGTCGGCTGATTATCCTTATGTAAAGGTATTAGGAAAAGTCTTGAAGAAAAAGCCTGAATCATATTTAGACGTTTACAAAAGAGTAAAAGTCGATTATTGTAAATCTCGATTGGAAAAAGAAGATGCATTTTTAAAGAAAAAAATTAAGGTTGAAATAAACGAAGAGGTTTTAAAAACAGTTAATAATCACGAGGCTATATAAATTAAAACAGTATATTCGCTCATTATTTGTATTATTCATGTATATGAAATATTTGAAAGCCTCCTTATTGGTAGTTGTTTGCTTTTTGACAGCTTGTGGTGGAAAAGTTGACCACCATGGTAAAACTCCATTGGTTGAGGTGGATGGTACTTTTCTATACAAAGAAGATTTGAAGGCAAGCATGCCTATTGGATGCTCTAAAGAGGATAGTTTATTGTTTGCTGAAAATTATATTCGCAATTGGATTGAGGATATATTATTGTATAATAAGGCTAAAAATAATATTTCGGAGAGTCAGCGTATAGAAGACCTGGTGCAGAATTATAGGAAATCGTTGATTATACATGAGTATCAACAAAAACTAATAAATCAAGAGTTGACAGCAAATTTGTCAGATGATGAAATGATGGCTTTTTATAACAATAATAAAGAGCTGTTTAAATCTGACGAAACATTGCTGAAGGGTTTATATATAAAGGTGCCTTTGAAAGATTCTAATCTGGATAAGGTGCGTATATGGTATAAAAAGAAGGATGAAACTTCAATAGATCATCTGGAAAAGTGTAGTTTGATGAGTGCTGTTGATTATATATATTTTTATGATCATTGGGTGCCTGTTTCCATGTTGTTATCCCGTCTTCCCGACAAGAAGAATGATATGGAGAAATTATTATTGGAAAAACGTCATATTGAATTGAAAGATTCATTATATTGTTATTTTATCAATATTGACGATGTGCTGATGAGAGGTGAGAATAAACCTTATGATGCAGCAGCTGATGAAATAAAAGAGATTATGATAAATATGAAGCAGGCTGAATTTATGCGTAATATGAAGAATGATCTCTATGAACGTGCTTTAGAAAAGAAAGATATTAAATATTATTATTGATAAACAGATGAAAAAGTCGTTAAGTATTAAAGTCTTGATATTCTTGCAAGTCTGGATGATTGGTGCTATATCATATGCCCAAGACAATATTATAGATGAAGTTGTATGGGTTGTAGGAGATGAGCCAATTTTAAAATCTGAAATAGAGCAGGCGCGTTTACGTGCTCAATATGAAGGCGTGAAATTTGATAAAGATCCTTATTGTGTGATTCCAGAACAAATGGCAGTACAGAAGCTTTTTTTACATCAAGCCGTGATTGACAGTATAGAAGTTTCTGAGGCCGATGTCCTGAAGCAAGTCGATAGACAAATGAACTTTTATATTCAGCAAATAGGTTCAAAAGAAAAATTGGAAGAATATTTGAATCAGACAACCACTCAGTTGAGAGAGAAGTGGCGTGAAGAGGTACGTAATCAAATGATCGCCGATGAAATGAAAAGAAAGATCGTTGGTGATATAAAAGTTACTCCTGCTCAGGTAAGACGTTATTTTAGTAATTTGCCATCGGATAGTATCCCTTATGTTCCGACACAAGTTGAAGTGCAGATAATTACTCAAGAACCTAAAATACCCCAAGAAGAGATAGAAAGAGTAAAAGCTCGCTTGCGTGATTTTACAGAACGTATTAATTCTGGAGAAACTCAATTTTCAACATTGGCTCGTTTGTATTCTGAAGACCCTGTCTCTGCGCGTCAAGGTGGAGAAATGGATTTTATGGGACGTGGCCAATTGGTTCCGGAATTTGCAGCTGTTGCTTTTAACTTGACAGATCCCAAAAAAGTTTCCAAAATTGTGGAAACAGAATACGGTTTCCATATAATTCAGTTGATTGAAAAACGTGGAGACCGCATAAAAGTGCGTCACATATTATTAAAACCTCAAATTTCTGCTGAAGAAATTAATGCATCAACAATGCGTTTGGATTCAATAGCAGATGATATTCGTTCTGGTAAATTCTCTTTTGAAGCTGCAGCTACGTATCTTTCGAGTGATAAAAACTCAAAGAACAACAATGGATTGATGCCGAATAAGAATGAAGGAACATCACGTTTTGAAATGCAACAGCTTCCTCAGGAAATAGCTGTTGTCATTGATAAAATGAATATTGGTGAGATTTCAAAGGCATTTACAATGATTAATACGGAAAATCAAAAGCAAGAATGTGCTATCGTAAAACTGAAGACGCGAATTCCTGGTCATAAGGCAACGATTACAGAAGATTATCAGAGGTTGAAAAACGTAGTCTTGGAAAAGTTGCAGAATGAAAAATTGCAGAAGTGGATTGCGGAAAAACAGAAAACGACATATGTTCGTATTAATGAAAAATGGAAAAATTGCGATTTTCAGTATCCGGGATGGATTCATTAAAGTAATGATACATATATAAAATGTTTAATAATAAAAAGTATAATCATTTATTCAGCGGGCATAGAATATTATTAGTTGGTATTCTGTGCCTGTTTGGCGTTTGTGTTGCTCAAGTACGTACGACACAAAAGACAAAACAGAATGAGCCTAAAAAAACGAAGGTTTATTTGCTGCATTCGGATGTTCTGAAATTTAATAAGGAATTAAATCCCGACGCTCAAATTTTGGTTGGTAATGTTAAATTCAGGCATGACAGCGTTTATATGGATTGCGATTCTGCTTATTTTTATGAGGCAAAAAATTCATTTGAAGCTTTTGGGAACATAAAAATGCAACAGGGAGACACCTTATTTATTTACGGTGATTGGTTGTTTTATGATGGAAATTCACAGATAGCCATGTTGCGTGAAAATGTAAGAATGATAAATAGGGAAACGGTTTTAACAACCGACAGTTTCAATTATGATAGAGTCTTTAATTTGGGCTATTTCTTTGATGGTGGTACTCTGACGGATGCAGACAATGTGTTGACCTCAGATTGGGGAGAATATAGTCCGGCTACAAAAGATGCGGTGTTTAATTATGATGTGAAGTTGGTGAATCCTAAATTCACTCTGACTTCAGATACTTTAAGATATAATTCTCAAACAAAAATTGCTAATATTGTAGGACCGTCTGAAATTGTAAGTGAAGCCAATCATATTTATTCCGAGTTGGGCTTTTATAATACAGTAACGGGAAAGGCTAATTTATTGAATCGTTCGGTCTTGACCAATGGAGCAAAAAAACTGGTTGGTGATAGTTTGTTTTATGACAGGAATCAAGGTTATGGCGAGGCTTTTCGTGATGTTGTAATGACTGATACAGAGAATAAAAGTATTCTGACAGGTGAATACGGTTATTATAATGAATTGAGAGGAGATGCATTAGTTACGGATAGTGCTGTTGCTATTAATTATTCTCAGAATAATGATAGTTTGTATATGCATGGTGATACTTTAAAAATGGTAACTTATAATATAAATACCGATTCTGTGTATAGAAAAATGTTTGTATACTATAAGGTGCGCATATATAAGTCCGACATGCAGGGAGTGTGTGATTCCTTAGTATTCAATTCACAAGATTCTTGTATGACAATGTATCGAGATCCTATTGTCTGGAATGGAAGCCAGCAGCTGTTTGGTGAAGAAATTCGTGCATATATGAATGATTCTACGATAGATTGGGCGCATATCGTCAATCAGGCAATGTCTATAGAGAAAATAGACTCTGTTCATTATAACCAAGTGAGCGGAAAAGAGATGAAAGCGTATTTTAAGAACGGAGATTTAAATAATCTGGATGTTATCGGAAATGTCAGGGTAGGATATTATCCTATGGATAGTGATAGTTCATTGATTAGTTTTGTTTCAGCAGAAACAAGTTTAATGAATCTCTATTTAAAACAACGTAAAGTAGAAAAAATAAAGATGAGTCCACAGACTGACGGTACTACGTATCCTTTATTGCAGATTCCGGCAGATAAGTTGTATTTGCCTTCTTTTGCTTGGTTTGACTATATACGTCCTTTGGATAAAAATGATATTTTTGTGTGGCGTGGAAAGAAGGCTGGGCAAGAATTGAAGAAGGAAGTAAAAAGGAAAATACCGTTACCATCATTAAAAAACGTGGTCAAAAAAGAAAGTCCTGATGGCTCAAATCCATAGTCCTAAAGGTTTTCGGCATACTTTTATATATGCAAATGACTATATTAAGGGAGATAAGTTCTTGTCTGACGAATGGAAACATCCCTATAGTCGAAATAAATGTGATGCTGATAATGATCTGACTAAAAGAAGTAATAGACTTATGATACAAAGAGAAATGAAAAATAAACTTAATAGAGGGTTTAATTTTTCATTTTTTAAATTGTTAACACTCTTGTGTTTGATAATAATTTTATATTATTTGATTCCATAATCTTTTTATTAAAGATATTTATTTATGAGTGATGTTATTCGGTTATTGCCAGATTCTGTTGCGAATCAAATTGCGGCGGGAGAAGTAATACAGCGTCCGGCTTCAGTGGTGAAAGAATTAGTGGAAAATGCTATTGATGCAGAAGCAAAGAATATACATGTGATTATAAAAGATGCCGGTAAGACTTGCATTCAGGTTATAGATGATGGTAAGGGTATGTCTGAAACGGATGCGCGTTTGTCATTTGAAAGGCATGCAACATCTAAAATTCGTGAGGCTTCCGATTTGTTTTCTTTGCATACGATGGGCTTTCGTGGAGAAGCATTAGCTTCGATTGCTGCTGTTGCTCAAGTTGAACTGAAGACCAGGCAGGAGTCGGAAGAATTAGGAACTTCTATTTCTATTGCAGGTTCAAAGTTACTTGCACAGGAAGCTGTATCTTGTGCTAAAGGCTGTAATTTTTCAATTAATAATTTATTTTTTAATGTTCCGGCAAGAAGAAAGTTTTTAAAATCTAATCAGACTGAGTTGAGTAATATATTGGCTGAGTTTGAACGCATTGTATTAGTTCATCCAGAGGTCGCTTTTACTTTACATCATAATGAATCGGAATTGTTTAACTTATCTGTAGTTTCTTTGCGTCAGCGAATTATAGATATTTTCGGTAAGAAAATTAATCAGCAGCTGTTGAATCTTGATGTAGAAACATCATTGGTGAGAATTACAGGATACATAGGTAAGCCTGAGACTTCGAGAAAAAAAGGTGCTCATCAGTATTTTTTTGTAAATGGGCGTTATATGCGTCATTCCTATTTTCATCGTGCTGTTATGGAGGCTTATGAAAACCTTATTCCGGCAGGTGAACAAATTTCATATTTTATTTATTTTGAAATAGCGCCGTCAAGTATTGATGTAAATATACATCCGACCAAAACAGAAATAAAGTTTGAAAACGAACAAGCCATTTGGCAGATTCTTGTAGCTGCGATAAAGGAATCATTAGGAAAATTCAATGCGATACCTAGTATTGATTTTGATACAGAAGGAATGCCTGATATTCCGGCATTTACAGGTGCAGATTTTTCGGAAGCACCGACTGTCAGTTATAATTCTTCCTATAATCCTTTTACTTCGAATGAAGGTGATTATTCTTCAATGGACTTTTTTTCAACTTCATCTGATTTAAAACGAAATAATTATTCTTCATCATATAGCAAAGCGTCTGTTCCATCGGAGTGGGAGAAAATGTATCAACCAGACACAGCTTCTAATAACGGCCTTTCTGATATTCTTCCAGATGATACCCCTATAGTTTTGGAAGAAAAATCAAATGATTCATTAGAAAAAGCAAACGTTTATTTTCAATTTAAAGGACGTTACATTTTGACTTCTGTTAAATCTGGATTGATGATAATAGAACAAACTAGAGCACATCTGAGAGTTTTGTATGATCGTTATCTAAGTCAACTGGAAAATCATAAAGGTATTTCACAAGGAGTTTTATTTCCTGAAATAGTTCAGTTCCCTGCATCGGAAGCAGTGGTATTAGACGGTATATGGGATGATTTGTTATCAATAGGTTTTGATTTATCGAATTTGGGTGGAGGAAGCTATTCCATTAATGGCGTTCCTGCAGAAATTGATGGGCTGAACCCAGCAGAACTACTTCGTAATCTTGTGACTACTTCTATTGACAAGGGAAACGATTTGAAAGATGATATTCATCATAGGCTGGCTTTAATGATGGCTAAGTCTGTTGCTATTGTTCCTGGACAAGTTTTGAGTAATGAGGAGATGAGTAAATTGGTTGATGAACTGTTTTTATGTCAGATACCGAACTATACACCGGAAGGAAAAACGATATTATCAGTGATGGCAAATTCTGATATTGATAAATTGTTCTAGTTTTTTTATTTTTTTGTAATTCTCTGTTTTATATGGATATGAATGCATTATATTTAAAATAATAACTTTTTATCATAAAATGAGTAGAAAAAACTCTTGTGTGAATGATTTTTTTCATATATTTGCCCCCAAATATCTTTTTTACATAATGTAAAAAATGTGATTTGTAAATATAATAATTATGAAAAAGTTGATGTTAATGCTGGCTATTGCCGGAGCTTCTACTGCAGCTATAGCGCAGGAGAATGTGAAAGCTACAGATATTCCTGTTAAAGAGAATAGCGTAGCAACCAATTCTTTTTGGAGTAATTGGTTTATTCAAGGTGGAATAAATTATAATGTTTTTTATTCTAGCCAAGAAATGGGTTTGAACAAGAATCCTTTTAAAGATCGTGGTGCAGTAGGATTCAATGTTGGAGTAGGAAAATGGTTTACTCCGGGTTTGGGATTGAGATTGAAATTTGATGGTATTACTGGAAAACAGGTAAATACAAAAGAGAGTGTAGAAGATTTTGATTATTGGAATCTTCACGGTGATGTTTTGTTTAATTTGAGTAATATGTTGTGTGGATATAACGAAGAGCGTATTTGGAATTTTATTCCTTATATCGGTTCTGGCGTGATTCGCAACTGTTCAACAAACAACTATAGTTGGGGTGCTAATTTGGGTATCTTGAATACTTTCCGTTTGAACAAGCGTGTAAGCTTGAATTTTGAGGTTGGCGCAATGGTGGCTCCTAAAGGATTTGATGGTATTGCTGTTAAGTCTGATGGAAACAAATATTGGCGTGCAGCTGACAAGGTTTTGTCTGCATCAGTAGGTGTTACTATAAATTTGGGCAAAACTACAGGATTCAAGAAAACTGTTGACGTAGATGCATTGATGGCTTTGAACGCAAGTCAGTTGGATGCATTGAACGCTGCATTGGCTGCTCAACAGAATGAAAATGCTCAATTGAAAGAAGAGCTTGCTAAGAAACCGAAAGAAGTTGTTAAAACTGTATATTCTAAGGAATATGTAAGCGCACCACGTTCAATCTTCTTCAATATCGGTTCTTCTAGAATTGTTTCTAAGAAGGAAATTGTAAACTTGCAAGTATTGGCTGATGCTGTAAAGGCTGATGACAATATTAAATTGAAAGTTTCAGGTTATGCAGATAGCGCAACTGGTAGTGCTAAATTCAACCAGAAATTAAGTGAAAATCGTGCAAATCGCGTTGCTGACGAATTGGTTAAATTAGGTGTAAGCCGTGACAGACTTGTTGTAGAAGGCTTGGGTGGCGTTGCTACTTTGAAACCTAATTCATATAATCGTCGTGTAATTGTTGACGTTGTAAAATAAAGAACTTAATAGTTATATTTAATAAGAGAGGCCTTACAAATTGTAAGGTCTCTTTTTTTATTATATTTGCAGCGTAATATAGATAAAAGTGAACAATAGAATATGGGAAAAGTTATATTGACGGGTGATCGTCCAACAGGACGGTTGCATTTAGGACATTATGTTGGATCGTTAAAAAGACGTGTAGAACTTCAGAATACGACCGATTTTGAAAAAATGTTTGTGTTTATTGCCGATGCGCAAGCTCTTACAGATAATGCTGATAATCCGGAAAAGGTACGCCAAAATATTATAGAAGTGGCATTGGACTATTTGGCTTGTGGATTGGACCCGACAAAGGTAACTTTATTTATCCAGTCACAAATTCCAGAATTGGCCGAGTTGACAACTTATTTTATGAATCTGGTAACAGTCTCTCGTTTACAGCGAAATCCAACTGTTAAGACTGAAATTCAGATGCGTAATTTTGAAACAAGTATTCCTGTAGGTTTCTTCTGTTATCCAATAAGTCAGGCTGCTGATATTACGGCATTTAAGGCAACGACAGTTCCGGCGGGAGAAGATCAGGAACCTATGCTGGAACAAACACGTGAAATTGTAAAACGTTTTAATTATATCTATGGTGAAACTTTGGTAGAGCCGCAGATATTGTTACCGGAAAATCAGGTATGCATGCGTTTGCCGGGTACTGATGGAAAGGCAAAAATGAGTAAATCATTAGGCAATTGTATTTATCTTTCCGATTCAGAAAAAGACGTTCAGGCAAAAGTTCGCAGTATGTACACGGATCCTACTCATATAAAAGTTTCGGATCCTGGAAAAATAGAAGGTAATTGTGTCTTTATTTATCTTGATGCATTTTGCCGTCCGGAACACTTTGAAAGATATCTTCCAGAATATCCAAATCTTGATGAACTGAAAGCTCATTATCAACGTGGAGGTTTGGGAGATGTTAAAGTGAAGAAATTTTTAAATGCTATTTTGGAAGAATTTTTGGCTCCTATTCGTGCTCGGAGAAAAGAGTTTGAACAGGATATTCCGGAAGTTTATAATATATTGAAGCAGGGTAGCATTAAGGCTCGTGAAGTTGCAGCGGATACGTTATCAGATGTACGTAAGGCGATGAAAATAGATTATTTTGATGATATTGATTTGATAAATCAGCAAGCGGAGCGTTTTAAAAGTGGAATCTAAGTATAAAAAGCAATAATTATACCTCTGGATGTAATAAAAGATGGTGTGATTATTGCTTTTTCTGTTTTTCTTTAAAAAAAGATAGCGAAAATTTTGCATACTAAAAAAAAACGCTTACCTTTGCATCGCTTTTGAAACGAAAGACATCGGGCGTTTAGCTCAGCTGGTTCAGAGCATCTGCCTTACAAGCAGAGGGTCGGCGGTTCGAATCCGTCAACGCCCACCATAGGAAGGTTATCTCTTTCATGAGATAACCTTTTTTGTTTATATTAAGTTCTTGAGTTACTTGAGGGGATCAACGTAAAAACGGAGGATCAACGTAAAAACCTGAGGGATTCTGGATCAACGTAAAAACCGGATCAACGTAAAAACCTGAGGGATTCTCAAATTAGGCATAAATTTTAGACAGTCTAAATAAAAAGAAAGCCTTATCTTTCACTCCCTTGAATTGTGAGCGAAAGTTCTTTATTTTAGCGGTTCTGCGTAAAATTCTAAGGGCGCTTATATCTCTAACTATGTTTTTTTATTTTATGAGTTATTAAATTTTTATTTATAGCCTACTTTCCGAAAAGTATAGGCTATGATTTGAAAAATCATATGTTATAAATTTAAAAAAGAAGGCTATTAATTTTTTTATTATAACTTATGAATATCTTCTTTCCCTGAAATAATTTTTCTATATAAAATAGATATTTGATATAGTTGAGATTTATAAAGGTTAATTTATTGTGGTATCTTTGAAGGCGTTTAAAGTATATAAATTGTTTTTCATTATAAGATTTAGTTGGTGATATGTATTTTGCTCGTAATATATTATTGAGGATTTTGATTCTTGTTCCTTTTTTTGCAAGCTGTACGACAAATAAAGTGGCTGATAGCCCAAAGAGTAATTTGAAGGTAGAAGTTTTTACGGAAAAGGGAATCCCTTTTCTTAATATTTTCGACAAAAACGGTGTCTCTTTGGTACGAGTTCGTTTAGGAATGAATACATCCGTTGCGAACTTTGAGCGGAAAATAAAAATAGAATCTCAACCTGCTGTTGATTTGTTAGAGTCAAACTATCATTTGAATGTAGGTAAGCAGTCTGAGATAGGAATGCGAACAAATAATGCTATCTTCACTTTGGTTAATGCTGCCGGATATCGTTTACAGGTAGAAGTGCATATCGGTGAAGATGGAGTAGCTTTTCGCTATCGTATGCCAGGAAAACGAGATGTCAAAGTGGATAAAGATTTTACAGCCTTTACTTTTCCTAAGGAGTCATTGGGATATTTTTTATCCATATCGCAACAAAAAGGTAAAGAAGATAGTGAAGAACATCCAAGTTATGAGGCCAGTTATGAGATGGAAGTGCCTATATCTCATACCTCTGAACGTCATCAAGGGTGGTGCTATCCTGCATTGATTAAATCGAAAGTCAAAAATAATGAATATTGGACAATGATAACGGAAACCGCAGTTCGCGGAAATTATTGTGGCACACATTTGACAGAAGGGGATAGTATAGGAAATATGAAGATAGCTTATCCGCTAAAAAAGAACTCTGATGCTGACAAGGATACGCTTTACCCCGTCTTCAATAATGCTACTCCTTGGAGGATTCTGGTTGTCAGCCCTTATCTGAAAGATATTGTAGAGAATACTTGGATGACGGATTTGTCAAAGGAGGAGATAGATGTGACAAGGCAATATTTACCGGGAAGAGCCACTTGGAGCTGGCTGGTTGAGGGAGATGCGTCTGTTAACTTTGACAGGCAAAAGCAATATATTGATTTGGCAGATTCTTTGGGATTTGAATATACGTTGATTGATGCCTGTTGGGATACAGCTATTGGTAGAGATAGCATTAAGGAACTTGCTGCTTATGCTCGGGAAAAAGGGGTTGGATTATGGTTATGGTACAATTGTTCTGACAACCATGCACAAGGAAAAACACCCGCAGGCAGGTTGCAAACCCGTGAAACTCGTGAAAGAGAAATGATCTGGTTGAAAAATATTGGAGTCACGGGAATAAAAGTAAATTTTTCAGGTTATGATGATCAGAAAAGCTTTTCACTTTATGAAGAATTATTGAGAGATGCCAATACTTATGAATTAGCTGTTAATTTTCATGGTTCCGTGCTTCCCAGAGGGTGGGAACGTATGTTTCCCAATCTGTTGTCGGCCGAAGCTGTCATGGGTATGGAATATGCCATGAGAAATGCAGATTTTGAAAATAAACGTGCAAGTCATATTGTGATGCTGGCTTACACGCGTAATGTTGTTGCTCCAGTTGATTTTACTCCATTGGTACTTAAAAATTCATGGACAAATGAAAAAGGAGAGCTTATCAACCGTTCTACGACAATGGCGTTTGAACTGTCATTGCCGATAGTTCTCTGTTCTGGAATACAACATTATGGATTGACTCCCGAAGTATTGGGTGAGTATCCTTCCTTTGTGTTTGATTATTTAAGAGAGGTACCGGCTCATTGGGATGAGATTCGTTATATTGACGGTCGGCCGGGTGAATATATCATATTGGCCCGACGCTTGAATTCTCATTGGTTTGTAACTGCGGTAAATGCCTCTAACAAGCCATTGGAAGCAGATCTTTCTCTTGATTTCATGAAAGGAAAAAGTGTACGTCGTATCATTTCGAAGGGGAAAAATTCGGTGATGCAAGATACATTAAAACTCGATAATAAAGTTCATATTAAAGTAGGTGTGAATGATGCTGTTATTTTTTATTAGAAAATAGAACTTTTCATGACTAATATCTTTGAAAATTCATACCTTTGCATGAAAATCGATAAATCTATTATTAAATGTCTGAAACGAAGAAGATAAAAACCGCTTTAGTATCGGTTTACCACAAAGATGGTTTGGATGAAATCATAACCAAACTTCACGAAGAAGGTGTACAGTTCTTGTCAACTGGTGGAACTCGTCAGTTTATAGAGTCTTTAGGATATCCTTGCTTGGCTGTTGAGGATTTAACTTCTTATCCTTCTATTTTGGGAGGAAGAGTAAAAACTCTCCATCCGAAAGTTTTTGGAGGTATATTGGGACGTCGTTCCATGGAAGAAGACCGTGAACAGATGGCTAAATATGAAATCCCGGAAATAGATTTGGTGATTGTAGACTTGTATCCTTTTGAAGATACTGTTGCATCGGGAGCCGAAGAGCAGGCTATTATTGAAAAAATAGATATAGGTGGAATCTCATTGATTCGTGCCGGAGCCAAAAACTTCAAGGATGTTGTGATTATTGCAAGTAAGGCACAATATAAACCCTTGCGTGATATCCTGATGGAAAGAGGTGCCAATACAACGCTTGAAGAACGTCGTTGGTTTGCTAAAGAAGCGTTTGCAGTTTCTTCACACTATGATTCTGCAATCTTTACTTATTTTGATGGAGGAGAAGGTTCTGCATTCCGTCATGTAGAAGACGATGTTCGTCAGCTTCGTTATGGTGAAAATCCTCATCAGAAAGGTTATTTCTATGGTAACTTTGATGCAATGTTTGATCAGATACATGGTAAGGAAATCTCATATAACAATCTGCTCGATATCAATGCAGCTGTTGATTTGATTGATGAGTTCGATGAAATCACATTTGCTATCCTGAAACACAATAATGCATGCGGACTTGCTTCACGTCCTACCTTGTTGCAGGCTTGGAAAGATGCTTTGGCTGGTGATCCGGTATCAGCATTCGGTGGTGTGCTGATTACAAATGAGTCTGTAGACTGTGCTACAGCTGAAGAAATTAACAAAATCTTCTTTGAAGTAATCATTGCTCCAGATTATGATATGGATGCTCTTAAAATTCTTCAACAGAAGAAAAACCGCATAATATTGGTTCGTAAAGATATCGAACTTCCCAAGAAACAATTCCGTTCTGTATTGAATGGTGTTTTGGTTCAGGATAAGGATTTGAATATTGAGACCAGAGAAGATTTGAAGCCTGTTACCAAGAAGATTGCTACTCCATGTGAGATTGAAGATATGTTGTTTGCGAATAAGATTGTAAAGAACAGTAAGAGTAATTCAATCGTATTGGCTAAAGATAAACAGCTTGTTGCCAGTGGAGTGGGACAGACTTCACGCGTAGATGCATTAAAGCAGGCTATAGAAAAGGCACATAGCTTCGGCTTTGACTTACACGGAGCTGTAATGGCCAGCGATGCATTCTTCCCCTTTGGAGATTGTGTAGAGATTGCAGGTAAGGAAGGCATTACAGCAGTGATACAGCCGGGTGGTTCTATCAGAGACGAAGAATCTGTTAATTATTGCAATGAACATGATATTGCAATGGTTATGACCGGCGTGCGTCATTTTAAACATTAATCTGAAAATAAAGAAAGAATACAGATAAAATATGGGACTGTTTTCATTCACGCAAGAAATAGCCATGGATTTAGGTACAGCCAACACCATCATTATCAGCAATGATAAGGTGGTGGTGGATGAGCCTTCTGTTGTGGCTTTAGACCGCAGAACAGAAAAGATGATTGCTGTCGGTGAAAAAGCCAAGATGATGTATGAGAAAGAGAATCCTCATATACGTACGGTGCGTCCGCTTCGTGATGGAGTGATTGCCGATTTCAATGCCTGCGAACAAATGATGAGAGGATTGATTAAGAAAGTCAATACCGGACGTCGGTTATTCTCTCCTTCTTTGCGTATGGTTATCGGAGTTCCTTCAGGAAGTACAGAGGTTGAATTGCGTGCTGTGCGTGATTCGGCAGAGCATGCCGGAGGGCGTGACGTCTATCTGATATTTGAACCTATGGCGGCAGCTATTGGTGTAGGACTAGACGTACAGGCACCTGAAGGAAACATGATTGTAGATATAGGTGGAGGTTCTACAGAGATTGCCGTTATTTCGTTGGGCGGTATTGTTACCAACAGTTCAATACGTATTGCCGGTGATGATTTTACTGCCGATATTCAGGAATATATGAGTCGTCAGCACAATGTGAAGGTGAGCGAACGTATGGCCGAGCGTATCAAGATTGCTGTTGGAGCTGCATTGACCGATTTGGGCGACGATGCTCCGGAAGATTATACAGTGTATGGTCCTAACCGTATCACCGCTCTTCCGATGGAAGTGCCGGTATGTTATCAGGAAATTGCACACTGTCTGGAGAAATCCATTTCAAAGATAGAAACAGCAGTGCTCAATGCTTTGGAGAATACTCCTCCCGAGCTGTATGCTGATATTGTGCATAATGGTATTTATCTTGCCGGTGGTGGTGCCTTGCTTCGTGGACTGGACAAACGTTTGACCGATAAGATAAATATTCCTTTCCATATAGCTGAAGATCCTTTGCACAGTGTTGCTAAGGGAACAGGTATTGCTTTGAAGAATATTGATCAGTTTTCATTCCTTATGCGTTAAGGAGGAAATAAATACAAAACAAAAACGGATAGACTGTTGTGCGTAATCTACTCGATTTTATTTTAAAAAACAGTCACAGCTTTCTCTTTATTCTTTTAGAGGTGCTGTGTCTGGTTTTGTTGTTTCGATTCAACAACTATCAGGGTAGCGTTTATTTTACGTCAGCTAACCGTTTTTGTGGTTTTGTATACGAAACGACCAGTCAGGTTACAGGATATTTTCATCTGAAGGCAATAAACGATTCGTTGACGGAGCGTAATATTAAGGCTGAACAGGAATTGGTAGCCTTGCGCCGACAAGTGATGGAACTTTCTGGCGATACCGTAAAGTTTGACAGCTTGACTGCGACGGTATTACAAGGTTTCAATCTGATTAAAGCACATGTTGTAAACAACTCATTAAACCGGGCTGATAATTATCTTACTATTGATTGTGGAAGTAGCGATGGTTTGCTTCCTGAAATGGGAGTTGTCAATGGATTGGGAGTGGTCGGAATTGTAGATAAGACAGCTTCGCATCATGCATTGGTTATCTCTTTGCTGAACAGTAAGTCTAATGTCAGCTGTAAAATAAAGGGCCGTGAATATTTCGGTTATTTGCGATGGGATGGAAAAGATTCCCGCTTCAGCTGGTTGCGTGATTTACCCCGTCATGCCGTATGTCATAAGGGAGATACAATCGTGACGAGTGGTTATTCGGCTATTTTTCCCGAAGGTATAATGGTTGGAACCGTAGATAAGGTCTTGGATTCCAATGATGGTCTTTCTTATTTGGTAAGAGTGAAGCTGGCCGTTGACTTCGGTCGTTTGAATGATGTCAGAATCATATTCCGTAAAGGAATGGAAGAACAGCAACAACTTGAAAAGGAAATACAATAGGTTATGTTATCTTCTTTGCAGCATATATTGTGGGTAGTCGGTCTGGTCTTGATACAGGCCGTATTTTTTAATCATATACATATTGGGGGATATGCCACTCCATTTGTTTACGTATGGCTTATTCTGATATTGAATAAGAATATTAACCGCAATATCTTGTTGTTGTGGGGATTCGGTATAGGTCTCCTCATTGACATTTTTTCCAATACTTTGGGAATGCATGCTGCTGCAACTACTTTGTTGGCTTATGTCCGTCCTTTTATATTGTCTCTGTTTGTTTCGCATGACAGTCAGGAAGATTTTTCTCCGGGTGTCCGTGTTATGGGAATCGGACGTTTTACCGGTTATGTTGGTATTGGAGTGTTGTTGCATCATATAGTTTTGTTGTCGCTTGACGCCTTTTCACTCTTTTATTGGCACATACTTCTGGCGAAGATTTTCTCATGTGCCTTACTTACTGTATTGTGTATATTGTTTATAGAGTTTATGCGTAAAGGAAAATAATTCCGGGGTTCATACTATGCATAATTATAATCTGGAAAAAAGAAAATTTGTTATTGGTGGAGCAGCAATAGTTATCGTACTGATATATATATTGCGTTTGTTTGCCTTGCAGATAATGAGCGATGATTATAAGAAGAATGCCGATAGCAATGCTTTTCTGAAAAAAGTACAGTTCCCGGCCAGAGGAGCCATTTATGACCGAAACGGCCGTCTGATGGTTTATAATCAGCCGGCATACGACCTTATGGTGGTTATGCGTGAGGTAAATAACCTTGATACCCTTGATTTTTGTGAAACGCTGGGCATTACCAAGGAGTTTTTTATAAAACGGATGGCCGATATCAAGAACCG
The DNA here is from genome assembly GCA_944320885.1 of uncultured Phocaeicola sp. Lineage (GTDB taxonomy): Bacteria > Bacteroidota > Bacteroidia > Bacteroidales > Bacteroidaceae > Phocaeicola_A. The sequence goes on from CALUJE010000024.1 coordinate 18,747, forward strand.
TGCTTTGAATCCCGGATATTCACGTTATACCGAACAGTTGTTTCTTAGCCAGTTGCCCGCTGAAGAGTTTGCCGTATTTCAGGAAAAGCTTTTCCGTTTTTCTGGTTTCTATATTCAGCGCAGAACTACCAGGCAATATACTTATAATGTGGCAGCTCATGTATTGGGTGATGTCGCAGAAGTTTCTCCCCGTGATATAGAGGAAGACGATTATTATCGAAGTGGTGACTTTATCGGAATTCAAGGAGTAGAGCGCTCTTATGAAAAAGTGTTGAGGGGTGAAAAGGGAGTTGAGATATTGCTTCGTGATGCCCGAGGACGTATTCAGGGTAAATATCAGAATGGGGCTTACGACAAGCGTCCCGTGCCTGGGAAGAATCTTACTTTGGGGTTGGATGTAGAGTTGCAGGAGTTGGGTGAACGTTTACTCGAAGGTAAAATAGGAAGTATTGTTGCCATAGAACCCTCTACCGGTGATATTCTTTGCATGGTATCTGCTCCTTCTTATGACCCTCATCTGCTGGTAGGACGTGACAGAGGAAAGCACCATCTGGAACTGTCGCGTGACAGTTGGAAACCTCTGCTTAACCGGGCTGTTTCGGGAACATATCCTCCGGGTTCTACTTTTAAGACGTCACAGGCTCTTACCTTTATGCAGGAAGGTATTATATCACCTACTCAGACTTTTTATCCATGTTATCACGGATTCGTGTATGGCGGTCTTCGTGTGGGTTGTCATGCTCACGGTTCTCCCTTGCCTTTGATACCGGCTTTGGCAACTTCATGCAACGGTTATTTCTGTTGGGGATTGTATTATATGTTCAGTAACCGTACCAAATATAAAACCGTGCAGCAAGCTATGACTACGTGGAAAGACTACATGGTGTCGATGGGCTTCGGTTATCAGTTGGGAGTCGATATTCCCGGTGAACGGCGTGGAATGATTCCTAATGCAGCTTTTTACGATAAGGCTTATCGCGGATCCTGGAACGGTCTTACCGTTATCAGTATTGCCATTGGTCAGGGTGAAGTTACTCTCACGCCGCTTCAGATAGCCAATTTGGGAGCTACAATAGCCAACCGTGGATATTTCATAACACCTCATGTGGTACATTCCATTGAAGGTGGACGGCTTGACAGCATTTATTATGAACGCCGTTACACTAAGGTGGAGTCACGTTATTATGAAGAAGTGGTGCAAGGTATGCGTCAGGCGGTTCTTGCCGGAACGTGCCGAGGTGCAAATATTCCGGACATAGAAGTTTGTGGAAAAACCGGTACGGCACAGAATCGCGGACATGACCATTCGGCTTTTATGGGATTTGCTCCGATGAACAATCCAAAGATTGCCATAGCCGTATACGTAGAGAATGGTGGATTTGGAGCTGTATATGGTGTGCCCATTGGAAAGTTGATGATTGAAAAATATCTGAAAGGCAAACTGTCGCCCGAGAGTGAGGAGCAGGCAAAAGTCATTCAGGCAAAACGTATAATGTATGGTGACCAAGAACGTTAGTTTTATAAAATCCGTTGATTGGGTAATTATTGCCTTATATCTGGTTTTGGTAATTTGTGGATGGTTTAGCATCTGCGGTGCCAGTTATACGTATGGCGAGCCCGACTTCCTGAGTTTTGATACACGTGCCGGAAAACAGCTTATATGGATTGGTTGTTCGCTGGCAATCGGTTTTGTTCTGCTCATGCTTGAGAAGAAGTTGTATGAGATGTTGGCGTATGTTTTTTATGCGTTGATTATACTGTTACTGATAGCTACCATATTTGTAGGAAGTGATATCAAAGGTTCTCATTCCTGGATACGGTTGGGAGGAGGTGTCAATCTTCAGCCTGCCGAATTTGCCAAGGCTGCAACAGCGTTGGCTTTGGCGCGTTATATGAGTTCTTATGGTTTTTCCATGCATAATCTGCGTGATTTGCTCAAGGTTATCGGCCTGATAATGCTGCCTATGCTGATAATTATAATGCAGAAGGAGACGGGGTCCGCACTGGTTTTTCTGTCTTTTTTTCTGATGCTTTATCGCGAAGGGATGTCTGGAGCTTTTCTTTTTTCTGGTATTTGTGCAATAGTGTATTTTATTGTAGGTATCCGTTTTGCGGATGTGCCTTTATGGGAGATGCCTGTTTCTACGGGTGAGTTTGTGGTACTGTTTCTTATTCAGTTATGTACGGCTGGTATGTTGGGTACTTATATCCGTAAAAAATCACTGATGTATTGGACAGGAGGAATTATTCTGGGAGTTACTGGAGTTGCGTTGCTGTTTTCTTTATACGTAATCCCTTTTGATGTTGCCTGGATACAGTTAGGCTTGTGTATACTTCTTATCTTATATTTGATTTATATGTGGCTGCGTGAGCGCATTAATAACTTTGCATATATTGCCATGTTTATTTTAGGGTCGGTTGTATTCTTTTATTCCAGCAATTATGTTTTTTCAGAAGTGCTCAGCGAACATCAAAAGCCGCGTATAGAGGTCGTGCTTGGGATGAAAGAAGATCTTACCGGTGCAGGTTATAATGTTAATCAGTCGAAGATAGCGATTGGCTCGGGAGGTCTTACCGGAAAGGGCTTTTTGAATGGCACACAGACTAAACTGAAATATGTTCCCGAGCAGGATACAGATTTCATCTTTTGTACGATAGGTGAGGAGCAAGGCTTTTTGGGGGCTTCTGCTGTACTTTTGTTGTTTTTGGCCTTTATATTACGTATTATGGCTCTGGCAGAACGGCAGCCCGATGCTTTTGGACGGGTATACGGATATTCTTTGGTCGGAATATTCCTTTTTCATTTGTTTATCAATGTAGGTATGGTATTGGGTATTACGCCTGTTATCGGTATTCCTTTGCCGTTTTTCAGTTACGGAGGTTCCTCGCTTTGGGGATTTACCATATTGCTGTTTATCTTTATTCGGATAGATTCTGCCCGTAAGAGAGTCTGATTCCTATATCGGTAATACCCTGTATCTCTTTTTCTTTCATGAAGTGGGTAATCTTGAAGAGCGGATGTGTATTTTTTTGCAGGCGGATGGCCTTGAAGGGAATACTCTTCTGATAGGAACCGCTCAGTCCGTTTCCGTCGAACTTGCCAGTGTTGTCGGTCAGTCTGCATTCTATGGTATCTGTGCGGAATGTAAGCGAGTCGGCTTCATTGTGTGATACGAGTAGCCATACTGACTGATAAGGATACTCCTGTGTATGTCTGATTTCAATATAAGCCTGGCATTGTGATTCCTCTCTCTGTTCCTGAAGCTGCAGATACAGAGTGTCATTCTTGCTCCATCCGGTTGACGGTACGGAGCAGAACGAATGGTAGTTGTCTGCCGGTAAACAAGATGCTGCCGACATTCCTGTCAGCAGCATGCATGTATAAAGGCTTATTTTAAAGAAATTCATTGCTGTTCGTTTCCTTTTTTGTTTTCTGTTCGTGCGGGTACGTTTTTCACCGGTTTCTGTTCAATCAGTAACGGTGCCTTTGTTCCATGTTCCTGATTGCGGTTCTTTTCTTGTTGGTTCCGGTTGTTTCCGTTTCCCTTGTTGTTGCGTCCTTTCGGACGGTTTCCGCCGTTACCTTTATTAGGTTGTTGAGACTGTTCCTGTGGAGCATTCGGCTTGTTCTCGTCATTGTTTTTCGGACGGTTGTTTCCTTCGCGCTGACGTTTTTCCTGTCCGTTGTTCCGCTTGTCTCTCGGTTGCTGTTTCTTCTCTCCGTTTTCCGGTTGAGGCTGTTTCTGCGTGTTGTTCTTTCCGTTTTCCGGCTTGTTGTTTTCCTGTCTGTCTCCTTCCGGTTTGCTGTTCGCATTCTTGTTGTTATCGGCTACAGGTTGAGCCTGCTGGCTGTTGTTGGCAGGAGTATCTTTTTTCTTTTTCTTTTTCTTTTTGCTCTTGTCAAAGCGGGTTACACTTTCCTGTTCCAGCAAGTCGACCGGACGTTTTGCCTCGTTGGCACTTTCTTCCAGACTGTCAGGTTTGATGCCGGCACGATTCATGTTGATAACCTCAAAAGCTCTGCGTCCGGTAATGGTTACGATGTTGGCAGCAAAGTTCTTGTCGGTAGAATAGGTGATGAGACCTTTCAGGATGTCCGATTTGAAGTAATAGAAGGTTCCGTCTTTGGTTTCCAGTTCTATTTCGCGTGAAGGCATCCGTTTGTTGCATTCCACATATGCGTCAATTTCGTAGTTGAGACAGCACTTCAGTTTGGCACATTGTCCGGCCAGTTTCTGCGGGTTGAGTGATATGTCCTGAATGCGGGCAGCATTGGTCGAAACCGATATGAAGTTGGTCATCCAGGTAGCGCAGCACAATTCTCGTCCGCAAGGGCCTATACCTCCAATGCGTCCGGCTTCCTGACGTGCACCGATTTGTTTCATTTCAATTCTTACCCTGAATACTTCTGCCAGAACCTTGATTAGTTGGCGGAAGTCTACACGTTCGTCGGCAATATAGTAGAATATGGCTTTGTTTCCGTCGCCCTGATATTCCACATCGCCAATCTTCATGTTGAGATTCAGGTTGGCGGCAATTTGTCGTGAACGTATCATCGTGTCGTGTTCACGTGCCTTCGCCTCTTCGTATTTTTCCATGTCCACCGGTTTTGCCTTACGGTATATGCGTCGTATTTCAGCATCCGGTTTCAGGTTTGCCTTTTTCATTTGCAGGGGAACAAGTCTTCCTGTAAGTGTCACGGTTCCGATATCGTGTCCCGGACTGGCTTCTACAGCCACAATGTCTCCTTTTTCGAGCTTTATGTGGTTACTGTTCTTGTAATACCCCTTTCTTGTATTCTTGAACTGCACCTCTACCATATCGAAAGCCTCTTCACATTCAGTGATATCGGCCATCCAGTCATAGGTGTTCAGTTTATTGTTTTGCGGTCCGCATCCTTTTGCCGATAGCGTTCCATGTCCGTTTTTTAATTTAAAGTTGGTCATAATCAGCGTCTGTTATTGTTTAAGGAGCATGATTGTCTTAAGGGTGAGGTCGAAAAATACCATGTTGGCATTGACATTCTGTTCAATGTGTACCTGTGCTTCGGCGAGTTCGTTCATCAGTTTGATAACGTTCCGTTCGTTGATAAACGGTGCAAATCTCACCGAGAAATTTCGTTCTTCACGGTTCATGTAGTTCAGTTCACCCCGATGGAAGTTGAATATAAAGTTTTCGCGAATCATGTGCTGGCAGTATTCCAGAAATCTTTTTTGCTGTTCGCGTCCCATCGCTGCAATGTTTTCACTCCATTTCTTTAAATCTTTGATATTTCTCATGTAGGCAAGCCGCATCAGACTTATGAAAAGCTCCAGGAACAGACGTTTCTCTTCATTCAGGTGAATGGTCTGCATGGCCAGGATGTAGTTCCCGTTTGAAGCCCTTGCAATGTCTGCAGCATCTTCTTTTTGTATACCGAACCGTCCGGTTAGTTCGGCAATGATATCCTCGTCGGTCAGACGTGGTATCTGAATGCGCTGTGTACGGCTCAGGATAGTGGGCAGTATCTGTTCCGGATTGTCCGATACGAGTATGAATACCGTTTGTGCCGGTGGTTCTTCAAGCAGTTTCAGCAACTTGTTGGCACATTCAGTTTTCAGCTTTTCGGGCAGCCACATGATAACCGTTTTGTATCCTCCTTCGCTCGATTTCAGACTGAGTTTCCGCAACAGCTCGTCGCTTTCTTTCACGAAAATCTGCGGTTGCTGTTTTTCGGCACCGATGACTGTCATCCAGTCGCCCAGACTGAAATACGGAGTCTGTTCCAGTAACTGACGCCATTCGCCGATGAAATCGTCCGATACGGTATCGGTCTTTGTCTTGATTACGGGAAATACGAAGTGCAGGTCGGGATGTGCCAGCTTATTGAACTTTACACATGACGGACATGTGCCGCATGCATCGTCACCGTTGGGATGCTGGCAGTTGATGTAACGGGCATAAGCTATGGCAAGGGCCAGTTTGCCGCTCCCTTCCGGTCCGCAGAAAAGTTGTGCGTGTGGAATGCGGTTCTCTCTGACTTCAAGCAACAGGCGCTGCTTTACTTCCTTTTGTCCTATTACATCTTTAAAAAACAATGCTCACTCAGTATTAATCGGTTTAAAATATCTGTTTGGCTACCTCACGTATGCTGTTTACGGCCGATACGGTATAGAAATGTATACTCGGAACGCCGGCGGCAATCAGTTCCTTGCACTGTGCCACACACCATTCTACACCCAGTGCTGCTGCTTCTTCATTGCTTTTGCACTTGATGGCCTCTTTGGCCAGTTCTTCGGGCAAATCTACTTTGAATGTTTTTGGAATCATGTTGAGCTGCGACAGTTTGGCAAAAGGCTTGATACCCGGAATAATAGGTATGTTGATGCCTTCGCTGCGCACTTTCTTCACGAAGTCAAAATATTTTCGGTTGTCGTAGAAAAGCTGTGTTACGGCGTATTCAGCTCCGGCTTCTACTTTCTTTTTCAGCCAGTATATATCCTGTTCCATGTTGGGGGCTTCTTCATGCTTTTCCGGATAACATGCCACTCCGTAATGGAAAGGCGTTCCTGTTACCTTGATAGGCGAGCCGTCAACAAAGAGTCCCTTGTTAAAGTCATTAATTTGTTGTTGCAGTTCCACTGCATGTGCGTATCCGTCTGCCTCGGGGACGAACATGTTCTCATGCTTGGCCTTGTCACCCCGTAGCACAAGAAGGTCGGTTATGCCCAGAAATTGCAGGTCAAGGAGTACGTACTCCGTTTCTTCTCTCGTAAAGCCGCTGCATAAGATATGCGGAACTACCGTTATGTTGTATTTGTTTTGTATGGCGGCTGCAACAGCTACTGTTCCCGGACGACGACGCAGACGGCTGCGCTGAAACAGTCCGTTACCCAGGTCTTTATATACATACTCGCTCCGGTGAGTGGTTATGTTTATGTATTTGGGGTCGAACTCGCGCAAGGTGTCAATCGTCTGGTAGAGTTTCTCGATGCCTGTTCCTTTCAGGGGCGGGAGAATCTCAAAAGAGAAAGCTGTTTTATTGTTTTCCTTTATTAAATCAATAACCTTCATGTATTTTGTTTAAGTTCTTCTTTAAAAAGCAAAGATAGGAAAATTTGGAAATATACTACCGTGATGTATCGGAAAAAGTATACCTTTGTACAAACTAACTAACGAACTTATCGCAGAATATGGAAAAAAGAAAGAGTTGCATAATAACGTTTTCGCCTACCCGCACGTCGGCAAAGGTGGCTGCGGCTGTAGCACGAGGCCTGCAGTGTGAACATGTATCGGAGATGGATTTGACATGTCATCAGCTGAACGAAGCTGTGACGGTGAGTGCCGACAGCATAGCTGTAATATCTGTTCCCGTATATGCCGGACGTGTGGCGCCGTTGGCCGTACAGCGTCTGAAACAGGTTCATGGTGAACACACACCGGCCGTACTGCTGACAGTATACGGAAACCGTGATTACGAAGATGCATTGGTAGAGTTGCGTGACTTGATGCAGAGTCAGGGTTTTGTACCTCTGGCTGCCGCAGCTTTTGTGGGCGAGCATTCATACAGCCGTCCCGGTATGCCGGTTGCTGAGGGACGTCCCGATGCCGATGACCTTCAGAAAGCTGAGGACTTTGGCCGCCGCTGTGCGGAAAAATATATGGCCCTGACCGATGTTGACAAGCTGGAACCGTTTTATATAAAAGGCAACGTGCCTTATCGTGTGGTAGGTCCTTCTACTCCGCAAGCCCCCGTATGGAATGAAGAACTCTGTACCTCGTGCGGAACCTGTATCGATGTTTGTCCTACAGCATCTATCCGTATGGATGAAAACAGTGAAGTACATACCGAACCGGCTACCTGCATCAAGTGCTGTGCCTGCGTGAAAGCCTGTCCGGCAGGTGCACTGGTATTCGATACTCCTTATACGGCCATGCTTCATACCAAGTTCAGCGCACGCCGTGAGCCGGAGACGTTTATTTGAAACATGCTTAGTGAATAACTTTGATAATACTGAATGGATATGAAATTTATATCATGGAATGTGAATGGCCTGAGAGCCTGCGAAACAAAAGGGTTTCGGGAGGCGTTCCGCACACTGGACGCCGATTTCTTTTGCCTGCAGGAAACCAAGCTGCAGGGTGGACAGATTGAGATGGAGTTTGAGGGATATACTTCTTACTGGAATTATGCCGAGAAGAAGGGATATTCCGGTACGGCAATATTCACCCGTCACACTCCGCTGTCGGTAACATACGGACTGGGTGTTGAAGAACACGATCATGAAGGACGTGTCATTACGCTTGAAATGCCGGAGTTTTATCTGATTACAGTCTATACCCCCAATTCGCAGGACGGCCTTAAGCGGCTTGATTACCGCATGACATGGGAGGATGCCTTCCGGGCTTACATGCAGGAGCTCGACAAGAAAAAACCCGTGATTGTGTGTGGTGACCTGAATGTGGCACATAAGGAGATTGACTTGAAGAACCCGAAGACCAACCGTATGAATGCAGGTTTCACCGATCAGGAACGTGAGAAGTTCCAGACGCTGCTCGATGCCGGATTTACCGATACCTTCCGTTATTTCTATCCCGACCAGGAAGGCATCTATTCGTGGTGGTCATACCGTTTCAAGGCTCGCGAAAAGAATGCGGGGTGGCGTATTGACTACTTCGTAGTGTCCGACCGTCTGCGTGAGAAACTTTCCCGAGCGTCCATTCATACCGAAATATTCGGTTCAGACCATTGTCCTGTAGAAGTAGATATAAACTTTTGATTTATAACGCTTATTGTCGACCAAGGCTCACCGTGCTGGCAACCAATCTCCAGCGTGGTGAGCCTTGGTTGTGAGTATGCTGAGCCTTTGCCGTCAGTTTGGTGGATAGTGGGTACGGGTTTTCCCTGTCTTGAAAGCCAAGCAATCGTTGGCTTCTATATTCTTGTATCGCAGTAGAAATATAAAAAAGGATGCGATAATTCAGAATCGTTGTATCTCTTTTTCTCCAGCCTCTTTTCCTTTATATTTGTTTTTGGCAGAGTTGAACTTGTAGCGTAGAGTCAGTGCGCATTCCCTACTGTTGATAACGTTGCATTGATCTATGCGCAAACGGTCTGCCCAGACAATATTTCCGTCTTTTCGGCTGTGAAAAAGGTCCTTACATCTTAACTCAAGGCTCAACGCGTCGTTCATCCATGACTTTTTGACCGAAACGTTGCATGTATATATGTTTTTCGATGAATATACATTCTGATAGTAGCCCTTACCTTGAAAAGCTACATCCATATTAATTTGCCATTTTTGGGGAAGTGAGAAGGTGTTGCCGAGTTCAGTGGTCAGCACTGGCTTGTTCATGCTTTTGTTTCCGTCGGTTGTTTCCATGCTGAGCCATTGTTTGCTGAGACCTATGCCGAACTTGGGCAACCAGCATCCGATTTTTGGGGTGGCTCCTATATAGACATTCAGCATCGGGATGCATCTAATGTTTTTGTTCTGCACCATGGTCACGGCTTCATTGTCGGTAGTCTGTTCGCTCCAATAGATGATATCGTCATGACGGTGCTGATAACTGACCATGGCCGTGAGGAATCTCCATATGGTGGCAAGTGATAAATCGTGGATTAGCGTGGGGCGCAAAGTCGGGTTGCCTTTCTGTAAGGTGAAACGGTTGATGTAACTTATATTGTTGCTTAGATACTGATAGGAGGGGCGCGCTATTTTGGCGGTGTAAGAAGCTTGTATCTGCAACTTTCCCCACGTGGTTGTGTATCCCATATGCGGAAAAAAGTCATCATAGTTCCGGCTTTGATCTTTTATGTGCAGTTCGTTTTCGTAGTAATCGAATCCGGCATGTTCATAACGCATACCCAAAGTGAAGGAACCGAAAGAAAAGGAACGGTTGTATTCGATGAATGCGGCTGTATTCTGTTCCTTGATTTTTGAGTATGAAGTAGGCAGAAAATCATTGGCACTCAGATAGTCGTCACGCCGGTGGGTATATGAATATTCTCCGCCAAGTGTCATATTGCCACCTCCCAACGGATGCGAAAGGATAATGCGGGTGGCGATTAGTTGGTTGTCAATGTTATTGCTCGAGTTGATGTCACGATCTTCCTCTTCCTGACTGTCTTCGTGCGTATTGTTCCGGCTTTTGTTTTGTCCTGCATAATAGTCGGCATCCCAGTCAATTGAAAGCTGTCCTACTTTACCGCTGTAATAGGCATTTAATCTGTGGGTTGGCTGGTAATCATCTTTATTGACTCCGTACGAGTTCCAATTATCATAAAATATTTCGTTTTTCCATACTTGGCTGCTCATGCTTAAAGTCATATTGTTTCGTAAGGTATGCAAGAGGCTGTAGCGCATTCCTGCGGAGTTCTCTTTGCCCCAAGTGTAGTTCAGTCCCCCTATAAATTCGGTCCATTCGCGCAGTTTGGCAGAACTTAGGTCGTTCTCCTGTTCCCATGCAGATTCGGATAATGTTGTCTGGCTGATGTGTGAATCCTGCAGAAGATTATTCTGTCGGTAGGTTACTGAACCGAAAATATCCAAATTGTTATGGCGATAGTTCATGTTGATTTGTTCGTGCCACTGGTTCTTTTCTGCATAGGCATAGGTAGAACGCAAATCGAATCCGAATCCATCACCTTTGCGGGGTATCGTTCGGATTCGTATAACTGCTTTTACTGAAGCATCATAACGTGCACTAGGATTTGTAACCAGTTCTATTTGCTTGATTTCATCAGAATTCAATTGCTCCAGCTCATCCATATCACGTACCTTTCGTCCGTTGATATATATCTGCGGCGTTCCTTTGCCAAATACCTCAAAAGTATCGTCTTTTTTCATTATAGCAGGAATACGCGCAAGTACATCACCTGCCGATCCGGCGCGGGATAGCACAGTGTTTTGGATTGTTGTTACAAGAGCATCTCCTTCGACACGAGTTATGGGAAGATTTCCTTTTATTACAATCTCTTGTAACAGTTGTGTGTCTGCGGTCAGGACAATTGTTCCCAAGTCTGTACTTAAAGGTTTATATATAGTAGAATATCCGACAGAAGAAATGCGTACGATACCGGAACGAATATCTTTACTGTCAAGAGAAAAGCGTCCTTGTTCATCCGAGACGGTGCCGTTAATGAATACGGAATCTGACTGTGTAAGCAAAGCGATATTGGCATATGGTATCGGAAGGTGTTTTTCATCGACTAATTGTCCGCTTACATTTTGTGCTGTTATAAACAAAGGTATTTTTGTCAATAGTATGATTAGGTAGATTAGTCTTGGTTTCATGTTGCTTTCATATTTATTAGATAGACGTAGTGACTATTTTGTTTATAATAATGCAAAGTAAAAAAAATGGATTGATATACGATGATTTTTTGCTCTTTTAACTTATGACAGATCTTTTATGAAAGGAGGATGGGCAAGAAACGTATAACAGATATGATTTTATCAATAAAAAACAGCCCCGAATATCCGTATAAGACATTCAGGGCTGAAAAGGTTATTTAAGAGTATGTGTTATTATTTCATCTCCAGATAGTTGATTTTATCCATATCTCCGTAGTCGAGGTTTTCACCGGCCATACCCCAGATGAACATGTAGTTGCTGGTTCCGGCTGCTGCGTGGATTGACCACTCCGGTGACATGATAGCCTGTTCGTTGTGAAGCCATACCAGGCGCTCTTCCTGAGGTTCACCCATCAGGTGGCAGATAGCATTACCTTCGGGAACATTGAAATAGAAGTAAGCCTCAATACGGCGGCTGTGTACGTGAGGAGGCATGGTGTTCCATACGCTTCCCGGTTTAAGTTCGGTAAGTCCCATCTGAAGCTGGCAAGGACCTTCCTGCAATACGTTCTTTACGATAAGTTGGTTGATAACACGGTCGTTGCTTTCTTCCATCTTACCGGCAGCCATTGAGTTTGCTTTCAGTGAACCTTTACGGCCGTCGATGGTAATCCACTGAGTCTTGTATTCCTTGTGTGCAGTAGCTGAATTCAGATAGAACTTGGCAGGATTAGAAGCATCCTTGCTCTTGAAGGTTACTTTCTGGTTGCCGCGTCCTACATACAGTGCTTCTTTGAATTTCAGTTCGTATTCTTTTCCGTCGACAGTTACGATACCGTCTCCACCGATGTTGATAACACCCAATTCACGTGCAAAAAGGAAGTAAGGTGCTTTCAGAGGATCGATCGTATCGAGTGAAAGTTCTTTGTTTACAGGTACTGCACCACCGAAGATAAAACGGTCATACAATGAATAAGTCACATTAATCTGGTCAGCGACCATTACTTTTTCCATAACAAATGCGCTGCGCAGACGTTGGGTGTCATAGTTCTTCACATCCATCGGGTTGCAGGCAGTCTGCATGGTGTAATTTACTTGGGCTGAAGCTGTCAATACAGCGAAACCCATCATAACAGCAAGTGTTAACTTTTTCATAATCTACAATTTATAGAGGTTAATTTATTTGTTCTCGTGTCTTGAAGCTTTGATAATGCGTACACGGTTGTAATACATCAGTCCCATGGTAATAATAACCAATATGGCCGAACCTACATATTTGAAACTGTAAGTCAGATGGAAGATAACCCATGAGAACAGACTGGATGCAAAGTCAAGTGCTCCACCCTGGAATCCTTCCGGAATGCGTACGGCAGCATCCTGGGTCTTCATGTATACATCTGCTGCTGCCATTGTAAAGTGAGGAGCAAGATTGGTTACGAAATAAAGGCCTACGATGAGAGCAACAAGTCCCACGATGAAGGTTTTCAGTACGTTTCCTTTAGTAATAGGAAGTACGGCAGGGAACAGGTAGAACATTCCGGCCAGTGAAGCCAACGGAAGGAACTGGTTGCCCGGGAGGATAACTGAAAGGAACAATACTACCGGGATAAGAAGCAGTGAAACTACCAGTGTGGTAGGATGACCGATTACCAGCGCGGGGCTCATACCGATGTTAAGACCTGCACTGTTCTTAAATTTGCGTGCAATGAGTTCACGGGTTGCGTCAGAGATTGGTTTCAATCCTTCGATAAACAGTCCGGTGATACGCGGGATAAGTTCCATTACAGCTCCCATCTTGATACCGAGGCCAAGAATAGAAGGAATATTCTTTACCAGTTCATTACTGTCTTTGCAGGCAAGGGCACCGATGGCACATCCGACGATAACTCCAAGGAAAAGCGGTTCGCCCATGATTCCGAATTTCTTTTTCATTCCTTCGGCATCAATGTTCAGCTTGTCAAAACCGGGAATCATGTCAAGCAGCTTGTTGATAACTACTGCAAACGGAACAAATCCCTGGCAGAAGGGTTGTGGAATGGAGATACCTTCCATCTTGTCATAATAAGTCTGGAACTTGTCGGCTGTAAGGTCGGCCATGACAAGGGTAATGATGTAGCAGATGATAGCTGCAAAGAATCCCCACCAGATATTGTCTGAAGCGAAGTATACTACAGCTCCGATGAATGCGAAATGCCAGTAGTTCCATAAGTCGATGTTTACTGTTTTGGTTGTCTTTGTCAGCAACATGACAATGTTTACTGCCAGGCAGACGGGGATGATGAATGCTCCTACAGAAGTATTGTAGGCAACAGAAGCTGCTGCCGGCCATCCCATATCAAATATTCCAAGGCTGAGGCCATAGATTTCGGTTACTTTTTTCAAAGGATCGCCCAAGCTGTCGGTAAGCAATGCTGTGATGACAGAAAGTCCCACGAAACCGACTCCTACCAGGAGACCGCTTTTCAGTGCTTTTCCAAATTTAATTCCAATACACACGCCGAGTATCGTAAAGATGATAGGCATCATGACGGCTGCCCCAAGACCGATAATGTAGCTGAATACTGCTTCCATGTTTCTTGTTTTTAATTGTTATAATAGTTTTAAGGTGTTAGTTGTTTGCAAAAATACTATTTTTCTGTCAATTAGTTACTTTATAATGTTATCTTTTACTGTTTTCGGATGTCTTATTGTTGTCTGCTCCATATCCGAACAGGGCAAAATCGCCCATGCACGGGTCGTCAGGAAAGAGTTCACACAGAGCTTGTGTAATTTTCCGGGCTGCCTGAAGCGAGAACTGCGGCTTGTCAATGAGCCCCAGCTGAAATGCCGTCTGGCAGACATGGGTATCAAGTGGAATAATCAGGTCTTTGGCGTCAAAGTGAGTCCATATGCCGAAATCCACTTCAGAGTCTTTTCGTATCATCCACCGCAGAAACATGTTCAGTTTCTTTTGCGGGCTTTTGGAAGAGACACCCAGAAAACTGCAAAGACGCTCCATAGGTGTTCCCTGATACTGAAGCAATGCATTTTCAAGGTTGCCGTATTGGGAACAGGCTTCATAAAGTTTGGTGAAGTAGTTCCTGAACTGTCCGTATGACAGCATGCGGTAGAAGCTTTCCTGTTTCCCGGTTGGGAAATCGTACTCCCATTGTCTGGACATCACATAGGCGTGGGGATGTCTGTGCATTAAGGAGTCAAGTTCTTCGGCTTTCCGGATAATCTGTTTTCTGCTTCCGAAACTGAGTATGGCCGTCAGCAGACCGCTGACTTCTATGTCATTCCGGTCTGAATACCGGTGCGGAAACTGAACCGGGTCATCTTTGATAAATGCCTGCTTGTGGTAAGTCCGGGCCCATTGGTACAGCAGTTCTTTGGTCTCTTCTGTCATGTTACTGTTCACTGGCTGTCGGGTTATTCGTATGGAGTGTGCTGGGTGTCCGATTCCTGTGTTACGAGAATCTTGTCAATACGGGCACCGTCCATGTCCATGATTTCAAAGTTAAATCCTTTCCACGATACTTTTTCTCCGGAATTGGGGATATGCTCCAGCAATTCCAGAATAAGACCTCCGATGGTATTGTAATTGTTGTTGTTGTCGTACAAGTCTTCTTTTTCGAAATATGACAGGAAGTTGTAGATGGAACATTGTCCGTCAATCAGCCAACTGTTGTTGTCACTCCGTTTGATGATGTCGGGCTCGTGATGTACTTCTTCAATGGTACCTACCAGTCCTTCAAGAATGTTTTTCAGCGTGATGATACCCTGACAGCTTCCGAATTCGTCACAGATAAGTGCCTGGCTGATTTTCTTTTCCTTCATTTGTTCCAAAGCCTTGTATACGCTCATGTTTTCATGGAAGAAGGTTGCGTAATGCATTACGTTTTTCAGGTTGAAATCTTCCTTGTCGAGCTGGAATATAAGGTCTTTCAGGGTTACGATTCCTTCCACATCGTCGAACGAACGGTTTATGACCGGATACATGTCGTAAAGGTTCTCCTGCAGAGTTGCCTTGATTTCGTCTTTGGTCATATTGATGTCGAGGGCGATGATGTCTGAGCGGTATTTCATCAGTGAGCTCACTTTCAGGTCGCCCAATAGGAATACTCTTTCCACGATGTCCTGTTCCACTTCCTGCACTTCACCGTCTTCCATTCCTTCCTGTACGATTGATTTGATTTCTTCTTCGGTAACTTTTGCTTCAGCTTCCTTGATACCCAGAAGGTTTACGATGCTTTCTGTACTTTTTGCCAGAATCCAGACAAAAGGTGCAGCTATTGCCGACAGGCAGTTCATCGGACGTGCTACAATCTTGGCTACCTTTTCGGCTACACTCAGTCCGATTCTCTTTGGAACCAGCTCTCCGAAAATAATGGTAAGATAGGTTACCAGAATGACGATGATACATTGGGCTGTCAAGGCTGCATAAGAAGAATGCACACCCCAGCTGACGAGTACGGCTGCAAAGTCGTCCGACAGTTTGGCGCCGGAATAGATACCGGTAAGGATTCCGATGAGCGTGATACCTATTTGTACGGTCGATAAGAACTTGTCTGGATTGTTGGCCAGTTTCAGTGCGGTCTGTGCGCCTTTGTTACCTTTCTTTATATCGGTGTTCAGACTTGATTTGCGTGCCGAGATTACGGCAATCTCCGACATGGAGAATATACCATTTAATAATATAAGTATAATGATTATGACTATTTCGTTCATATGAATGAATGTAAGAAAACGGTGTTTTTATTGTTGAATAAAAAAATAGAGGATAATTGATATCTTCAGGAGCATACGCACAAAGACATTATCGTGTGCATATATCCTTTATTAAAACAGACAGAGTGTCTAAATCCGATAAAAGAACATCGGAGCAATGATATGTTTTTCCAAATGTTTGGGGAGTGCTGTATTATAAACCTCAGCATATCGGTCGGACCTGTTCAGAAATATGCTGGGTTGTCTGAACGGATACAGGCGTACATTCTCGTATTGTCTCCTTTTTAAAGACGAAGAATGTGAGAAAAGTACATCATTGCTGTTTTTTATCTGTAGAGAAACTGATTGCGGTTGCACTTTTTCTATGTCCTGATGCATGAAAACAGAAGCCGGTTCATTCTCTTGTAATGAACGGGAACTTATGAGAGCCAATAAGAAAAGCAACAGTATATATGTAAAAGTGTAATGTTTCATTGAGTCGCAAATATAACAAGAATTTGATTGCACATAACCGGGAACCTGAAACTTTTATATTATTTAATAGGATATATGGGGGAGAAAACCTTTTTGGAAAGTATTTCCCCGGTTTGCCTGTTCCGGTGTAAGCGTATTATGTGCATGGATGGCTTTTTGGATTACCAGAATTTGTTGCTTGCGGCATTATACTCAAAACCAGCCTGGGCCAGAGTGTCGATTATATATTGTTTGCTGACGTGCAGATCTTCGCACAGTTCATCAAGCGAAGGGTAGATGTCACGGAGTTTCATGTTGATAACGCTAAACAGCATTATTGGGTCTTTTGGTAGTTCCATAATTGTTTTACTTTCTTTGGACGTGCAAAGTTAGCGCTTTTCTTTCATATATATACTTATCGGGTTGAGATATTTTGAAGTATCAGAGTGTACTGTATGTTTCTCCTTTTGCAAAAATCCGTTATCCGGGTCTGAAAGTTTATCCTCAGGTTAAGGATATGTATCTCTAGCCTAAGGATACGTATCCTTAACTTAAGGATATATATCCTCAGGCTGAGGATAAACTTTTCAGTGAGTATTTGTGTGTTTGGGGAGCTGTTGTTTCTGAGTTTTCTGCCGGTCCGGTATATGAAACCGTGGGATGACTGATATTTGAAGGATATATACTACCGTTGCTCTTCTTGTCGGCTTTTATTCTGTATAGGCGGTAGCTAATAAAAGGAAAATGAATGTTCTGTGCGTTTCTGTTTGAAATCTTTTTCTTTATAAATATGTACTTTTGTTACATAAAGTATGATTTTATGGATAAAATGTTTTTGTATATCGAAAAAATATATATTTTTGCATCGTGATAAACTAAAGAGAACAAAGGATATTATCAAAATTGAATGTCTATGAATGCAACTAACGTATTAGAGGATTTGAAGAGAAGATTTCCTAATGAACCTGAGTATCATCAGGCTGTGGAAGAAGTTTTAAGTACAATCGAAGAGGAATACAACAAACATCCGGAGTTTGATAAGGTGAATCTTATTGAACGCTTGTGTATTCCTGACAGAGTTTACCAGTTCCGTGTTACATGGGTAGATGATCAGGGCAATGTACGTACAAACATGGGATACCGTGTACAGCATAACAATGCGATTGGTCCGTATAAGGGAGGTATCCGTTTCCACGCTTCTGTAAATCTGGGAATCCTTAAATTCCTGGCATTCGAACAGACTTTCAAGAATTCATTGACTACGCTTCCTATGGGTGGCGGCAAGGGAGGTTCTGATTTCTCTCCGCGCGGTAAGTCAAATGCAGAGGTGATGCGTTTCTGTCAGGCATTTATGCTTGAGTTGTGGCGTCATGTAGGACCGAATACTGATGTTCCTGCCGGTGATATAGGTGTTGGCGGACGTGAAGTGGGTTACATGTTTGGAATGTACAAGAAACTTTCACATGAGTTTACCGGAACATTTACAGGTAAGGGTATTGAGTTTGGCGGTTCACTGATTCGCCCAGAGGCTACCGGTTACGGAAATATTTATTTCTTGCAGGAAATGTTGAAAACAAGAGGACTTGATCTTAAAGGTAAGGTTTGCCTGATTTCCGGTTCTGGAAATGTGGCTCAATATACAGCAGAGAAAGTGCTCGAACTGGGAGGTAAGGTTGTTACCATGTCCGACTCTGACGGATATATCTATGACCCGGACGGCATCGACCGCGAAAAACTGGACTATATCATGGAACTGAAAAACCTGTATCGTGGACGTATTCGTGAATATGCAGAAAAATATGGCTGCAAATATGTTCCGGGTGCAAAACCATGGGGAGAGAAAGGAGATATCGCACTTCCGTCAGCAACACAGAATGAAATCAACGGAGATCATGCCCGTCAGCTGGTGGCAAACGGTGTGATTGCTGTTTCAGAAGGTGCAAACATGCCTTCAACACCTGAGGCTATCCGTGTGTTCCAGGAAGCCAAGATTCTTTATGCTCCGGGTAAGGCTGCCAATGCAGGAGGTGTTTCTGTTTCCGGATTGGAAATGACACAGAATGCAATCAAGTTGAGCTGGACAAAAGAAGAAGTGGATGAACGCTTGAAGAGCATTATGAAGAATATTCATGAAGCTTGCGTTAAGTACGGAACCGAACCGGATGGCTATGTGAACTATGTTAAGGGAGCTAATGTGGCCGGCTTCATGAAAGTGGCAAAAGCCATGATGGCGCAAGGTCTAGTATAAAGGCTGGAATATGACGGCTGTTGCCTGAATAAGGCAGCGGCCTCATTTTTCTTTTGATAAAAATAGAGAAGTCGATAAATGGGTTTATAGAAAAAGCCTCCGGAAGAACTGATAAGGAACTTTCGGAGGCTTTCGTTTGTATATGTAAATAAGTCTTATGCTTTTACGCGGCCAACGTATGAACCGTCACGGGTATCAACTTCGATGATTTCGTCTTGGTTGATGAACAAAGGAACACGTACGGTAGCTCCTGTTTCAAGAGTTGCAGGTTTGGTTGCGTTGGTTGCAGTATCACCTTTCAGTCCCGGTTCTGTATAAGTAATCTTCAGTTGAACCTTAACAGGGAGTTCTGCAAACAGAATAGTGTCAGTTGAAGCGTCAGATACAACATCGATAACCATTTCTTCCTTCAGGAAGTCTACTCCTTCAATCAGGTCGTGAGCGATAGGTACCTGCTCGTAAGTTTCCTGATTCATGAAGATATAATCTTCACCTTCTTTATAAAGGTATTGGTAAGGACGGCGTTCTACGCGTACGTCTTCAAGTTTTTCACCGATGTTGAAACGGCGCTCCAATACGTATCCGTCAACAACGTCTTTCAGTTTTGTACGCATGAAAGTGTTTCCTTTTCCTGGTTTTACATGAAGGAAGTCAATGCAAAAATAAAGCTTTCCGTCCATACGGATAGCTGTTCCGATTTTAATGTCTTGAGCGTTAATCATACTTAATTCAGTTATATATTTGTTCGATTATTTCCTGAGCTGTGTTATGAACACGAATTTTTTCGTTTGCAAAAGTAAGCTAAATCAATAAAAAGCGCAAAAGATTTGAGCAAAAATGAATTATCTCTTGGTTAATTTAAAAAAAGTATCTATTTTTGCACCCCGAATCCCGATGTTTTTGAATAATAACGTAAAAAGTATATAGCAATGAAAAGAACATTTCAACCTTCTAACAGAAAAAGAAAAAACAAACACGGTTTCCGTGAGAGAATGGCTACAGCCAATGGTCGTCGCGTATTAGCAGCACGTCGTGCTAAAGGACGCAAGAAATTAACCGTTTCTGATGAATATAACGGTAAATAAGTAGAAATACAATATTTATACAGGTAAAGAAGGGTGTCTTGGTTAGTTCCAAGATACTCTTTTTATTTAGTATACGGTCCTTATGGCGGCCGACATGCAAAGATGTGTATGTGATAACTTCTGCAAAAAAGCCTTGCTTATACCTGTGCTTCTGTTTTTTTGTTTTATATTTGCTTTTAAATTATAAAATAAGGTATTATGACATTCAAGGAATTCTTTTCTTTCAAGAAAAATAAAATGTTCTGGTTGAATATCATCGGGATGTTTGTTTTTGTGCTGATAGTAGTTTTTATTGCACTGAAAGGAATTGATATATATACACGGCATGGTGAAAGTATCAATGTGCCGAATGTGCAGGGAATGTCTGCAGAGAAGGCTATGCAAACTTTAAAGTTGAGCCATCTGGATGCGGCAGTGGTAGATTCCTGCTATGTTCCGAATACTCCGTCGGGAGTTGTTGTTGACCAGCAACCGCTTGCCGGAGCCAGAGTAAAACAGGGAAGACAGGTCTACCTGACAATTTGTACGAATAAGACACCGATGCGTACGATTCCGGATGTGATAGACAACTGTTCTTTGCGTGAAGCGCAGGCAAGAATGCTGGCTGCCGGCTTTAAGCTTACGGAAAACGATTATATCTCAGGTGAAAAAGACTGGGTTTACGGAGTCCGTTATAATGGACGTAATCTTGCTCCGGAAGCAAAAGTTCCGATAGGAGCAACTTTGACTCTGGTTGTAGGAAGTGATAACATTATGCCTGTAGACTCATTATATAATGGTGAGGAGATAGATAATGCTGATAACACTTCTGCAGACGGAAGCGGACAGACAAATCCGGATGAATCTTGGTTTTAATACTATGACTGAAGAATATTTTGATGAATTGGAAGACTCGTTGGACGACATAGAGCCAGTGGCAGAGAGTCAGGACTTATATGAACATTTTCGTGTTGTGGTAGACAAAGGGCAGTCGCCTGTTCGTGTTGACAAATACCTGTTTGAACGATTGGTCAATGCATCACGCAATCGTATACAGAAAGCTGCCGATGGCGGATTTATCATGGCTAATGGTAAACCGGTGAAAAGCAGCTATAAGGTAAAGCCTTGTGACGTGTTGACTGTTATGATGGACAGACCACGTTATAACAATGATATCATACCCGAAGATATACCCTTAAATGTAGTTTATGAAGACGAAGACGTGCTGGTTATAAACAAGCCGGCAGGATTGGTGGTGCATCCCGGATGCGGCAATTATCACGGTACTTTGGTCAATGCCATAGCGTGGCATCTGCGTGATAATCCGAAATATGATCCGAATGACCCGCAGGTAGGACTGGTACATCGTATCGATAAGGATACGTCCGGACTGTTGGTTGTAGCCAAGACTCCGGATGCGAAGACTCATTTGGGACTTCAGTTTTACAATAAAACAACACAGCGGAAATATAATGCTCTGGTATGGGGAACTTTGGAAAATGACAATGGGCGCATTGAGGGGAATATAACCCGCAATCCAAAAGACAGAATGCAGATGATGGTATCACCGGATCCGGAGATAGGCAAGCATGCTGTGACTCATTATCACGTATTGGAACGTTTGGGCTATGTAACGTTTGTAGAGTGTGTGCTTGAGACTGGACGCACTCACCAGATTCGTGTCCATATGAAGCATATCGGACATCCCTTGTTTAATGACGAGCGTTACGGAGGAAATGAAATTCTGAAAGGAACTCATTTCAGTAAGTACAAGCAGTTTGTGAATAATTGCTTTGAAATTTGTCCTCGCCAGGCCTTGCATGCCAAGACTTTGGGCTTCGTGCATCCCCGTACCGGTGAAAACATGTTTTTCACGTCTGAACTGCCCGAAGATATGGTAAGCCTGTTGGATAAATGGAGAAGTTATATCAGTAATCGTGAGGTTTAAGTATTTTCAATAAATATATTATGAAACGTATTATTGCAATTGTTGCAGGTGGGGATTCGTCTGAACTCCCCGTATCCCTTCGCAGTGCGCAGGGACTTTACTCTTTTATGGATAAAGAAAAATATGAAGTCTATATAGTAGAAATGGAAGGTTTGCGCTGGGAAGTTGTACTTCCCGATGGAAGTAAGACTCCTATAGATCGTAATGATTTCAGTTTCTGCCAGAACAATGTTAAAACCAAATTTGACTTTGCTTATATAACCATTCACGGAACTCCCGGTGAAAACGGTATTTTGCAGGGATATCTTGATTTGCTTCATATACCTTATTCTACATGTGATGTGTTGGCTTCGTCAATGACTTTCAATAAATTTGTCTTGAATCATTATCTGAAAGGTTTCGGTATCCGTATTTCTGAATCTTTGCTGGTGCGTGCCGGATTTGAGATAACAGACCAGGATGTGATAGAAAAAATCGGTTTGCCCTGTTTTATCAAACCTAATGAAGGAGGTTCCAGTTTTGGTGTAACCAAGGTAAAAACAGCAGAGCAGATACAGCCGGCTATCCGGAAAGCTTTGGAAGAATCGCCCGAAGTAATGATTGAGGCATTCATGGACGGAACTGAAATTACGTGCGGATGTTATAAGACAAAAGACAAGGAAGTCGTATTCCCTATAACTGAAGTCGTATCGAAAAATGAGTTCTTTGACTACAATGCCAAGTATAACGGCGAGTCACAGGAAATAACTCCAGCCCGTCTGAGCGAAGATATGACGGAACGTGTTAAACTGTTGACTTCGGCCATTTATGATATCTTGGGTTGCGAGGGTATTATCCGGGTTGATTATATCATTACCAAGGATGAAAAGATTAATCTGTTGGAAATAAACACTACACCGGGAATGACCGAAACCAGCTTCATTCCGCAGCAGGTTCGTGCCGCAGGCCTGGAAATGAAGGATGTTTTGACCGATATTATTGAGAATAAATTCAAAACTGTTTAATTTTATAATTAATAACATACAAATCAATTTGTCGATAACAAAAAGATTTACGTAATTTGCATTGTACTTGTAGCATTATGAAACGTATGGTTCTTTTGGTAACTGGAAAAAGAAGTGCTGAATGAACATATTGTTTAAATGCTTGCTAAAATTTATAGATTATGAATATTCCTGCTGAATTTGACGAAATTCGTCCTTACACACCGGAAGAGCTTCCACAAGTGTTTGAGGAGTTGATTGCCGATCCCGCGTTTCAAATGGTTGTCAGCCATGTGTATCCGGATATACCGTTTGATATGATTGCTGCAAAGATGCGGAAATGTAAGACTAATTTAGATTTTCAGATGGCTTTTGGCTATGAAGTAGCAAAGAAAGTTGCCAAAACTCATTGTAGCAGTGTAACGATAGACTGTTCGTCAATTCCCGACAGAAGTTTGTCATATACCTATGTTTCCAATCATCGTGATATCGTGCTTGATGCAGCCTTCTTGTCAATGTTGCTGATAGACAATGGAATGAATACGGTTGAGATAGCCATTGGTGATAATCTGCTGATTTATCCCTGGATAAAGAAACTGGTACGTATCAATAAATCATTTATTGTACAGAGAGCATTGACCATGCATCAGATGCTTGAATCATCCAGAAGAATGTCCCGCTATATCCATTATGCAATATCAGAGAAGCATGAGAATGTATGGATTGCCCAGCGTGAAGGACGTGCGAAAGATTCAAACGACCGTACGCAAGACAGTGTGCTTAAGATGATGGCTATGGGAGGAAGCGGTTCCTTCATTGAGAACCTGAAACAGCTGCATATCATACCTGTATCTATATCTTATGAGTATGATCCTTGTGATTATTTGAAAGCACAGGAGTTTCAGTTGAAGCGTGATAATCCGGAATACAAGAAGACTCCACAAGATGACCTGGTTAATATGCATACCGGACTGTTTGGCAATAAGGGACGTGTACATTTCCAGATGGCACCTTATCTGAATGATTATTTGGATACATTGGATCAGAAACGTCCGAGATGTGAACTGTTTGCAATGGTTTCCAACAAGATTGATAACAGTATACATGCTAATTATCGTTTCTATCCGGGCAATTATGTTGCTTATGACTGGTGGTTGGGCGAGAAGCGTTTTGCAGGTACTCAGTATACGGAAGAAGATAAGAAGAAATTTGAGGAGTATATTGAAGGACAATTGGCTAAGGTTGAAATACCCAACAAGGATATGGATTTCTTACTTGACAGAATTCTTGCCATGTATGCCAATCCTCTGATTAATTATCTGAAAACACTTGATAATGAAAATGAGTAATCTGAAGAGTTTATTCATTTATATGCAATTCATCCTTATCACGCTGTTGTTTGTGCAGTGTGATAAGGATGATGATTATATATATCCGTCTGTTTTGACCGATTTCATGGATGTGTATACAAACAACGAATCTGTGATTGACAAGATAGGAGTGGATGGGGTAAACGGTACTTTGCATTTGGGCAATCTGGTAAAAGGAACCAATCTGAAGTCGGATACCGTGTATCGGGCTGTAGGAATGTATTCTCTTCCTGATGCTGAAACAGAAAGTACCTATATATATTCTCTTACCTTGATTTATTCATCATATCCTGTTCCTGCAGAAGATGCAACGAATTATAAAACAGACCCTCTGGATATCGAGAGTGTTTATCGGGGAGGTGGGTATCTGAATATAGTAGCTTTGCCGTTGGTTCAGGACCGCAATCTGCATGGTTTTGGTTTTATAGAAAACGGAATTGAGGAAAGAAACGGTAATAAGATACTCAGTGTGACATTGGCTCATAATCAAAACGGTGACCGTGAATCGTTTCCAAGACGGGTTTATTTGTCCGTACCGTTAGAACGGTATCAGTTACAGAAAGGTGATTCGATTTATTTTCATGCCAATGTATATGATGAAGGAGTGAAGGTATGGAAAATTGCCTATTAAAAGAATCTTCGGTACGTTGGGATGCGGAATTCCTTTTACCCTTGATATGGATTCCTTATATGTTTTGAAATAATGCAGGCTGTAATTTTTAAAATTATGGCCTTCTTTTTTTTATTTATAACTTATGATTTTTCGAATCATAGCCTGTACTTTCCGGAAAGTAGGCCATAAATAAAAAATTAATAACTTATGAATTTTACTAAAGCTGGCCGGAAAGTTTTCTATTCTGACTTTTGCGTCGTTCTTTATCTCGTATGCTGTGTTATTCCCGTCAGAGAAAGAAAAAAGCGACTATCTGTTTGAGATAATCGCTTTGTTTTGGTGATCCGCTTGGGGCTCGAACCCAAGACCCCAACATTAAAAGTGTTGTGCTCTACCTGCTGAGCTAGCGA
>CALUJE010000025.1 GCA_944320885.1 uncultured Phocaeicola sp.
GAAAAGGGCTGAATCCTGCAAGGGAATCAGCCCTAATTTTTCTGCTGCACTCTAAAGTTTAGCGGACAGTAATAATTGTATTTAGAGGTATTTTTATAAAATTATACTAACTTTGCCATTCGTTCTATAGCCCGATATCGCTAAAACTTCCGGTTATGAACTTTAAACATCTCAAAAATGAAATTGGAGCTTTGAAAAAGAAGGTAAAATATATTCATCTGAAACTGATAGAGACAAGTGATATACATGGAAACTTCTTTCCTTATAATTTTGTGACAGACAAACCATGTGAAGGAAGTATGGCCCGTGTATGCAGTTTGTTGAAAAAAAAGCGTGAGAAGTTTGGCGACAGGTTAATATATATAGATAACGGTGATATCTTGCAAGGACAGCCAGCTGCATATTATTATGATTATGTAGATGTAAAATCAAAACATCTGGCGGCAGAAACATTGAACTATTTGAAATGTGATGTCGGAAATGTAGGAAATCATGATGTTGAAACGGGCCATAGCGTATATGATCGCTGGATAAAGGATTGTAATTTTCCGATATTGGGTGCAAATATAATCGATGTAAAGACCGGAGAACCTTATCTGACACCGTATGTAGTTCTGGAGCGCGATGGGGCACGCATTGCTGTCTTTGGAATGATTACTCCGGCCATTCCGATGTGGCTTCCTGAAGTTTTATGGAGCGGTTTGCGTTTTGAGGATATGGAAGAGTGTGCCCGCAAATGGGTGAAGCTGATTCTTGAAAAAGAAAAACCGGATATATTGTTAGGTGTATTTCATGCAGGTAAGGAGTCTGTCCGGCAAGTTGACTATTATAATGAAGACGCAACTATGGACATTGCCCGCAATGTCCCCGGTTTTGATATCTTGCTTATCGGGCATGATCATCGCCGTTTCTGTTCCACCATACAAAACATAAAGAATCAGCCGGTATGGATAGTGAATCCAGCCAATAATGGTGTTGTAGTAGGCGAAATAGAAATAAAGCTGATGAAACTGGAAGACAGAGTGGTGCACAAAAAAATTACGGCTCAACTGACAAGAGTTTCCAATTATGGTGTCAGCAAGGATTATATGAATCGTTTTGAGAAACAGTATGCAGAGGTGAAAGAGTTTGTTTCACGCAGGATTGGAAGAATAGAGCATGATTTGCGTATGGAACCGGCTTATTTCGGTCCTTCTGCCTTTATTGATTTTATTCACTCCTTGCAGCTGGAGCTGACAAAGGCTGACGTGTCTTTCTGTGCTCCGCTTTCATTCGATGCCGAGATTAAGGCCGGAGATGTATATATGCACGACATGTTTAATTTGTATCGTTATGAAAACATGCTGTATACCATCCGGATGACAGGAAAGGAAATCAAGGATTATTTGGAATTTTCATATGCTTTGTGGACCAATCAGATGACTTCTCCAGATGATCATGTCATGCTGATTACCCAATTGGACGGACAGCGATATGGCTTTCGTAATTTTACCTTTAATTTTGATTCGGCAGCAGGCATTTACTATACCGTTGATGTGACTCGTCCTGCAGGTGAAAAGATTTGTATCAGTAAAATGGCTGACGGACGTCCTTTCAACTTTGATACCGTATATACGGTGGCAATAAATTCGTATCGTGGAAATGGAGGCGGTGAATTGTTGACTGTGGGAGCCGGAATATCCAAGGATGAGCTGTCCTCACGTATTATCGGAGTGACATCAAAAGACATGCGTTATTATCTGATGCAATACATAGCAGAGCATGGAAATATTGACCCTCAGCCTTTGGGATTGTGGAAGTTAGTGCCAGAGGAATGGACCGTAAATGCCATAGAACGGGATAGAATCCTGCTTTTTGGTAACCGGTCTGACAAGTGATGTGTGAGTATTCAGAAGGAAGAATAGATTCATAAGTTATGATTAGAAAATTAATAGCCTTCTTTTTTATATTTATAACTTATGATTTATTTAATCATGGCCTGTAATTACTTTAAAACAGGCGACAAATAAAAAAATAATAACTTATCAATTAGAAAATCACAGTTAGGAAAAGTGAGGGGATGGGGTATCTTTTTGTTGAGAGCAGAGGATTTTGATACTTAAGCTATAAATCCTTCGCGTTTAATGTCAATTCCTGAAAAGATGTGATTGGGAAAGACGGAAAATAAAAAAAGCCTGAAGTTTTATGGCCTCAGACTTTTCAATTCCCTCAGTGTTGAATTAAATTATTCAGCAACAGCAGCAGAATCAGCAACAGCAGCAGTTGAATCAGCAACAGCAGCAGTTGAATCTACAACAGCGCTTTCTACAGTTTCAACAGCAGTTGAATCTACAGCTACTTCTTCAGTGTTAGCAGCTTTGTTTCCGCAAGAAGCGAAAGAGATAGCTGCGAATGCTACGAATACGAATAATAATTTTTTCATTTTCTTTGCTTTTTAAATCTGTAAAACAATTAATTGCTTATTAAAAACGGTGCAAAGATAGGTACTTTTCAAATAGGTTGTACTTTTTATAGCCACTTTTTTTCAAAAAAATGCTTTTTTTTAATAATTCGCTGATTTACAATATCCAACATCTTCGTTTTTTGCTATTCTTTTTTAATAGATTACTCTCTACTTTATATAAATAGAGAAGATTTGCGTAACTTTGCCTTCTAAATACTAATAGGATATGATTGATACAAACATATTTTCAGACAAGAAAGCTGTTTATTATACCTTAGGTTGCAAGCTTAATTTTTCTGAGACATCAACTATTGCTCGAATGCTGAAGGAAGCAGGGGTAAGAACAGTGAGAAAAGGTGAGAAGGCAGATATCTGCGTAGTGAATACTTGTTCTGTAACGGATACGGCCGATAAGAAATGCCGGCAGGCAATTCATAAGCTGATTAAGGAGAATCCGGAAGCTTATGTTATAGTGACCGGTTGTTATGCACAGTTAAATCCGCAATTGATTGCCGATATTGAAGGGGTCGATTTGG
Source organism: uncultured Phocaeicola sp. (assembly GCA_944320885.1). Lineage (GTDB taxonomy): Bacteria > Bacteroidota > Bacteroidia > Bacteroidales > Bacteroidaceae > Phocaeicola_A. Next base: position 2,980 of record CALUJE010000025.1, read on the forward strand.
TGTTGGGTGCAGAACAGAAAGGGCAGTTGTTTGATTTTGTACAGTCATTGGAAAAGAAAGGTAAAGGTGAAGTACATTCGACTGCTACCAAAGATATCCGCTCCTTTGTTCCTTCATGTTCAAGAGGAGAGCGTACACGTTATTTTCTGAAAGTACAGGATGGATGTGATTATTTTTGTTCATATTGCACCATTCCCTTTGCGCGTGGACGGAGTCGAAACGGAAAAATAGAAGATTTGGTGAAGCAGGCTGAAGAAGCAGCAGCCGAAGGAGGTAATGAAATTGTTATTACCGGAGTGAATATCGGAGATTTTGGCAAGACAACAGGCGAAAGTTTCTTTGACCTGATAAAAGCTCTTGATAAGGTTGAAGGCATCAGCCGGTATAGGATTTCATCCATAGAGCCTAATCTGCTGACCGATGAAATTATAGAATACGTATCTCATTCACGTGCTTTTATGCCTCATTTTCATATCCCTTTGCAATCAGGCTCAGACGATGTCTTGAAGTTGATGCGCCGGCGTTATGATACGGCATTGTTCGCTTCAAAAATAGAAAAGATACGTTCAGTGCTTCCGGATGCATTTATCGGAGTAGATGTTATTGTGGGTACGCGGGGTGAGACTCCTGAATTTTTCGAAGATGCCTATCGTTTTATAAAAAGTCTGGATATAACCCAATTGCATGTGTTCAGTTATTCGGAACGACCGGGAACTCAAGCTTTGAAAATAGATTATGTGGTTAGTCCCGAAGAAAAGCATCAGCGCAGTCAGCGCCTTTTGGCTTTGTCTGACGAAAAGACTCTTGCGTTTTATGAACGTCATATAGGGCGTACTGCGCAAGTCTTGCTTGAGAGACCTAAGCCGGGAATGCCTATGCATGGTTTTACCGATAATTATATACGTGTGGAACTTGATGCCGACCATTCGCTTGACAATCATCTGGTAGAAGTGAAGTTGGGTGATTTCAATGAAGACAAGACAGCATTGAAAGGTTTAATAGTAAGATAATATGCAGATTAAGTTAGCAGTTGTTATATTGAACTGGAACGGACGTTCCATGCTGCAGCGTTTTTTACCTTCAGTCGTGACATGTTCGTCATTGCCGGGTGTAAAGGTCATTGTGGCCGACAATCATTCGGATGATGATTCTTTGGAGATTCTGAGCAAGCAGTTTCCTGAAGTAGATGTGATTCAATTAGAGCAGAACTATGGATTCGCTGATGGGTACAACCGCTCTTTGAAACAGATTGAAGCTGAATATTATCTTTTGCTGAATTCCGATGTGGAAGTGACTCCGGGATGGCTGGAACCATTAATTGGATATATGGATATCCATCCGGAGATTGCGGCATGTCAACCTAAGCTTTTAGGTTATGGTGAGAAAGAAAATGCAGGAAAAGATATATTTGAATATGCCGGTGCCTGTGGAGGTTTCCTTGACAAATATGGTTATCCGTTTTGTCGCGGAAGAATAATGAATGTTGTAGAAGAAGATAAAGGACAGTATGATACCGTTTGTTCCCTTTTCTGGGCAACGGGAGCTGCTCTGATGGTACGCTCTTCCGATTATTGGAGTGCAGGCGGGCTGGATGGACGCTTTTTTGCTCATATGGAAGAAATCGATTTTTGTTGGAGGCTTCGTAGTCGTGGAAGAGGAATTGTCTGTATCCCGCAAAGTAAAGTATATCATGTAGGAGGAGGTACACTGAATAAGGAAAATCCGCGTAAAGCGTATTTGAACTTCAGAAACAATTTGCTGATGCTTTATAAGAATTTGCCGGAGAACGAGTTGAGGAGAGTTATGACTATACGTTGTCTGCTCGATTATCTGGCAGCATTCTCGTTCCTACTGAAAGGTGAGCGGAAAACATTTAAGGCTGTATTCAGGGCACGTCGTGATTTTAAGCTGGTTAAGGACTCTTTTAAACATGACCGGAAGGAAAATTTGAATGCGGCAGTATCGGGTTCAATACCGGAACGCTTTGATGGAAGTCTTTTATGGAATTATTATGTAAAGGGAAAGAATACATTCAATAAGTTATTCAATCTGTAAAATATATGATTTGATGAAGAAACTGGTAGTTTTTGATTTGGATGGTACTTTATTGAATACGATAGCCGATTTGGCCGAGAGTACCAATCATGCGTTGAAGGAATTTGGATATCCTGTTCATACGGTCGAAGAATATTATTATTTTGTCGGTAACGGAATAAATAAGCTTTTTGAACGTGCACTGCCCGAAAATGAACGTACTCAGGAGAATATTCTGAAAATCCGTTCCAGTTTTGTGCCATATTATAATGTTCATAATGCGGATTATAGCCGTCCTTATCCCGGAATACCTGAGTTGCTTGCCAAATTGCAGGAACAGGGCATAAAGTTGGCCGTTGCTTCTAACAAATATCAGGCAGCTACAGAAAAGCTGGTGAAACACTATTTTCCGGAAATTCATTTTGCTGCGGTGCTGGGGCAGAGAGAAGGAATTCCGACCAAACCTGATCCGGGAATTGTAAGAGACTGTATGCATATGGCTGAGATAGAAAACAGGGAAGAGGTACTCTATGTGGGCGATTCGAACGTTGACATGCAGACAGCCTTGAATGCAGGAGTTGATGCCGTAGGCGTCGCCTGGGGATTCCGGCCGGAATCTGAACTGAAAGCCTTTTGTCCTAAATGCATAGCACATGATGCAACGGAAATATTGAATCTGATAAATAAGGAATAGCGTGAGAAAGGAAGAATACAAGCAGAAAAATGATGATTTTCTGAAGGAAATATCTCTTCAGGAAGGAATACACTCACTTCCTTGTGGTATTTATTATCGTGTAATAAAAGAAGGTGAGGGAGAAATATCTCCCGTATTGAGGAGTATCGTTTCGGTTCATTATCGTGGAACACTGATCGATGGCAAAGAGTTTGACAATTCTTATACCCGTAATTGTCCGGAGGCTTTTCGGTTGAGTGATGTCATAGACGGCTGGCAAATAGCCTTGCAGAAAATGCATGCAGGCGATAAATGGATTATCTATATACCTTATACTATGGGATACGGTAAACGGGCTTGTGGTCCGATACCGGCTTATTCAACTCTGATTTTTGAGGTAGAACTGCTTTCTATTGGTTGACAATACTGTATATTTATGGAATTACCCGTTGATTTTGTCGGTTATACCCGTAACCTGTTGGGGGCCGAAGCCTATGGAAAATTGGAGAGTGCACTACAGCTTGATGCTGTAACAAGTATAAGATTAAATAAAGGTAAACTGCCGGAAGATTATCGGATAGAAGAAAGTCATACTCCCGTATTGTGGGCTTCATCCGGATATTATCTGGAGAATCGTCTTACGTTTACTTTTGACCCGTTGTTTCATGCCGGCTGTTATTATGTGCAGGAGGCTTCTTCAATGTTTGTAGAACAAGTCCTGAGGCACTATGTAAAGGAACCCTCGGTAATGCTCGATCTTTGTGCGGCACCAGGTGGAAAGTCTACTCATGCCCGTTCTGTTCTGCCCGAAGGCAGCCTGCTAGTATGTAACGAAGTCATGCGTAACAGGGTGCAGGTATTGACTGAAAATCTCGTGAAGTGGGGGCATCCGGAGATTGTTGTTACCAATAATGATCCTTCTGACTTTTCTTCATTGAAACACTGCTTTGACGTCATTCTTACAGATGTACCCTGTTCAGGCGAAGGAATGTTTCGCAAAGACGAAGTTGCCGTATCAGAGTGGAGTACGGAGAATGTCACATTATGCTGGCAGCGTCAGCGCAGGATACTTTCTGATATCTGGGATGCGCTGAAGCCCGGAGGAATACTGATATACAGCACGTGTACCTATAATCTTCATGAAGATGAAGACAACGTAGAATGGATTATCAGAGAATTGGGCGCAGAACCTCTGTCTGTTCCTGTTTCTCCGGAGTGGAATATAACATCCGACTTGTCCGGGCGAGGATTACCGGTGTATCGTTTCCTCCCTCATAAGACAATGGGTGAGGGCTTTTTCCTTGCGGCTTTGCGTAAGTCTGCTGATGAAGACGTCACTCCTGCAAAGTTTAAGGAAAAGAAAAAAGACCGGAAAAGTCCTTCGTGCGTTGTGCCTGCCCAATGCAAGGGATGGATTCAGGCATCTTCTGATTATGAATGGACGGTAGAGGATGGAAAGGTATTGGCTTATCCCCGTAACTATTCAGAATTTATAAGACTCCTGCAGCAGAAACTGAAAATTATGTATGTGGGGATTGAAATAGGTGAAATAAAGGGTAAGGACTGCATACCTTCACATAGCCTGGCTATGAGTACAGTCCTTTCGCCATCGTCGTTTGTGCGTGCAGAAGTATCTTATGAGCAGGCTATTGCCTATTTGCGGAAAGAAAGTATACAGTTGCCCGATACTTTTTCCAATGGATATATACTGTTGACATATAAGAATATACCGATAGGTTTCGTAAAGAATATCGGAGTGCGGAGCAACAATCTTTACCCCTCTGCATGGAGAATAAAAAGCAATCATATGCCAGACAAAATAAGATGTTTATAAACATCTTATTTTGTTTTGAGAGAATAAAAAAAATGCTCTATATTTGAAGTGTGCAACCAAATGATGTATGGAGGGTAGGTCTATGAAAGTCATAAAATACATAGTATTGTTATTTGCATCTTTTTTCGGGCTTGCTACATATGCCCAGTCTGATAAAAAACGAGAGATTACATCACAGGATTCTTTAGATTATTGTATGCGTCAGGCCAAGAAGGCACTGAATGCCCGTAATGCATCGGCGACATACCGGTGGTATCGGAGAGCGGTACGTTTCCATTCTCCCTCGGCACAGTTGGCTCTGGCCAATTGCTATTATTGGGGATACGGTACAGAACGTAATTTTGAAAAGGCGTATTACCTGTATAATAAGGCAGCCGAACAGGGTGACCGTATAGCTGAATATTCGTTAGGAAACTGCTATTATTATGGTCATGGAACAAAGAAAGATTATGAGCAGGCTGTAAACTGGTATCGGTTGTCCGCTTCAAAAGGCTATTTCATGGCTTATTTTAACTTGGGATGTTGTTATAAGGATGGAGTAGGAACGAGTCGGAATTACAGGAAAGCGGTAGAGAACCTCGAGAAAGCAGCCAACGACAGTATTTTGGCAGCAGTATATATGTTGGGAACGGTATATGATGCCAAAGATAATGATTGGGCCGGTGATAAGAAGAAAGCTTTTGACTATTACTTGCAGGCTGCGATGAAAGGTTATCCGCAAGCCCAGTATAAAGTGGGTGTTTGTTATGAAACTGGAACCGGAGGCGAAAAAGATTATGACAAGGCAATGGATTGGTATCTGAAAGCTGCCGATAACGGAAATCTGGAGGCCCAGTTTAAAGTAGGCCGTTGCTACTATCATGGTCTGATGAATGTAAAGAACAACTATAAGAAAGCGTTTTTCTGGATGAAGATGGCAGGAGAGCAAAATCATCCTAAAGCGCAATATTATTTGGGATTATTATACTTGAATGGCGAAGGCGTGACGTTAGACTATAATCAGGCGTATAACTGGTTCCGCCGTTCAGCCGAACAGGGATATGTTCCCAGTATATATTATGTAGGCAAATGTTATCTGGAAGGTTATGGAGTAACCAAAGACCGTGGTTCAGCTATGGATTATTTCCAACGGGCTGCCAATTCAGGAAACTCATCAGCCAAGGCAGAGCTGATGCTGTTGCGCTCGGAATAATCGGTTTGCCTTATATAAAATGAATTCTGTTCTTATCAAGATAGAATTGTAGTGATTTTCCTTGCATGCCGTAGATCGTTTCTGATTTACGGCATGTCTTTGTATTCTTCAAAAGGTAATCTGAAAGCAGTTTTTTTCTAGAATTTTTTCATTCAAGGATACCGGAAAAGTTGAAAGACAAAGCATTCTGTGCACGTCGCGATGCATTTTTGTGCACAGAGCGGTGCAAAGAAATGCATCCCTATATGCACAACAGTGCACCGCCCGATGCAGAACTGTGCATTGTCTGATTTCTTTATCTGACAATAATAATATTCATTGATGGCTTTTTGTTTAACGGTTGTGTTATGATTTAGTAAGTAATCATTGTTATAAAAGATTGATTTTTGCAAGATATGAAGTAAATTTCTGATAATTATTAAGTTAATTAATAGCTAAAACAGGTGTATTTATTGATAAATTACGAATAAATACACCTGTTTTAGCTATTCTTACACCAGCTTAAAAGCCTTGTAGTTTACATTTGCGTTGCTTTAAACTTGATGATTTATATTAACCATAATTATATAAACATTCAAATCATGAATCTAAAACTTGAAAAACATGTAGTACGAAACAATCTCATTGTTACTACAGGATTGGCTTTTAGTTTTGCTGTTTGTCCCATAAGCTCTGTATATGCGTCAGGGTTTGTAAAGACTATGGAGCGAAATGCAATTGTTCAACAAGACAAAGTTGTTAAAGGAAAAGTATTGGATGAAAACGGAGAGCCAATGATTGGCGTTTCTGTTAAGCTTGAAGGAAAATCTAAAGGTGCAATAACTGATTTTGATGGAAACTTTACAATTAATGGTGTTGCAGCATCAGACATTATATCCATTACATATATGGGATATAAATCACAATCTTTTTCAGTAGACAAATTGCCTTCCGTCATAAAAATGCAACCTGATATGGAGTTGTTGGATGAGGTTGTAGTTATTGGTTACGGAACAGTGAAAAAACGTGATTTAACAGGAGCGGTTTCTTCTGTGAAGAGCGAAGAAATTGTTAAAGCTCCTACCGGAAATGTTATGGAAGCCATTAGCGGTAAGGTTGCTGGGTTAGATATTACACGTGATAGCGGTAGTGCTGGTTCTAAGGTAAATATGACATTGCGTGGAAATCGTTCAATTAATGGTTCTAATACACCGCTTTTTATAATAGATGGGGTAGAAGGAAATTATGAGGAACTAAATCCTAATGATATTGAGTCAGTTGAAGTTTTAAAGGATGCTTCATCTACAGCTATCTACGGTAGTGCCGGAGCTAATGGAGTAGTTATCATTACAACCAAGAAAGGGCAGGAAGGGAAAACATCTATTAGTTTGGATGCTTATTATGGTGTAAATGGTTTTACTTCTTTTCCTGGAGTATTGATGAATGACAGTTATATACAGTTGCGTAGAGAAGCTAACAGAACTGCAGGATTATGGAATTCTCCGGCAGATGATGCTTCTATATTCTCTGCTAAGGAATGGGAATTTATTCAGAACAACAATTGGGTGGATTGGTATGATGAGGCTACTCGTGATGGGATTTTGCAAAGTTATACGTTGTCAATGAATGGCGGTACTGAAAATACAAAATCTTATTTTTCCATTAATTATTATGATGAAGAAGGTATTCTTGAAAAAGATGAATATACTCGTTATACTTTAAATGCCAATATAGATAAAAAGGTTAATAATTGGCTCAAGGGAGGACTTAAAATACAAGGAACATATATAGATAAAGATGCACGTGATAATCAGATATGGACTCGTATGCTTTGCATTTCTCCATTAGGAATTCCATATGATGAAAATGGTAATGTTGTGGAATATCCGGGTGACGTGCAGGAGGTTAGTCCATTGGCTGATACTGCTCCGAATGCATACGTTGATAATACCCGTACATTAAGCTTTGCGCCAACAGGATATTTGGAGTTTACTCCTATTAAGGGATTGTCTTTTAAAAGTGTTTTGGGCGCTTATTTAGCATTTTCGCGTCAAGGTATTTATTATAGTGCCCAGTCAGCAAACGGACATGAAGCCAGTCAGTCAACAGCAGGAATTAATAATACCAATACTTTTAATTATAAGTGGGAAAACATTATCAATTACAATTTTAATATAGGTAGTGAGCATAGTTTTACTTTTACAGGTGTAACGAGTTGGAGCAAGAAGAAATATGAGACATCCGGTGCTACAGGATATAATGTAGACTGGGATAAATATGCATTTTACAATTTAGGTGTTACAGATTCTGACGGACGTGAAATCTCTTCTTCATATGTTGGTAGTCAGATGATGTCATATGTATTGCGTCTAAATTATTCGTTCTTGGGGAAATATCTCTTGACTTTAAGTAATCGATGGGATGGCTCTTCTATGTTGGCTAAAGGTAATCAATGGGATACATTCCCTGCTGCTGCGATAGCCTGGCGTATTAGTGATGAGGCTTTTATGAAGGATATTGATTGGATTTCTAATTTGAAGTTACGTGTAGGATATGGTGTGACAGGTAATGCCGGTGCAAAAGAATATGCTACTCTTTCAATGGGATTTGCTGGAAGCAACCTGGCATTCCAGGATATTGCTGCGCCGTTTTACATTCCTGCACAAACAATTGCTAATAAACAATTAGGATGGGAAAAATCATATAGTACAAATATTGGTATCGATTTCAGTGTTTTTAATAACCGTATAAATTTGACTCTTGATTTTTATAATACAGACACAGAAGATATTTTGTTTCAACGCACATTACCATCATCTTTAGGAGGTCTGAAAACGTCAAATTATAATATCTGGCAAAATATTTGTGCTACAAATAATAAAGGTATTGAGTTGGCAATAAATACACACAATATAGATAATAAGAATTTTAAATGGACTACTGATTTTACCTTTGCTCTGAATAAAGAGAAAATAACTGAATTTACAAGTGATTCTCCTGTAAAGAATGGAGATTATTATCTGATAGAAGGACAACCAATTAATACTTACTATGATTACCGTTATGAAGGAATCTGGCAGGAATATGAGGCAGATGAAGCTGCTAAATATCCGGATACTAAGCCTGGATATATAAAAGTTACGGATGTAGATGAAAATCATGAGTATACAAGTGCAGACTACTGTATATTGGGTTCTTCTAATCCGGATTGGACGGCAGGTATGGTAAATTCATTTCAAATTTATGATTTTGATTTTAGTTTTCAATTGCAGGCTCGTTATGGCCAAACAATAAAAGCTGATATTTTAGGCTGGTATTGTCCTTCGGGTGTTTACAACAGTCCGTCTATTTGTGATTATTGGACTCCTGAAAATCCGAGTGGTCGTTTCCCTCGTCCAGATATAAATCACCAACGCCTGAATAATTATCCGGCAAGCAGTAGTTTGCTTTATGTTGATGGTTCTTATCTAAAGGTTAAGAATATCACTTTAGGATATACCTTACCAGACAATATTTTAAATAAGGTTGGTTTTTCGCGTGCAAGACTGTATGCTACGTTCTCTAATCCATTCATTTTTACGAAAAGTAAATATTTGAAAGATTATGATCCTGAGCGTGGAGGTGCTGATACTCTTCCTCTTTCTAAGCAAATGGTATTTGGTATTAATGTTACATTTTAAATGAAAAAAAATCGCTATGAAAATAAAATATTTATGTGTGATGTGTGTTGCTGGTTGTATGGCCATCAACAGTTGTTCTCTTGAAGAAGAGAATCCTAGTGGCGGACCTACAGTTGAAGAGTATTGGTCTACTCCCGAAGGGTACAAGAAACTTATAAATGGTTGCTATTACCCAATGAGTCGTCCTTTGTTTGGAGGTGGTGAAGATTATCATCTTTTTTGGGCAGAAGCTGGTACTGATTTATGGCAAGGACCTCAAGGAGACGGATGGATGTCACCGGCTTTTACTTATGTTGGATTGAATGCAGGTGATGGAAGTTTAGGTGAAATCTGGAAAGGTCCTTATGAAGGTATTAATTATTGTATGGCTGCTATAGAATTCGCAGATAAGAGTGGATTGCCGGAAGATGAAAAAAATGCAAAAGTAGCAGAAGCCTATTTTTTACGTGCTTATTATAATTTGATATTGGTTGAACATTTTGGTGGAGTGTATTTGCCGGAAACATATACACAAGAAATTAAGTTCGATGTGCCACGTTCTTCCGTAGCTGATTTTTATACCCGAATATTTTCTGATTTAAAATTTGCTATGACTTATTTGCCAACTGTTCAAACTGAAATAGGGCGTCCTATACGTGCTGCAGCTTATCATCTGTATGTAAAAGCTTGTTTACAGCGTGCACCATATGATGATGTGACCAGTGAAGAAAAGCAGGATTTGTATATTGAAGCACGTGATAAAGCTCTGGCTATAATCAATAATGAAAATAATATAGCTCCAGGTATTGAGCTTTATGATAAAGTGGGTGATATTTTTGCTGTAGAAAATAACAAAAATAATAAGGAAGCCATTTGGAAAGTTACCCATTCTACAATTAGTAGTTTAAATGCTAATACAGGCTATTGGAATCGTATATATAAACAGTTCGGCTTGTTGCAGGAAAATTTGTGCGGTGTTATAATGAATATCGATAGTATGCCTAAATGTGAACGCCGTATTATGCCAACACGCTATATGTTAGAGCTTTATGAACCTAATGACAAACGTTATGAAGCTTTTTTCAGGGAAAAGTATTATGCAAATGAAGATTATACATGGACTGAAGCTGACTGCAATAAATTGGGAAAATCATTGGATGCTGTGGGAAAAACCATAAAAAAAGGTGAGGTGGCTTTATGGTTTACTCGCAAATCTGTATCAGATAAGGATGAACGTAAGGAGGCTGTAGTTGATATTGATATGATTTATGATGAAAATGGAAAAACAACAACGATTGGGCAGAAATATTATCCTGTATTGAAAAAGCTTGAAGTGCCAGGTATGTATCAGGGACAAGTTACAAAGAGCTATACTTCAGCGGATAATATAATATATCGTTTAGCAGATACCTATTTGTTAGCTGCAGAAGCTTGGTTCCGTTTGGGAAATACGAAAGAAGCAAAGAAATACATTGATGAAATACGGAATCGTGCATGTAATTATGAAGGTATAATGACGCCTGTAGAAGAAACAGATATTGATGATGATTTTATTTTGGACGAACGTGCTCGTGAATTAGTTGGTGAACATACGCGCTGGATGGATTTAAAACGTTTCCGTCGGTTAAAAGAACGTGCTGAAGCTCATAATCCATATATTACTTCATTTGATGAAAATGTGCATTATTTGCGTCCTATTCCGGATAGTGCAGAATTAGATTATCACGAAAATCCTGGTAATTTTCAGAACCCTGGTTATTAATTATGATACATGCAGAAAAACGTCTATCACATAACGACGTTTATATTTAAGGTTAAACACAAGATTAATTAGAAAAGGATACCCGTGAGGGCATCCTTTTTTATTAAATTAAAATTACTTTGTTAGAACTTTTCTTTTGTATTCTGTAGGAGTTATGCCATATACTTTTTTGAAATAGCGACTAAAATAGTGGGGATCATTAATGCCTACGAGCGTAGATATTTCAGCCATTGTATATTGGTTTTCCTCAATAAGTCTAGCAGCTCGTTTTACTCGCATTTGTTGGATGAATTCACTGGGAGAAATGCCTATAAGATTTTTGAGCTTATTGAAAAAACTGGATCGCCCCATACACGTAGCTTCAGCCAACATATCTACTGTCAATTCTCCGTTCGACATTTCCTGTTCCATAAAATCTGTCAGTTTTTTGATAAAATTCTGGTCTGCCTTTGTGAGTTGTTTTTCTTCCATTGCATCAGATGGTGAATGTGATGCATTATTTAAAAGCTTTTCACAGTATAGGCTTTGTAACTTTTTGCGTTGTGCCAACAGATTTTCTGTACGTGCTTTTAAATACAATGTGCTAAAGGGTTTTGTGATATAATCGTCAGCTCCTTCTTTCATTGCATCAAGTTGTGATTCTATTGAATCTTTGGCTGTTAATAAAATAACAGGTATATGGCTTGTTCTTATGTCGGTTTTTAAAACATTAACCAGTTGGATTCCATCCATTACTGGCATCATTAAATCGGTAATTACAATGTCTGGCATTTGTGAACAGGCTAATTCATAACCTTCTTTTCCTTGAGTAGCTTCCAATATCCGATAGTCATTTTCAAAAATGCTGCGTAAGAAATGACGCATGTCATCATTGTCTTCAACTAATAATATAGTGGGTATATATTGTATGGATGATTTATTATCCGTAAATAAATCCAAGGATTTATTCTTATTGCCTTGTGTAGATTGAGAATCTTTTTTGTTCTCTGTAATTGCTGTATGTTCTTTGTCATTAATAGGAAAATGTAATATAAAGCTACTACCTTTTCCTTCTTCGCTACTGAACGTTAATGTTCCGTTTTGTCGTTCTGTTAATTCTTTTACTAAGGCTAATCCTATTCCTGTAGATGCTGTTCCTCTGAAGTTCTGGTTATGTATGGTAGCAAAACGCTTGAAAATATGTTTTTGCTGTTCAAGAGGTATTCCAATACCTTCGTCAGTAACATTTATATGTATTCCTTGTTGGTTTACAGAAAGTATTACCTGGATATTTCGTTTGTCAGGAGTATATTTGAAAGCATTTGTCAGTAAGTTGGTTAAAATGCATTCCATTTTTTCTGTATCAGCATAGAGTATTTGCTTTTGAATAGTTGAATGATATTCCAGATTAATTTGTCTTTCTTCTGCCAAGGGTTTGAAATCTGCAATGATATGTTTCAGAAAAGCATTGAGTTCGATAGCTTCAAAATGTAGCGGAACTTCTTTACTCTGCAATTTGCGGAAATCTAATATCTGATTTACCAGTTTTAGCATTTGATTGGCATTACGTTGTATAAGTTGTAATTGTTCTTTTGCGAAAGCCGGCAATTCACGATAGTGGAGCAGATTTTCAATAGGAGCGGTAATGAGCGTAAGAGGTGTACGGAGTTCGTGTGAAACATCTGTAAAAAACTGCAGTTTGTATTGGGCTGTTTGGCGTTCTATATAAATTCTATTTCGTAACTTATAAAAAGTATGTACAATATAAATAATGATAACTGTGGCTAATAAGTATAGACACCATGCTAAAGGTGTTTCCCAAAATGATGGACTGACTATAATTGTCAGGCAACGTTCATTGTTTACCCATACACCATCTCCATTGGTTGAACGTATTTTGAATAGATAGGTTCCGGTAGGGAGATTAGTGTAGCTTATAGTTCTCTGTTTACCGTTTTCATGCCAAGTATTATCAAATCCTTCAAGTTTGTACATGTATGAAATATTTTCAGCATTACTCATATCTGCAGCTGCGAAATGCAGGGTAAACATATTTTGCTTATGTGGTAATGTTATTTGTGATGTGTAATTTATGTTATGAGATAATATACCTTCTTTTTGTGGAGATATGTTTTTTCCGGCTATTTGCAGGTTGGTGAATATGATATTAGGACATTTATTACTCTTTCTTATGTCTTGAGGGTTAAAATGCAGAATACCATATAGGGTGGGAAATACCAGTTGTCCGTCGGATGTACAGATTGCTTTTCCTTCATTAAACATAGGAATTATGCCGATAAACCGTTCATCATAGTAGTCAAAGTCATTATTTGAGGGATTGAATGTTGCTAATCCATTTTCTCCCGATAACCAAAGTTTGTGTTGGTTATCTTCTGCAATACTGTAGATGATGTCAGTTGGAATTCCTTTTTCTCCGATATAGCTTTTAAATTGTATGTTTCCTTCATTTGTACAGATAGCTTCACACAATCCACCGCCAAATGTGCCGATAAAAAGGCGTTTTTGAGACGATAAGAATATATTTTGCACATTATTGTTACTCAAACTTAATGTATCATTGGGCTGGCGTTGATATGTTGTGAATGACACTTGTTCAGGTGAATCGAAATGGGTAGAAAAAGTTACTATTCCATTGGTGGTACCTGCCCATAAGTAACCCTTATTATCAAGAGCCAGACAACGTACTTGGTTAAATTGTTCAATAGGATACTGTTTTAGTCGGTTATATGCATGGATGAATCGTAAATTTCCATCCTTTTCTTCTACATAGCAAATGCCTCCGTTATATGAACCAATCCAGATACGTTTGTTTGAATCTTCTAATATCCAATAGATATTGTCATGGACCAAACTATAAATATCGTTGGATTGATGTTTGTAATGTTTTATGCTAAACTGCTTTCCTTTAGGAGTGGCAACCCATAAACCGTTTCTTTTGGTACCTATCCAGATGCGGTGTTGATAATCTTCGTGGATATAATAGGTTTGTCCGAAGAAAGAGTGGTGGCTGTAATCTTGGGAAATGGTTCCTTCGAGGGTAAGTTTTCCTAATAATTCATAATCAGGGGTATATATTTGTATTTCACCGAGACGGTCTCCTGCCCATATTCTGCCACAATGGTCTTGCATAATTGATCGATAATCATTACTCCTACTGGGCGACTCCGTTTGGGTAATTGTATGATTCTGGAAACCTCTTTTTATAGAGATACGTCCAAACCATCGGGTGGTAGAAAGCCATAAATTGTCATCATTATCAATGTAGCTTACATAATGACTGTCATCTTTAATCCATGGTATTGACTTTTGTAATTCACGAACTGTATAAATATTGCCAGCTTCTGTTTGTTGTAAACAATTTCTTGAAGTAAGCGGAATATTGTTGTTTAAAGTGTATCCTTTAGGTATTAAAAGTCCCAATCCACCATAATATGGATAAAACCATCGGTTTCCTTTGCTGTCTTCCTGCACCCGTAGACGATCTGTTCCCGAAGGATGTACAGACTTTCTGAAAGGTACCATTGTAAAAGTATGTTTTTGGGTATTGAATAAAGTCAATTCATGATAAGAGGTCTCCATCCATAAAAATCCTTCTTTATCCAAGTGATAAGTTAATATAGGTTTTGATTGTATGGAATTTGGTAATGCATAATGTTTCCCGTCAATGAAAAGTCCGTCGTCAAGTGTTAAGATGAGCTCAGACGATGTATTTTGTAATATGAAAATAATGTCTGATTGAGTTGGTAATTTCCGCATGGGTTGAATTATCTTCTTATTCTGTTTGGAATAAGTAAGAATACGCCCATTGCTGAGCCCCAATGATATGTAGTTATCAGTTTCTGTTAGGCAGTAAGCTCCGATAGAATCAAGTAATTCCAAATTGTTACTGTGAGGTTTTATGTAGTATAGTCCGCTGTAACTGGTGTATATCCATTCACCGCCCTCTTCGTCTTCGTAGATTGTCAGTTTGTCTTTGTTTTTGTTTTCTTTTCCTTTAAAAACGATGTCTGTTTTGTACTCTGAAGTTTTGGCAGAATAATTTATCCTGATAGCATCATTGTCATTTGATTGTAACCATACATGCTCTGACTTTGTTGGAATAATACGTGCTGCCTTAAAATTTTCGGGTAGAGAAATTGAATCAAACTCTTCTGTTACAGGATTGAAACGGCTGACTTGTCCATCGTAACTTATGCACCAGATATATCCTTTACAATCTTTGTCAATGTAGGTTATACGATTGTTTGACAATGGAATTCCACGTTCTTGATGAGATGCTTTATATGTGGTGAATTCATATCCATTGAAGCTGTTTAAACCATCCCAGGTAGATAACCATAATAATCCGTTTTTATCTTGTAAAATCCGTGTTGCCGTAGTTTGTGATAATCCGTCTGATGATGAATAAGAACGTATATCATAAGCCGGTTGACCATGCAACCACAAAGGAAACATAGAAATAATGACAAGTAGTAGAAAGATATAGTGTTTTTTCATGTTGGTTCAAAAAAAGGTTATGTATTTATTCCTCAAAAGGTAATCTGAAAACACATCCGTTTTTCCATTCGGAGCATCCGTAGGCTGTTTTTCCTTTGATTATGTGCCCTTTTCCACATAAGGGACATAAGTCTCCTTCCTTTACCTGCCGGGTAGTGGATGAGGCTTTCTTGTTTGTTTCCGTTTCTGCAGCTTTTTTCTTTGCGGCAGTACGTCGTTTTACCCCTTTGGTAATTTCTTCCACAATATTTTCCTGTATGCTGATACGGCGGTTGGTATTGTCGCAGAGAACCTGATGTACAATTTCTCCTACCATCTGTTTCAGTTCATCAAGGAATTGGCGCGGGTCATAATTGCACTTCTCTATTTCGCGAAGTTTCTTTTCCCAAATACCGGTCAGTTCGGCCGATTTGAGAAGCTCTTCACGAATAAGTTGTATCAGCTCAATACCGGTAGAAGTGGCAATCAGATTCTTTTTCTCCTTGCGGATATATCTGCGTTTGAAGAGCGTTTCGATAATGGCAGCCCGTGTTGAGGGGCGTCCTATACCGTTTTCTTTCAGGGCATCACGCAGTTCGTCGTTCTCTACCAGTTTGCCGGCTGTTTCCATTGCACGCAATAGGGTAGCTTCGGTATAAGGTTTAGGCGGCTGGGTCCATTTCTCGTTCAGTTCCGGAATATGAGGACCGCTTTCACCTTTTACAAATGCAGGCAGTGTGCGTTCGTCATCGGCAGGTCTGTCCTGTTCGTCAGAAGAGGCCGTGTTATTGTCTTTACTGAAAACAACGCGCCATCCGGCATCAAGTATCTGCTTTCCGGTAACTTTGAATTCTATTTGTCCGGCTTCACCGATAACGGTTGTCGTAGAAAATTTGCAGTCGGGATAGAATACGGCAATAAACCGTCGTGCCACGAGGTCATATACGCGGCGTTCCATGTCAGTCAGATTGTTTGCCGGAACACCGGTAGGAATAATGGCATGGTGGTCGGTAACTTTTGAATTGTCGAACACCTTCTTTGATTTATTCAGCTTTTGTCCGGCCAGTGGAGCCGTGAGGACGGTATAATCAGTAAGTCCTTTCAGTATATTCGGACATTTGGGATAAATATCGTCGCTCAGAAAAGTAGTATCTACACGCGGATAAGTGGTCACTTTCTTTTCATAGAGTGCCTGTATGGTACGAAGCGTGTCATCGGCCGAATAAGCATATTTCTTGTTACATTCCACCTGTAGCGATGTAAGGTCGAAGAGTCGGGGAGGAGCTTCCGTTCCGTTTTTCTTGGTTACTTCTGTAACGGTAAACGGTTCGTTTTTTATGCGTTCCAGCAACTCTTGTCCGGTCTTTTCGTCCATGATAGGGGCTATGCCGCGATTGCCGTCTTCCTTCTTGGTTTTCTTTTTCGCTGCATTATCTTTATCGGCCTCTTCAGCCAGTTCTTCATCACTTTTGCGCACGATGGCCGAAAAAAGCGTATTCCTGTATGTGGTTTTCAGTTCCCAATACTGTTTGGGAGTAAAGTTGGCTATTTCTAGCTGCCGGTTTACAATCAGTGCCAAAGTTGGAGTCTGTACTCTTCCTATTGAAAGTACCTGTTTGTTCTGACCATATTTCAGCGTATAGAGTCGGGTTGCGTTCATACCCAGCATCCAGTCGCCTATGGCTCTTGACAGTCCGGCTTCATACAGAGGCTGGAATTCCTTCTGGTCTTTCAGATGCGCGAAACCTTCGCGTATGGATTCTTCGGTCAGTGAGGATATCCACAGGCGTTTTACAGGACATTTGGCTCCGGCTTTCTGCATTACCCAGCGTTGGATAAGTTCACCTTCCTGTCCGGCATCACCACAGTTGATAATGCCGTCAGCCTTCTGCATAAGTTCTTCTATTATCTTGAATTGTTTTTCAATGCCTGGGTCGGCTATCAGTTTTATGCCGAAACGGGGAGGAATCATGGGGAGGTTTGCCAGACTCCATGTTTTCCATGCAGGAGTGTATTCGTGGGGTTCTTTCAGGGTACACAAATGTCCGAAGGTCCATGTCACCTGATATCCGTTTCCTTCAAGATATCCCTCGTGCCGGGTGCGTGCACCCAGTATGTCGGCAATATCTTTTGCTACAC
Source organism: uncultured Phocaeicola sp. (assembly GCA_944320885.1). Taxonomy (GTDB): domain Bacteria; phylum Bacteroidota; class Bacteroidia; order Bacteroidales; family Bacteroidaceae; genus Phocaeicola_A. Next base: position 20,728 of record CALUJE010000025.1, read on the forward strand.
TTGGTTTTTCGGCAATGCAAACTATCATATCTTCAATTTGTATTCTTTTTGTGTTGTAGTGTCTGCAAAGATAGTGCTTTTTCTTTGTTTTTTGCCGGACCTATTCCATAAACTGAAAAAACATTCCTTTGTGCGAGCTGTATACAGATTGTCAGGACAGGAGATGTCATAAAATGCCCTGTATTTGCTATTTGTACATCATTGTTATTGCTTAACGTATTGATAAACAGAGTAATGATACCTTCTCGTTGTACATCGTAATATGAACCGTCATGTGTATTCGTGTCCTATCTTTGCAACCGGAACAATTGATATTTAGGATTTCAAGGAAACAAAATTCATTAAAATAAAGATGAACAGACAGAATGATTTGATAACTGATATTTTGTTGGCTTCCGTAAAATATGCCGACCGTCCTTCAATGGTTATTGAGGAGACAACCTATACATATGCCGGACTTTTTGAGAAGGTATGGAGCATATGTGCCTGCATACGTTCGGTCAAACCCAATGTGATAGGTATTATGGCAGAAAATACGGTAGAAACCTATGCTTCTGTGCTGGCCGTTTTGTTTGCTGGAAAGACTTATGTCATTCTGCATCCGTCATATCCAGATAGTAGAAATCTGCAAATAATCCGTCAGGCGGGGATAGAAGTGCTTTTGCACGATGGTTCAGTGCCCGTTGGTTTTGCCCGGTCAGAAGGTGTCGTTTGTATTTCTGTTTCCGGTGAGGCGATACCTGTATCGGCAGAACCTTATTATATGACGCATGCCGAAACGGATGCCTATATCATATTTACGTCGGGGAGTACCGGAGAGCCGAAAGGAGTGCCCATATCACGTTCCAATCTGAATGCTTTTTACCGGGCCTATTCTCAATTGGGATGGAAGCTCGATGAGACTGATCGTATGCTTCAGATGTTTGAGCTTACGTTTGATGTGTCGGTAGTGTCATTTCTGTATCCGCTTACGTTGGGAGCCTGTGTATACACGGTTTCATCGGGTGGATTGAAATACCTGAACGTACTTGATATTATGGAGAGGCACAGTCTTACGTTTGCGGCTGTAGCTCCATCAGTTCTGCGCCTGTCACGTCCATATTTCAATGAAATCTCATTGCCGGCTTTAAAATATCTGGTAGTAACGGCCGAAGCTTCGGATGTGAATATAATTTCGGAGTTTCGCCGTTGCATACCCAATGCATCGGTTGTCAATTTATATGGTCCTACCGAAGCCACCATTTACTGTACAGCCTATTCTATTCCTTACCATGACTGTAAGCATCACAACGGAATGGTGGCTATCGGAAGGCCTTTTCATGGAATGGAGATTGTCATTACCGATAAAGAAGGAAAACCTTTGCCGTCCGGACAGACCGGTGAGTTGTGGGTAGGTGGTGCACAGGTGATGGCCGGCTATTGGAAGAATTCCCAAAAATCGGCCGAATGTCTTGTCGCCACTGCTGATGGAAAAGTATATTACCGCACAGGAGATCTTTGTTATCAGGATGCTGATGGAGATATTTTTTATTGCGGGCGAAAAGATACCCAGGTCAAAGTACAGGGATTCCGTATAGAACTGGCCGAGATAGAATATCGAGTGAAGCAATATTATGACAATAAGACCAATGCCGTCGTTATTCCTCTTTATGAGGAAGACGGCCATTGTAACCTTCATCTTGTTCTGGAGCGTCCTTCGGGCGATACTGCCGCCCTGGAACAGTTTCTTCAGAATGAACTCCCGCCTTATATGCTTCCGCGAAGAATACATTTTATGAACAGTTTTCCGCTGAATGCCAGCAGCAAGACTGACAGGAAAAAGATTATGCAACTTATTTAAACAGAAATATAATATGATGAATACTAGTGAAATATTGGAACAACTGAATTGTATATTCCGGAAAGTGCTGAAAAACGACAGCCTGGTGCTGACAGAGACTACTACGGCTGCCGATGTTGACGGATGGGACTCGCTGACCAATATGCAGCTCATCACCGAGATAGAGAAGCGTTTTGTGCTGCGCTTTACTTTCAGGGAAATTGTGAAACTGAAAAACGTGGGTGATTTATGTTCCGTCATATTGAGTAAACTGAAACAAGCATAAATACAATGTCGTTTATTTCTTTTGAATTTATCATACTCTTTGTTTGTTGTTTCCTGTTGTATTGTCTGGCAGGGAATAAGGGAAGGAAGTATATCCTGCTGGCTGCCAGTTCGGTTTTCATCGGATATTATCATCCGATGTTTCTGGTTACAGCCCTGCTGATATCCTTGCTCTCTTATTATGCCGGACAGTGCATAGAGAAAGTCCGTCTTTCGGGGCATGCACGTACGGCATATGCTGTAACTGTGCTGCTTCTTGTTGGCGGTTGGATACTATTCCGCTATGCCGACAAACTGAGTGGAAACGGAAGCTGGCTCTTCCCATTGGGCATTTCGTTTTATACCTTCCAGGCTATTTCGTATCTGACCGAAATATATTGGGAAGAAGAAAAACCCGAGAAGAACCTTACAGATTTTCTTCTCTACATGCTTTTCTTCATGAAGTTTCTTGCCGGACCGATAGAACGTTCTGCCGGTTTTCTTCCCCAGATACGGAATCTGCAAAAGCCATCATATCCGATGATGGTTTACGGATTGCGGCTGATAGTGGTAGGATTGATGAAAAAGCTGGTGATAGCCGATCAGTTGTCACCTTATATAAACGGAATATTTGATTCGTCTCATACCGCTTCGGGCATACAGTTGCTTATGGCATGTCTGCTCTATCCGGTTGAGTTGTATGCTGATTTCTCTGGTTATACAGATATGGCCATTGGAGGCGCCATGATGTTCGGTATTGCACTCTCTCCCAATTTCAATCGTCCTTTTGTGGCGCAAAGCACAACCGACTTCTGGCGCCGGTGGCACATGTCTCTTTCGTTTTGGGTAAGAGATTATCTGTATATGCCTTTGGCCTCGGCTACCCGCCGATGGGGACAGTGGGGCATTACCTGCAGCCTGCTGGTCACCTTTGTAGCACTGGGTGCATGGCATGGAGCCGGATGGACGTTTGTAGTCTATGGCCTTATTCAGGGAATCGTAATAGTGTATGAGCTTAAGACGCAAACCTGGAGCAATGCTGTCAGAAAATCTCGCTGGAACAGACTGTATTCTGCCTTTTCGGTAATACGTACCTATCTGGTCTTTGCGCTGTCGCTCGTGTTTTTCCGTTCAGCTTCAGTGAGTGAAGCCTGCAGCTTTATCAGCCGCATGTCTTTTCAGCATAATGTCAGCTGGAAGGAAATGAACATTGGTATGTCCGATCACATATGCATTGTTACCGGTGCAGGATTGGCACTGATATTTCTATATGAGTATTTCATGGCACGTACTGATTTGCTGGAACGTCTTTCGAGAGTGCCTTTACCGCTGCGATGGGCAATTTATTATCTGGTAATTTTTGCCATACTGGCATACGGAAAGTTTGGAATGGAAGAATTCATTTATTTACAGTTCTAAAATGGAAAGTACAATGCAAGATAAAGATAAAAAAGAACAGAGAAGAAATCCTGCACGGCGTTTGATACTGAAGGGGGTACTGTTTTCATTGCCTTTCTGGCTGGTAGTCGTTCTGTATTTTTATGACGATCCGTTTATGGTGTTGCGCAGATATAAGAGATACGATTCCGACATCATGCTTTGTGAAGGATGTGTGGGATGGAATATTTATCTGAACAATCGCGACAGTATCCCGTTCAACTCATTTATACTGGGCAATTCATGTACGATGGCTTTCCGGTGTCATGAGTGGGAGAAGTATCTTGATGGCGGCAGGGCGGTACGTCTGTTTGGAAATGCCGAAAGTATGATGGCCGTTTACAAAAAGTTGCTTGCATTAGAACATGAAAAGGCTGATATACGGAATGTGTTGCTGGTCATAGACCCTGTCTCGCTTTCCAAAACCCGCCTTCTGTCAGGGTTCACCAATGTGTTGCCTCCGGCAGTTTCGGGCGACAGTGAGCTGAGTTTCCAGCTGTCATCTCTTCAGGCTTTTGTATCGCCCGGTTTTTTGATGCCTTATCTGCGTTATCGGTTGTCGGGTCGGAAAGTTTTGCCGGGAAAAGGTTTTAATCCCTACGGACAGGTTCGCAATCCGATGAATAACGATGCTATCAACCCGCGCGACAAGATGATACTTGACGAAGGAGAAGCCTATTGGGAAAGTCGTGCGAAGGAATTCCCTCCCCGTAGTGGAGAGCCTGCAGTATCCGGACAGGTTATATACGCTTCGCAAGAAAAGCTTCTTTCTGATATCGCTGCCTTGTTTCGGCGGAATCAGACGAAGGTAAAGATTATACTCAGTCCCGATTACAGTCAGGAGTCTGCCAATCCGGCTGATACGGATATTCTCAGACGACTGTTCGGTACTGAAAATGTTTTCGATTTTACAGGCATCAACGAATATACAGCCGACATTCATGAGTATTATGAGCAAGGACATTACCGTCCGTGCCTGGGTAATAAGTTGATGGAATTTATATATAGAGAGAATAGAGAGTAATTGTAAAGTTATGCCTTGAAACAGCTAGGCCGTCTTTTGAGATTTTATAACTTGTTATTCCTTTCTGTCATAAGTTATGGAATAAAAAATGCAGGCTATGAATTTTAAATTGACGGCCTTGAAAAAGGCAAGTCTCATAGTGCATTTATTCAGAAGTCCTGGTAAGTGAATAGAGGGTATTATTTATTTAGAGGATGAGGTAAGTGAAAAGAGAGTATGTTTTCAATAGGTTAAATTATAGAGATAAAGTAAGTGAAAGTAGGTTTGGTGAATAGAGAGTGGTGTTGAAAAGATTATGTAAGGATGAAAATCAAGAGCTTGTTTCTGTGAAGAAACGGGCTCTTTTTGCTGTATTATTGAGCCTTTGTCCCCAGCGTGCTGGGCCTTAACTCTCAGCGCGCTGAGCCTTAACTCCCAGTGTGATGAGCCTTTGCCGCCAATAATGTACCGTTGAGTATCGATAGTATTGAACTGAAATATAGAAAAATAAGAGTGAAAGCTTCCAACCGTTTTTAAACGATATAGAATGAAATAAAATAAAAACAGACTGTCTTCATCAGAGAAGGCAGCCTGTTTTCTTTATAGATATATAGCTTATGGGGTATAATAGGTTTATTTTCCGTCACCAAATTGTCCGTATCCTAAATTGCTTGATTCATTGGCTCCCCAGTAAGAGGCGCAATGATGCAGGATGTGCGGGAAGGTGTGAGTAATTTTCTTGGTTGCGACATCGACAAATATCACGCTTCCTTTACGCTCTTCAGAACTGTTTTCATCATAAAGCACTACTACCAGTCGATTGCCTAAAGCAGACAGTCCTATCTTCTCAATGTTTCCCAAATCGGATGGCACAGTGAAGAATGAGGTAAGCTGAGGCAAGGTGGTTGGTGAAGAGTAGATTTCATTTCCACTGTTCACATAGAAAATGCCGTTACTCAGTCCGGTAGATCCTACTGTAATTGTCGTATTTTCATTAGCTCCAGAAAGAGGTAATAAGGCTTCATCTACAAAAGCTGCATCTTTTGCGTTGTATGATTTTTTGAATGTATAGATTCTTATACCATCAGTATCGGAAGTATAGGCATTAAATGTGTTTACATTGCTATATTTATCATAGGTATAAAGTATCTTGCCTTTAATATCACAATTATCAGTAGGCTCTATCACATTATCGTATGCATAGTTGTCGGCGATAATACCTAATTCGGGAATATCACTTGTGTAAGTTTGAAGTGTGTAGAAGCGTTTGCTCAACTCATCATAGACCCATGCAAATGAAGCACCTCTGTCTCCCATTGTGGGATGAGTCCAATAATATTCTTGTAAATGGCGGGCCGGTCTGTATAGTTTGCCATTGGCATAACGTATAAATTGTCCGTTGCTGGTAAAGAATTGTCCGGTAGATGCCTGCATACTTACAACCGTAGCATCCGGTTCAAATGTATACCCTTTGTCTTGTTCGATATAATTACTTTCTGTAACCAGGCTGGTAGGGAGGAATGTGCTGTTATCAGTAACAATTACAGGGGTTTCTCCTTCTTGTGTAACAAATGTAAGTTGCCATCTGGTTGCACTATAATCAGAGTTGTAACCATATGCTCCATAAATTTGTTTAGGTTCGCTACCAAACGGATATTCGGCAACACCAGTTGCATATTTTACATCTTCAATAGTGGAATTATCTTCTTCTTTAGCTTGTATATAAGCCATCTCTGTAGAACCATCGTCCTTACGGGTAAGGAAATAGTATCCATAATTGAATGGATTGGCAATAGTCAGGGTAAACGTCTGGCGATATTGCATGCCTGTATCACTATCCTTTATGGTTAAGGCACATAGGTGGCCTCCGTAACTTAAAGCCGGCAGATCAATATCAAGATTTCTTTCAGTAGATACTTCTTTTGTATCAATGGTCCATGAGTAAGTCAGATTGATACTGCTCTCATCAAGAATTGTAAGAGTCGGAGCTATTGAAAGATGTGCGCCGGCTTCGCAAAATTGGTCGTCAATTGTTGCGATGGTAACTTCGTTAATGTTTTTATAGTTGTAGTTTCCATTATCTTCAGCACATGCCCCGGTCAGTAAAGATAGTGCCAGGACTGTTGCATATGGAAATATATGTCGTTTCATAATTATTTTGATTTTATTGTTTTACTATTATGGAAGTTTAATAGGAGGAAGTGATGTGTCTCCATCTGGATATACATCATTTTCTTCGAAGTATAACTTTAACTGTTTATAATACATGTCGAGAACAGGATACCAGCTGGCAGAAGGAGAAGGAGGCATATTGTTCCAATAAAGCGGTTCTCCATTATAATAATTCGGGTCTGCTCCCAGGTAATAAATTTCAATCCATTTACGGTATACTTCAGGATAATAGTTACCGAAGTATCCCCATGCCATCCAATTATCCCACCAGTCCGGTTTTGCCAGGATGTCGGAGAATGAAACCTTTACCTCTTTCAGATTGTCATATCCGATGGCAAAGTTTTCGTTGGGAACTATACGCAGATATATTTTCTTCCATTCGTCTTGCAATGTTTCAGTGCGCTGTACATCAATGCGGATAGTATCGGTCAACTCTCCAGCTTTGATAGAGCGATTGTTGATGATATCCGGATTCCATTCTGCAGATGTAGCAGTAGTCTTGTCACTGATAACTTCAAGGTTATAAGGGCGGTCATAATCTGCAGCCATGCCTATGACTTTTACTACTACTTTGATAGTTGTGTCTCTTACTTCTTCTGCATCAAGAGCAAAAGAGTAGGAAATACTATCCTGTCGGTTTGCGCTTTCTGTTCCGTCAGCAGCAAGTATATAAGGGATATCAAAGTAAATATAGCTGTTTCCCTTGTCAAATGAGTCTATGTCTTTTTCACTGCACGAAGCCAGAGCAAACAGTGTGCACATGAGCGCAAGGATATTTGGCAATTGTGGCTTCTTAAAATATATTCTTTTCATAATGTAGTGCATTTAATTGAAATTAATTTTGAGTCGGTTTGTCTATGCCGGCAAATTCATATTCGTCATCAGGTATAGGAACGACGAACATATTATCATTGGCGTTTATGGTACGTCCTGTTGATGTATAGATATTGTAGAATAATCTCTTATACATGAAGAACATGCGTCCGTCACCAATAAAGTCCTTACGGGCTTCCCGAACCAGATATTCCAAAAGGTCACTGTCTTCCAGCGGGCCTTCTATCGGGTCCAGACGGCGGGTAGAGCGAACATCGTTCAGATATTGCAGGGCCAATGTATTGTTTACGCCAATTTGAGCTTCGCAGGCGATGTAGTAAACTTCAGACAAGCGCATGATAGGTATTTCCGGAAAATATGCATAAGGTTGAGGCATATTGGCACGTGCTTCAGCTTCTTTTACTTTCATAAAATCATAGCAACCGGTTTCCTGCATATTGTCAGCAGAGAACCAAAGCAAGCGTATATCCTGTCCGCTACCGTCCGGTTGGCGTCCGTATACATTGTTTACCAGATTGTTGTATTTTGTATCATTGATAAAGATACCACTGATGCTGGCCTGAGACATACCACCTCCCATACCGAAATAGGTATCGGTCATTGTATAAAGGTCATTTGTATAGAAAGAACCCAACATTTCAGTACTGTAGTTCCAGATACTGGATGCATTGTTGTTGGCGATGTTGTTGGTATTGGTCAAAGACAGAATTTCTTTACTTTCTTCAATAATTCTTGTTGCTAGTTTGTATGCTTCTGTCGGATTCTTACGAAGCATTTCAAGACGGGCTTTCAGACCAAGTGCACAGAAATAGTTCATACGTGCACCGCGGAAGTTAAGTACATCCTGATAGTCAATAACTGAAGTATTCAAATCACCTTCACGGCCTACTTCCGGGTCACGGATAGGATCATCTGCCAGTAGTTCAAGAGCACGGTCCAAATCTTCACTGGCTTTTTGAAGAACTGTTTCAGCAGTATCAAATTGTTGGCTTACGTTGTTATAAGCTGTACGGTAAGCAATGGCTTTTTTCTGTAAATCGGCTGTTGTATGAATTACCGGACCATAAATTTCAAACAACTCCATGTGAGCCAGTGCACGCAAACCATAAACCTCTCCCAATAGAAGATTATAGTTGTCAATGGAAGCCTGATTAGGCTCAGAATAATGAATAAAGGCATTACATTGTGCTATGGCATAATAGAGTTGTGACCATACATTCTGGAATGCACCAACAACATTTTGATCTGTGTAATCATAGGTTGTTGCAGGATAATAAGAATGGTTGGTATTGGTTGACAGGTCCCAGTATTGAGCCAATACGTCAATAAGTCCGTAAGACAACGTTTGTCCGAAAAGATTAGAACCGGACAGAGTATAATAAACACCTCCTACAGCAGAATTACATCCTTTGGTTGTTTCATAAAGATCTTCTGCCTCTACTTGTCCTTGTGGCGTGACATTCAGCCAGTCGTTGCACGAAGAACAGAGCATCAGGGTGGCAACAGATAATATAGATATTATTTTTTTCATGTTTTTGTATCAATTACGAAATTAAATACTGATGTTTAAACCAAATACAAAGCTGCGTGCGAACGGATAGTCCAAACCGCGTTCTTGTTTGATGGTTGATAAATGGAATAAGTCATTGGCATAGAATGACAGACGGAGTGAACTGAGCTTATACGGCTGGATCCATGCTTTCGGGAAATCATAAGACAATGAAAGTGATGAGAAGTCCAGGTAGTTGTCACGCTGTACGAAACGTGTTGAGATATAATTCTGTCCGTAATCGCGGATGTTGCGGTATAGAGCATGTTGTCCCGGAGTTGTCCAGCGGTCGTTCAATACACGACGGTCTGCGTTGTAAGCCGGATTGGCACCTTCTACACGTGAAGACAATGTAGAGTTATAAGCATCACCACCAATGCTGTATTGGAATACGGCGTTCAAGTTCCATCCTTTCCAGTACAGGTTGGTTGAAATGTTACCGAATACATCTGGTTCAGTATCACCACAGAGTACTTTGTCTGCAGCATCCCATTCGTAAGTAAGGGTTCCGTCTTTCTTTACGTAAATTTCCTTTCCGGTAGCAGGATCAATACCCAATGAAGGAACAGCTTTGATAGCGGTCATTGATTCGCCCTCTTCATATACGGCACCAGGAGTTGTTTTTTCCTGATTGTTCTTATCATTAAGGCCTCTTAATGCATTGTTGATTTTGCTCAACTCATTTCGGTTTTGTGAAGCCTGTACATTAACACGCCATTCCAAATCATTTGCCTGGTCACGCAGGATTGATGCGCCCAAATTTAATTCCCAACCTTCATTCTTGATTTCACCCAGGTTGCTGGTAAATGAGTTGCTGGGGAAACCGAGTGACGGAGCCACTGTAATGGTAGTCAACATTCCGTCTGTACGTTTCCAGTAATAGTTAAAGGTAAGTGATAAACGGTTCTGCCACATACCTAAATCCAGACCGATGTTAGTACTGTACTGGTTCTGCCATTTTAAGTCAGGGTTACCGTATCCCATGAGGGTTGCCGGAATCAGTTGATTATAAAGACGTCCGGTCTGATACTGATACATGGTCTTGGCCTGATATGCAGAGAATTCCTGGTTACCGGTTACACCATAAGAAGCACGAATCTTAAGCAAGTCAAGAATTGAATTGTCTGACCAGAAATGTTCTTTGTGAATGTTCCATCCACCGCCGACACTCCAGAAGGGAGCCCAACGTTTGTCTGCACCAAATTGTGAAGAACCATCATAACGACCGGATAAATCCATGAAGAAGCGGTCATCATAGATGTAGTTGAAGTTTGCAAGGAAACCCATTGAACGTACGGTACTTTCACTACTGCTTGGGCGAGAGTTCTTAAGGAATTGAATTGCAAAAGCAGGATCAGAATAGCGGTCATCGGCAAAACCTGTTGCGGTAAATCCATATGAGCTTGATTCCCGTTGGTTAACTTCTGCACCTGCTCCAAAGAATAGCATATGCTTTTCAGCAACCTGCTTGTTATAGTTCAGTGTAAGTTTTCCGCTGTAATTAAGGTATTCACCATCGGTAAGAGTCAATTCTCCTCTTTCTGCCAAATCAACCGGCTTGTAGATGATTGCTTCCGGATCATAAGGGTCGGTTGTAGCTGTTAAGAAGTCTGAAGAATACGGTGAACGGTAATATTCACTGCCGTTATTACCTTTTTCTATACGGAACTGACCGATAACACGCCATCCGTTACCGATGATCCAGTCTGCGCTTAATTCATCAGCAAAATATTCGGTATCACTGAAACTGCGGTTCGGGAGTGCTGCTTCATACAACGGGTTCGGACTGTTGTCTGTCAATGTAGGAATCAGTTCGCCGTTGGCATCATAAGGACGCTCGTAAGGGTTTGCACTGGCATAAGTGCTGAACTTTCCATAAGGAGAGTCGTATGAATGTGTATTGGCGTAGCTGGCGTAATTACGGATAATGATTTTATCTTTAATACGGTATTGCAGAGAGAAACCAAAGCCGTAACGGTCACGTCCTGACTGTTTCATTACACCGTTGTTCTTGTCGAAGAAACCGTCAATGCTGTAGATTACATTTTCTGCACCACCTTCAACTGTAAGAGAATGAGTATGGCTGAAAGCGTTTCTTACTGGTTGTGCAAGCCAGTCAGTATCTACACCTTCCAATACGTTCTTATATTTGTTATAGTATTTTTGCTGACGGTTATAAGTTGTTTCCAAATCACCCTCAACCGGATCATAAAGTCCTGCCAGATGTTCGTATTCCAGTTTTTCGCTGGCATTCATCAAATCGTAGTCTGTAAGGTCGGCAATGGCTACAGTCGGTTTAAAGTCATATGTAACGCGGAGTTGTCCGGGTTTTGGTTTTACGGTTTCAATAACTACAACACCGTTTGCTGCGCGTGAACCGTAAAGGATGGTAGCAGAAGCATCTTTCAGGATGGTGATGCTCTCAATACGGTTTACGTCCATATCATAAACTTTTTGGACCGTAGTTTCAAAACCGTCAAGAATAAACAACGGAGCAGAAGAACCTTCCTGGAAAGAACCTTTACCACGGATGGTAAATTCGGGCAATGTGTTCGGGTTTGAACCGGCAAGGTTGTTTTCTGTAATCTTGAAACCTGCATCCAGTGCACTCAGTGTAGTAAAGATGTTTGCCGTGTGAACTTTTTGCAAGTCTTCTTTCTTGATGGTTGTTACGGCACCGGCAAAACCTTCGGTCTTACGGGTAAAGTAACCGTTTACAACAACTTCGTCAATTTGTTTGGAGTCTTCCTGCAAAACAACGTTTAATGAGCTCTGACCGTTATATGCAATGGTTTGAGTGCTCATACCGATGAATGAAACAATAAGCTTGCATTGTGCCGGAACTTTCAGGGTGTATTCACCGTTGAAGTCTGTGGTACATCCTTTTTGAGTACCTTCAATCTGGATGTTTACTCCCGGAAGTGGTTCACCGTTAGCATCGGTAACTTTTCCTTTTACTGTTTTTTCTGTACCTTGATTTCCCCCTTTTTTCTGATACAGAGTAACGGTGTTGTTCTCAATGTTATATTCAAAAGCCGTGCTTGCAAAAACTCTGTCCAATACTTCCTTTACATTGGATTCGCTTGCATTGATGGTTATGGCAGGCATGTTCTTCAATTGTTCGTTGTTATAAACGAAATTGAGTCCTGTCTGTTGATGCAGAGCATCAAAAAAAGTTTTCACTGTAGCTTCTTTCAGGCGTATTGTTACTTTTTTGCTGTCGGCTTGTGCCATTGCAAAGAAAGGAACCATACATCCCATCAAAAGAAGCGTGGTAATCTTTCTCTTTCTCATGATTCTAAGTTTTAATTATTGATAAATATAAATTGTTTTGTTTTTTATTTCGATTCGTAATCCTACAATCATGCTTATTGATTTCAGGATAGGGGCAAGGTTGCCATAACGGTCCATATTTCCGGTAAAGTGTAAGTTCTTCAGTTCCGGATTGTCAAATACTATTTTTACATCATACCAGTGCGACAGGGTTTCCATGATATCACCTAAACTTTCGTTATTGAAGATGAAGCGGCCCTGATGCCATGCTATGTATGGAGTTATATCTGTTTCTTCTATGGATATCTGTTTGTTTGTTCTGTTCAGACACAGACGCTCGTTCGGTTTCATCGGATATTCTTTTTCATTGTTGATAACTCCAATGCTTCCTTCTACCAATACGACTTCTGTTTGTTTGTCAGAATAGGTATTTACATTAAATGAGGTTCCATATTCTTTGATGGTCATATCCCGTGTAATGACTTTAAAAGGACGTTTTGTATCTTCTGCCACTTCAAAAAAGGCTTCACCTTCAAGATATACGATGCGTTCTGTCGATGCAAAATGTTCCGGAAAGTGAAGTACGGTATTGTAATTGAGGTGAACAACCGTTCCATCTTCCAGTGTGATGATAAATTCTCCGTTGGGAGCTGTTTTCAAAACATTATGTTGTTTTGTTTTGCTTTCGTTTGCAGCCGGTGCATAGGGCTCAATACAGATACCTTTGGCTGTTGTGGTTATGGTTGATTGGGATGATGGCTGCGTTGAGGCTTCTGCCAACTTCTGTTCATCGTAACTGATAATCTGCCCGTCGGCCAGTTGAAGAGTGGCCTGTGTTGATCCAGGCACGATAGCCATATGCTGGTTCTCTTCCTTTTGCATCTGGAACATGATAGTTCCTCCGATAATGAATATAGGAATAAGACAGGCTGCAATATATTTCCAGAATTGATTCTTTCTGGCTGGTTTCTCTTGTATTTTGAGAAATTGTCTGTAAGCTTTGTCTGCGTCGATATTTTTGTACGTTTGGTAACGCTTGGTTGAGAACAAAGCGGTTTTTATCGCGGCATAGTATTCGCGATGTTCTGATGATTGGTTTAGCCATTCACTCAGTGCATTCAGCTCTTCAGAGCTGAGCTGTTCTCCAAGTATTTCTCTGGCTATTATATCCTCTATATGTTCTTTTTGCATGTTTTTATTAATCTTCATTTATAATAAAGACAATTAATAAATCGAAAAGGGGTACAAGCATGCAGAAAAAATGAACTAAAATTTAAATAAATGAGGATAATTGATCAATAATAGCATAAATCCATGTGCCGTTACTTCCTTTATCTGTTTTACAGCACGTTTTTTTTGTGTCTTTACTGTTTCAATAGCTATGTGCAGTTCCTGTGCTATTTCTTCATTCTTTTTTCCGTCCATTGACAAGAGAAATATTTCTCTGCATTTGGGTGGAAGCTGGTCTATTGCATGATAAAGTCTGCGATATATTTCTTCATCAAAGATTTCTTTTTCATGTGCCTTTTGCTCACGGTCAGAAAGTACATGCTCAATGTATCGCTGTTCTATATCCTGATGTTTTAACTGGTTCAGAGCAGAATTGCGTATGGAGTTATACAGATAAGTACGGAAGGAATAGTAAGAAATGAATGTAATTCTTTTGTTCCACATATTGACAAAGAGGTCCTGTACCAAATCTTCTGCTATGTCTTGCTGAGCTATAAAGTTCATTGAGTACATAACAAGTGATTGGTAGTATGTGTTATAAAGCTCCTTGTAGGCTTGGGGGTCTTGGTTGTTTATGCCTTTTAGGAATTCATTTTCCCTCATTGTTTTTGTGCTTGAATCATCTGTTTTGATAAAATTGTTACAAAGGTAATGTTTTTTTAATAAAAAGATAGCAATAATTTATATAAATAACTTATTCTATTAATAAAATGTTCTTCTTTCCGGAAGAGACTCATCCGGAAAGAAGAATCTTGTTATCTGCCACTTTCGTCAATCATGTTTTTAATCATGTTGTTCAAGTGCTCAGCCTTCATCAGCTGTTCTATGGTTACGTGCATGCGGTAATGCCAGTAATTGAGCGGGTTAGCCGGAACGTTGATTCTTTCGCGCTCTACATCTTTGCAGCGGATTTGTTCGTCAATGGATGTCCAGTCCTGAAAACTGAGAATGCAGAGCATCGACGGGCTGTTCAGCTCTTTTTGTATAATCTGTTTACAGATGTTCCCGTCGGCTGTTTTAGGAACAGGACCACATTCCTTTAATACATTATGGTAGTAATGTTCTGTACATACAACACTTTCTTCCCACCATCCTCTAAGGGTAGACATATCGTGCGTTGAGAGTGTGCAAACCGAGCTGTATGGATATTTGTCAACTCTTCCAAATTCATATCCGGGAGTTTTGGGCATCCGTTCTATTTCCAGACTGAGAATCCGTAATTCTTTCATTGCCCAGGGCACGCATTCTGGTATCATTCCCAAATCTTCTCCACAAGCCAGCATCGGTGTGCATTGTGTCAGCATGGGAAGTTTCTTCATGGCTTCTTTATACCAGAACTGATTGTGGCGCTGATAATAGTAATGCTCATGCAGGCGGTCGAAAGCTTCTTTCTCGTACCTGTTCAGTCGAGTATACAGATAGTCGGTCTGTGCGGCAATGCGGGGATGATAACGGTTGGGCTGGCTACGGTCCGGAACAAACAGTACATTGCTGATGAGTGAATAAAGTCCTTCGCGCATGCGTATGCTCCGCTTGTCATTTTTGCCTTTGAAATGCTGTTCTACCTGACGCTGTGTGGCGAACTCCGGCTTTAACTTATAGGTATTGTTTTCACTTTCCTGCAGAAACTCTTCCTTTATCCATACTTTTTCATTTCCGAAAACCTGATTGAGCAATTCTTCGTCAATATATGGTTGGGTAAAGAACTGTTCGCGGAAAGGAAGTCCGAAGCTTTCTATTTCCTGTGGAGACATGGGAAGTGAGGGCACAAACTGTCCTAAAAGACCGTGTACCGAATGTTGGGGTATTTCCCATATTCTGAAAAATCCGAGGATATGGTCTATGCGGTATGCTGTAAAATATTCAGCCATTTTCCCGAAGCGTTTCTGCCACCATATATAATTATCCTCTTCCATGCGTTCCCAGTTATAGGTAGGGAATCCCCAGTTCTGACCATTGGCAGAGAATGGATCGGGGGGAGCTCCGGCCTGTCCATTCAGATTGAAATAATGAGGTTCGGTCCACGATTCCACACTGTTACGGTTGACACCGATAGGGATGTCTCCTTTCAGTATGATTCCTTTCTGACGTGCATGATTGCTGGCTTCCAACAACTGGTTATGCAGATGGTATTGTATATAAAAGTGTATGGCAATGTCATCATATTCCTGGTTGTCCGGACTGCACAACTTTTCTATCTCTTCCTTTTCATATATACTGTATTCGGGCCATTCGCTAAATTCTGGAGTATGATATTTATCTCTCAGATAACAGTATGCGGCATATGGAATCAGCCATTCACTGTTTTTATACAGGAAGGCCTTGAATTCGTCGGTTTGTTTAAGTTGTGCATAATCTTCCTGATATTTCAGTCTCAGAAATTCCCATTTGGCGTTGTTGGTCTGTTCGTAATCCACATCGGGATAGCTGTTCAGTTCCTTTTGTAACAAGTCAAACTGAGCCTGTTTCCGGGAGTCTTTCAGTTTTCCGAGCTGGTTCAAATCCGTATACATGGGATGTAAGGCATAAATGGATATGCTTTTATAAGGATAGGAGTCGGTCCATTTGTGCGTAGTGGTAGAGTCATTGATTGGAAGAATCTGTACAGCTTTCTGATGTGTCAGTGCTGCCCAGTCGATAAATTTCTTCAAATCACCAAAATCACCTACACCGAAGCTGGATTCAGACCGGAGTGAGAATACAGGAATGGCGCATCCGGCAAGGCGGAGCGTTTCTTGTTCAAAGAAGATTTCCACTTCGGGCAATGTGATGATTTGTTCTTTGTTCGGATTCCGTTGCCACTGCCTGTTCTTGCTCAGCTCCCACAACGGTTCACTGTCTTTTTTCTGACTGACGGCAATGAACTTATATTCAAAAGGTGCCGGGAGATTTTCTGCTGAAACGCAAGTCATCCATTCGTGAGGGGCAACTTGTTCCATTATTATGGCTTGTTTGGGATTCCAGTTTCCCAAAGCTTCCTTATCGCCGACGACACCGATACTGTAATTGCCGGCAGGAAGCTGAGAGCAGAGAGCTCTGAAAATAATTTGCTTGCCCTTTCCGGCTGGAGTAAGGTGCTGTATCGGTCCCGTTTCGTGTTCAAATGCAGAGCTGTAGAGATAGGCATCAGACGGGATGTCTCGCCAGTTGTCAAAAATGAGACATTCCTGACCCGTTGCCGGATTCAGTATATGGGGAGTGAGATGCCATTCAGTTCTTCGGCATTGCCCATTGACATATACTGCATAATAATAAGGTATGGCATATTTGCTTTCGGGTATATCATATTGTGCCGTCCATAAATAGCCGTCACTGGTTTGCATGTCAATAATTTGACCGGGGAGTATTATTTTCAGTTCTTCTCCCCATACGGTTCTATAGTGAATGTGAAAGGTTGCTTTCATGATTCTTTGTTTTTCTGAGTGGCACAAAGGTAAGAATATTTGTCGATAATGCAACGTAAATCAGTGAAAACGATGTGATGGAAAAAGTAGTCGTAAATGTTGTATCTGTTATATCCGGATATAAATTTGTGCTTTAGTGCAATATTTTTGAGCCGTTTTTTTGCAGATATTAAAAATTATACTACCTTTGCAACGCTTTTGAAAGGAAGTACTTCTGCAAAGGAGTTTTGGAGAGGTGGCAGAGTGGTCGATTGCGGCGGTCTTGAAAACCGTTGTGCTGCGAGGCACCCGGGGTTCGAATCCCTGTCTCTCCGCAATAAAGGGTGTAAATCAAGCATTTGCGAGATTTACACCCTTTTTTAC
>CALUJE010000026.1 GCA_944320885.1 uncultured Phocaeicola sp.
CCCCCAGACGCGTACTCTAACCGGGCTGAGCTACACCCCGAATTGCGGATGCAAAGGTACTGCTTTATTTGGAACTAGCAAGCTTTTCACCACATTTTATTTACATATATATTCCAATCCACTGTTTTATAGCGTATTAAGCTATATTAATTTTTTCAATACAAACAAGCTGTTTTATTATACAGTAATTGGTATTTTGCATTTATTTGCCGTACCAACAACCTTTATCTTGTATTTATTTACGCTAAGTTACCCTAAAAGTTTAATCAAAGTTTATTCGAAACTTTATTCGTTGTTGTAAATGGCAATTTCCGTACCCCTAATATAGCAAATAGCAAAACAATAATTTCATGGATGAATTTACGGAATAGGAATCCGCCCTTCATTGTTAAATAAATCTAAATACATAGCTTTATTGCGCAATTTCTAAAACGCCAAGCAGTGTTTCATCGTTATATACCAACTAACCTCTAAAAAATTGAGTTATGGCTAAGTTACGAATCGTATTAAACAAGAGCAATGTGCGTAGGGACGGAAGTTGTCCGGTATGCTTACGTATAACACAAAACAGAAAGATAAAATATATAGACCTTGGACTGTCCGCTACAGTGGAACAGTGGAATCCGGAAACAGAACGTTTTAAAAAGGACAAACGGCTGGTTAGCAATTATGAAAATTACAATGCCTTGCTTAACCACTATGAAGAGCGGAAGGACGCCATTTTAAGCAAATTTGCCCATGAACAGGTGGAATGGTCAATAAACCGTTTTGAGGAAGAGTTTATCAGTGCTTCAAAACGTGGAAAGGTCTATGACTTTTGGAGCAGACTCATTGACGAACTTACTTCTACGGGACATATAGGAAATGCAAAAGTTTACCAACGTGACCTGCATCTTTTTTGCCTGTATGACAGCAAAGCAAGACAGCGTTTGTTTTCGGACATTGATGTGAAATATATAAATCGTTTAAACCGTGCTATGGAAGCTAACGGCTGTTGTGGAAATACCCGTATGCACACACTTAAGACCTTACGGGCTGTAATAAACAAAGCAATCAAGGAAAAAGAGGCGTCTCCAAGCACGTACCCTTTTGGAAAAGGTGGATTTGAAGTCGGAAAGCTGGCGGAAGAAACGGAAAAACGCTATCTTCTACCTGCTGAACTTGAACAGATAAAAAACAAGCCTCAACATAACATGGTATTGGAACGTGCCCGACGACTGTTTTTGTTTTCCTATTATTGCTTTGGTATGAGCTTCGTGGACATGGCACACCTGACTACACGAAACATTGTAATGTTATCTACAGGTGAACACATTGTTTACAAACGGCAAAAAATAAAGAATGCCAAAACCACAAAGCCCATACAAATACCAATAACCCATGAAATAAGGGAACTGCTGGAATGGTTTAAAACAAACATTCCACCGATGGGAAACTATCTGCTCCCTATTATTACAAAGGACTATGAGGGTATCCAACTGTATGACCATATCCGTACCCGTTACAAACGTATCAACACTAACATGAAAAAATTAGGTACATTATTAGGTGTCCGACTGACGCTTACCACCTATGTAAGCCGCCATACAATGGCTATGACCTTACAAGGGAACAATATACCCCGTGAAATAATCAGTCAGGCATTAGGACATCGGAATCTTACCACTACAAACACATACCTTGACAGCTTTGAAACAAAAGTATTGGACAAGGCTGCATGTGTTTTATAATAACAGCATTCACAGATAAACAAAAAGACTATGGCAACTAAAATTAATTATATAGGAAATGCAACACCATTGGATGAAGCAATTGAAAGGCTGTTGCAAAGAAGAATAAACATGTTTACACCCAAACGTCAGACCTGCTATATTCAGTCATTATGTTACGGAAACAAAGAAAGACTGCAACAGGTAGTGGCTGCAATAGACAAAGCTATAAACGAATGGAGAGACAGGTATTTTATACCTGAATGCAGGCGCATACATCCCAATATGAGCAGCACGGATATAGAGGAGTTGTGCATGGCAGACAAGCTGTACAATGACGAAGGCAAAATCGAACTGACCGCAGACTTCCTATACGGGGAAATAGAAAAGTACGGCTTCATCAATGAACTGCACCGCACGGACATAGAGACGGCATGGAGTTTTAACGACTTGGAGTTTTTACGTTCACAATGGGAAGACACCGTATTAGAGCAGATAAGGCATCTAAGAGAGATTGCTTGCGACATGTTGGCTACTGCTTCGGAGTACATGCAAAATAAGCCTCAGACGACCAACAGACCCTTAAAAAGAATAGAAGATTACCCGGAAGTATTTGGCATGGATATTTGCTGCCTGTTAACAGGATATTCCAAGGACACAATCTATAAGCTGACAGCTAAAAATGGAATACCCTTTTACCGTGCTGGTGAAAACGGTAGAAAGCTGACATTCAGACGTGAGGAAGTTGTTGAGTGGATACTGAGTCGCCGACAGGAAACAAAAGGGGAATTTATACGACGAATGGATGGACAGCTTGCTGCACGGATGCAGAGCTCTAAAAATTTACTTCTATAATATAACTCCATTTGTACAAAATTACAGGTACATTTTTAATCATCCATTTCAAACCTCTGATTAAAACTTTATTCCATGCCTCATAATATATTACATCATTCCTATTATGTATAATTTTAAATATCTGTAGCCATGTATGACAAAGTCAAATTAGCTTTATATAAACTGCCCAATGATTATAATTGGCATGAAGTATTAAATCGTATTACCCCTGTATCCTATAAGGCTGATGATACAGGTGGTAGTGGGTTATGGCATAACCATAAGGTAGTAGCCACTGACTCTTTTGTTGCATTTGAAGGTAGTTTCCCTAAATGTTTATATAGACACAACATCTATAGTTTACGTTTGAAAGAGGTCAAGGGACTGATAACACAATTGAGTAAAGATTTAGGAGTGCCCATGCATGATGCAGAGGTGGAGAGTGTCGAGTTTGCACACAACTTCATTATGGATAATGCACCTGCACAATATACTGCAAAGTTAAGAGGATGCAAAGGATTTACCACAAACAACTGGTATGATACCCTATATGCGGAGAACAGTAAAATACGCCTGAAATTTTATGATAAGATAAAAGAGGCAAAAAAGAAGCGTGAACTGCCTAAATACAATAGAGATGAACTGCCTGAAAACTTATTGAGATACGAGGTGACATTTAAGAAAGACGGACTGAAAGATTTGTTTAAACGGACTTTGACTGCTAAAGAACTGTGGAACAAAGAGGTTTTTATGAATTTTGTTGTGGAGTGGTTAGGGTATTATGACGACTTGACAAAGCTGACTGACGATTACCTAAACGTAGACTTTAATATTTTTGAGAGTGCGAAAGACTTTGACCGTTGGTGTATTTGTACCGCAAACAGCGGACAAAACTTGTCTTATTATGTAAAAGAAGTATTATTTAAAAATCGAGCTAACCGTCAGGATTCCGACCGCAAGCTGCATGCTCAAATCCAAAAGCGTATCTCGGATGCACTCGAATGGGGTAAGACTCATCTTCCTACTTCAACACTTGTCAAAGAACTGACAAACAAAATGGGAAACTATGTAAATTGGATCATTGAACAGTCGGAAGACGGTATGGGTACAAATGAGTTTGAACGGTTTCTCAAGAAGTGGGTAGAAGAGCGTTACTCCTAATCCCTAAAATAAGCCCTCTATTGGCGCGATACAGCCACTAATACATTTTGTGCGGACAAATTATTTACCCATGAAAAAATAACAGCCTGTACGCTCTAATACGAGGGCAAATTTTTTATGCCGTGATGTAAGGTACATTATGGGACTCGATAAAACACCGTATTAGTCATCGACAATATGCTCCTAATACTCGCAAGTCAATACTTTACAGTAACGACATTTATTCAATGACAGACGTATTGCTCCTAGAAGGGTAGTTATACAAGGGGGACGGAATATCATATATGGTCTAAATCAGATGGAATACAATCGAATGGCAATGTGTTTCTGAAAGGGTACATGTGATGATGAGGCTATCCAAAGGTTTTCATAAAAAATTAGACGTTTCGATGTAATAGAAGCCTCATCGGAGTTCCCCTCCTAAAATCTTGTAACATTCCAATAAATGAGTAATTTTGTTCCACGACACCCCGAAAAATATTTGTAGGACGTTGAATTTTAACTATATTTGTCCCGCTAACAGGTCATAAGACCTATTGGTGACATATTAGTTAAAGAAGCGTTTAGCTTTATCCCGTTTTTAGAAATTCTGGTAAAATTTCATGTGGTACGGGGGTAAGCGATACAAACGTTCATGCTAATCTTGTATATATCAGTGATATATATGGCTTGGCGTGGGGTGTCGTTTTATCTTGTACCACGGGTTTACCAGAGCCTCTAAAACAGATAATTCTAACAGTCCCACGCTTTCTTTTTATACAAACATTTCCTATAGGGACTAAGGAAAACAAATCACTGTATTATGAAAAGAATTTTGTTTATTGTTCTTTCTTTTTGTTTGGTACTAATTAGTGAAGCACAGGAAAAAACAGTTTTAGATTTCTCCGGAAATAAATGCTGCCGTTTTGAAGTTGCTTATAATGGCTTAAAAACGATCTGTATGGAAGCGCGAACCATTGAACAATTACATTACTTGTATAATATGGACGTTTGTAACTATTACAATTTGAGTCAATATGATACAGAACTGAAAAGAAAGGCTTTTGCTAATTCTGAAGATGGTAAGGTCTTGCTTGAAACAATGAAAAATGTAAAAGCCAATTCAAAAGCAAAAAAACATTACTATATTTTTCCTTTCTCTTCAAATATGGGATGGGATAAGATGTACAATTTGCAGACAAAGACATTTGATTTTGGGTACACAATTAATGAAAGTGATTTTCTCCCAGTCAATGGATATTTAAACTTTCCACAGTTTGCTATTAAATGTACGCCTAAAATAAAACAAATTGTACAGAAAAGACAGTACACTAATAGAACTGCTTATTTGACAACTATAAAAATACCCATGACAGAAAATGAAGCATTGGCTGTTGAAGAACATCTTGACGACTTAGCATTGGTCATTCAATTTACTATTCAAGGTTGGGGCGAAACAAAAAGGAAAATCAATCTGTTTGATGTAGTCTTGACAACGCCATGTGTCAAAGCCTTGTCTTCAAAAATTTATATCATAGACAAAAACACTCATGAGGTTTATTTTGAACTATAATGGCATTTTATATATAATATGAAAAATATAGACAAAAACAAAGCTAAAAAGAATGTGAAGTTTGTTCCCGGAAAGGGCGATAAAGAGTTCAAACGTATGTATCAGGCAGCTCCTAAAGAAAAACAAATGAAGATGGGGTACGACATTCCTAACGATGCTGATGAATGGGATATTGAAATAACTCGTCAGGCAAATGAATGGTTACGTGATGGACAACCTGTAATTTAAATAATTTCAATATGCTAAATAAAGCTTTAGATATTGCTTATAAGGCTCATTTAGGGCAGACAGACAAGGCTGGCGCTCCGTACATACTTCACCCTATGAGGGTGGCATTACACAGTCAAACAGAAGATGAAAAGATTGTGGCATTGTTGCACGATGTAGTGGAAGATACTCCTATAACATTGGAAGAACTAAAAGCACAAGGTTTTAGCGATGACGTGTTGGCAGCTTTAAAATGCCTGACTAAAATAAAGGGTGAGGACTACCAAACATTTATCCAACGTGTAGCGACCAATTCGCTTGCGGTAAAAGTTAAAATACAAGATTTAAAAGACAATATGGATTTATCCCGCTTAGGTGGTAAACCGCATTGGAAAATGGAAACCTATAAAGAGGCTTTAATTTATCTTGAACAATGCCTGGAAAAATCCGAATACAAATAAATGCAACAATCGCAATTTGCCGTTATTTGCACTAAGTTTCCCGAAAACTTTAATCGAAATTTATTCGCAGGTAATAAAAAAGGAGTTAGGCAACAGCTTAACTCCTTTATATTTAGTAATTTGTAGTTCTATTTATTAATGCTCATTTCAATACCCCCAGACGCGTACTCTAACCGGGCTGAGCTACACCCCGAATTGCGGATGCAAAAGTAGTGCTTTATTTTGAAACAGCAAATAAAAAAGTGATTTTTGTTCCAAATTCACGAGATATTTTCTGCATATGAATCTTTTCTCTACATAAAAAAGAAACAATCTACCGCTCTTGCCCAAGATAACAGCTGCCTTATTCATGCCAATCCATTCTTTTAAGTATCTTTATGGCAGATTACTGCTTGCATCTATCCGAGACGCAACATTCCAATCCGGAAAAGACTGTTGCCGGAGTCTGCACATTGCCAATAAATCATTTTTAATTCATTATATGAACATGCTGAACAAAGCTTTAGACATTGCCTACAAGACACATCTGGGACAGACCGATAAAGCTGGCGCTCCATATATTCTTCATCCGATGAGGGTAGCCATGCACTGTGAAACAGAAAAAGAAAAGATTGTAGCACTTCTGCACGACGTAGTGGAAGATACCTCCGTGACATTCGAAGAACTGAAAGATGAAGGATTCAGTGATGAAGTTCTGACTGCACTGAAATGCCTTACCAGAACGGAAGATGAAGAATATGAGACATTCATCCGCCGTGTCGCAACCAATCCGCTTGCCATAAAGGTAAAGATACAAGACTTAAAAGACAACATGGATGTATCACGCCTGAACGGAAAGCTGCACTGGAAAATGGATACCTACAAAGCCGCACTGGAATATCTTGAGAAAGCAGACCGCCGAAAAACCGTATACGTAGATATGGATAACGTGCTGGTCGACTTTGAATCGGGTATCAATGCACTAAGCGATTCTGTCAAAGATGAATATGCCGGCAGACTGGACGAAGTACCGCATATATTCTCCATGATGAAGCCTTATGAAGGTGCCCTTGATGCCATAGAACGTCTGAAAGAGAAATACGATATCTATATCCTGTCGACAGCTCCCTGGAATAATCCTACGGCATGGTCGGACAAGCTGGAATGGGTGCAGCGGTATTTCGGTAAAACGTTTCACAAGCGCCTGATTCTGTCGCACCACAAGAATCTCAACAAAGGCGATTATCTGATTGATGACCGGACAAAGAACGGTGCTCCCGGTTTTGAAGGCGAGCTGATACTGTTCGGTTCTGAAAGGTTCCCCGACTGGGCAAAGGTTGTGGAATACCTTCTGTAAGAAAACGATGTTTTTACACCGGGAACACTCATACTATCGGGATATAAAACTTATCTTTGCAGAAACAACAATAAAGACAATGAAAAGCAACGACTGGAAAGAACGACTGAACGTGGTGTATTCCACCAATCCGGACTTCAACTACGAAACCAATGAAGAACCGGAAGAAGAGACCCTTCCCAAAGACAAACAGAACCTGCGGGTATTTATCGAAAAGAAAAACAGAGGCGGAAAGACTGCCACTGTGGTTAAAGGCTTCACCGGCAGTGAGAACGACTTAAAGGAGCTGGCCAAAATGCTGAAAACCCGCTGTGGCGTGGGCGGTAATGCCAAAGACGGAGAAATCATTATTCAAGGTGAACTGAAAGAGAAAGTCATAGAACTGCTGAAAAAGGATGGCTATACACGGATCAAATAAGTCTGGAACAGCCTCCTACAGGCATGAACAAAACAGTCCTCCTGCCAATCGGGTATGATTTCAGGAGGACTGCTGTTCTTATAATATCAACGTTTCAGTACATTATAACTGACTCTTCACATGTTCCAGCAACCCCTGACAGGCATCTTCCAAAATATCGAGCACATTCTCAAAGCCGGAAGCTCCTCCGTAATAAGGGTCTGGTACATAATCGACTACCTTATTCACACAGAAATCGGCCATACGGCAGATTTTCTTCTCCTCTTCCAATCCGGGAGCACGGTCTTTCAGGTCATCAATGTTGCGGTCGTCCATACCGATTATCCAGTCGAAATCATAAAAGTCATCGGTTCTGACCGGGCGCGAACGGTGCGTCAGGTTATACCCTCTGCGCGCAGCGTGCATGCGCATTCTTGAATCGGGCAACTCACCTTCGTGATAACTCAATATTCCGGCCGAATCAACTTCAATCTGATGCTCCAGCCCCTCACGGCGGATATAGGTACGCATTATTTCTTCGGCCGACGAAGAGCGGCATATATTTCCCAGACAAACAAACAGGATACGTTTCTTATTCTTCATTCTCTTTTTCAGATTTTCTTGTTATTAACTTGTTACATGGGGTCCACATCATAATATACTGTCAATGACCTGAAACGCTCGTCAGACAATAACTGCTGCTGTACCCGAAGCAGGTAATCACGTACTTTCGATACAGACATTGACGGACCAATCTTCAGCACAATCTTACGGATGTAAAGCATCTGAATACGGCCTACCGGAGGTTTGTCCGGCCCCAGCACCTTATCGGCAAAGGCTGTACGCAGCATCGAAGCCAACATACCGGCAGCCTGCTCAAGCACATCCTCCTTGCGATGTTTCAGATAAACATATATCAGGCGGCAATAGGGAGGATAGTCAAACTGACTCCGTTCGGTAATCTGCTCTTCGTAAAGCTGAAGAAAGTCATTGTTTACCACCTGACGGATAGCCGGCAGTTCGGGCGATTTCGTCTGCAAAATTACCAGTCCGCGTCTGTTCTTACGGCCGGCACGTCCTGCAACCTGAGCCATCAGCTGGAATGCACGCTCGTAAGCTCTGAAATCCGGATAGTTCAGCATGCTGTCGGCATTGAGAATACCCACCACACTCACATTGTCGAAGTCGAGTCCCTTACTCACCATTTGCGTACCAATCAGGATATCAGTCTTTCCTTCTTCGAAATCGGCAATAATCCGCTCGTAGGCCGAACGTGTACGCGTAGTGTCCAAATCCATCCGGGCAACCTTTACATCCGGAAAGATAGCCTGTATGTCGTCTTCAATCTTCTCCGTTCCGAAGCCACGGTTGATGAGTTCCACACTGCCGCATGCCGGACAGATACGAGGTACCTGATAAGTATATCCGCAATAATGACAGGTCAGCATATTCAAGCGTTTGTGATAGGTAAGGCTCACATCACAGTTCTTGCACCGGGGCACCCATCCACACGTCTTGCACTCTATCATCGGAGCAAATCCCCGTCGGTTCTGAAACAGAATAACCTGCTCCTTACGTTCCAGTGCCTTCCGTATCTCGGCCAGTAACTCCGGAGAGAAAGGTCCGTTCATCATTTTCTTACGGGCCAGTTCCTTGATGTCGACAACACGTATCTCGGGCAACTGTATATCCTGATAACGTTCATGCAGTTCTACCAGGCCGAACTTTCCGGTTATGGCATTGTAGTAGCTTTCTATTCCGGGTGTTGCCGTGCCCAGCAATACCTTGGCCTTATACATGGAAGCCAGCATAATGGCTGCACTCCGGGCATGATAGCGCGGAGCAGGATCTTGCTGCTTATAGGTTGTCTCGTGTTCTTCATCCACAATAACCAGTCCCAGATTGTGAAACGGAAGGAAGACTGACGAACGCACACCGAGAATCACGTCGTAATGCCGGTCGGCACTCAGTTGCTTTTGCCATATCTCTACCCGTTCGGCATCAGGAAACTTAGAATGATACACTCCCAGCCTGTCACCGAACACCCGTTTCAGACGTTCGGTCATCTGGGTAGTCAGGGCAATTTCCGGCAACAGATACAATACCTGACGACCGGTTTTAAGCACTTCCTTTATCAGATGGATGTATATTTCGGTCTTACCGCTTGAAGTCACACCGTGCAACAGACATACTTCCTTCTCACGGAAACAGTTTATGATGCCATCGTATGCTTTCTGCTGGGCAACGTTCAACTTGCTTTCTTCCGCAGTTGCATTCCCGTTATTCTGCAAACGTCCGATTTCGCACTGGTATTCTTCAAGAATGTGTTTATCTACCAAGCCTTTCAGGATGGAAGAAGAACTTCCGGAGCACTCCAGCAGCCTTTTCCTGGAAACCTCTTTCGGTTGCTTTCCGACGGCAAACATACCCGACAGCTCCACATATTTCATCAACAAGGCCAGTTGCTTAGGTGCTCTGGACCACTCATCAAAGAGTTTTCTCAGGTTATCCTCACGTTCGTAAAAGGCACAAAGCCTGACCCGTGTTTCCAGTTTGGGCTTATAAATTCTCTTTATCTCCTCCTTTATGGAAATAGCCTCTTTCTTGAGCAATGAGTTTACCAGTGGAAGAATATTCTTTATCCCGCTTGTCTTTTCCAGTTGGGTTACCGTTTGTTCCGGCTCTTTGGCCAACAAATCAAGAAGCATCTGCTCACGGGGAGTCAAAGGAGAGTCGGCTTCATAATCAGGATTATACTGTACGATGGTTTCACTCTCAAGCTTCATTCCCGAAGGCAAGGCCGCCTTGTATACATCTCCAACCGTGCAGAGATAATAAGAGGCAATCCATTCCCATAACTTAAGTTGCAAAGGCAGCAACACGGGATGCTCGTCAAGCACCTCCGTTATCTCCTTGGTTTCATATTCCTCAGGTTTGCAATAATGAACATTAGTCACAATGGCCGTATAATAACGCTTCTTTCCAAACGGAACGATAACACGGCTTCCCGTATGAACCTTGTCTTGAAATTCATCGGGCAAAGAATAAGTATAACTGCCAGCCAGAGGCAAAGGCAGTATGACATCAACATATTGCTTCATGCTACTTCTTCAGTTCCGGATAGCTTATTCGCGTATGATAAACCGCTTTCAGTTTTTCCTTAAACAAACTTTTTATCGTAACCACATCCTTGAAAGTAATAGGACAATTATTGAAAAATCCGTCAGCCAACTGGGAGTCAATAATTTTATCAACCAAAGAATTGATATTCTCTTCCGTATAGGCAGACAGACTGTGTGAGGCAGCCTCAACAGAATCGGCCATCATCAGGATAGCCTGTTCAGGAGTGGAAGGGTTTGGTCCGGGATAAGAAAAGATACTTTCATCTACCTCTTCACCAGGATGCTCGTTCTTATATGATATATAAAAATACTTGGTCTTTCCTGCACCATGATGGGTAACAATAAAATCACGGATACATTTCGGGAGATTATATTTGTCGGCCAGTTTCAATCCATAGGTCACATGATTGATTACAATCTGCGCACTCTGTTCATACGACAGGTTTTTGTGCGGATTCACTCCATTCTGGTTTTCGGTAAAGAATACCGGATTACCCATCTTGCCGATATCATGATAAAGCGCTCCCGTACGTACCAGCTGACTCTTGGCTCCAATCTTGTTGGCTGCCTCGGCCGCCAGATTGGCCACCTGCATGGTATGCTGGAAAGTTCCCGGAGCAACCTCCGACAACTGGCGCAACAGCGGATTGTTGATATTCGACAGTTCGACCAGAGTAACATTCGATGTAAAGCCGAAAGTCTTTTCCAATACAAAGAGCAAAGGATAGGTAAACAGCAGAAGTATTCCATTTATCAGGAAGTTAAAATACATCGGGATGTTTATCTTTGACAAATCATTCTCTGTTATCAACTCATAAGAGAAATAGAATACGCAATATACCAGGGTTATGAAAAACGCAGTTCTGAACAGCTGCGAACGCTGTGACAGTTCACGCAGACTGTTGATTGCCGCCAGACCTGCAACCAGTTGCAATATGAGGAAATCATACGGATAACGCAATACGATGGATGAGATGAATATCGTTATCACATGAGCCATAAAGGCCGTACGTGAGTCCATAAATACACGTACAATGATGGGCAATACGGCAAACGGAAGTATATAAACACTCAGAATATTATACTCCATCATCAGCGAAGTGACTATGGGGAAGAATGAAATCAGAGAGATGAGCAACAACAGGCTCCGCTTGTCGGCAAAATAATCACGGCGGAAAAGTTCCAGATAAATAAAGAAAGCGCCCATCAGTATTCCGACAAACAGGAATTGTCCCAGCCAGATAAGCAACTGCTGATTGCTTGAATCACTGCGTTTCAACGACTCCTTCTCATAAGAAAGAAGCTTGTTGTAAATTACGTCAGTAACAATCTCACCACGATCTACAATCTTCTCTTCGCGCAGGACTACACCCTTGGCTACCGATATACTTCCAAGTAACTCATTGCGGGCAACTTCCGACTTTTCCTTATCATATACCAGGTTTGAAGTAATGTACTCATTCAAGTTACACTGCTGAAGCACAGCCCTGCTGTAATGAAGAGTGTCGGCATTCATCAGATGTTCGTATGCACCCTTCACGGTATATACCTCTTTCAGACTGCGTTCACTGGCCACATTCTTCTCAACAACCTGTATCCCGGATATTTTTCTCTTTGCCATTTCCGATTCATCCGTTCCGGATATGACTCCGGCGCTGTAGATGTCTCTGAGCATGCGGTCAATATAGTTGATATAAAGTGAATTGGGGACTTTCAGCATTTTGGAAATATCGGAATGAAATCTGGCAATCTGACTGTCGGCTACAGCCTGATCCAGTTCATAATAAGGCTGAAAATATTTCAGTACACTGTCTTCTTCCTGTTTCACCAGTTGAGCATCCTTGTATATAGGGAAGTCGAACGCGGCAACCAGCTGTCCGTAACGCCAAGGTTTTCCTTTATCATACTGATAATTAAACTTGCCATCACTCGGCATGAAAAAGACAATAAGTACTACAGCTGCCAAATAAACGAGACACTTATAAACTAAGTCTTTGTAAGATGATGATTTCCGTTCCATAATAAAAGATGTTCATCGAATATTTGTGCGAATATACGGAAAAAAACAATAGGTATGGGAAATTTGTTGTAATTTTACCGCCAAATTAAGAAGTTACATAGTATGACAGAAAGAAAAGTAAGAGTTCGTTTTGCTCCAAGTCCCACCGGAGCATTACACATCGGAGGTGTTCGTACCGCTCTGTATAATTATTTGTTTGCACGCCAGCATAACGGCGACCTGATATTCCGCATAGAAGATACTGATTCTAACCGCTTTGTTCCCGGTGCTGAAGAATATATCATAGAGTCTTTCAAATGGCTGGGAATAAAATTCGACGAAGGAGTAAGTTTCGGAGGAGAGCACGGCCCGTACCGCCAGTCGGAACGCCGCGACATATACAAGAAATACGTTCAGCAACTGCTCGATACAGACAAAGCCTATATAGCTTTTGATACTCCCGCCGAACTGGATGCCAAACGTGCCGAAATTCCAAACTTCCAGTATGACGCACACACAAGAGGTTCCATGCGCAACTCTCTGACCTTAAGCAAGGAAGAAGTAGACAACCTTATTGCCAACGGCGAACAGTATGTGGTACGTTTCAAGATAGAACCCAATGAAGATATTCATGTAAACGACATGATTCGTGGAGATGTGGTAATCAACTCTTCGATTCTCGACGATAAAGTGCTTTACAAATCGGCCGACGAACTGCCTACTTATCACCTGGCCAACATTGTGGACGACCATCTGATGGAGGTTACACACGTAATCCGCGGTGAAGAATGGCTGCCTTCTGCTCCGCTCCATGTTCTTCTGTACAGAGCTTTCGGATGGGCCGACACCATGCCGCAGTTTGCCCACCTTCCGCTGTTGCTCAAACCCGACGGAAAAGGTAAACTCAGCAAACGTGACGGTGACCGCCTGGGATTCCCCGTATTCCCACTGGAATGGCATGACCCCAAAAGCGGTGAAGTTTCTTCAGGTTACCGTGAATCAGGATACCTGCCCGAAGCCGTTCTCAACTTCCTTGCCCTGCTGGGATGGAATCCGGGTAACGACCAGGAACTGATGACACTTGACGAAATGGTTCAGCTCTTTGACATCCACCGCTGCAGCAAGGCCGGTGCAAAATTTGATTACGTAAAGGGTATCTGGTTCAACCACGAATATATTCTTAAGATGAGCGATGAAAAGGTAGCTGAAATGTTTATGCCTATTTTGAAAGAACATGGCATTGAAGCACCGATGGACAAGGTTGTAACGGTTGTAGGACTGATGAAAGGCCGCGTAAACTTTGTAAAGGAATTGTGGGATACCTGCAAGTTCTTCTTCGTAGCTCCAACCGAATATGATGCAAAGACCGTTCAGAAACGATGGAAAGAAGATTCTGCTGAAATGATGGGCAAACTTGCCGATTTGTTGGAAAGCCTCGACGACTTCTCTATCGAGAATCAGGAAAAAGTGGTCATGAAATGGATTGAAGACAACGGATACCATACCGGAAACATCATGAACGCGTTCCGTCTGACCCTGGTCGGAGAAGGAAAGGGCCCGCACATGTTCGATATTTCGGCAGTACTGGGCAAAGAAGAAACATTAACCAGAATGCGTCGCGCTATAGAAGTACTGAAATAAGATGTATAATTTTGTTATCTATATATATTTATTCGCCGTCAAATTGGTTTCACTCTTCAACCCGAAGGTAAAACTGATGGTGAAGGGACACTCTGAAGTATTCGACATACTCAAGAGTAAAATTGAAAAAGACAAGAAATATATATGGTTTCACGCTGCATCACTGGGCGAGTTTGAACAAGGCCGCCCGCTGATGGAGCGCATACGGCGTCAATATCCCGAATACAAAATCCTGCTGACATTCTTTTCTCCTTCGGGTTACGAAGTGAGAAAGAACTATCAGGGAGCCGATGTCATCTGCTATCTGCCATTCGACACTCCTCGCAATGCGCGTCGCTTTGTCAAGCTGGCCAATCCCTGCATGGCGTTCTTCATAAAATACGAGTTCTGGCAGAACTATCTGAAGAACCTGCAGAAACATCACGTTCCCACATACAGCGTATCGTCCATATTCCGCAAGAATCAGGTATTCTTCCGCTGGTACGGAGGTAAATACTTCAAGGTTCTGACCCGCTTCACACATCTGTTCGTACAAAACGAAGTCTCCAAGGAATTGCTTGCCACACTGAACATCCGCAATGTAGACGTGGTAGGCGATACCCGTTTTGACCGTGTTATCGAAATCTTCGAGCAGGCCAAACAGCTTCCTCTTGTAGAGCAGTTCAAGAAAAACAGCATGGTCATGGTGGCCGGAAGTTCGTGGCAACCCGATGAGGATATATTCATCCGTTACTTCAACGAGCATCCCGAGATGAAACTTATCATTGCTCCGCACGTGATAGGCGAAAGTCATCTGACTGAGATTATCGGCAAGCTGAAACGTCCGTACGTGCGTTATACACAAGCTACACCGGAGAATGTAGAACAGGCCGACTGTCTTATCATTGACTGCTTCGGACTGCTTTCATCCATCTACCGCTATGGCGAAATAGCCTATGTGGGCGGAGGTTTCGGAGTAGGCATACACAACGTGCTCGAAGCTGCCGTATACGGAATCCCGGTACTGTTCGGTCCGAACAACCTGCGCTTCCAGGAGGCCCGCCAGCTGCTTGAGACGAAAGGATGTTTCGAAATTCATAATTACGAAGAATTCAAGGAAAAGATGGACCGCCTGATGACCGATGCTCCTTATCTGGAGAAATGCGGAAAACTGTCTGGCGATTATGTAAAACAACATGCCGGCGCTTCGGATAAGGTAATGAAAGCCGTCAGACTATAACACCACTTCAAGGATATTTCATCCTGCAAGCATTCATATGACAAGTCTTCCTTTCAGGGACAAAGATTCAAGTCCGCCTGATAGGAAGACTTGTTTTTTATCCATACAAAGACAAGCTTTCCGTATTTGCAGATTTCAATTAAACATTACATAAAATTCCGGCCAGTCCGGAGCAAACTGGCGACCAAGGCCCAGCGTACTGGGAAGCAAGGCTCAGCACACTGGCAGTCAAGGCTCAGCAAGCAGAGCCTTGGTCGCCAGCAAACGCGAAAAAGAGTAATCAACAACTAACTGTAATTCAATAGTATAAAAATCACATAGAAACTACAAAATGCAGCATTGCTTCTCAAAGCGTCTAATCAGGCCTACAAAAAAACTGGACAAACCGAACCGGACTGCACAATGCACGCGATACTGGCAAGAACTTCCACATAGTAAAGACCGCGACAAAGCCGACAGAATTGCAGACAAAGAAATACGCAACTTTCCAAAGGCATATGCACACCTTATTTACAAATTAAAGTACAAGCTATTTTGCAATTAAGCTATTTTTATTACTTTTGTTGCAAAACTTATAATTGTAAAAACCAAAAACACTTTATATATATGACCGATTCAAAAGTTATTCTTGAAGAAGCACAAGAAAAGATGGATATGGCAATCATGTACCTTGATGAAGCATTGGCACATATCCGCGCAGGAAAAGCAGACGTACGTTTACTCGACGGTATCCGCGTTGACTCTTACGGAAGCATGGTACCAATCAACAACGTAGCAGCGGTGACAACTCCCGACGCACGAAGCATTGCCATCAAACCGTGGGACAAGAGTATGTTCCGCATTATTGAAAAAGCCATTATCGACTCTGAACTCGGCATCATGCCCGAAAACAACGGCGAAATTATCCGTATCGGAATACCTCCTCTCACAGAGGAACGCCGCCGTCAGCTCTCAAAACAGTGTAAAGGCGAAAGCGAGACAGCCAAGGTGAGCGTACGTAACGCACGCCGTGATGCCATCGACGCACTGAAAAAAGCAGTTAAGGACGGTATGGCCGAAGACGAACAGAAGAACGCTGAAGCCAAACTGCAAAAGATACACGACAAGTTTATCAAGCAGATTGACGACATGCTGGCCGCAAAAGACAAAGAAATCATGACCGTATAAGAAGGATATATTCATATATCCGGTTTCAACACAAAGATGCACGCTTACACACTTACCCAATGTAACTGTGCATCTTTGCATTAAAAGCATATACTTACACACTCATAGAAACAGACAGACGTGCACGGATTAGTTATAAAAAATACAGGAAGCTGGTATCAGGTAAAAACTGACGACGGG
Source organism: uncultured Phocaeicola sp. (assembly GCA_944320885.1). GTDB lineage: Bacteria > Bacteroidota > Bacteroidia > Bacteroidales > Bacteroidaceae > Phocaeicola_A. The sequence goes on from CALUJE010000026.1 coordinate 16,989, forward strand.
CAATTGATTAACTGCAAGATTAAAGGTAATTTCAGACTCAAAGGCATCAAAAGTACCAACCCTATCGCAGTGGGCGACAAGGTGGACATTGACATCAACAAAGAGGGTACGGCTTTTATCACTGCCATTGACGACCGCAAGAACTACATCATACGCCGCTCATCAAACCTGTCAAAACAATCGCATATCATTGCAGCCAATCTGGACCAATGCTTTCTGGTTGTCACCATCAACTATCCCGAGACGTCTACCATATTCATAGACCGCTTTCTGGCTACTGCCGAAGCGTATAACATCCCCGTAAGCATTATCTTCAACAAGACCGACTGTTACGATGAAGACGAGTTGCATTATCTTGACGCACTCATCAATCTCTATACCCACATCGGCTATCCGTGCTATCGTATTTCGGCACTCAACCACACGGGCATTGACGAACTCCGCCAACTGCTCAACAACAAGATTACCTTGTTTTCGGGCAACTCCGGCGTAGGAAAGTCTACCCTCATCAATACCATACATCCTGACCTCAACATCCGTACCGGTGAAATCTCGGAATACCACAACAAAGGTACCCATACCACAACCTTTTCCGAAATGTACGAAATAGGCGAAAACGGATACCTGATAGACACTCCGGGAATCAAAGGATTCGGTACCTTTGACATGGCCCATGAGGAAATAGGACATTATTTCAAGGAAATATTCGAATACTCGGCACAATGCAAATACAATAACTGCACCCATGTGCACGAACCGGGATGTGCCGTAAGAAAAGCCGTAGAAGAACATTTCATAAGCGAATCACGCTACACTTCATACCTGAACATGCTCGAAGACGAAAACGAAAACAAATACCGTGAAGCTTACTGACATACTAGCGGCATAGAGCTTTTGCCCCCTCTTCTGCACATTCAAAGGAAACATCTGCCGGGAAAAAACGCGGCAAAGACGTTAAAGCTTATAAAAACAGTCCATTTTTTACATAAATTGAGCATTCTGTGTTTAAACTAACAAAATACAAACAGGTCTAACAAAAGAGAAATTTTACGAATAATAATAATTATATGAATAAAAAGATAAAATGGAGTCTGATTGGTTTTATCGGAATCGGACTCATAGGTTGGGGAGTTTACTCACAATTGCCCAAAACAAACAAAGACCTGGCAGAAGTTGACAACACTTCAAAGACACAAGCCAAAGGCAAACAAGTGCTTAATGTAAATGCAAAAATCATCAAACCTGAATCTTTAACCGATGTTTTAAAGACCAGCGGTATCTTACTTCCGGATGAAGAAGTAGATCTTTCATTCGAAACTTCCGGTAAAATTGTAGAAATCAATTTCATGGAAGGTACGCAAGTAAAGAAAGGACAACTTCTGGCAAAGGTGAACGACCTGAAAATGCAAGCCGAGCTCCAACGTCTGCAGGCACAGCTGAAACTGGCAGAAGACCGCGTATACCGCCAGCAGACTCTTCTGAAACGCGATGCAGTAAGTCAGGAAGCTTACGAACAGGTTAAAACCGACCTGGCTACCCTGAATGCAGATATCAATATTGTAAAGGAAAATATCGCCCTCACCGAACTGCGCGCTCCGTTCGACGGTATCATCGGTCTGCGTCAGGTCAGTGTAGGAACCTATGCCTCACCTACCACCATCGTAGCCAAACTGACAAAGATATCTCCGCTGAAAGTGGAATTCGCCGTACCTGAGCGTTATGCAAACGACATGAAAAAGGGTATTAATCTTGACTTCTTTATCGAAGGTGAACTGAATGCCTATCAGGCAAAAGTATACGCAGTAGAATCTACCGTAGACCAGCAGTTGCACCAGCTTACCGTCCGCGCCATTTACCCCAATCACGATCAGGCACTATTGCCCGGACGCTATGCCAGCATCGAACTGAAAAAAGACGAAATCAGCAATGCTATTGCCATCCCTACCGAAGCCATCGTACAGGAACTGGGTAAAGACAAGGTATATCTTTATAAAAGCGGAAAGGCTGAACCTGTCGACGTAATCACCGGCATCCGTACCGAAGCAGAAGTACAGGTTGTCAAGGGACTTCAGGTGGGCGATACCATCATCACCTCAGGAACCCTTCAGTTAAGAACCGGTCTTCCTGTAAAACTGGATAATATCAACTAATACACTGGGCTTATGAATATATCTGAACTAAGTATCCGACGCCCGGTTCTGGCAACGGTATTGACCATTATCATCATCCTCTTCGGACTGATTGGATATACGTATCTGGGCGTACGTGAATATCCTTCGGTCGATAACCCCATCATCTCCGTTACCTGTTCCTATGCCGGAGCAAATGCCGATGTTATCGAAAATCAGATAACCGAACCTTTGGAACAGAACATCAACGGTATCCCGGGTATCCGTTCTCTGTCCAGCGTCAGCCAGCAGGGACAGTGCCGTATCACCATTGAATTTGAACTGTCGGTCGATTTGGAAACAGCGGCCAACGACGTACGTGACAAAGTATCACGCGCACAACGCTATCTTCCCGACGACTGTGACCCTCCTACCGTTTCGAAAGCCGATGCCGATGCAATCCCTATCCTGATGGTTGCTCTGCAAAGCGACAAACGCTCTTTGCTTGAACTTAGTGAAATTGCTGACCTGACTGTAAAAGAGCAGCTTCAGACAATCCCCGACGTCAGCAGCGTAAGCATCTGGGGTGAAAAGCGTTACTCCATGCGTCTATGGCTCGACCCGGTAAAGATGGCCGGATACGGTATTACTCCTACCGACATCAAGAGTGCCATCGACCGTGAGAACGTAGAGCTTCCGTCAGGAAGTATCGAAGGTAACACTACAGAGCTTACCATCCGTACACTGGGACTGATGCACACTACCCAGGAATTCAATGACCTTATATTAAAGGAAGAGAACAACCGGATTATACGTTTCAGTGATGTGGGACGTGCCGAGTTGGGTCCGGCCGACCTGAAAAGCTACATGAAGATGAATGGCGTTCCCATGGTCGGTGTCGTAGTCATCCCCCAGCCGGGAGCAAACCATATTGACATCGCCAATGCGGTATACGAACGCATGGAAACCATGAAGAAAGACTTGCCCGACGATATTCAATACAATTACGGATTCGACAATACCCAGTTCATACGCGCATCTATCGATGAGGTAAAAAGTACCGTATATGAAGCGTTCATACTCGTTATCATCATCATCTTCCTGTTCTTGCGCGACTGGCGTGTAACCCTGATTCCGTGTATCGTTATTCCGGTATCACTGGTAGGCGCATTCTTCGTAATGTACGTCGGCGGATTCTCTATCAACGTACTGTCCATGCTTGCCATCGTACTGGCGGTAGGACTTGTGGTAGACGATGCCATCGTTATGACCGAAAATATCTATATACGTATAGAACGAGGTATGAGCCCCAAGGAAGCGGGTATAGAAGGTTCCAAGGAAATCTTCTTCGCCGTCATCTCTACCACCATCACGCTGGTTGCCGTATTCTTCCCTATCGTATTTATGGAAGGAACGACGGGACGACTATTCCGCGAGTTCAGCTTTGTGGTTTCCGGTAGTGTTATCATATCGGCATTTGCCGCTCTGACCGTAACGCCGATGCTTGCAACCAAGATATTGAAACGTCAGGAGAAAAAGAACTGGTTCTACCGCAAGACTGAGCCTTTCTTTGAAGGCATGAACAGCATATACAGCCGTTCCTTACAGGCTTTGCTCCGACGCCGATGGATTGCAATCCCCATCGTTGCGGCAACCCTGATTATCATCGGCTGGCTATGGAATACCATTCCGGCTGAAATGGCTCCGCTCGAAGACCGCTCGCAAATCACCATCAATACCCGTGGAGCCGAAGGTATCACCTACGAATACATACGTGACTATACCGAAGAAATCAACCAGCTGGCCGATTCCATCATCCCCGATGCAGACAATATCACAGCACGTGTATCCAGCGGAAGCGGAAACGTGAGAATCACGCTGAAGGATATGAAAGACCGCGATTACTCTCAGATGGAAGTTGCCGAAAAACTGTCACAGGCAGTGAAGAGCAAGACTAAGGCACGTGCATTCGTACAGCAATCGTCATCATTCGGAGGCCGACGCGGAGGTATGCCTATCCAGTATGTATTACAGGCAACCAACATCGAAAAGATGGAAAAGATTCTGCCGGAATTCATGGCTAAGGTTTACAGTAATCCGACTTTCCAGATGGCCGACGTGGACCTGAAATTCAGCAAGCCCGAAGCACGCGTAAACATTAACCGGGACAAGGCCAGTATCATGGGAGTAAGTACAAAAAACATCGCCCAGACCCTGCAATACGGATTGAGCGGACAGCGTATGGGATACTTCTACATGAACGGAAAACAATATGAAATTCTGGGAGAAATCAACCGTCAGCAACGTAACAAGCCGTCGGACCTGAAGGCTATCTACGTGCGCAGCGACAACGGCGATATGGTACAGCTGGATAATCTGGTAGAACTGGAAAACGGTATAGCGCCTCCCAAACTGTATCGATACAACCGATTTGTATCGGCAACAATCTCTGCTGGACTGGCCGAAGGGAAAACCATCGGACAGGGACTTGACGAAATGGACAAGATTGCAAAGGAAACACTCGACGACACATTCCGTACCGCCCTCTCGGGAGAGTCAAAGGAATACCGTGAAAGTTCTTCAAGTCTGATGTTTGCCTTCATTCTGGCCATCGTACTGATTTACCTTATCCTGTCGGCACAGTTTGAAAGTTTCAAAGACCCTCTGGTTATCATGCTTACCGTTCCGTTGGCTATCGCCGGAGCCTTGATCTTCATGCACTTTGGAGACATTACCATGAATATCTTCAGCCAGATTGGTATCATCATGCTGATTGGTCTTGTAGCCAAGAACGGTATTCTAATCGTGGAATTCGCCAACCAGAAACAGGCTGCCGGTGAAGACAAGATGCTGGCAATCCATGATGCGGCACTTCAGCGTCTGCGCCCGATTCTGATGACCAGCGCCTCAACAATACTTGGACTTCTCCCACTGGCTTTCGCTACCGGAGAAGGATGTAACCAGCGTATAGCCATGGGTACAGCCGTTGTTGGTGGTATGCTTGTATCAACCTTCCTGACCATGTATATCGTTCCGGCCATTTACAGTTACATATCGACGAACCGTATCAATAAAAAAGAGAAAGAATGAAAAGAATATATACTATCATCGTCATTGCCTGCATCACTTTCCAGGCTCAGGCACAAAGGCTTTATAATCTGCAATACTGTCTGGAACTGGGACTGCAAAACAACTATTCTCTCCGCATTGCCCACAATGACGAGCAGATAAGCAGCAACAACAGTACCTGGGCCAATGCCGGACTTTTACCAACACTTGACTTTACGGCAGGATATACCGGAAGCATCGACAAAAGCAGCAGCACAAGCCGTGAGACCGGAGTCACTACCAAGACAAACGGCGGTTATGAACAAAGCGCCAATGTAGGACTGAACCTGAACTGGACCATCTTCGACGGATTCAACATGACAGCCGATTACCAGAAACTTCAGGAACTGAAACGACAGGGCGAAACCAATACCCGCCTGGCTATTGAAGATATGGTAGCCAACATTGCGGCAGAATACTATAATTTCGTGCAGCAGAAAATACGTCTGAAGAACTTCCTCTATGCCGTTTCACTCTCAAAGGAACGAATGAGAATTGTTGAAGCACGGTATCATATAGGAAACTTCTCACGTCTGGACTACCAACAGGCAAAAGTGGACTTCAACGCTGACAGTGCACAATACATAAAACAACAGGAAGCACTCCATACTTCACGCATTAACCTGAACGAACTGATGGCTGTACCCGATGTGGACGAGTTCTTCATCATACGTGACTCGATGATTGACGTGAACGCAGATCTCAAGTTCGAAGAATTATGGGAATCGACACTGGCCACAAACGCATCATTGCTGCAAGCCGAACAGAACGTAAATCTGGCTATGCTTGATTATAAGAAGGTAAAGTCAAGAGATTATCCTTACCTGAGATTCAATACCGGTTATGGATATACTTATAACAAGTTCGATTCGTCATCACCTACCAGAAAGAGTGGGAATCTGGGCTTTAATGCCGGACTGACCCTTGGTTTCAACATCTTTGACGGTAACCGCCGGCGCGAACGTAAAAACGCCCGTCTGGAAATAGAGAACTCTCAGCTGGCCAAACAAGAGCTGGAACAAAGCCTGCGTGCCGACCTTACCAATCTGTGGCAAGCTTACCAGAACAACCTGAACCTGCTTGATCTGGAAAAACAAAACCTGATAACCGCACGCGAAAATCATGAAATCGCAATGGAGCGTTATATGCTCGGTGATTTGTCGGGTATTGAAATGCGTGAAGCACAACAGAGCTTGCTCGATGCCGAAGAACGTATTCTCTCCGTACAATATGATATCAAGTTATGTGAAATATCACTGCTTCAACTCAGCGGAAAGATAATGAATTACCTGAAGAATTAAACTGGAACCTTAACTTAACTGAAACCTGTTTGTTTATAAACAATTGGCCATAGACAGACAGGCCACTTACAATCAATCTATTAAACCTAACTTTTGTTAACCTCAAAAACACAAAAGGAGGCTGCCTTGTTTAAGACAGCCTCCTTATATTATTAAGTATTTCATCTCCGCCGACGAACAGCTTCTATAATTGTATCTTTTCCAAGTCATCGGGTACATATATCTCTCCTGAGAATCCCTGTCGGGCCTCAGCTCCATAGCGTTCTTTACGTGTGGAGAGATTTTTGTCTTCCGTATGATACAGCAATAGCTTCCTGACGCCTAAGGTTTCGGCCAGCTTTCCGGCATCCAGCGCCGTACTGTGATGCTTTTCATAAGGCTGGAAAATATCCTTGTCGGCATACAGGCAGAAAGCTTCACACAACAGCCAGTCGGCTCCCTGTACATAAGTACGGTTCAAGTCATTATAAGGCTCATCACCCAAACAGACCAGAATACGGCCGTCTGGCAAAGTAAGTCTGAAACCGTACTGCTTCTCTTTTGTGGAATGTATGTCAAAGCACTGAACCTCCATATGCGCAGCCTCAAACCGGTCTCCGTCATTCACTTTATGAAAATAAATACCTTTCTCCAGATAGGCCAACACACTTTTCGGCAACGTCTGACGGCAGAAGAGCTCCAAAGAATCTATTACCTTGTCGTTCCCATACAAATCAAATATTCCGTTATACTTGCCTTTCTTCATGGCCTGTGCTATCATCCGCACAATCCAGATGGCTCCCAATATATGATCGGTATGTGCATGAGTAACGAACATTGTATGAATGGAAGTATAATCTATTCCTGCCCGTTCCAACTGAACCAGTATGCCATTACCACCTCCGGCATCGACCAGAAAATAGTCATTCACATTTCTTATTGCAAAACACGTATTATAACATTTGGTCACGGCAGCATTGCCGGTACCCAGCATTGTCAATTCCAGATTCCTTTCCATAAATCACAACTTTTATGCAAAGGTAACTACTTGTAAGAGCATAAAAAATTACTCGGTACAAAATTATATGCAGAAGCATTTCCCATTACGGAAATTCTGCCTAGCTTTGCCACGCTTTATATAATTTATTATCCCAAATATAAACGCCACATATAGCATATTCATCATGCAACTGATATTTTCCATATTTCCAATCGCGCTGTTTATTGTTCTTATTGGCTGTTTCAAGCTGTCAAGTTCTAAAAGTGGCATGCTGTCGCTTTTATTCACGGCTCTTATTGGCATCGGTGCTTTTCATATGAATTTATCTGATGTATTAAACTGTATAGGATATGGCTCGGTAAAAGCCTTCTTCCCTATTCTGTATATAATTACCATGGCCATGTTCAGCTACAACCTTATGCAGCGTACGGGCCAGATGAACATCATCAAACAGCAGATATCATCGGTCACAGACAACCGTTCTCTACAGGTACTGCTCATCACATGGGGATTCGGCGGTCTGCTCGAAGCCATGGCCGGCTTTGGAACCGCCGAAACAATCTGCATATCCATTCTCATAGGATTAGGATTCAAACCTCTTTTCTCTGCAGTTATATGTCTGCTGGCAAACAGTGTCATTACAGCCTTCGGAGCTGTAGGAACACCCATTGTCGTACTGGCAAAAGAAACGGGAATCAACGCCTCCTTGCTGGGAATAAACATTGTTACGCAACTGGCTGTCTTCATGTTTCTGTTTCCTTTTACAATCCTCACCATCACAAGCCGGAAACGCAAGGATATCCCCCGAAACATACTTGTCGCTCTCCTTGTAGGAAGCACAACCTTATGCAGCCAATATCTCGTAGTGACGTATATGGGGATAGAAGCTCCCTCCATAATCAGCAGTCTATGCTCCATTCTGGTCATACTCATATACAGCTGGTTATGCCGGCATAACACCACAAGCGAACACAGCTCATGGAAAGATAAGCTGAAAGAGATGCGGGCATGGAGCATTTATCTGTTTATCCTGATACTTATCATTGCTACCAGTCCGTTATTCTCATCATTCAATCACGCCCTGTCTTCGGCGTACAACAGTTCCATGAATTTCAGAATAATGGAGCAAAACGTAACTTATAATATCGCATGGCTCACCCAGAGCGGCACACTGCTTCTTATAGGAACCGTTACGGGCGGACTGATACAAAAAATACCGGTTACACTCATGGCAGGCACATTATGGAATACTCTCAAACAACTTCGAAAGGTATTCATCACACTGGTATGCCTCATCAGTCTTTCCACTATCATGAACTATGCCGGTATGATTACCTGCATCGCCATGGCCCTGGCTTCGGTAACGGGAACACTTTATCCGCTCTTTTCTCCTGCCATCGGATGTCTGGGTACATTCATCACCGGCAGCGGTACTTCTGCCAACATTCTCTTTGGCAAATTACAGGCCGATGTGGCCACACAGCTACATATCAGCCCGGACTGGCTTGCGGCCGGAAACATGTCGGGTACAACTGCCGGAAAAATAATCTCCCCGCAAAGCATTGCAATCGTCACATCAAACGAACAATTAAGCGGAAAAGAATCAGTTGTATTAAAAAAGGCATTTCCTTATGCACTTATATATGTTATCTTAATAGGATTTATTGTATATTTGTTCGGATAAACCGTAAAAAGAATTTTATAAGCACTAACTACAATGAAAACAATCTTTCAAATAGCAAACCAACTAACCGGAGATATTTGGAAGCCAGAATATGGCAATACTATTTCTGACATCGAAAATGCAGAAAAGCGCCTGGGAATAAAACTTCCGCAAACACTAAAGGAGTTTTATCTGGCTGCCGGAAATCTTCCGCAAATAACCAGTTCGTTCGAGTATTTCGACAAATTGAGCGAACTCAGTATTGAAGACAACAAGCTTCTCTTCCTTACCGAAAATCAGGGAACTTGCCGATGGGCCATTGATCTGGATACCAATAAAATCTGGATGAGAACACGCGAATGGCAGGAAGACGATACAGACATTGACACATTCATACGTGCCATCATGTACTACAACTGTGCCGAAGCAGGATATCCCTATGGTGCATGCCTGGAGCCTCACCTGTTTCCGGAACTGAAACAAACCCTTGACAAGAGCTGGGAAGAAGTATCAAATTATGACGGACTATATATCTATGCTCTCAAAGACAACCTGATATGGTTTTTCGGAAAGGATGGAATGCCGGGACCTTCAAACAGCATCTTCCTTTCTTGCCGCAGACGCGACAACTTCACTCAGTTATGTTCATCGCTGGGATTTGTAGCAATTTAAACGATACGGGGATTGCTATTTATAAGTTGTAGGAAAGAAATATATAGTTATGAACACCCTGTTAATAACTTATCCAATTATTATATCATAGCCGTCTTTTCATAAAAGATGGCTATTTTTTAGTCCTATGCATATAAAGAAAAAAGACCATCAAGTGTGGAAGCCACTCAACAGTCTAATATTCTTAATGTAGCGGGACCCGGGATTGAACCGGGGACCTCATGATTATGAATCATGCGCTCTAACCAGCTGAGCTATCCCGCCATCTTTTCGATTGCGGATGCAAAGGTATAACATTATTTCCATTCATGCAAATATAAAATACACTTTTTTAAAACTATTTTTCTATTTATTTTTCACTCAATCTGTAATAACTTAATTCACAAAACAATACATACAGCATTATCCTTTACTGATAAACGGCAGATAAAGACAAGAAAGGCTTTGATTAAAAACATAATCTCTTTCCAACCGTCATCCTTTCGCTCTTAACCATCAAAAGAATACTTTATGACGATGTCATCCATAACATACTGACTAATAGTAATATTTCATGCACCAGACAGCCGGATATCTTATCACGCCCTTAAAATTCTTCATAAAACTTGACTGAGCATAATACAAATGCCGCTCGGTGACATGCGGGAAACACCGAAACAACTTTGCGCACCCTAGGATGCAGCGTTGTGCATCGGGCGGTGCAGTGCTGTGCATAGGGCGATGCAACTTTGTGCACCGCCGTGTGCACAAACCTTTTTCCTAAATGTTCAGGCTTGTTTCCCGTGACTTTCTTGCCTTTACCGGCAACAATCCGGACAAGGTTCTCATGCCATATCGGGAAACAGCGTCGTATATAGAGATAAACATCTATTTATAAATAAAATACAAGGTCATCCTCTTTCGTTCTTCAACCAAAAATGAATAAATAACATTTTACTCAAAAAAACATCCTATATATTTCGCAGTGTATAAAAGTATCGTTATCTTGCGGCACACTTAACAATAAATCATAATGAAAAAGACCAAGATACACAATGAATATATAATGGCTTCGGCCTCAGGAAACATTTTATGGAATGCCATCAGTACCGCTTCGGGACTGCAAAGCTGGTTTGCGGACAAAGTTGACATCCAACATAAACTATGTACCTTTCAATGGGGAAAGAATGAAACGCGGCAGGCCACGATAGCCTACATGCATCCCGGCTCCTCTATCCGGTTCAAATGGAAAGATGAAGAAGAAAGCGGATGCTATTTCGAACTGAAACTCGTTCAGAACGAACTTACCAACGTATTAATGCTTGAAGTCACAGACTTTGCCGAACCCGGAGAAGAAGACGAACAAAAAGAACTGTGGGACCTGCAAATAGAAACCTTGAAAAGAGTATATGGCGCATAATATATAAAAATCTTCAAAACATCTTATATACTATCTTTTTTTGTGCTAATTTTGCACATTAATAATCCTCTTGCAGATAAAATATGCTACGCATAAAAAAGTTAGATATATTTGTTATAAAAAGTTTCATATTGCTGTTCATAGGCACCTCTTTTATCTGCCTTTTTATCTTCATGATGCAGTTCTTGTGGAAACATGTAGATGAAATGGTTGGTAAAGGATTGGACATTACGGTTCTGGCTAAGTTCTTCTATTATTCAGCACTTGCATTGTGGCCTACATCCGCACCGCTGGCCGTACTGCTGGCCTCACTGATTACATTCGGCAATTTTGGAGAAAGATTTGAGTTATTGGCAATGAAAGCCGCCGGTATACCTTTGACTAAGGTCATGCGTCCGCTGGTCATATTCATTACATTCATTGCATGTGTTTCATTCTACTTCCAGAACGTTACGGGTCCTAACGCACAGGTAAAGCTCTACACCCTGCTCTATTCCATGACACAGGCTTCGCCAGAGCTGGATATTCCCGAAGGTTCTTTCTATCAGCTTGGAGAAAGTGAAAAAGGTGTAAAATACAATCTCTACGTACGCAAGAAAGACAAAAAGACCGGAATGCTGTATAACGTAATGATATACAACTTTTCTGACGGATTTGAAAACGCGCACATCATTGTTGCCGACTCCGGTAAACTAGAAACAACGGCCGACAAGAAGCATCTCTACCTGTATCTGTACAACGGAGAACAGTTTGAGAATCTGCGCCAGCAAAACAGTACGTCACAGAACGTACCATACCGAAGAGAATCCTTTCATGACAAGCAGACACTTATTGAATTTGACTCTGACTTCAGTATGCAAGACGGAAGCTTCCTGAACTCACAGGCTCCCAGCAAAAACATGATTCAGCTACGTCATAGCATCGACTCACTGACACAGCGGTACGACAGCATCGGTCGTGACTATTACAATGATGCCGTAAAGCGTACATATGCTACCATTGAAATGACGTCGTATGACTCCATACAAAAAGCGAAAGCTCAAATCACATCCATCAACATGGACAGCCTGCTGGCAGTATCGAGCCAGACAAGCCTGAATGACATTTTCTCAAAAGCAAAACGCCGCGTAGAAAGTGCCAGCAGCGACATGTCTATCAAGACATTGACCATAAAAGACGGTAACAGTTCCATCCGCAAGCATAAAGTTGAATTATATAAGAAATTCACCCTTTCACTTGCGTGCATCATCTTCTTCTTTATCGGAGCTCCGCTGGGAGCCATCATCCGTAAGGGAGGACTGGGTATGCCTGTGGTTGTGTCCGTCATCATATTCCTTATCTACTTCATCATAAACAGTATGGGAGAACGGGCCGCCAAAAACGGCGACTGGAACATGTGGTTCGGTATGTGGATAAGTACTTTTGTGGCCGCACCTCTGGGAGCATTCTTTACGTACAAGGCAAACAAAGACTCAGGTGTATTCAATGCAGACCTCTACATGGCGGTCATCCGAAAGATATTCGGCATCAGAACCCAACGTCATCTGTTCAAGAAGGAAGTTATCATCGAAGATCCTGACTACGAAAGAATAAGCAGCGATCTTAACGAAATGTGCAAGGCTTGCGAAGAATATGCCGGCAGCCAGCGACTGACCAAACTGCCCAATTATATCAAAGTATATATGAATAACGGAACCGATACTTTTGTTCACGACCTGAGTAACAAACTGGAAGCTCTGGTTGAGGAACTGGGTAACGCCAAAGATTATAAGGTACTGCAAATAACCAATAATTATCCTATCCTGTCAACAGGAGCACACTTAAGCCCGTTCAAGAAAGAATGGCTTAACATTCTGACTGGAATAATACTCCCCGTCGGTATATTCTTATATGTACGCATCTGCATGTTCAGAATCCGTCTGAACAAAGATTTGCAACAAATAACAGTAACCAGCCGGGAACTTCAGGAATATATACAATCAAAAAACCTCAAATAAAACATGACTATGGACAAAATTAAACTCAATTCAATAGAAGAAGCCATCGAAGACTTCCGTCAAGGAAAGTTTGTAGTTGTTGTTGACGATGAAGACCGTGAAAACGAAGGCGACTTGATTATCGCTGCAGAAAAGATAACTGCCGAGAAAGTCAACTTCATGCTTAAGCATGCCCGTGGAGTGCTCTGTGCTCCCATCACCATATCACGCTGTAAAGAACTGGAGCTTCCTCACCAGGTTGATGAAAATACATCCATGCTTGGAACTCCCTTTACCGTAACCATCGACAAACTTGAAGGATGCAGCACCGGAGTGTCGGCAGCTGACCGGGCAGCCACCATACAGGCTTTGGCCGATCCAAACTCCAAGCCCGAGACTTTCGGACGTCCGGGACATGTCAATCCGCTGTATGCACAGGAAAAAGGAGTACTCCGACGCGCCGGACACACCGAAGCATGCATAGACATGGCACGTCTGGCTGGTTTATATCCGGCCGCAGCCCTCATGGAAATAATGAATGAAGACGGCACCATGTCAAGACTGCCCGAATTACGCAAATTTGCCGATGAATACGATTTGAAGCTTATTTCCATAGCTGACCTTATCGCTTACCGGCTCAAAGAAGAATCTATCGTGGAAAAAGGTGTTGAAGTAGACATGCCTACCGAATACGGACACTTCCGACTCATTCCGTTCAGACAAAAGAGCAACGGACTGGAGCACATCGCAATCATCAAAGGAACATTTACCGAAGATGAACCCGTACTGGTGCGTGTACATTCATCATGTGCTACGGGAGATATTTTCGGTTCACGCCGCTGCGATTGCGGAGAACAGCTCCACAAGGCCTTGCGAATGATAGAAGAAGCCGGCAAAGGAGCTGTAGTTTATCTGAATCAGGAAGGCAGAGGCATCGGACTCATGGAAAAAATGAAGGCTTACAAACTGCAGGAAGATGGCATGGATACCGTTGATGCCAACATTTGCCTGGGACACAAGGCCGATGAACGTGATTACGGCGTAGGTGCACAGATATTGCGCGAAATAGGTATCCGCAAGATGCGTCTCATCACCAACAATCCGGTTAAACGTGTAGGTCTGGAAGCTTACGGACTGCAAATCGTAGAAAACGTTCCGGTAGAGGTTACCCCTAACCCATACAATGAGCGTTATCTGCATACTAAAAAAGAAAGAATGGGGCATACGCTTCATTTCAGCAAATAACATTTTAAACTTTACAGATTATGGATTCAATTACTCGTTCATATGAGCGTTCGGCTCAATTGTCACTGTTCCGTCAGGTATATCTCTGGATGGCAATGGCTCTGGCCATTACCGGATTCATGGCTTTGCTTGTAGCCGGCTCTCCCGCCTTACTTGCCATGATTTACAGCAGTAAACTGACATTCTTCGGTCTTATAATTGCGGAACTGGCACTGGTATGGTATTTGTCAGCACGCATTCAGCGCATATCCTTTACTACGGCCACATTGATGTTTATCATCTATTCGCTGCTTAACGGAGCCATGCTTTCAAGCATATTCATACTTTATACAGCATCATCCATCGCCTCTACCTTTTTTGTTACCGCAGGCACATTCGGAGTGATGTGTGTATATGGTTATCTGACAAAACGTGACCTGACCTCTATCGGAAACATCTGCCTGATGGCTGTTATCGGCCTTATCATTGCAGGCGTCGTAAACATATTCCTCCAAAGCAATACGATGAGTCTCATCATATCAGGTGTCGGTGTGCTCATCTTTGTAGGATTGACGGCATACGATACTCAAAAAATCAAACAGATGTTATTCAGTGAAGGAATGGAAGTCAATGATTCTACTAAAAAGATAGCCTTGCTGGGGTCACTTACGCTTTATCTTGACTTCATCAACCTGTTCCTTTATTTGCTGCGCTTCCTGGGAGACAGAAGAAATTAAGCCAAGCACATACAATTTAAATACAATAAATATGAATCAACTATCAGATCGTTTAAACAGACTGTCACCATCGGAGACTTTGGCGATGTCACAAAAGAGCAATGAGCTCAAGGCACAAGGTATTGACGTTATCAACCTGAGTGTGGGAGAACCAGACTTCAATACCCCCGAACATATCAAGGAAGCTGCCAAGAAAGCCATTGACGAGAATTATTCACGTTACTCTCCTGTTGCCGGATATCCGGGACTGAGAAACGCCATCGTAGGAAAGCTGAAAAAGGAAAACAATCTTGACTATACAGCCAACCAAATCAGCTGCTCCAATGGTGCAAAACAATGTGTATGCAACGTAGTCATGACACTTGTAGGTGCAGGAGACGAGGTAATCATACCGGCTCCGTACTGGGTGAGCTACACTGAAATGGTAAAACTGGCTGATGGTACTCCCGTTATCGTACGTGCAGGCATCGAACAGGATTTCAAAATCACACCTGCCCAGCTGGAGGCTGCCATTACTCCAAAGACCAAAGCATTGATACTTTGCTCTCCGTCAAACCCGACAGGTTCTGTTTATAGCAAGGACGAGTTAAAAGGACTGGCCGATGTATTGGCCCGCCACCCGCAAGTATATATCATAGCTGATGAAATCTACGAACACATCAACTATATTGGCAAACACGAAAGCATCGCCCAATTCCCCGAAGTGCATGACCGCGTAATCATCATCAACGGTGTATCGAAAGCATATGCCATGACAGGATGGAGAATCGGTTTTGCCGCCGGTCCGGAATGGATAATCAAAGGCTGCAACAAACTGCAGGGACAATATACTTCTGGTCCGTGCTCCGTTTCACAAAAAGCAGCCGAAGCTGCATACAACGGTCCGCAGGAAGAAGTAGAAAAGATGAGACAGGCTTTCGAACGTCGTCGCGATCTGATTGTAAAACTTGCAAAGGAAATTCCGGGATTCGAGGTAAACGTTCCGCAAGGTGCTTTCTATCTGTTCCCCAAATGCGATGTTTACTTCGGTAAGTCAAACGGAGAGCGCAAGATAGAAAACGCTGCAGACCTGGCAATGTATCTTCTTGAAGTAGGACACGTAGCCTGCGTAGGCGGAGGTGCCTTCGGAGCTCCTGAATGCATCAGAATGAGTTACGCTACTTCTGATGAGAACATCATCGAAGCTATGCGTCGTATCAAAGAAGCATTGGCTGCATTGAAATAAAGAAAAGACAAACTGATTATATAACCCGGAAGTGCCCGTCTTTTATAAACCGCCTTCCGGGTTTTTATTTATTAACCATTTCACCGCAATGAAAAAGATTATCATCGTTGGAGGCACATCCGGCATAGGAAGAGAAACAGCACTTTTATATATCAATACCAATTGGCAGGTAGGTATTGCCGGCCGCCGGGCAGAACTTCTGGAAGAACTCCGCCTGCTGGCTCCTGACAGAGTATGTACCAGAGTTATTGACATATGTACTCCTCAGGCCGGAGAACAACTGAAAGAGCTAATCAGAGAGAACGGAGGAATGGATGTATACTTTCACAGTTCGGGTATCGGCTTTCAGAATCCGGAACTTGATATTCAAACGGAACTGAACACTACCGGAACCAACGTTGAAGGGTTTACCCGCATGGTAACAACTGCTTTCAACTACTTTAAAGAACAGAAACAAGGCGGACATATCGCAGTAATCAGTTCCATTGCCGGAACCAAAGGACTGGGAGCCGCACCGTCATATTCTGCAACCAAACGGTATCAGAATACTTACATACAAGCTTTATCGCAACTGTCGCACATGAAGCATTTGGGGATAACATTCACCGATATCCGTCCGGGATTTGTAGATACAGCTCTTATAAAAAACAGCAACTTTCCCCTGTTAATGAAACCGGAAAAAGTTGCCCGAACCATATATCATGCTGTGAATAATCACAAACGCATCGTTACTATTGACTGGAAATACCGCATGCTGGTAGCCGCATGGAGACTTATTCCCAGATTTATATGGGAACGAATGCCTGTAAGCAAATCATAAATAAGGCACTATGGCCGAAAGCTTCATACTGTTAGAACCCTTTATCAGTATGTAATATCCTTGGGAAGCTTCAGCCTTCAGAGCTGCTATCACTTCGTCTGCATTGTCAAAAGTACGTTGTGAATGACGGGTAGCGCCAAATTCACTCCCCACCAGCCATACTTTGTCAAAGGTGCATTCATCGAGCATATCCACTATCTTCTGATGTTCTTCTGCACTATGAGTTCCCAGCTCTTTCATGTCGCCCAGAATAGCCATTTTGGGAGTAACCTTCATTGCCTGAAAATTCTTCAAGGCTGCAGTCATGCTTGTCGGATTGGCATTATAAGCATCAATTATCAGATGGTTATTGGCTGTATCTTCCAGCTGAGAACGGTTGTTCGTAGGGACATAATCAGCCAACGCTGCGTCTATCTGCTGCGATGACACTCCGAAATACAGTCCTATGGTAACGGCAGCCAGCATATTGTCCATATTGTATGAACCAATCAGGTGTGTTGTCACTTCATGCCACATGGAATTTCCCTGACGCCAGTGGAAATGCAGATAAGGAGCACACTCAACGACTTCACCACACGCATTCAGAATAGCTCCAGCCTGAGGACTTCCATAACGAATGGTAGCCAGTCCGTCGGCTATCTCATTCAGGTATTTATTGTCATTATGCAGGAAAACAATAGACTTAGGCTTCGTACGCAGATAGTCATACAGTTCTCCTTTCGTCTTTATCACTCCTTCAAAAGAGCCGAATCCTTCCAGATGAGCCTTGCCGACATTCGTAATGATTCCATAATCTGGCTCTACAATGTTTACAAGTTCACGGATATCTCCGGGATGACTGGCCCCCATTTCAATCACTGCAATTTCATCTTCTGCAGTCAGACGCAACAACGTTAAAGGCACACCTATATGATTATTCAGATTTCCTTGCGTATACAATACACGGTATTTCTTCATCAATACATGCGCAATAAGTTCTTTTGTTGTGGTCTTACCGTTTGTACCGGTTATACCGATAATTCGGGTTCCTAACTGCCGACGATGGTAGTTTGCCAGGCGCTGCAGGGTCTTAAGCACATCATCAACTAAAATAAACCGCTTATCCTGGGCGTCACAATATTCTTCCTCATCTACAATGGCATAGGCACATCCCTGCTCCAAAGCAGACTTTGCAAATGCATTGCCATTAAAATTGGCGCCTTTCAACGCAAAGAACAAGGATTTTGGCAAACAATGACGGCTATCTGTAGTAATAACCGGATATTGCCGGAATATATGATATAAGGATGATATTTCCATAAAAATTCATTTACACTAATTTGCGTACAAAGATAAGGCAAAAAACAGAAACAAAAGCGTTCTAAAATCAATTATTGTATGTACTTTTGTAATATAAAAAACAAGCATTCAGATGAACCAGTTTTCCCTCAACTTAAACGGCAAGCTATATGAATTATCCTCTCCAAAGGTAATGGGGATATTAAACGTTACTCCTGATTCTTTCTATGCAGGGAGCAGAAAGAAGACAGAAGAAGATATCAAATCCCGCTGTCGGGAAATTATCGAAGAAGGAGGAGACATTATTGATATAGGTGCATACTCTTCACGCCCCGATGCCGAACACATCTCAGCAGAAGAGGAAAAAAGACGTCTGCGCACCGGCCTGGAAATATTACGCAATGAATATCCCGAAGCAATAGTTTCTGTCGATACATTCCGCGCAGATGTCGCCGAAATGTGCGTAAAGGAATACAATGTCAATATCATCAATGATATTTCTGCAGGAGAAATGGACAAGGAAATGTTCAATACGGTAGCCCGTCTGCAGGTTCCATACATCATGATGCATATGAAAGGTACACCACAAGACATGCAGAAAAGCCCTCAATATACCAGTCTGATGAAAGAAATATTCATGTACTTCTCCGAAAAAGTATACAAGCTTCACGAAATGGGAGTAAATGACCTTATTCTTGATCCCGGATTCGGTTTCGGCAAAACATTGGAACATAATTATGAACTGATGAACCATCTTGAAGAATTCAGCTTGTTTAATCTGCCCGTACTTGTAGGTATATCAAGAAAGTCCATGATATACAAACTGCTGGGAAATACACCGTCTGAAGCATTGAACGGAACAACAGCATTAAATACGATAGCCTTACTAAAAGGAGCCAATATTCTAAGAGTTCACGATGTAAAAGAAGCCGTAGAAACAGTAAGAATCGTAACAGCATTGAACACCAAATAATATAAAAACAGACATACTACAAAATGCAATTCAATATAGAAATAAAAGATATCATTGACATCCTTTCAGTAGCCCTGCTGCTTTATTATGCTTACAAATTCATGAAAGAATCAGGCTCTGTAAAGGTTTTCACCGGAGTACTGATATTTGTACTGCTTTGGCTATTGGTGGCACAGATTCTCGAAATGAGGCTTCTGGGTGCAATCTTCGACCAACTGGTCAAAGTAGGTGCTATCGCCCTCATTATCCTGTTTCAGGATGATGTACGCCGCTTTCTGCAAGCATTAGGCTCTCATGAAAAAGCGAACCGCCTGTTCCGTCTGCTGACCGGAAACAGCAAGAAACAGAAGATAGACCGCTCTGAAATCATGCCTATCGTAATGGCCTGCCTCAGTATGAGCAAACAAAAGGTAGGAGCACTTATGGTTTTTGAAAGAACAATACCTCTCAATGATATCATTCTTACCGGCGATGAAATCAATGCGAACATGAATCAGCGCCTGATTGAGAACATATTCTTCAAAAACAGTCCCCTCCACGACGGAGCCATGATAATTCGTCATATGCGCATTACTGCCGCAGGATGTATATTACCGGTATCGCACAGCCTGGACATTCCCAAAAAGCTCGGATTGCGCCACCGTGCAGCATTGGGAGTCTCTCAACAGACTGACGCACTGGCTGTGATTGTATCGGAAGAAACAGGAGGAATATCCATAGCATACAAAGGGGAATTTCACCTGCACCTTTCAGCTGAAGAGCTTGAAAGCTTCCTGACAAAAGAATTGAACTGATATTCCATTATATTCACAGTATATAAGCCGGCATTTGTTCCATGTCGGCCTTTTTTATGCCCTGAGAAGGGGATTTAATATTCGATGCCTTAAAGCGTTCCTAGAGGCTAATTATAAAAGAATAAGGGTCTCTTAATGAAGAACCGGATGAAGATTCAAACAAACCATATAAACGTAAACACAGGCAGACCTTAATATATATATATATCATCTTGAACAAACCAGCCAAACAGAAAGCAATTCGAAGGATTCTAACAGATACTACTTTCCCTAGCACTAACAAACAAAGATATACTGTACTCCATTCATCTCAAGCCTATCCTTAAAGTATAGAACTCTTTATGCGTATTCTCACTGATTCTCTACCGGCTTCGACAATACAGCCGGCCAAAACTCTTCAGCTGATACGATAACCTTATTCCAAAACTATCGCGCCCTACCGGCGCACATATACAAACAAAAAAAATCCTCCGCAGTATGTTTCAACTTGCGGAGGATTCCACTCTTCTTTAAAAACGGCGACTACCTACTCTCCC